>NZ_BAUJ01000109.1 GCF_000496695.1 Vibrio halioticoli NBRC 102217
TAGAAATGTCTCCCAAGACATTTCAACAGTTTGTTTTCGCTTTTTAAAAGTGAAAGTAAACCTAGTGTCCCGTTCGTCTAGAGGCCTAGGACACCGCCCTTTCACGGCGGTAACAGGGGTTCGACTCCCCTACGGGATACCATTGGGTCGTTAGCTCAGCTGGTAGAGCAGTTGACTTTTAATCAATTGGTCGCAGGTTCGAATCCTGCACGACCCACCATTTTCTCCTTTTGGCAGAAAATGAATCTAAGATGGGGCTATAGCTCAGCTGGGAGAGCGCCTGCCTTGCACGCAGGAGGTCTGCGGTTCGATCCCGCATAGCTCCACCATTCTTAGAAATGTTCATACCACTGAACAATAAAATGTGGGCGATTAGCTCAGTTGGGAGAGCACCTCCCTTACAAGGAGGGGGTCACTGGTTCGAGCCCAGTATCGCCCACCATTCTCTAACTATTTTTGGAAAGTTATTCCAAACCAGAACAAGAAATTGATACTGGTTGGGATTTTTGTCGCCTAAGCGATTTACCGAAAGTGATTAGAAAATGGTTTTATAGCTGTATGGCTAAAAAATCTCGCTCTTTAACAATTTGGAAAGCTGACGATAAGTAATGTGATTTCATTACTTA
>NZ_BAUJ01000108.1 GCF_000496695.1 Vibrio halioticoli NBRC 102217
CCCGATTTCAGATAATAAGTGCGACACTCATGGAAAGGTGTAGAAGAGGAAGCCAACTGCTGAAAGTGGTACGCTCTTCTCGCCAAAGAAACAAGCAGTACTACCATGAGTTATCAGCAGTTGACCGAGGGGAAAAGATATCAGATTTCTACCCTTTTGGAACTGGGAATTTCAATCTCTGAAATTGCCAGAAAAGTGAAGTGCCACCGTTCAACGGTGTACCGAGAGCTAGAACGAAATCGAAAACAAAACCAATACTGCCCAGAAGCAGCTCAAAACTCTTCTGTTGCAAGACGTAAAGCCGCTCGCAAGTATCGAATACCGATCGAACGCATCGAGTTTATTCGAGAATTGCTTGGTATAGATTGGAGTCCCGAGCAAATCGCCAATGTACTGACAAAAGTAGGTGCATGTGTTAGCCATGAATGGATTTATCGTTATGTTGCACGCGATAAACACCAAGGTGGGAAGCTCTACCGTCATTTAAGGCAAGGACACAAACGATACCGTAAGGGATTGAAAGATAAGGCTCCAGCGATAAAAAATGCAGTATCAATTGATGAACGACCATCAATTGTGGATAGCCGTGAACGCTTTGGGGATTGGGAAATTGACACTGTATTAGGTAAGCAAGGTACAGGGGCGATGGTGACTCTTTTGGAACGAAAAACTCGGTTCTATCTCGTGAAAAAAGCGTCGTCAAAATCAGCAGAAGCTGTAACCCAAGCAACAATTGAAATGCTGATGCCTTATAAGGAACACGTACATACGATCACAGCAGATAATGGCCGAGAATTTGCTGGACACCAAAAGATTGGCGAAGCATTGGATGCTAAGGTGTACTTTGCGCACCCATATTGCTCATATGAGCGAGGAGCAAATGAGAATGCTAACGGCCTGCTTAGGCAGTATGTAAAGAAGGGAACAGACTTGAGAACGGTGAAAGATGACGATATAGCGTTTGCTCAATCCAGGATCAATCTTCGACCAAAAAAATGTTTAGGGTTCAAGCAACCAGCAGTGATTTTTAAAGAGTTAGCAAAGGTTGCTTGATATTTTAGAGAGTGTCGCACTTCAGAGTTGAATTCGGG
>NZ_BAUJ01000107.1 GCF_000496695.1 Vibrio halioticoli NBRC 102217
AACTATTACAATCGACAGCGGCCACATCAAGCAAATGATGGGGTTTCGCCGGTTACTGCCGAAAATCGGCTTAAAATAGTGTCCGGTATTTGTTGACCACTTGTATGTTGAAGCTTTGGGTGATTAGCTATCTCCAAGCTCTAAAATCAGTGAGGATGCTTGACCACATAATGCTCGACATTGTTCTGTAGATTATCCCCTGATTTTACTTACTCAAATACTGGATGGTATCCGAGCGCGTAGCTGCCTGGCTAATGATGCTGAATGTACAAGTGGAGTCGTTGATATGAGTGTAAATGTTGGAATTGATGTTAGTAAAAAAAGTTTAGATATCTGTTTACTGCACGATCAAACCAAGAGCGGTCAAAAATATCGCAAGTTTCAGAATAAAAAAGAGATTCAACCTGAAATAAGTGCCTGGTTGCTAAAGTTTTCAAGGTGTAAAGCGCAAGATATTTTGATTACGATGGAATCGACAGGTGTTTACCATGAATCTATAGCACTTTATCTTCATTTAGCTGGCTTTAAGGTATTTATATCAAATCCAGGTAAGGCGAAAAAATTTTCCCAGTCGCTTGGGCTTACGCATAAGACAGATAAAACAGATTCTTATATGCTTGCTTTATATGGTGACGCCCAGGGAAATCGAGCTCACCATTGGGTTCCTGATGATTTAAACACCCGTAATATCAAGTCATTATCTCGCCGTCTTTCAGCTTTAGAAAAGGACCGATTGAGAGAATCTAATCGTTTGGAAGCCAGTGAAATTAGTGGTGCCCATGAACGAGTAATAGGCTCAATAAAACGTATCATTAGCATAATTAATGAGGAAATAGCCTCTATTGAACAAGAGATTGACCTAACTATCAGCTCAGATCCTATCATGAAGAAAAACCATCAGTTATTACAAAGTGTCGTTGGTGTTGGTAAGGTCATATCTCGTGAGCTTGTTTATTTATTCAGTGCCAAACAGTTCTCTAGTGCAAAGCAGGCCGCAGCTTTTGTTGGGCTCATCCCTAGGTTAAACGAATCGGGAAATTTCAAGGGTAGAACGACATTGAGTAAGGTTGGCCCGTCAAGGGTTCGTGCTAAATTGTTCTTAGCGGCAGTAAGCGCAAGCACTCACAATCCAGATATTAAAGAACAGAAACGAAGGTTGCTGGAAGCTGGAAAAACCAAAATGCAAGCACTTGGAGCGGCAATGCGGAAACTGGTTCAGATTTGCTATGGTGTACTCAAAACGCAGACTGAATATAGA
>NZ_BAUJ01000106.1 GCF_000496695.1 Vibrio halioticoli NBRC 102217
GGAGACTGTCCTAAATTCTGTGTAATTGCCTAAACTAAGCCTTAAAGGCTAAGGATAGGCAATATGAATAAGAAACAACTTGAAGCTTTCGCTAAGGAAGCAGCTAAAGGAATTAAAACTCCTGAAGACTTAACTGAGTTCAGCCAAATGCTGAAGAAAATTACGGTTGAGGCTGCTCTCAATGCTGAGATGGATGAGCATCTTGGCTATGAAAAACATCAATCCTCTAAGTCGAATAATTACCGCAATGGCAAGAGCAGTAAACGCGTAAAAACCGAAGATGGAGAGTTTGAACTCAATACTCCTCGGGATCGCCTAGGCTCGTTTGAACCCAAACTGGTCAAAAAACACCAATCACGTTTTACCTCTATGGATGACAAAATCTTGTGGCTTTATGCCCAAGGAATGAGTACTCGCGATATCGTCAATGCTTTCGATGAATGGTATGGCGCAGAGATATCACCCAGCCTCGTATCACGAGTGACAAATGCTGTGATCGAAGAAATAGTTGAGTGGCAATCTAGGCCGCTTGATGCTATTTATCCCATCGTTTATCTCGATTGTATTGTGGTCAAGATCCGCCAAGACAAACGTATTATCAATAAGTCGATCTTCCTCGCTCTAGGTATTAACACTGATGGTCAGAAAGAACTCATGGGCATGTGGATAGCAGAAAACGAGGGCGCTAAGTTTTGGTTGAGTGTTTTAACTGAGCTCAATCAGCGTGGTGTTGAAGACATTCTTATTGCTTGTGTGGATGGATTAAAGGGTTTTCCTGATGCCATCAACACGGTTTTTCCTCAAACACATATTCAGTTGTGTATCGTCCATATGGTAAGAAACTCGTTAAAGTATGTGTCATGGAAAGATTATAAGGCCGTCACAGCTGACCTAAAGCGTGTATACCGCTCAGCTACAGAAGATGAAGCTTTATTAGAGCTAGAGCGCTTTGGCGAAGCCTGGGATAGTCAATATCCACAAATCTCTAAGTCCTGGCGTAATCATTGGCAGAACCTCAACACGCTGTTTAACTACCCTGAAGATATCCGTAGGGCTATCTACACAACTAATGCTATTGAATCTCTCAACAGTGTGATACGTAAAGCATTAAAAAAGCGGAAGATCTTCCCGAGCGATGAAGCCGCAACGAAAATGGTCTACCTAGCGATCAAAGACGCCAGCAAGAAATGGACGATGCCCATTCAAAACTGGCGTCAGGCTATGAGTCGGTTTATTATCGAGTTCGAGGAACGTCTTGAAAAGTACATTAACTAAATGGCAATTACACAGAATCTGTTACAGCCTC
>NZ_BAUJ01000105.1 GCF_000496695.1 Vibrio halioticoli NBRC 102217
CCCCCAATAGTTGGACACCGATTATTGGGGGTCTTTTTATGTCCAAATATAGCCGAGCATTCAAGTGTGCGGTCGCTAAACAATTTTTACTGGGTGAGTGTTCATCTCACGATCTTTCTCACACCTACTCCATTGCACCACCCATAATACGTTACTGGGGAAAAGTGTTTGAGATTCATGGTTCTGATTCGTTTAAGCCTCATGATTTTGCTAAAAATGCTCAAACCAAGTTGCATGCGTTAAAAAAAATGTGGACGAATGGCTGGTCTATTAACCACACTAGTGCGGTATTAAATTTTTCCTCCCCTGGAACACTCTCCGTTTGGCTTAAACAGTACAAACAATATGGTATTCAGGGGCTTGAACGTAGCAGAGGACAACCACCAATGAGTAAGCACCCTTTTATCAAACAAAAAAGTGATGATGAAAAGACGCTAGAGGAGCTAAAAGAGGAATTAGCCTACTTACGAGCCGAGAATGCTGTTCTAAAAAAGTTAGAGGAGCTGGAGCAGGAAAAGCATCGCCGAACAAAGAAAAAGCGAACGTAGCTCTAGCTCTTAAAAGCCGTTATCCACTAAAATACCTCTTGCATGCCTTAAAATTAGCGAGAAGTATTTTCTATTATCATGCTAAGGCAGATAACGACACCGAACAGTATCAAGATGAAAAGGATCTAATAGGGCAAATTTACCATGAGCATAAAGGCAGGTATGGGTATCGTCGTATTCACTTAGAGCTACGAAGACAGGGTGTTATGCTTAACCACAAAACGGTTCAACGGCTCATGGGTCAACTAGGCTTGAAGTCTACCGTCAGACCAAAACGGTACAGCTCTTACAAAGGAGAAGTGGGGACTGTGGCCCCTAATGTTCTTGAACGAGACTTTGAAGCGACGAAGCCAGATGAGAAGTGGGTAACGGATGTCACTGAGTTTAAAGTTAAACAGCAGAAAGTCTATCTATCACCCATCGTTGATCTGTTCACACAGGAAGTTGTGGCTTATAAGGTCGCAAAAAATGTACGTCTACCTCTGGTAACTGACATGTTGACAGATGCGGTTGCGACTTTAGATGAAAACGCTAAACCAATCGTTCATAGCGATCAAGGGTGGCAATATAGGCATAAGAAATATCAGAAAAAACTATCTGAAAGTGGCTTAACGCAGAGCATGTCACGGAAAGGAAACTGTCTAGATAATGCAGTTGCAGAGAATTTCTTTGCCTTGCTGAAAACAGAAATGTACCACAACCAGTACTTTGAAGATGCCGATGATCTGATAGCTCATATTGACGAATACATCGAGTACTACAATACCAAACGAATTAAAGTGAAATTAAAAGGCCTGACTCCGATAGAGTATCGAAATCAGGCCTTGAAAGCAGCTTAACAGAAATGTCCAACTTTAAGGGGTCACTTCA
>NZ_BAUJ01000104.1 GCF_000496695.1 Vibrio halioticoli NBRC 102217
GGTATTTCCAGTAAGCCCTGTCAGCGTCACCGTTGGCGTAGTCAGTGTTATTGCCGGAGCTATCGGCGCCATTGGCGTCAATTGTGCTTGAGTAGGAACGTTATTAGTTACTGTTGGCTGCTGGCCAACCACTGACGCCGCTGTTACTGTCGCCGTTGGATTAAAGGTTAAAAACTGCGAGTCCTTGCCTCCATGATGATCATCGGTGCTGACCTCAAAGGTATCTTGTCCCGTGTACTTTCCGGAGTTCGTGTCGTAGTTCATGCCTTGATGAATGGCATCGGCGTGCATTGTGTAGCTATAGACGCCTGTTGCATTATCAAGCGTTAAATCACCGAACGTGCCGTGGGCTACAACGCTGCTACCAGTAGTGGTGCCACCGACTGCGTCATAGGTATGTGTATCGGTTGTATCAACATCGATTGTGCTGAGCGTACCGGTGGTATTCGTGCTTTGCGTAATATGCAGTTCAGGAACGTCATTACTGCCATGGATAGTGACGGTAATTTCACCCGTACTGGTATTACCCGCCATATCAGTCACAGTGTACTTAACGCTGTCTGTTTCAGATTCACCTTGCGCAAGGTGTTGAGCGGCTTTGTTATCAAGCGTATAGGTATAGGTCCCATCCGCCTTCACATCAAAGTGCCCATGCTTACCATCAGCATCGATGATAGTGACTACGTCACCCGCTTCGCCTTGCGGGTTAACATCACCTGTCGCAATAACATTTGTATCTTCAGTAACGGTATCTGTTGCATCCGGCGCAGCAACATTTTGGTCAATCACTATCGCTGTTGTTGCCGTTGTCTGTCCATCATGTCCTGATGGGTCAGTGACCTTCGCGCCTAAATCATGATGAGTGCCATCAACCGATGATGATTTACCCAGGTCTACCACAATCTCAAATTTACCATTCCCATCAGAAAAACCTGAGCCAACAATATGATCGCTGCCATCGGCATTTTTGCCATCGATAATATCGACTTGTGAGAATGGGATGTCAGTAGTACCAGTGATCGATGGTGTTGGGTTTGATGTAATACCATCAGTATGATCGATACCGGTATCGGTATTTCCAGTAAGCCCTGTCAGCGTCACCGTTGGGGTAGTCAGTGTTATTGCCGGAGCGATTGGCGCCATCGGCGTCAATTGCGCTTGAGTAGGAACGTTATTAGTTACTGTTGGCTGCTGGCCAACCACTGACGCCGCCATTACTGTCGCTGTTGGATTAAAGGTTAAAAACTGTGAGTCCTTACCACCATGGTGATCGTCGGTGCTGACCTCAAAGGTATCTTGTCCCGTGTACTTTCCTGAGTTCGCGTCGTAGTTCATGCCTTGATGAATGGCATCAGCGTGCATTGTGTAGCTATAGACGCCTGTTGCATTATCCAGCGTTAAATCACCGAACGTGCCGTGGGCTACAACGCTGCTACCAGTAGTGGTGCCACCGACTGCGTCATAGGTATGTGTATCGGTTGTATCAACATCGATTGTGCTGAGCGTACCGGTGGTATTGGCACTTTGAGCGATCTGCAGTGATGGGATATCGTTACTGCCATGGATAGTGACGGTAATTTCACCCGTACTGGTATTACCC
>NZ_BAUJ01000103.1 GCF_000496695.1 Vibrio halioticoli NBRC 102217
CGATTGGTATAACTGTAAAGCCGAAGATTTTTCTATTTGTTGATGATTATGCGGTTGATTTTGTTGTTTCTTAAAGGATACTATTAGGTAAATAACTTGTTAATCCAAAGCGCTTATCAAGTAGTGTGTGATTGAGTTTGTTACAATATTGCTCAATATTCACTTGAGAGTTCCGCTGTAGGGTTTAACAATGACGCATCACCTTTAGTGTTTTTTGAGAATGGAGTCTTATGATCACTTCCCTTTACGCCGCTGTGTTGGCTGTTTGGATCTGTTATTTATCAGTACAGGTAATTAAACAGCGTCGCAAGCATCAGGTTTCCCACTCTGACGGACAAGTAAAAGAACTGGCTATTGCTAGGAGCGCGCACAGCAACGCCACTGAATACATTCCTATTGGCTTATTATTATTGATGCTTGCCGAGTTTAATGGCGCATCACTGTGGCTGATTCATTTGTTGGGTGTGGTGTTTATCGTTGGGCGTGCTGCGCACGGTTTTGCGGTGCTAAACGGCACAATGCAAGGTCGTAAATATGGCATGATTGCCACATTTGCAACCATTGTGGTACTTGCTGTGCTGAACGTATTACAAGTGTTTAGCTAGTGCTTTTGTTTGGGGCTTTAGCTTAATTTAGTTGAAGAGATAAATGGGTCTGACACAGATTCATTAAATGCCGCAGATGCTTTACCGTTTTCTATGCTTTAATAGCCCATCCACATCAGTTCATCACGAGTCAATATGAGCGACAAAATCTACTTTAATACCTCTCAGAAATTTAACTTGCGTCGCTCTTTGGTCAATGCGGGAACTCGTATTCATCACCGCGTTGCTCCTAGTCATGCGCGCAAGCTAGCAAGACAACTTTTACTCACTCCGGTGCGTAGCGCGCCGAAGAATCCACAACCCGAGGCGATGCTTCAGGGGAAGGTGAAATCAGCGCATGGCGATTTAACTACATATACATTAGGTGAAGGCCCGTTATGGGTGCTAAATCACGGTTGGTCGGGTACGGCCAATCAGTTTTTTCCGTTAATGGAATTTATAGCTAAGTCTGGTTTCACCGCACTTGCCTACGATCAACCTGCGCATGGCAGTAGTGGCGGTGCCTATGGGCATATTCCTGCATTTGTAGAAGGCTTAGAAGCCATTTTAGACAGTGTTGATGAGGTAGCTGGCATTATTGCGCACAGTATGGGAACCGCTTCGACGATTGAGTGTAAACATGTTAAAGCAAACCAATGTCCTTTGTTGCTGATTGCGCCGGTACTTGAGTATTTGGATAACCTATTTACTAGCGTGAAGCGTTCTGGGTATTCAATGAAATTGTTTGAAGAGGTGGTTGCTGAGGTGAGTGCCGAATATCATTACCCAATTGCGACTATTGATCCTTACGGCAAACTAAAACTAAGGCAAACACCCACTTTAATCGTGCACGATGAAGGCGACCGATTTACTCGTTTTGATGTGTCGCAACGTGTTTCGCAACAAGCAGAGAAGGTCACTTTGATCGCCACAACAGGTTTGGGGCATGGCCGAATAATGAAAAGTGATCCAGTGAAAGAGGCTTTTTTACAGCTATCGAATCGCTAAATAGATGATATTAAAAAAGCACCGAATGAGCTAAATGCTGATTCGGTGCTTTTTGTTGGCTTTATACCAATCG
>NZ_BAUJ01000102.1 GCF_000496695.1 Vibrio halioticoli NBRC 102217
TTGCCCGCCGTATCAGTCACCGTGTATGTAACGCTGTCTGTTTCAGATTCACCTTGCGCAAGGTGTTGAGCGGCTTTGTTATCAAGCGTATAGGTATAGGTCCCATCCGCCTTCACATCAAAGTGCCCGTGCTTGCCATAAGCATCGATGACAGTGACTACGTCACCCACTTCGCCTTGCGGGTTAACATCACCTGTCGCAATAACATTAGTATCTTCAGTAACGGTATCTGTGGCATCCGGCGCAGCAACATTTTGGTCAATCACTATCGCTGTTGTTGCCGTTGTCTGTCCATCATGTCCTGATGGGTCAGTGACCTTCGCGCCTAAATCATGATGAGTGCCATCAACCGATGATGATTTACCCAGGTCTACCACAATCTCAAAATCGCCCTTCCCATCAGAAAAACCTGAGCCAACAATATGATCGCTGCCGTCGGCATTTTTGCCATCAATGATATCGACTTGTGAGAATGGGATATCAGTGCTGCCGGTGATTGATGGTGTTGGGTTAGACGTAATACCATCAGTATTATCGATACCGGTATCGGTACTTCCAGTAAGTCCTGTCAGTGTCACCGTTGGCGTGGTCAGTGTTATTGCCGGAGCTATTGGCGCCATCGGCGTCAATTGTGCTTGAGTAGGAACGTTATTAGTTACTGTTGGCTGCTGGCCAACCACTGACGCCACTGTTACTGTCGCCGTTGGATTGAAGGTTAAGAACTGCGAGTCCTTGCCTCCATGATGATCATCGGTGCTGACCTCAAAGGTATCTTGTCCCGTGTACTTTCCGGAGTTCGCGTCGTAGTTCATGCCTTGATGAATGGCATCGGCGTGCATTGTGTAGCTATAGACGCCTGTTGCATTATCAAGCGTTAAATCACCGAACGTGCCGTGGGCTACAACGCAGCTGCCTGTAGTGGTGCCACCGACTGCGTCATAGGTATGTGTATCGGTTGTATCAACATCGATTGTGCTGAGCGTACCGGTGGTATTGGCACTTTGAGCGATCTGCAGTGATGGGATATCGTTACTGCCATGGATAGTGACGGTAATTTCACCCGTACTGGTATTACCCGCCGTATCAGTCACTGTGTACTTAACGCTGTCTGTTTCAGATTCACCTTGCGCGAGGTGTTGAGCGGCTTTGTTATCAAGCGTATAGGTGTAAGTCCCATCCGCATTCACATCAAAGTGACCATGCTTACCATCGGTATTGATGACAGTGACTACATCGCCTACTTCACCGTGTGGGTTAACATCACCCGTCGCGGTCACTTTGCTATCTTCGGTAACGGTATCTGTGGCGTCCGGCGCAACGACATGCTGATCAATCGTCACAGTCAAAGCATTTGAAGTACTGGTGTTGCCCGCCACATCAGTCACTGTTGCGGTAATATCGTGATCGCCTTCACCCATGAAAGATTTAGGTACAGTAACCTGCCAAACACCATTCTGGATAGCAGCATCACCAATAGAATGGCCATCCACAAACACCTCAACTTGTTGAGCGTCTGTATCGATATTACCCAATGTTAAAGTCGGGTTTGCGATATTGGTGATGTTGTCAGTATTGGTACCCGTACCACCAAAACTGTCTGAAGTGGCATTCAAATCAACCGTTGGCTGAGTGGTATGCTGGTCAATCAAAATCGGTGTAGTGGTCGTTGTCTGTCCATCATGTCCTGATGGGTCAGTGACCTTCGCGCCTAAATCATGATGAGTACCATCAACCGATGATGATTTACCCAGGTCTACCACAATCTCAAATTTACCATTCACATCAGAAAAACCTGAGCCAACAATATGATCGCTGCCGTCGGCATTTTTACCATCAATGATATCGACTTGTGAGAATGGGATGTCAGTACTGCCAGTGATTGATGGTGTTGAG
>NZ_BAUJ01000101.1 GCF_000496695.1 Vibrio halioticoli NBRC 102217
CGGCGACAGTAACAGCGGCGTCAGTGGTAGGTGCTCAGCCAACAGTAACTAATAACGTTCCTACTCAAGCGCAATTGACGCCAATGGCGCCAATCGCTCCGGCAATAACACTGACCACGCCAACGGTGACACTGACAGGACTTACTGGAAGTACCGATACCGGTATCGATCACACCGATGGTATTACGTCGAACCCAACACCATCGATCACTGGCAGTACTGACATCCCATTCTCACAAGTCGATATCATTGATGGCAAAAATGCCGACGGCAGCGATCATATTGTTGGCTCAGGTTTTTCTGATGTGAATGGTAAATTTGAGATTGTGGTAGACCTGGGTAAATCATCATCGGTTGATGGTACTCATCATGATTTAGGCGCGAAGGTCACTGACCCATCTGGACATGATGGACAGACAACGACCACTACACCGATTTTGATTGACCAGCATACCACTCAGCCAACGGTTGATTTGAATGCCACTTCAGACAGTTTTGGTGGTACGGGTACCAATACTGACAACATCACCAATATCGCTAACCCGACTTTAACATTGGGTAATATCGATACAGACGCTCAACAAGTTGAGGTGTTTGTGGATGGCCATTCTATTGGTGATGCTGCTATCCAGAATGGTGTTTGGCAGATTACTGTGCCCAAATCATTCATGGGTGAAGGCGATCATGATATTACCGCAACAGTGACTGATATTGCGGGCAACAAAAATACTTCAAATGCTTTGACGGTAACGATGGATCAGCACGTCGCTGCGCCGGACGCCACAGATACCGTCACCGAAGATACAAATGTTATCGCAATGGGTAACGTTAATCCGAATAGTGAAGTGGGTGACGTAGTCACTGTCATCGATGCTGATGGCAAGCACGGGCACTTTGATGTGAAGGCGGATGGGACCTATACCTATACGCTAGATAACAATGCGGCTCAGCATCTTGCGCAAGGTGAATCTGAAACGGACAGCGTTAAATACACGGTGACGGATACGGCAGGTAATACTAATACGGGTGAAATTACAGTCACTATCCATGGCAGTAATGACGTTCCTGATCTGCATATTACGCAAAGCACGAATACCACCGGTACGCTCAGCACAATCGATGTTGATACAACCGACACACATACTTATGGCGCAGTCGGTGGAACCACTACAGGCAGCAGCGTTGTGGCGCACGGCATATTCGGTGATTTAACACTAGATAATGCAACAGGCGTCTACAGCTACACAATGCATGCCGATGCCATTCATCAAGGCATGAACTACGACGCGAACTCCGGAAAGTACACGGGACAAGATACCTTTGAGGTCAGCACCGACGATCACCATGGTGGTAAGGACTCACAGTTTTTAACCTTCAATCCAACGGCGACAGTAATGGCGCCGTCAGTGGTAGGTGCTCAGCCAACAGTAACTAATAACGTTCCTACTCAAGCACAATTGACGCCGATGGCGCCGATAGCTCCAACGTTAACACCAGCCACGCCAACGGTGACGCTGACAGGGCTTACTGGAAATACCGATACCGGTATCGATCATACTGATGGTATTACATCAAATCCAACACCATCGATCACTGGCAGTACTGACATCCCATTCTCACAAGTCGATATCATTGATGGCAAAAATGCCGACGGCAGCGATCATATTGTTGGCTCAGGTTTTTCTGATGGGAATGGCGATTTTGAGATCGCTATAGATCTGGGTAAATCATCAAAGGTTGATGGCACTCATCATGATTTAGGCGCGAAGGTTACTGACCCATCTGGACATGATGGACAGACAACGACCACTACACCGGTAGTGATTGACCAGAATGTTGGTGCGCCAACAGTAGATTTAAATGCCAGCTCCGATAGTTATGGTGCAAAGGGTACAGATCATGATGATCTCACTAGCGATACCACTCCAACGTTTACGTTAAATGGCGTGGATACGGACGCCGCGTCTGTTGAGGTATTTATCGATGGTAAATCTGTAGGCAGTGCAGCCCACAACGGTACTGACTGGACATTCACGTCGGCAGCTTTAGCTGATGGCGATCATACAGTGACTGCGATAGTCACCGATAATGCAGGTAACACCAGTGCGACGTCTCCAGCATTAACCATTACAGTTGATACTCAGACCACAGTGAATGCCGAGTTAACGGACAAACTGATTGGTAGTGGTGAACAGTCGGCTACCGTCATCACAGGTCATGTAGAACCTGGTGCACACCTTGATACGCTAGTGATTACGGACAGTGCGGGTAACCATTTAGATGTGATACCACAGGCATGACAATCGATGGCAATGGTGACTTTAGCATTGCTGTGG
>NZ_BAUJ01000100.1 GCF_000496695.1 Vibrio halioticoli NBRC 102217
GCAATAGAAGCACAAATAGAAATACGATTAAATCAGCTTTACTACCACAGATTCGCACGAAGCGAATGTAATCATCTTGATGGACACTGTCGCTGACAACAGCCAGTGAAGCCAAATAACGATAGGGAAATTTCATGTCTGCACAAAAGCCCACCATTATTTATACTATTACCGATGAAGCTCCAGCGCTAGCGACCTACTCATTCTTACCGATGGTACAAGCATTTACTGCATCTTCCGATATCGCAGTAGAAACTCGAGATATTTCATTGGCAGGGCGCGTCATTGCCAACTTCGCAGAATATTTAAAGCCAGAGCAACGCATCAGTGATGCACTTACCGAGCTTGGCGAATTGGCTAAGACCCCAGAAGCAAATATTATTAAATTGCCGAACATCTCGGCGTCTATACCTCAGCTAAAAGCCGTGATTAAAGAGTTGCAAGACAAAGGATACGATCTTCCAGACTATCCAGAAGAAGCGACTACGGATGAAGAAAAAGCCATTCAATCTATCTATGGCAAAATTAAAGGCAGTGCGGTAAACCCAGTGTTACGTGAAGGTAACTCAGATCGCCGTGCTCCTGCATCAGTGAAAAACTACGCTAAGAAAAACCCACACTCAATGGGTGCTTGGTCAAAAGAGTCTAAATCGCATGTGGCGAGCATGGACGGTAATGATTTCTTTGGTAGTGAAAAATCACTGACGTTAGACAAAGCAACGCAAGTACGCATTGAACTGCGCGCGCAAGATGGCAGTGTCACTGAGCTTAAATCGGCATTTGCGCTGCAAGATAAAGAAATTATTGATACCTCGGTGTTGAACAAAAACGCACTTGTGGCTTTCTTTGAAAAAGAAATTGAAGAAGCGAAGCAGCAAGATGTATTGCTCTCGTTACACCTAAAAGCCACCATGATGAAAGTGTCTGATCCGGTGATCTTCGGTCATGCGGTTAAGGTGTACTACAAAGAAGTGTTTGCTAAACACGGCGCACTGTTTGATGAGTTAGGTGTTGATGTAAATAACGGTCTTGGTGATGTGTATGCCAAGATTGAATCTTTACCAGAAGCGCAAAAAGCGGAAATTATCGCGGATTTAAATGCGGTATATGAGACTCGTCCTGAGTTGGCAATGGTCGATTCTGATCGCGGCATCACTAACTTGCACGTACCATCAGACGTGATTGTTGATGCGTCTATGCCTGCAATGATTCGTACTTCGGGTCAAATGTGGGGGCCAGATGGCAAGCCAAAAGACAGCAAAGCGATGATTCCTGATCGTTGTTATGCAGGCGTTTATCAAGCGGTTATTGAATTTTGTAAAGAAAATGGCGCATTTGATCCGACCACTATGGGTAGCGTGCCAAACGTTGGCCTAATGGCGCAAAAAGCAGAAGAATACGGTTCACACGATAAAACCTTTATTCTTGCTCAAGCGGGCAGTGTGGTTGTGGTTGATGCCGACGACAAAGTGCTTTTAGAGCAAGACGTCGAAGAAGGCGATATTTTCCGTATGTGCCAGGTAAAAGACGCGCCAATTCAAGATTGGGTGAAACTTGCAGTAAACCGCTCTCGTCTATCAAATACCCCAGCGGTATTCTGGCTGGATGCGAACCGTGCGCACGATGCTGAGCTTATTAAGAAGGTAGAAGCGTATTTACCACAGCACGATACGCAAGGTTTAGATCTGCGCATCTTGTCTCCTGTCGCGGCGACGCTATTTACACTAGAGCGCATTGCTAAAGGTGAAGACACCATTTCAGTCACAGGTAACGTACTGCGTGATTACCTAACGGATTTGTTCCCAATTTTAGAGCTAGGCACTTCTGCTAAGATGTTGTCTATTGTTCCTCTTATGAACGGTGGCGGCTTGTTTGAAACTGGTGCCGGCGGCTCTGCGCCAAAACACGTTCAACAAGTAGAAAAAGAAAACCACCTGCGTTGGGATTCTTTAGGTGAGTTCTTGGCACTGTCTGCTTCACTGGAGCATTTGAGCGAAGTGACCGGCAACCAAAACGCACGCGTATTAGCGCAGACCTTGGATGCGGCTACGGGTAAATTCTTAGACGAAAACAAATCGCCATCGCGCCGCGTCGGTGAGTTGGATAACCGTGGCAGTCACTATTTCTTAGCACGTTTTTGGGCGGAAGCATTAGCAAACCAAAACAAGAGTGCACAGTTGGCTGAGCAGTTTGCACCGATTGCAAAAGCACTGGCGGACAACGAAACTAATATCGTTAATGAATTGAATGAAGCACAAGGTGTGGCAGGGGAGTTAGGTGGCTATTACGCGCCAGTTGACGCTATTGCCTCTCAGCTTATGCGCCCAAGCGCAACATTAAATCAGATTATTGATAACGCGTGAACTAAGCTAGATAATCTAAGCTAGAAAAGTCAGCAAGATAAACAAAAACCGAGCTATCACTAGCTCGGTTTTCTTATTGGTCGAATTTATACCATACCAATCACACT
>NZ_BAUJ01000099.1 GCF_000496695.1 Vibrio halioticoli NBRC 102217
AGTACGATGTCTCCAGCGCTGACGGTAACGGTCGATACTCATACTGCTGTGGGTGCGGGTTTCACCGATACGCTTATTGGCAGTGGCGAGCAAGCAAAAACAGTTATTACCGGTCACGTAGAGGAAGGTGCACACCTTGATACGCTAGTGATTACGGACAGTGCGGGTAACCATTTAGATGTGGATACCACAGGCATGACAATCGATGGCCATGGTGACTTTAGCATTGCTGTGGATTTAACTAAGGGTGTGAAAGATAAGTCAGGCGCGGCGACTCAGTTGGTTGATGGCGACTTAACCGTTAGTGCATCTTCAACGGATAAAGCCGGCAATACGGCGACTTCCACACCAACGCACAGCACGTTAGATACAGGCGTTGCTTCTCCAACCGTTAGCTTTGAAAGTACAGGTAAAGATAGCATTTATAACAGTGTTGAAGTCGGATCTGATGGCACAGTGACTGCGACTATCACTCCTAATACAGATGCGAAGGTAGGCGATACTCTGACCTACACTGTAGCCAGCGGAGTGAAGCAAACACATACACTGACTGCAACAGATTTAACTCAAGGCGTGAATATTGAAGTTCGCCCAGGAGATATAGTTACGGCTACGGTTACCGATGCAGCGGGTAACACTTCAAAGGATGCATCTGGAACGGCAGCAGGATCAGATCTTGTCGTCGGTACTCCTGCAGTTGATTTGAATGCGGCTTCTGATACGTACGGCATAAATACTGTTGGTACTGATACGGACAATATCACCAAGGATACAACCCCGACCTTTACATTAAATGGTATTGATACTGATGCTACTTCAGTAGAAGTGTTTGTTGATGATAAGTCTGTAGGCACTGCAATGCGCTCTGGTACCGACTGGACATTCACTGCTGCCCATCTAGCTGATGGCGATTATAAAATCACTGCTAAGGTGACAGATTCTGCAGGGAATACGAGTAATAGTTCCCCTGCGCTGGCTGTCACTGTTGATACTGATATCAATCCAGTAACGCTTACACTTCAAAACAGTAGTAATTCGGGTGATAAAACGGATCATCTTACTCATGGTGAAAACTTTGATGATAAGGCGAGTAAGGGGGATTTGATCTTTGACCTCAGTGCTGTCGATAAAGACATTGATCCGTCCCATAGTGGGGTTGTTGTTAAAGATGCTACTGGTCATGAAGTTGCGGGTAGTTTTATACAGGTTAATGGTCAGTGGGAATTCCATACTACTACCTCTGAATTACCAGATGGTGATCACACACTTCACACCGTTGTAACAGATATAGCAGGAAACAGTGTTGAAGGTGGTTCAACTCTAGTTACTGTTGACACAAGTGCATCTGCCACTATCTCTGTTGGAAGCATTAATGGCGGTAATCCAATCAACGAGGTGGATGCCAAAGGAAAAATTCAGGTATCAGGAATAGTTGGCGGAGATGCTAGTGTGGGAGACCATATTAGTATCGAAATCAATGGTCATGTGTACAGCAATGTGTTGGTCGAAAAAGGCAATGTCTTTAATTTAGATGTTGATGGCAGTGAGTTTACGACAGATATCAATGGTCAAACTGTTACATCGAGTGAAGTCAATGCAACGGTCACAGGCACAGATGCTGCAGGTAATTCGTTTACGGCAACGAACCATACGCCAGCAACGGCCGGTGGCCCGTCAGTACATAATGGTCAATTTTGGGTTGATACACACGCAGGCACAATAGCAGTCGACACTGACCTCACAGCCAATAAAGATGATGTCCTAAACCTTGCAGAGCAAGGGCAAGACTTAGTCATTAGTGGCAGAACAACAGGTATTGAAGACGGCCAGCATGTCACTGTGGAGTTTAACGGCCATAAATACGGTGATGCTACTTCAGGTACAGCGATAGAAGTGCACGGCAACCAGTGGATATTGACAGTGCCCCATGCCGATCTTGTTGGCATCAAAGATGGAGCATCGCTTGAGATCACCCCTTCAGTCAGCGATAGGGCAGGTAACCCTGCGACTGTAACTGACGGTCATTTAACTACGGATTTGCATGCGGATGCAGGTATCACCATTAATAGAATTAATGGTGGCGTTACCATTAATGCGAACACGGGTGATATTACAGTCACAGGTACGGTATCCGGGGATGTTAAGACGGGTGAAACCGTCACTTTAGACATCAACGGTTATTCACATACAGCATTAGTAGGTGCAGGACATACCTTTACCGCAGCTGCGATCCCAGCAACTCATTTTACAACAGATGCATCAGGTCAAGCAGTGACTTCGGGTGAAGTGAAAGCGACGGTAACAGGCACTGACACTGCGGGTAACTCAGTTACCGTGACGAACCATACGCCAGCATTGGCAGGTGGCACGCCAGTGCACAATGGGCAATTTAGTGTCGATACTGATATCACGCCAGTGACTCTTACGCTTCAAGAAAGTAGTAATTCTGGTGATAAAGCGGATCACCTTACTCATGGTAACCACTTTGATGATACGAATCATAAGGGTGATTTAGTATTTGACCTAAGTACAATTGATAAAGATATCGATCCAAAAAACGGTGGCATTGTAGTAAAAGATAGTGCTGATCACATTGTAAACGGCAGTTTCAAAGAAACTAATGGCAAGTGGGAATTTCACACCGATACTACAGCATTGCCAGAAGGTGATCATACACTTCATGTGTCTGCAACAGACACAGCAGGTAATAACGTTGATGGTAGTGTGACGGCAGTAACAGTCGATACAAAAGCCGGCATCAGCATTACGCACGTAGCAAATGATGACATCATAGACGGCTCTGAAATTACCAATGGCTTTACTATTTCA
>NZ_BAUJ01000098.1 GCF_000496695.1 Vibrio halioticoli NBRC 102217
AAAAAGCCCCGTTCATCGCTGAACGGGGCTTTGTTGGTTTTATCGCTAGCCAAAGCGCTGCTTATTTTGCTGCAGTCTCGTCGGTCTGATTTTGATTGTCTGGACGCTCATCTTCATGATTTTTGTAATAGTATTCCCAGATCTCATATTTTTCGCTGTCAGAGAGTTCACAATAGGTAACACGGTTATTGTTCTCAGTCGCACGCTCAATCTCGTGATCTTGTTGTACACAATACATAGATGCTTTACTGGTAATCGGATCCCAGTCCTTTACCGTGTATTCGTCATCTTTGCTTGCACAGCCTGCAAGTAACACAGTACCGGTCATCACAGATAATAGGAGGATTTTCTTCATTACTATTGGCTCCAAAGAACTAAATGATTTTGTCTTGTTTGATTTAGTGTACGAGATATCCCAATTAATTCAATAGTTAACCAAGTACAACATGTTAAAATAACTCCAATTATTCTTTTGAAAACTAAAGTAATGCGCCATTTAACAACCCGAGTACATCCTAGCTTATCTCAACTTGACCAACATACCATCATTCAAAGACAGGCCACCCGAGCGATTGCTCTGCGTGGTGAGCAAATACTGCTGATGTATACCGAGCGTTATCATGACTACTCATTGCCCGGTGGCGGTTTGGATGAGGGGGAGGATGTCATTGAAGGCTTAGTGCGTGAATTACAAGAAGAAACGGGCGCGCAAAATATTCGCAATATTGCTCCGTTTGGCGTATTTGAAGAGTTTCGTCCGTGGTATAAGAACGATGCCGATGTGATGCACATGCATTCGTATTGTTATACCTGCCAAGTAGACCCGATTTTAGGTACGCCTAATTTTGAAGAGTACGAGATAAATAATGGTATGCAGGCATTGTGGATCAACATTTATGATGCGATTAGACACAATGAACACACGATGGCGACCAGTAACAAAAAAGGCTTAAGCATTGAAAGAGAAACCTTTTTGCTGCACTTAATCGCCCAAGAGTTACTGTGAGTGTTTTTGTTTAATCAGCTCTTTTAATTCGGCGACTTCATTGTGCAAGGTAGCGATATCTTGCTTTAATTCTTGGCGCTCTTTTTGTTCTTGGCGGTTCTCTTGTTGTTCGCCTTCTAGCATAAACCAGTTTGCCACTAAGCCGGTAAAGGTACCAAACAAACCAACCCCTGCGGTCATCAATACCGTCGCCACCATGCGACCAAATGTCGTCACAGGATAATAGTCACCATAACCTACGGTTGTGATGGTGACAAAAGCCCACCACAGTGCATCGCTGGCATTTTGAATGTTGGAATTAGGTAAGCCTCTTTCAAATTGCAAAATCCCAATCGCGCCAAAAATAACCAGCAGCACAGAAACGCTAGCGACAATAGTAAAGGTACCTTTGCGACGGTTATGAAATAGGAAATTAAGAATGACTTTGGTTGAACGTATCGCTCTTAAGATCCTAAAGAAGCGAATTAAATGGATAAATCGGCCATAGCGCAGGGTATCAACCATAGGAATGCTCGAAAGCAGGTCAATCCATCCCCACTTCATAAACACCAGTTTATTTGGCGCGCGATAGAAACGTTGGAAAAAATCGACTAAGAAAACCCCGCAGACGAAGGTATCCACTATGGTCAGCAAATCTAGAATATCATCGGAAAGGTCGAAGGCATTTTCTACAAATAACACTAATAACACATAGATAGACAGAACCAGAGTTAAAAACTGTATTGGTCCCAGCTCTCGTTTCGCTTCTTGTAATTTAGGATTCATAATTTACGTTAATTAGTGATCATCGAGGTGCTACTGGTAACAGCCATTAATACCGAGGCCGATGGAGGGGATAGTTCCTTGCAAGCAATATATCCCAATCGATAAGGTAATTATAGTGCTTAGGCTTGGTTTAGTATCTAGAGTGCGATCACAGAGTAAAACGGTTAAAGAAAAGCAATCAATTAGTGACGGTGTGACTTTTTAAATTAATGACAAGTTTTGAGGGATTATACGATAAACAACAGTAACACTATGAAAAATAGTCAGTAATACATAATGGGCTAATGTTAAAAACTTGTGTATTCCCTTGTTTGAGTATAATTTGTACCTCCTGTTTTAATTATCTGTGAGACGTTGATTTTGGATATCGCCACTTTATGGGTCTTTATTCCCACTTTCTTATTTGTATCCATTACTCCTGGTATGTGTATGACATTAGCGCTAGGTTTAGGCATGAGTATTGGCTATAAGCGAACCTTGTGGATGATGCTCGGTGAGGTGCTTGGCGTTGCTGTGGTGGCGATCAGCGCCGTATTGGGCATAGCGGCGATTATGATCAAAATGCCAGCCTTATTTATGGGCTTTAAAATCGTTGGCGCAGCTTATTTAAGTTATCTCGGCATTCAAATGTGGCGTTCCAAAGGCAAAATGGCGCTCTCTGAACAAAACCTTGCCTCTTCTGGCGCCAGTAATTATGGTTTGGTGGCGCAAGGCTTTATTACTGCTATCGCCAATCCAAAAGGTTGGGCATTTATGATTTCTCTGTTGCCACCTTTTATCAGTCCAAAATTTGCGGTAGCCCCTCAATTGGTAATTTTGGTCGGCATTATTATGTTGTCTGAGTTTATTTGCATGAGCATTTATGCCTCGGGAGGTAAGGGGCTTAGAATGATGTTAGCAAACAGTGACAACGTCAAATTGATGAACCGTATTGCGGGCAGTTTAATGATAGGGGTGGGGATTTGGTTATTTTTAACCTAATTCAAACCCTAATCAGTATGGGTCAACAAATGTGTGCTTATCCGCCTGCATCGCATAATAAAATATGCTAATTTAACGGTTATACCAGTAGCGAATACCAATTATAGTTATAGATAGGTCGCAAGTAGCGTCGCATTCTAAGCGGTTACAGCGATCCGTTGATCACTAGCAATGGTCTAAATTAATGTGGAAATAAAGATGTCTTCTTCAGATTTTACAGGTAGTAGTGCTGCCTATGCTCGCAAAGAGTCCGGCTATCGTGATAAAGCACTGAAACTTTATCCTTGGGTGTGTGGTAATTGTGCTCGTGAATTTGTCTATTCGAACCTACGCGAATTAACGGTTCATCACAAAGATCACGACCATACTAATAACCCGGAAGATGGAAGTAACTGGGAGCTGCTTTGCTTGTATTGTCATGATCATGAGCACTCAAAATATACCGATCATGAACGTTATGGCGTCGATCCTGTCGCTCGCGCTGATGATCATCAAGTGGCGACGCATAACCCGTTTGCTGACTTAGCCAAAATGATGAAAAAATAGCGCTATAGATGGAATAATACCAATCACACT
>NZ_BAUJ01000097.1 GCF_000496695.1 Vibrio halioticoli NBRC 102217
TTAGTTCAGTTGGTAGAACGGCGGACTGTTAATCCGTATGTCGCAAGTTCAAGTCTTGCAGGGGGAGCCAAATTTTTAGAAAAAGCCGTATCTTAGGATACGGCTTTTTTTATGCCTTGCCGTCACCTCAACAACATCGCACTGCAAATCCTATCTCTATCCTCATTTGGCTCATATTGCCCTGCAAATTGTGTATTTTTGAGTGACCAAAACACGGCGAGCCCTCTTCTTCCACTAAAAAGAAGTGAAACCTTAGTCCTCATAATTCATAGCCAAAATGATGAAATAAGCGTCTTTTTCCACTTTATGACGTAATTTTATGTACTGTAATCAAAAAGAACTGCGTATTAAGAGCTATATTTTCTAAATCCCTACAGATGTTATGTTGTTATATACCTAACAAATTAGGATAATGTTCAACTCGATCTGGGTGAGTAAAAAATTGGTATGACCGAATATATTTTGTTGTTGATTGGTACAGTGCTGGTCAATAACTTTGTGCTAGTTAAATTCTTAGGCTTATGTCCTTTCATGGGCGTCTCTAAAAAATTAGAGGCGGCGATAGGCATGGGCCTTGCTACAACCTTTGTTTTAACCTTGGCCTCTGTCTGTGCCTACTTAGTTGAAACCTATTTATTAGAGCCTCTGGGCATTGAATACCTAAGAACCATGAGTTTTATCTTGGTGATTGCGGTCGTGGTGCAATTTACCGAAATGGTGGTGCACAAAACCAGCCCGACTCTGTATCGCTTACTCGGTATCTTTATCCCGCTGATTACCACTAACTGTGCGGTATTAGGTGTTGCGCTACTCAACGTCAATGAAAACCATAGCTTTATCGAATCTATCATCTACGGCTTTGGCGCGGCTGTAGGCTTTTCAATGGTGCTCATTTTGTTCGCTTCGATGCGTGAGCGTATTGCCGCCTCTGATGTACCCACTCCATTTAAAGGCGCATCCATTGCCATGATCACCGCAGGCTTAATGGCTTTGGCGTTTATGGGCTTTACTGGATTGGTGAAAATATAATGAGCGCTATTATTATCGCAATTGTTGCCCTAGTGATTTTAGCGGCATTCTTTGGCGGGTTACTGGGCTTCGCTTCAATCCGTTTCAAAGTCGAATCTGACCCAATTGTTGAACAAATCGATGCCATTTTACCGCAAACTCAATGCGGTCAATGTGGCTACCCTGGCTGTAAACCTTATGCAGAAGCTATTGCTAACGGCGATGACATCAACAAATGCCCTCCCGGCGGTGAAGCCACGATTCAAAAACTGGCCGATTTACTGGGCGTAGATGTGCCAGATTCTGCGCACGATCTTTCTGACAATGTTAAAAAAGTCGCCTTTATTCACGAAGACATGTGCATTGGCTGCACCAAATGTATTCAGGCTTGCCCAGTGGATGCCATTGTTGGCGGCACTAAAGCATTGCATACGGTCATTTCAGATCAATGCACAGGTTGTGATTTATGTGTTTCACCGTGCCCAACCGACTGCATTGAAATGATTCCAGTAAAAACCACGACCGACAACTGGCAATGGCAGCTTAACACTATACCTGTGGTTAACATTGATACCACCTCTAGCACTAACGGAAACTCGTAGCGAACATGCTCTCTTTAATCGAAAAAATTCGCTCTGGTCACCTATGGGAATTCCCAGGGGGTGTTCATCCACCAGAGAACAAATCTCAATCTCAATCCTCAAAGATTGCGCGCTCGAGTATCGCTGATGAATTAATCATACCTATCAAGCAACATATAGGTAAAAAAGGTGATGTGATTGTCCGTGTTGGCGACAAAGTCCTAAAAGGACAAGCTCTAACGCAATACAACTCCAGTTTAAGCCTGCCTGTGCATGCGGCCACCTCAGGGGAAGTTATTGCCATTGAGCCTCGCCCAAGTTGCCACCCTTCTGCTATTCCAGAGATGTCGATCGTAATCAAAGCCGATCATCAAGACACATGGATTTCGCATCAAGGTGTGCCTGATTACACCCAATGTAATCCTGAACAACTGCTGGATATTATTCGCCAAGCGGGTATTTCGGGGTTAGGCGGTGCAGGTTTTCCCACAGCACGTAAATTGCAATCTGGCCTTGGTCGAGTTGAAATTTTAATTATCAATGCGGCTGAATGTGAACCTTACATTACCGCTGATGACACTTTGATGCGTGAATATGCTGATGAAATCATGCAAGGCATTGAGATTTTAAAGCATATTCTAAAACCTAAACTGACGGTCATTGGTGTTGAAGACAACAAACCTGAAGCAATCGAAGCATTAAATAAGGCCGGAGCTGATCACGACGTAGTGATTCGCGCAGTGCCAACCAAATACCCATCGGGCGCTTCTAAACAGCTGATCAAAATCCTGACTAACAAAGAGATACCAAGTAACGGCTACTCGGCTGATATCGGCATGACGATGTTCAACGTAGGTTCAGCGTTTGCGGTAAAACGTGCGGTGATTGATGGTGAGCCTCTTATTGAGCGCGTCATTACCTTAACCGGTAAAAGCATTAAATCGGCGAAAAACTACTGGGTGCCTATCGGTACTCCAGTGGCGCACTTGTTAAAACAAGGCGAATTTACGCCAACCAAAAAGCAAGCCGTGATTATTGGTGGCCCTATGATGGGCTTTGCCCTGCCACAAATCGAAGCCCCGCTGACTAAAATCAGTAACTGCGTATTAGCACCAGGAAAACGTGAGATTTCTTTTGATGATCACGAAATGGCGTGTATCCGCTGTGGTCAATGCGCTGAGGTATGCCCAGCATCGCTACTGCCTCAGCAAATGCTGTGGTATTCCAAAGATCAAGACCTGGATAAATTAGAAGAGTACAACCTTAAAGATTGCATTGAATGTGGCGCTTGCGCGTATGTGTGTCCGAGTAACATTCCGTTAGTGCAATACTACCGCCAGTCTAAAGCGGAGATCAAAACTCGCAACGCAGAGCAAGAAGCCGCAGAGCGCGCTAAAGTGCGCTTTGAACAACGTAAAGAGCGTCTAGAGCGCGACAAACTTGA
Organism: Vibrio halioticoli NBRC 102217; assembly: GCF_000496695.1. Classification (GTDB taxonomy): domain Bacteria; phylum Pseudomonadota; class Gammaproteobacteria; order Enterobacterales; family Vibrionaceae; genus Vibrio; species Vibrio halioticoli. The sequence continues at coordinate 3,034 of NZ_BAUJ01000097.1, forward strand.
ACGCGAACAAAAATACAAACAAGCTGCCGATAAGCGTCGCAGCCAAATGAAAACCGCTGACGGTGGTGATGCTATTGCCGCTGCTATCGAGCGAGTTAAACAGCAAAAAGCTGAAGGGCCAAAATCTGCGGTTGCAGCCGCCATTGCGCGTGCTAAAGCTAAGCAAGCACAAGTTCAACCAAGTGAAACGGCTGAACCTGATAACTCTGAAATGCGCAAACTTCGCGAGCAACGCAAACAAGAAGCTCGCGCACGTAAAGCGCAACAATCACAAGCCGATGGTGATTCAGACACAGACGCTAAAGCAGGCTCTAAAACCGATGCAGTAGCTGCGGCAATTGCGCGTGCTAAAGCGAAAAAAGAACAGCTTGCCGCATCGGCAAACGGTTCAGCTAACAGTGAAACGACTAATGCTGATGCAAACGATGATAAATCAGCGAAGCACGATGCAATTAAAGCGGCTGTAGAAAGAGCTAAAGCTAAGAAAGCCGCTCAAGCGAGTGCAACGACAAACGCCACGGCAGGTACAACTGACAGCGAAACTGATTCTAAGAAATCAGCAGTAGCTGCCGCCATTGCCCGAGCTAAAGCGCGCAAAGCAGAGCAAGCCTCAGCAAGTAACACCGAGTCAGACACTGGCGAACCTGAGCCAAGTGATGACCCGAAAAAAGCCGCTGTGGCCGCTGCCATTGCTCGCGCTAAAGCACGCAAAGCAGAGCAAGCTTCGGCAAACAACACCAAGTCAGAAACTGGTGAACCTGCGCTAAGCGAT
>NZ_BAUJ01000096.1 GCF_000496695.1 Vibrio halioticoli NBRC 102217
GAATCGTTTTCCCAACTCTCTCCTCAAGTTCGGTGCGAATGATATCCAGAGGGAGTTTTTCTGTAAAGGATTTTCTTAAAAAAACAGTTCATATGCCCGAATTTTGCTCGGAATGACTAAAAACCGTCTCTTTCTCATCTGTTTGAGGGGGCAGTTGCATATTATTTTTGGTTGAAATGAGTAGGGTGGCGAGGTAAACGAGAAATAATTTACATTGATTGACGTTACTGTCATGGAGAGCTGATAAAATGGCGCGCAGATGAGGACAATAATAATATGAATATGAAAAAAATCTCGCAGCCATTCTCCAAAAAGTTTTCTCCAACCGCTGTTCTTTTAATTGGGGCTCTATTTTGTGCTCCTTCTTTTGCAAAGGGCCCAACTAAAGCACCATCTTACGTTGCCGTGGTCACTCAAGATGTTGGTGTCCATCATATTTCACAAACTTTGGCGTTAGTGGGCAAACTGCAAGCGTCTCAATCAGTGATTATTACCCCTGAGGTAAGTGGTACTATCGAGCGTATTTTTGTAAAAACGAATCAAAGCGTGAGAAAAGGGCAAGTATTAGTCGAATTGAGTAAAGATAAGACGACGGCCACAGTCGCTGAAGCGCAGGCTTATTTAAATGATGAACAACGCAAACTCAACGAGTTTGAACGTTTAAGAAAAAGTGCGGCAATTACGTTGACCGAAATCGAAGGTCAAAAAGCCAGTGTCGATATCGCTAAAGCAAGATTGAGCGCCGCTAAAGCCGAACTTAATGAACGTACACTTACCGCCCCATTTTCTGGCCATATTGGCTTTGTTGATTTCAGTTTAGGTAAATTCGTTAATTCAGGCACTGAATTATTAACCTTAGATAACACCTCAAAAATGGAATTGGATTTACAAGTTCCAGAAAACTACCTACCTATGTTGCGTACTGGCATGTCGGTTTCCGCTATTTCTAGTGCTTGGGGTGATGAAGTGTTTACCGGTACTTTGCAGGGTATTGATTCTAGGGTAAATCCAGACACGTTAAACTTACGTGTTCGTATTGCGCTTGATAATAAACATCAAAAACTTAAACCGGGCATGTTGGTTAAAGCCACCCTGAAATTCCCTGAAATTGAAGCGGCGATTATTCCGGTACAAGCATTACAGTACTTAGGAACTAAACGTTTTGTTTATGTGGTTGGAAAAGACAACCGCGCTGAACGTCGTGAGGTTTTCCTTGGTACTCGTGTTGAAAATGAAGTGGTCATTGACAAAGGTCTCGACCTTGGTGAAACCATTGTGGTGCAAGGCGTTGTTAATATGCGCGATGGCATCGAAGTGAAAGATGTGAATGCGACACAAGAGGTCAAGGCGAAAGAGGCATCGAAGAAAAAGGGTAGCGAGGTAGGTAAGTAATGTTGTTATCCGATATTTCAGTAAAACGCCCCGTTGCGGCGGTAGTACTGAGCTTGTTGTTGTGCGTTTTTGGCATAGTGTCATTTTCTAAGCTCGCCGTGCGAGAGATGCCCGATATTGAAAGTTCAGTCGTGTCCATCAGTACGCGCTATGAAGGTGCATCGGCGACAATTATTGAAAACCAAATCACCTCTGTTATTGAAGACCAATTGGCAGGTATTAGTGGCATTGATGAAATTACGTCGACGACTCGTAATAGTATGTCACGTATTTCTGTAACCTTTGATATAGGTTATGACTTGAATACAGGGGTAAGTGACGTGCGTGATGCAGTAGCTCGCGCAACAAACCGCTTGCCTGATGAAGCTGATTCACCAACCGTTTATAAAAATAACGGTAGCGGTGAGGCATCCATGTACGTCAACTTGAGTTCTGATTACCTAGATAGAACAGAATTGACGGATTATGTAGACCGAGTGTTACTTGACCGTTTCAGCCTATTGTCTGGTGTGAGTTCGGTACAGGTTTCTGGCGGCTTATATAAGGTTATGTACGTCAAACTCAAACCTACTCTCATGGCTGGCAGAGGGGTAACGACATCAGATATTACCGCGGCATTAAAATCTGAAAATATTGAGAGCCCGGGTGGGGAAGTACGAAACGACGCTATTGTAATGTCAGTACGTACCGATCGTACTTATAACAATGAAAAAGATTTCAATTATCTCGTTGTGAGAACGACAGCAAGTGGAACGCCCATTTATCTAAAAGATGTGGCTGATGTTTATCTAGGAGCTAAAAACGAAGACTCAACCTTTAGAAGTGATGGTGTCGTTAACGTGAGCTTGGGTATCATTCCACAATCGGATGCTAACCCACTAAACGTGGCGACCGCCGTTCATAAACAAGTGGACGATATTCAAAAGTTCTTACCAAAAGGTACACGTTTAGCGGTAGATTACGATTCAACCGTCTTCATCGACCGTTCTATTTCTGAAGTTTATAACACGCTATTTATTACCGGTGGCCTTGTGATCTTAGTGCTCTATATCTTTATAGGGCAGGCGAGAGCGACTTTGATACCAGCGGTTACTGTGCCAGTGTCATTGATTTCGTCCTTTATCGCTGCTTATTACTTTGGCTTTAGTATCAACTTGATTACGTTAATGGCGTTGATCCTTTCCATTGGTTTGGTGGTTGATGATGCCATTGTGGTGGTGGAAAACATATTCCACCATATTGAGCGGGGCGAGTCTCCACTATTGGCGGCTTATAAAGGGACGCGTGAAGTAGGATTTGCGGTAGTGGCGACTACCCTGGTATTGGTGATGGTATTCCTGCCTATTTCCTTTATGGATGGCATGGTCGGTTTGCTGTTTACTGAATTCTCAGTATTGTTGGCAATGTCAGTCTTATTTTCTTCCCTCATCGCTCTGACTTTAACGCCAGTGTTAGGCAGCAAAATATTAAAAGCGAACGTCAAACCAAACCGTTTCAACAAAGGTGTTGAGTGCTTATTTGGCAAGTTAGATCGTGTCTATCGTCGCTTACTCACTATTGCCCTAAGATTTAAGTGGGTTGCACCTATCGTGATCGTGAGCTGTTTTGCAGGCTCATATTATTTGATGAAATCGGTACCCGCGCAACTTACACCGCAAGAAGACCGTGGAGTCTTATTTGCCTTTGCTAGGGGCGCAGATGCCACCAGTTATAACCGCATGGCGGTTAATATGGATGTCATCGAATCACGTTTGAAGCCATTGCTTGGTAAAGGGCTGTTAAAATCCTTCTCTATTCAGTCTCCGGCATTTGGTGGTAACGCAGGGGATCAAACAGGCTTTGTTATCATGATCTTAGAAGACTGGGCGGTTCGAGATATGTCAGCAGGCCAAGCTTTGGGTGTGATTCGCAAAACTCTGGCGGATATACCTGATGTGAAGGTGTTCCCTATGCTTCCCGGCTTTAGAGGTCGCTCCAGTGAACCGGTGCAGTTTGTGCTTGGTGGTACTGACTATAAAGAGCTAGAAAAGTGGGCTGATATTCTTAAAAATGAAGCCGATGCTAGCCCATTTATGGATGGTGCAAGTACCGATTATTCAGAAAAAACACCTGAGTTGGTGCTGTCTATTGATAAGGAGCGCGCCGCAGAGTTGGGCATCAAGCAAAGCGATATTTCAGACACTCTGGAAGTCATGTTAGGGGGCAAAAGCGAAACCACCTATGTAGACAGAGGTCAAGAGTATGATGTTTATCTGCGTGGTGATGAGAATAGTTTTAATAACAGTGCCGACCTGAGCCAAATCTACTTACGAACCGCGAAGGGTGATCTTGTCACACTGGATTCGGTGACGAAAGTGAACGAAGTGGCCTCTGCGATACGTCTTTCTCACTACAATAAGCAAAAATCGATTACGGTAAAAGCCAACTTAGTAGAAGGTGCCACACTCAGTGATGCACTGGATTACCTAGACCAAAAAGCCCTTGATGTGCTGCCAAGTGATATCTCAGTGTATTATTCTGGCGAATCAAAAGACTTTAAAGAAAACCAATCTTCGATTGTGATGGTGTTTGGCTTAGCATTGCTGGTGGCGTACTTAGTACTCGCGGCGCAGTTTGAAAGCTTCATTAACCCGCTAGTGGTAATGTTTACCGTTCCTATGGGGATATTTGGCGGTTTCTTAGGCTTAGTGATTATGTCGCAAGGGCTGAATGTGTATAGCCAGATAGGAATGATCATGCTCATTGGTATGGTGACCAAAAACGGCATCTTGATTGTTGAGTTTGCCAACCAGTTGCGTGATAGAGGCGTTGAGTTTGAACAAGCCATTATCGATGCAGCGGCAAGGCGTCTACGACCAATCATGATGACAGCGTTTACTACCTTAGCAGGCTCAATCCCGCTGATCTTCTCAACCGGTGCCGGTTATGAAAGCCGAGTTGCAGTAGGTACAGTCATTTTCTTTGGTATGGCATTTGCAAGCTTTGTCACGCTATTTGTTATCCCTGCTATGTACCGACTGCTGTCGTTTAACACCAAAGCGCCAGGGCATGTAGAAGAGCTACTAAACCAAGCTATCGACCAAGATACTAAAGGGCGTATTAGCCACTAGGTGAAGTGCTAAGCTTCGCTAATAAGCGATAAACGCACTAAAAATGCCGTTCACAGTGAG
>NZ_BAUJ01000095.1 GCF_000496695.1 Vibrio halioticoli NBRC 102217
TTTCTTGCGCTAGTTCTGATCACTTACTTAGTGTGATTGGTATTATATTTACAGTGTAAATTATGGCGCAAGACGCTCAATTTCCCACTGTTGAGCATCACCCACACGAGTATAGATAAATCTATCATGTAAACGATTAGCTCCACCTTGCCAAAATTCGATAGATTCAACCTTAATACGATATCCACCCCAGAATGAAGGCATAGGTATTTCACCATCAGAGAACTTCTTTTTAAGCTCTAAAAACTTACCTTCCAAAATTCCACGCGCTGAGATGCGTGAGCTTTGCTTGCTGGCTATTGCCGCTAACTGACTGCCTTTTGGACGAGAAGTGAAGTATTTAAAGTTTTCTGCCGCAGTCAATTTTTCAGCCACACCAGTCACATGAACTTGTCGCTCTAATGGATGCCACGGAAAGTGCAGGCTAATTTTGTTGTTATCTTGTAGATGAAGCGCCTTACGACTGCCTAGATTGGTGTAAAATACAAAGCCTTGGTCATCAAGACTTTTTAACAGCACAATTCGTTGATACGGCTGACCGTTTTCATCAACGGTTGCCACTGTCATTGCGGTAGGATCCGTCAACTCTGCTTCAATCGCCTGCTCTAACCATAAATTAAACTGATCAACGGGGTTTTCTTTTAAATTCTTTCTGCGTAAACCGCCCAGCGTATAGTCGCGACGAATATCCGTTAACTTCATTTCACATCCTCAAATGACTTTTGTTAAATTTTGCGCTTTCGAGATAAATATCTCAAGAAGGTTTTGCATGTATATTCATTTAGCTTAACTCTGTTCTCATTTTTTGGAACATATTTGACATAAAACGGGGGAATCTATTTGTGAAATAATAATTATACTTAAAATTCAATCATCTAGAGCACCTATCCTTGTTACACAATAGCCAATAATAAAGCGCATTTACTTAACATTTACAACAAATCAACATACTATAGGAGTATGTCTTTGTTAGTGGCTCTAATCACTCTCTCACCCTAGCAGTAGACTCTTTTTCCCTTAATCACTCTATGCGCAAATGGATGGCCTATGAGTCAAGAGAAGCTAAAAAACCTCGGTCGAACCGAGTTAGAGTACGTTGATGATAAAACTGCAGCGCTACTGCTAAATACACCTTCAAACGCCCGGCTTTTACTATGGTTGGTTTTGGTTTTTTTTGGCTGTGCCGTTGCATGGGCGAACTGGGCCGAAATCGACAAAGTCACCGTGGGAAATGGCAAGGTCATTCCTTCAAGCCAATTGCAAATCGTACAAAATTTAGAAGGTGGCTTAGTTAAAGCCATTCTGGTACGAGAAGGTCAACAAGTCACCCAAGGACAGCAACTATTGCTGATTGATGATACGCGCTTTCAATCTGACTTCAGAGAGCGCGAACAGCAAGTCTACAACTTAACAGCCAAAGTTTTGCAACTCTCCGCATCGGTCGCCAGCATCGAAGTAAAAGATAACGTTACTCTAAGAAATTGGCGCGATAGCGTGGTCATTCACACTAATAAACTGGTGTACCCAACTAATTTTGAAGAAACTCAACCAAAACTAGCCGCTAGACAGCGTGTTGAGTATCGACAAGATCTGGGCAATTTAAAAAACCAACTTAAAGTGATTGACGAAAGAGTTGACCAAAAAATTCAAGATATGAACGAGACTCGTGGCCGAATTTCAAACCTTAAACAAGCGAATGAGTTCGCACAAAAAGAATATGACCTAATGGAACCGCTAGCAATAGAAGGCATAGTTCCGCAAATTGAGTTCATCAAACTAAAGCGTCAAGTTATTGATACTAAAAGAGAACTTGATTCAGCTCGAGGGCAAGTTCCTGTACTCAATGCCGCTATTAGAGAAAAACTGCTTAGTCGAGTTGACGCCGCTCTTGATTTTCGCTCTGAACAACAAGAAAAGCTAAATCAAAGCCAAGATGAATTATCAGCACTGACCCAAAGCACTGTTGGACTCGAAGATAGGGTCAGTCGTACGGTGGTGACCTCCCCTGTCACTGGTACTATAAAAAAACTGTACACCAATACGGTAGGAGGCGTTATTCAGCCGGGTATGGATTTGGTGGAAATCGTTCCTACTGAAGATGTGCTCGTCGTGGAAGCGAAGATTGCGCCGCAAGATATCGCCTTTTTACGACCTGATCTGCCAGCCATCGTAAAATTTAGTGCTTATGACTTCACTAAATACGGCGGCTTACAAGGCAAACTTGACCATATCAGCGCAGACACCATTCAAGATGAAGAAGGAAATAGCTTTTATCTTGTACGCGTTCGCACCGAACAAACAGAGTTTGGTAACAACGGTCAATTACCGATTATTCCAGGGATGACAGCTTCGGTAGACATTATTACGGGCAAGCACACTGTGCTCGATTACCTACTAAAACCCGTGCTAAGTGCTAAGGGACGTGCTCTGCGTGAATAAACAAAGACTTACACGCAAATTTCGAAAGCATGATCAAGGGTTTCCTTGTCAATAATCAAAGGCTTATGTGAATAACATTCATACTCACGACAAGCAGACAGTTGGTCTTAAGATTACTATTGGATTACACGGCTAGATGAATGCAGCCAAGGATGACAACGCATGAAAGACTCATTATTACATTCACTTATCTATGTCAGTCGCTACTACGGCCTCTCCAATTCGCCAGAAGCACTGTTAAATGGATTGCCATTACCTGACGGTAAACTAACGCCTATTTTATTTTCACGAGCCGCACAACGAGCTGGGTTGGTCGCAAAAGAACAATCGGCGTCACTGACCAAAGTATCAACCCTAGTACTGCCTGCCATATTACTAACAGGTGAAAACGAAGCCTGCGTTTTACTCAGTGTCGATAACGATAATGGACAAGCAGAAATTGTCAGTACCAAAACAGGATTTGTCGCCACAACAGTAACGCTTGCCGATCTGGAAGAAGATTATAGTGGCCGCTATTTTTTAATAAAAAAACAGTTCCGCTTTGATCAACGCTCTCCCGAAATACTCAAAACCCGCAAAGGGCATTGGTTTTGGGGTACATTAAAAGAATCACGCTCTATTTACCGTGATGTTTTAATTGCCTCAATTTTGATCAATATTTTCGCTATTGCCACTCCCCTATTTACTCGAATTGTCTACGATAAAGTTGTCCCCAATTTAGCCTTTGAATCTTTATGGGTGCTGGCGAGCGGTATTGTGGTCATTTTTATCTTTGACTTACTGCTTAAATCACTTCGAAGTTACTTCATTGATGTCGCAGGTAAAAAGTCAGACATTCTGATTTCGTCGAAACTGTTTAGCAAAGTAATGGGAATTAGAATGGAAGCCCGCCCACCGTCAGTTGGAGCATTTGCCAGACACCTGCAAGAGTTTGAATCTATTCGAGAGTTTTTCACCTCAGCCACCATTGCGGCATTGATCGATTTACCTTTTGCTCTGCTGTTTTTATTAGTCATTTGGCTGATTGCAGGCAACGTAGTGTTAGTGCCTATTGTGTGTGTGACTTTACTTATTTTACATTCACTCATTATTCAACGACCGCTACGCAACAGCATTGAAGAAGGCTCTCGCTTAGCTTCGCAGAAATACGCCAACTTAATTGAAAGTTTGGCCGGATTAGAATCATTAAAAATATTTGGCGCGCAAAGTCAGTTTCAATATCGCTGGGAAGAAGCCGTTGCACATATGGCAAACTGGAACATCAAAAGTCGTCGTATCACTGACGGCGTACAAAACTCGGCAGGTTTTCTACAACAAGCGTCCAATGTGGGTATGTTGATAATGGGTGTTTATCTTATCTCAGAAGGTGAACTGACCATGGGGGGATTGATTGCCGCCACAATGCTCAGTGGTCGCGCTATTGGTCCTTTAGTTCAGGTTGCGCTACTTTCAACACGCTACAATCAAGCAAAATCGTCAATGACTATTATTGAGCAAGTCATGAGCATGCCCGATGAGCAAGAAGAAGATAAACGTTACATCCACCGCCCAGTACTGCAAGGCAAAATTGAGCTCGATAAAGTCAGCTTCAATTACCCTGATTCTCCCGTTTCTTCTATTAGAGATCTCAGCATCACTATTCGTCCTGGTGAGAAGGTGGCGATTATAGGGCGTATTGGTTCGGGTAAAACAACTCTTGAGCGTCTCATTATGGGCCTGTATAAGCCGACACAGGGTCATATTCGCATTGATGATACCGACATCCAACAATTGCACCATACTGACGTGAGAAGCAACATAGGCTGTGTACCACAAGACATCACTTTATTTTACGGTTCAATCCGTGACAACATTACCCTTGGCAAACAACTGGCCGAAGATGATGAGGTATTACTTGCGGCTAAACGCGCTGGTGTCACGGACTTCACCATGAAAGACCCGGCTGGATTAGAAAGACAAGTCGGTGAAGGGGGTCAACTTCTCTCTGGAGGACAACGTCAAGCGGTTGCCATTGCCCGAGCATTTCTGGGTAGACCTCCGGTGCTATTACTTGATGAACCAACCAGTGCGATGGATAACCGCTCGGAAGCCTTAATAAAATCAGAACTACAAAACCTATCTAAACAAGAAACACTGGTGCTTATCACTCATAAGACTTCCATGCTCGAAGTGGTCGATCGCTTAATTGTAATGAGTGCTGGAAGTGTTGTAGCCGATGGTCCAAAAGAAAAGGTGTTAGCCGAGCTTAAAAAAGGAAACTTAAAGAGTGTGAATAATACCAATCATACTAAATAATTGGTATCAATAACGATTTACACTGTAAATTATACCAATCGTACTAAATAACTGGTCATTCTAGCTTGTTAAAATGCTCGATAACGGCGTTAGAATTTTTGATTGTAGAATAACTACTTATCGAAAAATTCTGCCTTGTTCTCGAGAATTTTTCCTGCGCTAGCTCCGATCACTTACTTAGTGTGATTGGTATT
>NZ_BAUJ01000094.1 GCF_000496695.1 Vibrio halioticoli NBRC 102217
TTCGTAAACGAGTTTAATTCGTTTAGGGGTGCGAATTATAAGAGGTTATTTCTGTGATGCAAGCCTTAATTTTACTTTTCTTTGTAGTTTCGCTTTAAGTGCGCAAAAAATAGTCACACTAGATATTCATGATTGTCTTTCTGTAGTAACGAAGCTCTGCTATAGACTCTCGAATATCATCCAACGCAAGATGCACGCCTTGTTTAGTGAAGCCATCTAAAACTTCTGGTTTCCAGCGACGAGTCAATTCTTTTAAGGTGCTGACATCCACATAACGGTAGTGGAAATACTGCTCTAGCTCAGGCATATGCTTGTACAAGAAGCGTCTGTCTTGCCCAATACTATTGCCACAAATAGGTGAAGCGCCTTTGGGTACCCATTTTTCTAAGAATTCGATCGTCAACGCCACCGCTTGATCTTCGTTGATATCGCTGTTTTTAACGCGTTCAACTAAACCGCTGTTGGTGTGGGTATTGGTACACCAATCGTCCATTTTTGCCAGTTCTGCATCAGACTGATGAATGGCAATCACAGGCCCTTCAGCTAAAATATTGAGCTCACTATCCGTTACGATAGAGGCGATCTCGATGACTTTATGAGTTTCAGGATCAAGCCCTGTCATTTCCAGATCAACCCAAATCAAATTTTTATCGTTCAACACCATGGATTAAATTGCCTATTATTGTTGTAAGGAAACCTCAGTAGTCTTACTGAAATGCAAAAAGTAGATTCGCTTAATTGTGAGCAGATACTGCTTAATCTCGCATCTTGAGGTCAATTAGGTATATCATACCCGTCAATTATAGAAAGCCAACCGGACACTAAAGAATACATGGCTAAAAAGAAAAAGCTAACCAAAGGACAAGTACGTCGTGTACGCGGAAATCAGAAAAAGCGACTGCAACAAGACAATGCTGTTCAATGGGATGAGCAAATGCTCGGTGAAACCAAAAAAGGCTTGGTCATCACTCGATTTGGGCAACATGCTGATATTGAGGACACTGAGACTGGTGAAATTCATCGCTGTAACTTACGTCGTGGTATCGAGAGTTTAGTCTCCGGTGATCGTGTGCTTTGGCGCATCGGATTGGAGTCTATGGCGGGTATTTCTGGAGTTGTTGAAGCGGTAGAACCTAGAACGTCTATGCTCACCAGACCGGACTACTATGATGGTCTAAAACCTGTTGCGGCCAACGTTGAGCAGATGGTCATTGTATCCTCAATACTGCCTGAACTGTCACTGTCTATTATCGACCGTTATTTAGTGGCCTCTGAAACGCTAAGCATTGCGCCGTTATTAGTGCTCAATAAAATTGACTTAGCCACCGATGAACAGCTACCAGTCCTGAAAGAGCAATTAAAAATTTACAGCGATATTGGCTATAAAGTGTTGTTGGTCAGTAAGGAAACAAGAGAAGGTATTGAAGCGTTAGAAGCCGAATTGGCTGGAAAAATTAACATTTTTGTTGGGCAATCCGGTGTCGGTAAGTCGAGTCTAGTCAATGCCTTAATGCCAGAGTTAGACGTTGAAGAAGGTCTTGTCTCAAGCAACTCAGGCTTAGGTCAACACACCACAACCGCGGCGCGTTTGTACCACTTCCCTGCTGGTGGCGATTTGATTGACTCCCCAGGAGTGCGAGAGTTTGGTCTTTGGCACCTTGAAGCCGATGAAGTCACTACGGCGTTTGTGGAGTTCCGCGAATTCTTAGGCTTATGTAAATTCCGTGATTGTAAGCATGCCGATGACCCCGGTTGCGCGCTGCAACAAGCCATTAGCGATGGCAAAATACATCCTAATCGTTTTGAAAATTACCAACGAATTATTGAAAGCATGGTGGAAAACAAAGCTAACCGCCAATACTCAAAAAATAAGAAACTGGATCAGTAGTTTACTTAGACAAATAGCCTTAGTTTAAGTAACATTCTGCCCCAATTTAGGAATAATGGACCTTATTGTGATTGATAAAATCAAAGTCGGTGCCCAATACTGGATGCCACAACATGGCCTTACCCGCCTAGTTGGAAAGCTAGCATCTGCGAAACTTGGCGTAGTAACCACGTCGATTATTCGTGGCTTCATCAAGCAATACAAAATTAACATGGATGAGGCGTTGCACTCAGATCCTGCATACTTCGCTACTTTTAACGACTTTTTCGTACGTGAATTGAAGCCGGGGCTAAGACCTATCGCAGAAGGCGAGAGTGTTATTACGCACCCCGCTGATGCTTGCGTAAGTCAATTTGGCTCGATTGAAGATGGCAAATTGATTCAAGCTAAAAACCACGACTATTCTGCTTGTGAGCTACTTGGTGGCGACTCTGAATTAGCTGCAGCTTTTACAGACGGCAGTTTTGCTACCTTGTACCTGTCACCAAGTGACTACCACCGCGTGCACATGCCATGCGACGGCACATTGAAGCAAATGATCTATGTACCGGGTGACCTGTTCTCTGTGAATCCATTAACGGCAGAAAACGTAGAAAATCTCTTTGCACGAAATGAACGTGTGGTGTGTATTTTCGATACGGAATTTGGCCCTATGGCGCAGGTATTAGTCGGTGCCACTATTGTGGGTAGTATCGAACTGACTTGGGCTGGAACCGTCACACCACCTCGTGGTAATACGGTATATCGTTGGGATTACCCAACCGAAGGCGAAAAAGCCATTCACTTCAAAAAAGGGGAAGAAATGGGTCGCTTTAAATTGGGCTCCACGGTGATTAACTTATTCCCGAAAGATGCCATCGAGTTTGACTCTAGCATGCAACGAGAAGCCACTACTCGCTTAGGTACAGCCTACGCTCACAAACGCTAATCTAACGTTTGTAAAAGACATAAAAAAGGAGCTAACGCTCCTTTTTTTTATACCAATCACACTAAGTAAGTGATCAGAACTAGCGCAGGGAAAATGCTCGAGAACAAGCTAGAATGACCCGTTATTTAGTACGATTGGTATTACTCAGCTTCTGCTGTACAGGTCATTTGTAACCCTTCTTCAAGCAAAAGTAGTTGCTCTCGACCCAATTGAGTTGCCACAGGTTTTACCATAGCCAATATCTGCAACATTCCTTGCATAATCATCGACTCAGTCACCTTTTGATTGGCACTCATCGCCGATTGATAAGCTAGCCAACCATTGGCAATAAAGTGCAAATTAGTCACAAAACGAGGCATGTTATCCGGTTCAACCACAATCAGGTTGAGCGTGCGAAAAGATTCTACAATTGCCACTAAGTTGATACGTAGCTTCTCTTGAACTTGGCAGTAGGCACTGTGTAGCTGTGCATCTCTACTGACGATATCGGCAAGGTTTGCATAGAAAAAACGGTATTTCCACATCAAGGAAAAAGTAGAATTCACATAATGCTTCAATAGCACTAAACTTTGCTCTTGGCTTTCATAAGGGCGGAATCTATCCAGTAACTCTGAAGTGTAGTCTTTGAAGATGGCGCGGATAATTTCTTGTTTGTTTGAGTAATGGTAATAAAGATTGCCGGGACTAATTCCAAGGTGTTCTGAGATATGATTAGTCGTGATGTTGCGCTCACCATGTTGGTTGAATAATTCTAGCGCTCCATACACAATTCTTTGCTTTGTTTTCATTTTGCTTCTCAATACCTTACTTAGGCCATTGTAATTTGATCAAATGGAAAATAGATTTGCTATACTCAATCACTGTCATTTTAACGTAAAAAGCTATATTACTTTGTCTGCTTCTCATTGGTTATCAGCCGCTCGACCTAAAACATTACCACTGGCTCTCACTTCCATCGTAACCGGAAGTTGCTTGGCCTATACCCATCAGCATTTTTCATGGAGTGTCAGCCTGCTTGCTTTGCTGACCGCGACTCTATTGCAAATCTTATCAAACCTTGCCAATGATTATGGTGACTCCCAACAAGGAACTGATAATCAAGATAGATTGGGGCCGACGAGAGCGATACAGTCGGGTGAGATAAGTCCGACACAAATGAAGATAGCAATGATTGTGTGTTCGCTCCTGAGTTTACTTTCAGGATTGACACTAATTCTATCATCTTTAACCACCATAGTAGATATAGGTATCTTCCTTGGCTTAGGCGTTTTAGCTATATTCTGCGCCATTGCTTATACCGTAGGTAAACGACCTTATGGGTATATGGGATTAGGCGATCTGGCAGTTTATGTCTTCTTTGGGCTACTAGGCGTGGGTGGAACCTATTACCTGCACGCACTCAGTATCACCGCTGATTTATTACTGCCTGCCACCGCCACCGGATTACTGGCTGTCGCGGTTCTCAACGTCAACAATATGCGCGATATTGATAATGACCAAGCATTTGGAAAAACAACCGTAGCGGTTCGTTTAGGTTTAGGAAAAGCTAAGCTATATCATGCGCTATTAATCTCTTTAGCTTGGCTGGCATATCTTACCTTTGTACTCAACGGTCACTGTAACCCATTGAGCTTATTGCTTACTGTTGCTATTTTAGTGCCGAGTGTATTGCATTTGCGTGCCCTCAATCGTGCGCAAGACAGTTTAGCTATTGCCCCATTGATGGCTGGAGTGGTAAAACTGGCATTAATCGCTAATGTATTATTTTCTTTAGCTATCATTGTTTAGTAAAAAGGTTAACTTGCGTCAATTATCAATTGCCATTGCAAGATATACTCTAGTTTGGGAATACTAACTTAGAAGGTGACACCGATTATGGAATACAATACTTCAGCCCTGTGTGATGTTTACTTAGATCAGGTTGATGTCGTAGAACCAATGTTTAGTAATTTTGGTGGTAGTGCGTCATTTGCCGGTCAAGTCACCACCATTAAATGCTTTGAAGACAATGGACTGATACGCGAAGTTCTCGATCAAAACGGGCAAGGTAGAGTATTACTTATCGACGGCGGTGGTTCCTTACGACGCGCATTGATTGATGCTGAAATTGCTTCTCTTGCAGAAGATAATGAATGGGAAGGCATTGTAGTGTACGGCTCAGTTCGTGAGGTCGACGAACTAGAAGATATGAATATCGGTATCCAAGCGCTGGCTTCTATCCCTGTTGGTGCAAGCCAAACGGATATCGGTGAAGTGGATGTACCGGTTAACTTTGGTGGCGTGAGCTTCTTGCCTGAAGACTATATCTACGCCGACAACACTGGCATCATCTTGTCACAAGAAGAATTAGACACAAATTTCGAGATAGAGGATGAAGACGTCGCCTAAGCGTCGGTACTTCTTAAACCTTATCCAACAAGAAAGCAGTTCGAGATAATCGAGCTGCTTTTTTTTGATTAAAAGCAAAATACTTACAAATAAATAGCATTACCTGTTAAAAAGGTGCAAGAAAGCCAAACACTTGCAACAAGTTTTCGATAACCTGCAACTTCGCATGAAAAGGAAGTGATGGGATGAACAAAGAAAACTCAAATCAAATAGCTAAAATAGGTTTTTGCCTCTTAATACCTATTCTCATACTCGCTATGCCCAGTGCGTGGATCCCAATCCATGGTATTACGGTAGTGCAGCAACGCCTGTTAGCAATTTTCGTGATGTCTGCATTATTGTGGGTACTTGAACCTGTCCCTGTGTTTGCGACCTCCATTTTAATTATTACCCTTGAGCTGATTTTCTTGTCCGATAAAGGGCTGACCATTTTAAGGGTCGATCACGCCAATGAAGCCTTTGGTACGCTGATCCCCTATACCGATATATTGGGCTCATTCTCATCACCGATCATCATTCTTTTTATGGGTGGTTTTGCCTTAGCAATTGCAGCCTCTAAATATCAACTCGATAACAACTTAGCGCGAGTTCTATTAAAACCCTTTGGCACCAAACCTAAATACATCATGTTAGGTTTAATGCTGATTACCGCTGTGTTCTCGATGTTTATGTCAAACACCGCCACCACTGTGATGATGCTAGCGCTACTTGGGCCAATTGTTGCCTCGGCCAAACCCGGCGATCTTGGGATCAAAGCGCTGGTATTGTGCATCCCTATTGCGGCTAACACAGGTGGTATTGCAACGCCCATTGGTACACCGCCAAACGCCATTGCTTTGCAATATCTGACAGGTGAAAACAGCATCGACTTTTTAAGTTGGATGCTATTTGGTTTACCGTTTGTCATTGTGCAACTGGCGATTGCGTGGGTACTGTTACAAAAACTATTCCCGTCATCTGAAGAAAAAATGGTGTTGTCTTTAGAAGGTACATTCCTAAAATCATGGAAAGCGATTGTGGTCTACGTTACCTTTGCCCTGACCATCATCCTTTGGATGACCACTAAACTGCACGGCATGAATACCTATGTGGTATCCGTTATCCCATTGGCTGT
>NZ_BAUJ01000093.1 GCF_000496695.1 Vibrio halioticoli NBRC 102217
GAATGATCAGTTATTTAGTACGATTGGTATAATACACAAGAAGAACCATTTGATGGGATCTTTACAGGAATGGACTTTTTGCGGAGGTAAGGATATGTCCGATATTGATCAAGTTGTAACGCGAACAAGGCGTTTAGAGGGCATATTGCGTACTCGTTTTCGCGCTCGTGGTCGTGGGTTGCATCAGTTGATTTCAGATAGTGAAGAACGTTTACCTCGTGAGATTATTGGCAAGCTGCGTTATATCGCGACCATTCGCAATAAAATCGTGCATGAAGAGGGTTTTAAACTCAACGATAAAAAACAATTCGTACAAGCGTGTAATGTGTGTGAGAAAGAATTAACCCCTCGAAGTGGGCGCTTTATTTGGGGTTTTGCTGTTGCATTGGTGATTTTATTAACTGCTGCTGCTGGCCTTTTCTATTATGTAAATTGGGCTGAGTTTAGCGTGCATTTTTAAATGCTCAGATTGCATTTGATTTATGACATAGCCTTTATGCAAAAGCACTGTTAGAGTGCTGAGGTTCAAAATTTAGGAGTCTTTCATGTCGGTACATGCACACAAAATATTAAACCAACTTCGCCAGCAACCAATGTCAAAAGCAGAATTGAAGGACTGGGTTACTGCCGAGTTTGGTGAAAATGCTCAATTCAGAACTTGCAGCCAAGAAGGTTTCGACTTTGAATCTATTTTGGAATTTTTCCAATTAAGAGAAAAAGTAATATTTGCTAACGATAAATTTAGTATTAACGAGCCAAATGTTTGCTCTCACCACTAAATTGCCATCTTATTTGACGCATTGTAAGGCTCCTTTTTAAGGAGCCTTTTTTGTTTACAATTGTGTATCATTTTTACTATTTTTGAACTGTGAAAAATATCGCCAATATGCATATTGTTGGTGTTTAATCTTGTTTTGCATGTGATCTGCATGGTGTTGTGGGTGGTTTTTGAGCTATTTATTGGTTGTTTTTACTGTTGCGGGTATTGGTGTTTTTGAGCATAAAAATTCGCTATTAGATTTCGTATCTTGTTCTTTTAATTAGTTATTTTATAAATAACCCTAATGATTTGCTAGGGTTGTTCTTTTCTCTTTCTTCGTGCGCATTCAGTTATTTGACTTTTTATTCATGCTATCAATATTTGTATGCACTGATATGTCTTTTATTTAGGGATAAAGCCAACTTTTATCCTTTAAATGTTGCTTTTCTGTGTCTTTTTTGCCAAATTGTGCGTCGAACACAATATTTATCATTGTATTCTGAACGAAGACGCCACTGAAAAGGCGCCGATCGAATATCAAATCGATCACGTTCATTTCGAATGGATTCAATTTGCAGACAAGGCAGAAAACTGTCCAGCAGTAGAGGTCTGGTAATGTCATTATTAGAAGTAAAAAATCTTCGCATTGAGTACCCGTCAAGGCACGGTGTTCACGCAGCAGTCAAATCACTTTCTTTCAATATAGAGCGTGGCGAAATCGTCGGCGTAGTGGGTGAGTCGGGAGCAGGTAAGTCCACTGTGGGTAATGGTGTCATTGATCTATTGAGCCCTCCTGGTGTTATCGCTAATGGTGAAGTCTTTTTAGATGGAGAGAAAATATCGGGTTTATCTCCTGAGCAAATGCGCAAAGTGCGCGGCTCAAAAATAGGATTTATCTTTCAAGATCCTATGACATCTCTCAACCCTTTGTTTACCGTAGAACAGCAACTTAAAGAAACCATTCATGCCAATATGAAGGTGTCAGAAGCTGAGGCGTATAAGCGCTCTTTAGAGTTGATGAACAAGGTGGGTATCCCGCAACCAGAAAACCGCTTAAAACAATATCCTCACCAGTTCTCTGGTGGTATGCGTCAACGTGTCGTTATTGCGATTGCTTTGGCCGGTGAACCAGACCTGATTATTGCGGATGAACCGACAACGGCTTTGGATGTCTCTATCCAAGACCAAATTTTAACCCTGATACGTGATTTATGTATTCAGCAAAACGTGGGCTGTATGTTGGTTACTCACGATATGGGAGTGGTATCAAACGTCACTGATCGTGTGGCGGTGATGTACCGAGGTGATTTGGTCGAATTTGGGCCAACAGAAAAAGTATTAGGTAATCCAGATCACCCCTATACGCGAAGCTTAATTTCAGCGGTTCCGCGCTCCGATATTAAATTAGATCGCTTTCCACTAGTGAGTTATATCGAAGAAGCGGCAGAGCATCAGCCACTGGATGTAAAAAATCATTGGTTAGGTCAAAGCCAAGATCAGCGAGACTACACAGGACCGTTACTGAATGTAGAAAACGTTGACCTTCGCTTTATCACTAAAGATTCACTATTTGAAAGTCGCCGAGAGTACGTACAAGCATCCAATAATGTCAGCTTTGAAGTATTTGAAGGTGAGACTTTTGGATTGGTGGGGGAATCCGGCTCAGGTAAATCCACTATTGCACGTGTGATCGCGGGTTTATATGCCCCAGATGCGGGTAAAGTGACTTTTGAAGGTATTGATTTAACCGCTTTGAAGAGTGAAAAAGAACGCCGCCCAATGCGTCGTCAAATGCAGATGGTGTTCCAAAACCCTTATACCTCGATGAACCCTCGTATGAAAATCTTCGACATCATCGCCGAACCTATCCGCTTCCACAAATTAACCGCTAATGAGACTGAAACCCGTCAGATCGTCAACGATCTACTTGATCATGTGGGTTTAGGGCGTATGGCTGCCGTTAAGTACCCACATGAGTTCTCTGGTGGTCAGCGTCAGCGTATTTCTATCGCCCGAGCTTTAGCGACACGTCCACGTCTATTGATTTGTGATGAGCCAACTTCGGCGTTAGATGTTTCAGTGCAGGCGCAAATCTTGAACCTGCTAAAAGACTTACAGGATGAACTGAATTTAACCATGCTGTTTATCAGCCATGATTTACCGGTTATTCGCCAAATGTGCGATCGCATCGGGGTTATGCAAAGAGGTGAGTTACTGGAAGTTGCACCGACAGAGCAGCTGTTTAAGTCGCCACAGCATGAATATAGCCAACACCTAATTTCGTTAATGCCTGAGTTTAAAGGGATGCGCGAAGATAACAGTGCAACAACAGAATTAGCTTAAAAATTCTGCACAGAAAACGTTCTAATTAATAAGCTCACTGAGCAAAATACAAGCAACAAATAAGCAAACACAACATATAGCAAACATAACAGGGATTCCATCCCGCATGAAGGAGATATGCAATGAAAACCATTAAGACCAAACTGGCTGTAGCACTTGCAGTCGCTGGCCTTGCATTTGGCGCTGCCGCTGCTGATATCAAAGTTGCCTACGATGCTGATCCAGTATCTCTAGATCCACAAGAGCAACTGTCTGGTGGCACACTACAACTTTCTCATATGATTTTTGATCCATTGGTTCGCTATAAACAAGACCTATCATTTGAGCCTCGCTTGGCAACCAAGTGGGAGCGTATCAATGAGACCACTATGCGCTTTACTTTACGTCAGGGTGTTAAATTCCACTCTGGTAATACGTTGAGTGCTGATGATGTGGTTTGGACTTTTGACCGTTTACAAGATTCGCCAGACTTTAAGGCTATCTTTGCCCCGTTTGACAAAATCGTAAAAGTTGACGATTACACATTTGATCTTGTTTCCAAAGGCGCTTTCCCTCTAGTACTGCAAACAGCAGCTTACATTTTCCCTATGGATAGCAAGTTCTACTCAGGTAAAACAACAGACGGTAAAGATAAGTCTGAGATCGTGAAGCACGGTAACTCTTTTGCTTCTACCAATGTATCAGGTACTGGACCTTTCATCGTTACCTCTCGTGAGCAAGGCGTAAAAGTTGAATTTAAACGCTTTGATGGTTACTGGGATACAGAGTCAAAAGGCAACGTAGATAACCTAACGCTAGTGCCAATCAAAGAAGACGCAACGCGTGTAGCAGCACTTCTTTCTGGTGGCGTAGACATGATTGCCCCTGTTTCACCGAATGACCACCAACGTGTTGAGTCAGCAAAAGGTGTTGAACTAGTAACTCTGCCGGGTACTCGTCTGATTTCATTCCAGATGAACCAAGAAAGCAATCCAGCGCTGAAAGACGTGCGTGTTCGTCAAGCTATCGTGTATGCCATCAATAACGACGGTATCGCGAAGAAAATCATGAAAGGCTTTGCGACCACAGCAGGTCAGCAAGGCCCTGAAGGTTATGCGGGTTACGATGCAGAGCTTAAGCCTCGCTACGATCTGAAGAAAGCGAAAGCACTAATGAAAGAAGCGGGCTACGAAGACGGCTTCTCTCTTTCTATGATTGCGCCAAACAACCGTTACGTGAACGATGCAAAAATCGCTCAAGCGGCGGCAGCAATGCTGGCTAAGATTGGCATTCGTGTTGATCTGAAAACTATGCCTAAAGCGCAATACTGGCCTGAGTTTGATAAATGTGCTGCAGACATGCTGATGATTGGTTGGCACGCGGATACTGAAGATTCAGCGAACTTCTCTGAATTCCTAACCATGACTCGTAACAAAGAGACAGGTAAAGGTCAGTACAACTGTGGTCACTACTCTAACCCTGAAGTCGATAAGCTAGTTGAAGCGGCAAACGTAGAAACGGACCCTGCGAAGCGCTCGCAAATGCTACAGAAAGTTGAGAAGACTTTATACGATGACGCAGCATACGTTCCTCTACATTGGCAAAACCTAGCGTGGGGCGCAAAGTCTAACGTTGAGATTAAACCAATCGTGAATGCAATGAACTTCCCTTACTTTGGCGACCTAGTTGTTAAATAAGAAATTGCACAACGAAAAAGGCACGCACTTTTAATCACGTACGTGCCTTGTTGCTAATTAAGTAACGCTTTTAAAAGCGCAGTAATGCGGTTTTCGGTGCCTGATCTTGTTTCAGTCGGATCAGGTACCATTTTTAAGACTGAAAACTTGTTCGATTGGAAAAAAGGGGCAAAGGAATGTTTTCGTTTCTAGTCAAGCGCCTATATCAGGCACTGGTAGTGATGTTTGTGATCAGTTTGGTGGTGTTTGCTATCCAAGATAACCTTGGTGATCCCTTACGTGAGTTAGTTGGTCAGTCCGTTTCAGAGTCGGAGCGTCAAGCATTACGTGATGATCTGGGTTTGAATGACCCGTTTGTGACTAAATACACCCGCTTTATCACCGCCGCAGTGCAAGGTGATTTAGGGACTTCATATTTCTTCAAGCGCCCAGCCGTGGACGTTATTTTAGATAAATTGATTGCGACGCTAGAACTGGTGTTCGGCGCGACGTTAATCATCATCGTATTGTCGATCCCACTTGGCGTTTATTCGGCAATAAATCCCAAAAGTTTGTTTACCAAGTTTGTCATGGCGATGAGCTCGGTGGGTATTTCGATACCCGTATTCCTGACCGCAATCATGTTGATGTATATCTTCTCTATCACCTTGGGGTGGCTACCGTCTTATGGGCGGGGGGAGACAGCCAATGTTCTTGGCTGGGAGTCAGGCTTCTTTACCAAAGATGGTCTGCAGCATTTGATTCTGCCGTGTGTGTCTTTGGCCTCTATCATGCTGCCTCTGTTTATTCGTCTTGTACGCTCAGAAATGCTAGAGGTGTTAAGCTCGGAATACATCAAGTTTGGTAAGGCGAAAGGTCTGCCACTTAAGAAAATTCATTACCAACACGCTTTAAAAAATACCCTGTTACCTGTACTGACGGTCGGTGGTGTACAGATTGGTACTATGGTGGCGTATACCATCCTAACTGAGACGGTATTCCAGTGGCCAGGTACTGGCTTCTTATTCTTAGAAGCCATCAACCGCGTAGATACTCCATTGATTACCGCTTACGTTATTTTTGTAGGGCTTATCTTTGTTGTAACCAATACCATAGTGGATTTGCTGTACGGATTAATTAACCCAACCGTCAACATTACAGGTAAAGGAGCATAATCATGGACCAGACAGCACAAGCTCCCACTCGTTGGCAGCGTTTTAAAAACTCAGATATTGTTTACTATTTCGTGCGCGATAAAGTCGCCATGTTCTCGGCGTTTGTTTTTGCCTGCTTTTTAGTTGCCGCTATTGCCGCACCGCTAATTTCACCGACTGACCCTTATGATTTAACGTCCATCGATATTATGGATTCAGAATTACCGCCATCTTGGATGGACGGTGGTGAAGAACACTTCATATTGGGCACCGATGAGCAGGGACGTGATATTTTCTCGACCATTTTATATGGCTCAAGACTGTCCCTCACCATTGGCTTTTTGGCGGTTGGTCTGCAGCTGATCTTAGGCATAGTAATTGGTTTGTCTGCGGGCTATTTTGGTGGTCGTATCGACAGCTTCCTAATGCGCTTTGCCGATGTGCAGTTGTCGTTTTCGACTATGATGGTGGCAATTATTGTCTCCGCCATCTTCAAAGCCAGTTTTGGTAGTGCGTTTTACAGTGAGTATGCGGTGATCATGCTGGTGGTGATTATTGGTGTGGCGGAATGGCCTCAATATGCTCGTACTATTCGCGCCTCAGTATTAGCAGAGAAGAAGAAAGAGTATGTCGAAGCGGCTCGCGTGATGGGCTTTAAAGCTCCACGCATCATGTTCCGCCATATTCTTCCGAACTGTTTGTCACCGATTTTGGTTATCTCAACGGTACAGATTGCCAACGCCATTATGTCAGAAGCGGCGCTGTCCTTCTTAGGTTTGGGGCTTCCTGTTGACCAACCATCATTAGGGGCACTGATCAGCACCGGCTTTAACTACATTTTCTCAGGCGCTTGGTGGATTACCGCCTTCCCAGGTATTGTACTAGTGACCTTAGTGTTGGTGATTAACCTGCTTGGTGACTGGCTACGTGATGTATTTAACCCGAAATTGTACAAAGGTTAATACCTAACTTAAATCCCAGTTTGATTTAAAAAGAAGCGCTCAATGCTATGTATTGAGCGTTTCTTTTTTCAGCCAATTCTCGATCTGTGTAACAGAGCATTAGATATACCAATCGTACTAAATAACTGCTCATTCTAGCTTGTT
>NZ_BAUJ01000092.1 GCF_000496695.1 Vibrio halioticoli NBRC 102217
AGTGTGATTGCTATTACATCGTTCACTAATCAAATGATTGTACTGAAAAGTGCTCGTTAATGCCTGCATCAGAGCTTAATTTGCCAGCCTATAAGTGCTTTTATTAATCGTATTGTGCACATATTGATGAATAAGGTAGCAAAAGGCGGCTCAATACAAACAATGCCTTAACTGACAATGTACGGAATTTAAGCTTGAACCCTAGTCACAGCGCCATTTAGCCAGTACAATACGCGGCTTGCCATAACAGTAAGTGGCGAAATACTGAGCAATCTAGCCAGTATAAAAGTGATTAATTAACACGAGTGTGAATGCAATGAGTAAGAAACTTCTGATCAAAACCTGGGGCTGCCAGATGAACGAATATGATTCGTCAAAAATGGCTGACCTGCTTAATGCTGCTAATGGATTTGAGCTAACAGAAGATCCGAAAGAAGCGGATGTATTACTACTAAACACCTGCTCAATTCGTGAAAAAGCACAAGAAAAAGTGTTCCACCAGCTTGGCCGTTGGAAGACTTTAAAAGACCATAAACCTAACGTTGTGATTGGTGTGGGTGGCTGTGTAGCAACCCAAGAAGGCGACCATATCCGTCAACGCGCTCCTTACGTTGATGTGATCTTTGGCCCTCAAACCTTGCATCGTCTTCCTGAGATGATCAAACAATCACAAAGTAACGATGCTCCGGTTATGGATATTTCATTCCCTGAGATCGAAAAATTTGACCGTCTTCCAGAACCTCGCGCAGAAGGCGCAACCGCGTTCGTTTCTATCATGGAAGGCTGTTCTAAATACTGTACTTACTGCGTAGTGCCATACACTCGCGGTGAAGAAGTCAGTCGCCCAATGGATGACGTACTTTATGAAATCGCTCAACTTGCAGAGCAAGGCGTGCGTGAAGTTAACCTATTAGGTCAAAACGTAAACGCATACCGTGGACCAACATTTGACGGAGAAATCTGCTCATTTGCTAACTTACTGCGTTTAGTGGCAAGCATTGATGGTATCGACCGTATTCGTTTTACCACTAGCCACCCACTTGAGTTTACTGACGATATTATTGCGGTTTACGAAGACACTCCAGAGCTTGTGAGCTTCCTACACTTGCCAGTTCAAAGCGGTTCAGACCGTATTTTGACTATGATGAAGCGTCCACATACGGCTATCGAGTACAAATCAATTATTCGTAAGCTGCGTAAAGCTCGCCCTGATATTCAAATCAGCTCTGACTTTATCGTAGGCTTCCCTGGTGAGTCTGACCAAGACTTCCAAGAAACGATGAAGCTTATTCGCGACGTTGATTTTGATATGAGCTTTAGCTTTGTCTTCTCTCCACGCCCAGGCACACCTGCAGCGGATTACCCTTGCGATCTGACTGAGCAAGAGAAGAAAGAGCGTTTGTACGAGCTACAGCAAACCGTTAATGCTCAAGCAATGCGTTACTCTCGCCAAATGCTAGGCACAGAGCAACGTGTTCTCGTCGAAGGTCCTTCTAAGAAAGATCTTATGGAGCTTCGTGCACGTACTGAAAACAACCGCGTAGTCAACTTTGAAGGCAGTGCAGACCTAATTGGTCAATTCGTTGATGTGAAAATCACTGACGTATTTGCTAACTCTTTACGTGGTGAACTCGTTCGCACAGAAGCGGAAATGGATCTTCGTATCGCCGTCTCTCCAACAGAGATGATGACTAAGACTCGTAAAGAAGATGAGCTAGGTGTAGCGACCTTTACACCTTAGAGCAAGACTAAACGAAATAATCACCCTGATTTGAGTTTCGAGTTGATCAACTCAAAACAATGACAGATTTTTATTTCGGTTGGTAAAGCACTCAAGCTATACTAAAAGAGCCTATTTAGGCTCTTTTAGTTCAGCGAATGTGAGGCACAATTGAGCAATAAAATTGTTACCCTAGAGATCGATCTAGAACCAGCAAACAACCACCGTCTTTCTAGCCTTTGTGGCCCTTTTGATGACAACATCAAACATCTAGAACGTCGTCTTGGCGTTGAAATCAACTATCGTGGCAACCACTTTTCTATCGTCGGCCAGCCTCATACCGCCTCTGCGGCGCTTGATATCGTCAAAAGACTTTATGTTCAAACGGCACCTGTTCGCGGCAATATCCCAGATATTGAACCAGAGCAAATCCACCTTGAAGTAAAAGAAAGTGGCGTGTTAGAGCAAGCGGCAGAAGCCGAATTTTCCCACGGTAAAGAAGTATTCATTAAAACGAAAAAAGGGGTGATTAAACCTCGCACGCCAAATCAGGCGCAGTATTTAATGAATATGGTCACCCATGACATCACCTTTGGTGTCGGCCCTGCCGGTACAGGTAAAACTTACCTAGCCGTTGCCGCAGCGGTAGATGCTCTTGAGCGTCAAGAAATCCGACGTATTTTGCTGACTCGCCCTGCGGTAGAAGCCGGTGAAAAACTGGGCTTCCTGCCAGGTGATTTAAGCCAAAAGGTCGACCCATACCTGCGCCCTCTTTACGATGCTTTATTTGAAATGCTCGGTTTTGAGCGCGTAGAAAAGCTGATTGAGCGTAATGTTATCGAAGTGGCACCACTGGCGTATATGCGTGGTCGTACATTAAATGATGCGTTTATTATCTTGGATGAAAGCCAAAACACTACCATTGAACAAATGAAGATGTTTTTGACTCGTATCGGTTTTAATTCTCGCGCTGTCATCACCGGAGATGTGACGCAAATCGACTTGCCTCGCGGAGCTAAATCAGGCCTGCGTCATGCTATCGAAGTACTTTCTGATGTGAACGACATTAGCTTTAACTTCTTCATTGCCGATGATGTGGTTCGTCACCCTGTTGTGGCTCGCATTGTGAACGCCTATGAAAAATGGGAAGTTCAAGATCAAAAAGAGAAAAAGGCAATTGAACAACGTCGCCGCCAAGAGCGTGAAGAACGAGAAGCTAAGCTCGTCGCTGAAGCGGCCGTTCATACTCAGCAACAATCACAATTGGTAAATAAATAAATGGCCATTTATCTGGATCTACAATTGGCTGTCGAAGACGACAGTCAATTACCCTCAGAGCAAGATTTTCAATCTTGGCTCGAATACACGATTACCCAGTTTCAACCAGATGCTGAGCTAACCATCCGTATTGTCGAAGTGGAAGAAAGCCACCAGCTTAACCACGATTATCGTGGCAAAGATAAACCAACAAACGTGTTATCTTTCCCATTTGAAGCACCTCCAGAAGTTGAAATTAATTTGCTTGGAGATCTTGTCATTTGCAAGCAAGTGGTTGAAGATGAAGCTGTTCAACAGCAAAAGCCACTGCTTGCACACTGGGCTCATATGGCGGTACATGGTAGTTTGCACCTACTAGGTTACGACCATATCCAAGATGATGAAGCAGAGGAAATGGAGTCTTTAGAGACTGAAATTATGCAAGGATTGGGGTTTGAAGACCCTTATCTAGCAGAAAAAGAGTAACTTTTAGCTAAGTTACAGTGAGCTATTACACATCTGATAGCGCCAACCGTTGAGAGACAATGAACAGCGAAGACAATTCGCCCTCTAAAGAGGGTTCAAAGGAAAAATCAGAAGGTCCGAGTAGGAAATCCTTCTTTGAACGTCTAATCCATCTTTTTCAAGTGGATCCTAAAGACCGTCAAGAACTCGTCGATGTCATCCGTGACTCCGAAGAAAACGATCTGATCGATCATGACACTAGAGATATGCTCGAAGGTGTTATGGAAATATCTGAACAAAGAGTTCGAGATATTATGATCCCTCGTTCACAAATGGTGACCGTTGAACGCACCGATGATCTTGATACCTTAGTCAATCTTATTACTGACGCACAGCACTCACGCTACCCAGTAATCAGCGAAGACAAAGACCATGTTGAAGGCATTTTACTGGCTAAAGATCTATTGAAATATCTTGGATCTGACAGTGCACCTTTCGACATTGAGCAGGTTATCCGTACTGCGGTTGTTGTCCCTGAAAGTAAACGTGTTGACCGCTTACTCAAAGAGTTCCGTGAAGAGCGCTATCATATGGCGATTGTAGTGGACGAATTTGGTGGCGTATCAGGATTACTGACTATCGAAGATATTCTTGAAGAGATAGTCGGTGAGATTGAAGATGAATTTGACGATGAAGAAGAGCTAGAAATCCGTCAGCTAAGTAAACACACTTTTGCTGTCAAAGCTCTGACTACTATCGAAGAATTCAATGATACCTTTGGCACTACCTTCAGCGATGAAGAAGTGGATACTGTAGGTGGCTTGATTATGACCCAATTTGGTCATTTACCAAGCCGAGGCGAAATTGTCGAAATCGATGAGTACACCTTTAAGGTTACTGCTGCTGACAACCGTCGTATTATTCAACTCCAGGTTACTGTCCCAGACAAAGTGTCTGAAAAAGATCACAGCGAATAATCGCCGTCTCTTGGACAAGCTGTAACCTCTAGGGAACAGACTCAAATATTAAGATGAAATCATTGATGACTCATCGCCTAATGCGGCCGCTTGCGGCCGTTTTTGTTGGCGCTAGCACCACGCTTTCCTTTGCCCCTTATAACATGTGGCCTTTGGCATACATTAGCCCATTACTGCTGTTTTTATTACTCAGCGGTCAATCATGGCGCTACTCTGCCCTACTTGGCTATTTATGGGGACTTGGCCTTTTTGCCACAGGCATCAGTTGGGTTCACGTCAGCATAGATACCTTCGGCGGTATGCCAAAGATTGCCAGTGTATTCCTTATGAGTATGCTGGTCGGTTATTTGGCTATCTACTCAGCGCTGTTCGGCGCGCTATTTACTCGCTTTAAAGCCAATAAGAGTTGGTTTGGCGCGTTATTAGTAGCCCCTGCCCTTTGGCTGATTTGTGATTGGTTACGTGGTTGGGTCTTTACTGGTTTCCCATGGCTACTGTTAGGCTATAGCCAAATCGACGCACCGATTGCGGGGCTTGCGCCTATTGCCGGAGTTGATTTTGTTAGCATGATCATTGTTGCCATATCCAGCAGCGCGGCACTGGCCATTATCCGCAAAGACTGGAAACAGCTATGGGTACCAGTGGCATTATTTGCAGTCTGTACTCTGAGTTATTTTGCGCATTGGGTCACTCCTGATAACAGCCGCACGCAAACCGTGGCGCTTATCCAAGGCAATGTTCAGCAAGAAACTAAATGGCTACCTAGTCATCGCTGGCCAACCATCATGATGTATATGGACCATACCCGCCAAAACTGGGATGCCGATATTATCATTTGGCCAGAAGCGGCAATTCCTGCTTTTGAAGGGGAAGTGACAGAGTTTATGAAGAGCCTAGATAAAGCCGCGCGCATGAATGATTCGGCGGTAATTACTGGGGTGTTAACTCAAGAAGGTCAGCAAACCTATTACAACAGTGTCACCACCCTAGGCGTAACGCCATCTGGTGACTATGATTACGTGACTCAGCCACACTACTACAAGCATCACTTATTGCCGTTTGGTGAGTTTGTTCCTTTTGAAGATTTTCTAAGACCACTGGCACCGTTTTTTAATCTGCCAATGTCTTCATTTAATCGTGGTGATTACATTCAAAACAATATCGTAGCGCATGGCGCACATATGGTGGTCGCGCTGTGCTATGAAATCATCTTTGGTCAGCAACTGCGAGACAACATCACCAATGATACGGATTACATCCTAACTCTATCAAATGATGCTTGGTTTGGTGACTCTATTGGCCCACTGCAACATATGGCAATAGCGCGTATGCGAGCCCTAGAATTTGGCATGCCAGTCATTCGCTCGACCAACAATGGCGTGACTGCGGTTGTGAATTACAAAGGCAAGATAACCGCTGAGCTTCCGCAGTTTAAAGAAGACGTATTGCGCACTAGCGTCGTGCCAACAAATGGCAAAACGCCATATGTTCTATTTGGTGGTCTACCACTGAAAGTATTGGTATTAGTGATTATGCTGATTGCACTATTTAGAATGAAACGCAGTAAGTTGAAATAACGGCAATCCAAGTAAGAACAGGGTTAAAAATCAAGGCTAAGTGGTATGATCCGCTTAGCC
>NZ_BAUJ01000091.1 GCF_000496695.1 Vibrio halioticoli NBRC 102217
CGATTGGTATAATACGGCAAAGGATGACACGAATGCATTTTGATGTAGCTGTGATAGGTGGCGGTATGGTTGGGGCTGCAACAGCTCTTGGCTTGGCAAAACAAGGTAAGCGAGTTGCGGTGGTTGAGGGATATAAACCTGAGCCATTTTCTGCATCACAAGCACTGGATATTCGAATCTCTGCAATATCAAAGAGCTCGGTGGATCTACTGCAGCAACTAGGCGCGTGGTCACATGTTCAGAGTAAGCGAGTTTTCCCTTATATGGGACTAGAAACTTGGGAGTTAGATAACTGCCGAACTCGCTTTGATGCATCGTCCTTACAGCTACCATTACTAGGTTACATGGTCGAAAATCGCGTATTGCAACTGGGTATTTGGCAAGCGCTGCAGGCCTATTCTAACGTGAGCTTTTATTGCCCTGACGCTTTAGTGGATATGAAGACAAGTGAACTGGGTAAGCAAATTGAGTTGTCATCGGGCGAGCAGATTAGCGCCAGTTTAGTCGTGGGTGCGGATGGGGCAAATTCAAAAGTAAGGCACATTGCTGGGATTGGCGTGACGGCGTGGGATTATCGTCAAGACTGCATGTTGATTAACGTAGAAACAGATTGCGCTGATACCGATGTCACTTGGCAGTGGTTTACTCCGCAAGGGCCAAGATCGTATCTTCCTATGGGAGCAGGGCAAGGTTGTTTAGTGTGGTATGACTCTCCTAAACGAATTAAACAATTGCGCCAACTGACACCTGAAGCCCTAAAGCTGGAAATAGAAGCGTGTTTCCCAGAGCGTATTGGCACAGTCAGTGTGAATAACTTTGCTTCTTTTCCCTTAAAACGCCGTCACGCACAGCATTACTGTAAAGAGTCTGTGGTGCTAGTAGGCGATTCTGCGCATACCATTAACCCTTTAGCTGGTCAGGGTGTCAATTTAGGCTTTAAAGACGTGCAGGGCTTACTTGAGGTGTTAGAAGAGGGGGATTACTCACTCGATAACCTTAAGCGATATCAAAAACTAAGAAGAACCGATAACTTGCTGATGCAAACAGCGATGGATGCGTTTTACTTGGGGTTTAGCAATAACATAGGCCCTGTAAAGCTATTGAGAAATATGGGATTAAAGTTGGCTGATCGTGCAGGGCCAATAAAAGACCAAGCATTGAAGTATGCGTTAGGGCTTTAGAGCTTTAGAGCTTTAGAGCTTAGTTTTTCAAGAAGTGAAGGGAGCTCGGCATGGAGCGCCCTTTTTTAATGTTCATTTTCTATAGGCAATAAAAAACCCGTCTAAAAGACGGGTTTC
>NZ_BAUJ01000090.1 GCF_000496695.1 Vibrio halioticoli NBRC 102217
CGATTGGTATTAGAGGTGCTTTGGAGCAATGAAGAGGGCTCTAGAATGACTGAGAGTGCTGTTGAGTTGAGATAGCTCTAATGCGTACTATCTATCTTTGGCTTTGTCGACGTGCTTGCTGGAGAGGTGTGATGAACATTTAATCCTTGGGAACAACCGATTGAATGGTGTTCTGAAATTACGACTGAGATTGACCATTGTGATGAATTTGAAGGATGAGTTTGTAAAAAGAAGATTGAGATATTGAAAGAGACCGGACATCAAGAAGGGGAGGAAGTCATTGGCGAGGGTGACAGAATTAACGTGTGGTGAATGGCGAGAATAAAGAGCCTCTAAAACTAGAGGCTCAAATAATCTTAGTGAATTAACCCAAATAATTTTGGTAAGAATAGACTAATAGATGGAACAAATGTAATAAGTAGTAGTGCAAAAATCAGGCATAGACAGAAAGGTATGACTGCTTTAATCACGGACTCAATCTTTGCGCCACTGACACTACAGCCTACAAATAGAGCTGTACCTACTGGAGGTGTTGCAATGCCAATACATAGGTTAAAGATGATCATCATAGCGAAGTGAATAGGGTGCATACCCAGTTGTGTCGCTATCGGCATAAAGATAGGAGTAAAGATCAATAGTGCCGGAGTTAAATCCATGAACATACCAACGATGAGCAAAATAGCATTCATCATTAGGAAGATTACGATTGGATTACTACTTAAAGAGAGCATCCAGTCACTGATCAATACGGGGAGTCCTGTAAATGCCATTGCCCAAGACATGATTGTAGAAGCGCCAATCAAGAACAACATTACTGCAGTGATCTCAGTAGTTTCTTTCGATATTGTTTTCAAATCAGAGAGGGAAATGGAGCGATAGCATAATGACAATGCAAATGAGTACAGCACTGCAATGCAGGCTCCTTCAGTTGCCGTAAATATACCGCCAATGATTCCGCCAATTACCACAACGATCAAGCCAAGGCTTGGCAGTGCTCGCCAGATAGTATTTAACGCACTTTTTAACGTAGGTCGTTGTACTCTACCTGCTTCTTTACCACTTCGTTTAGTGTAAAAAAGAGCCACAAGCATACAGGTTAAGCCCATTATAATTCCAGGCACATAACCAGCAATAAATAGAGCGGCTACCGAAGTACCACCACTGACTACTGAGAATACGATAAGGGAATTACTTGGTGGAATAAGCAGGCCAGCAGGGCAAGAAGCAACATTTACTGCTGTTGAAAATGCTTTATCATAACCTTCTTCTTCCAATTCTGGTGCTAAGGTTTTACCTACAGCAGCTGCAGCTGCGACAGCCGATCCTGAAACAGCTCCAAACATCATGTTAGACAAGATGTTAACGTGAGCAAGGGAACCCGGTAACCAACCAACAAGAAGCTGCGCAAATTTAACTAAGCGGCTGGCAATGCCACCGCGATTCATTATATTGCCAGCAAGGATAAAGAATGGGATAGCCAGTAAACTAAAGCTATTTATACCCGTTACCGCTTTTTGTGCGGCTGTTATTGAAGCGACATCAAAAGGTAAAATTGAAAACATGATAACCAATGAAGACATTGCAATTGCAATTGCAATTGGAATACTCATTGCGATCATGCCAAGAAACAAGCAAAGAAGCCAAAAACCAATAGATACATCCATTATTATTACCG
This sequence comes from Vibrio halioticoli NBRC 102217, assembly GCF_000496695.1. Classification (GTDB taxonomy): domain Bacteria; phylum Pseudomonadota; class Gammaproteobacteria; order Enterobacterales; family Vibrionaceae; genus Vibrio; species Vibrio halioticoli. The sequence continues at coordinate 1,676 of NZ_BAUJ01000090.1, forward strand.
TCCTTGCTTATGTTCAATTATAGAGTCTGCAACATTGATACATATGTATATGCCACTGATTACAGCAGATAGTGGGAGAATGAGGTATACGTAGGACATAGGAATATCAAGAGCCGGAGATATCTGCATAGATGTTTTTCCTACAAGACCAATACCACCTTTTAAAAATGCTAGAAATATAAAAGATAATGAAACTAGATTAATGAATATGTTTAACCCAATTTGTGTCCATCCTGATAGTTTATCTAATAATAAAGTTATTGCTAAGTGACCTTTTTGCCCAAATAAGTAGCTGGCACCAAGTAGCCCTAACCAAATCATCAAGTAACGAGAAAGTTCATCAGTAAATGAGCTTGGATCGTTTAAAATATAACGACTAAATACTTGCCATGTTACCGTTACGACTAATGTGATTATCAATAAACCACATATAGTTAATATTGCCTTATCTAGATATTCTCTAAATGAGTTTAATTTGTTTTTCATTGTCACTCTTCTAATGTTGAATTTGACATTTAAAGTGTCTAAATAAAATTATGGTGCAGTTCAAATATTGATACTGCACCACAATTAATATTTATTACATAGCTTGAATTTGTTTCACGTAATAAGAAAGTTTTGGATCTTTTAGTGCAGAATCCAACATAGGTTTTACTTTTTCTTGGAATTTCTGTTTGTCCACTTTTACAAAGGTAACACCAGATTTAATGGCTTTTTCTTTGTTTGCATTGGTAATTTGGTCCCAGATATTGATTTCTTGTTCTAACGATTCAGCTGCTGCTTCTTTCAGAACTTTTTGTTCTTCTGGTTTCAATGAATTCCATGTGGATTCAGAAATAATAATCAAATCAGGGGTAATTGAGTGTTGATCCATAGAGTAGAACTTAGCAACTTCAGAGTGTTTCATTTCCACAAGACTAGAAATATTATTTTCAGCCGCATCGATAACACCTTGTTGTAAACCAGTGTAGATTTCGTTGAAAGGCATTGGTGTCGCTTTCGCACCCAATAAACGAATCATTTCCATCATTGTAGGTGATTCTGGAACTCGAACTTTAAGACCTTTTAGGTCTTCAGGGGTTTTAATTGGCTTTTTAGCGTAAAAACTGCGAGAACCTGAATCATAGAAAGTTAAGCCAACAAACCCTTTACCTTCACTTGAAGTCAGTAGTTTTTGAGCAACATCACTGCGCATAAATTTACGTAAGTGTTCAGGACTTCTAAATAGATATGGAATAGAGATTGTTTTAAACGTTGGCTCAAACGATTCTGCCAATGCTCCATTTATTTTAGCCATATCAATAGCGCCATTAATAACTTGCTCTGCTTGATCACGCTCAGAACCTAATTGAGCATTTGGAAAGATTTTTACTGTGAGTTCCCCATGTGACTTTTCTTTTACTTTTTCAGAAAAAATCACCATACCTTTATGAGCGGCGCTATCGAGTGACATCGCGTGTCCAAGAGTTAATGTTCTAGCTTGAACAGCACTAACAGATAATAGTGATGTAGCAATTAACGACAAAGTAAGCAGTGTTTTGCGCATAATAATCCCTTATAATTTTCAATGATTTATTTAATGAATTTCGGCTAATGTATTACAATATGGGTAGGTTAATTGTGATGTTCTTCACGAATAGTTATGAGACAGTAGTGTCATAACTTGTAAGTAAGTTTTCACTTTTTAGTCAACGTTAATGTTTTAATATTGACTATTACATGCGTATAGATGTCATGTTAGATATAAGAAATGTATAATTGTCGATTAAATTAGGGAGTAAAGTTGATGGGAATAGAGCGATTTGAAAGTATGGATGTCAATATTTTACTAAGTATAGTTAATATGAAACTTAGGGATGATTTTTCAGATCTTGATAGTCTTGTTCGATTTTATGATATAAATAAAGAACAGTTGATTAAAAGACTTTTTGATGCAGGATTTGAATATATGGATGATTTAAATCAATTCAGATAATATTAAAAACACAGGCA
>NZ_BAUJ01000089.1 GCF_000496695.1 Vibrio halioticoli NBRC 102217
TTACGCTTGGCACTTTTGTATCACAAAGAATAATAAGGCTTGGTATTACTTACTCAGGCTTATCTTCGATTTGAGCATTATCAACGATAGTGGTTTCACCCAATTGCTTTGGTAAAACAAGGTTTAGGATGATAGCTACGATACCGCAAAGGCTAATGCCTTGTAGGCTGAACTCGCCAATACCAAATGCCATACCACCGATACCAAACACTAAAGTCACACCCACAATTACTAGGTTGCGAGAGTTGTGTAGATCAACGCGGTTTTGGATAAGAGTATTTAGACCCACAGTTGCAATTGAACCAAATAGCAACATCATGATGCCGCCCATTACCGGTGTTGGAATGGTTTGTAGAACGCCACCTAATTTACCGACTAGAGCAAGAACAATCGCAGTCAGTGCCGCATAGGTCATGATTTTAGGATTGTATGATTTGGTCAACATTACCGCACCGGTCACTTCACTATAAGTGGTATTTGGTGGAGCGCCCATCATACTTGCTGCCATAGTTGCCAGTCCGTCACCCGCCATAGTGCGGTGTAGGCCCGGCTTTTTCAGGTAATCTTTACCCGTTACGTTTGAAATAGCCAACATATCACCAACGTGTTCTACCGCAGGAGCAATCGCGACAGGAAGCATGAACAAAATTGCGTTGATATTAAACTCTGGCGCAGTGAAGTTTGGAATCGCAAACCAAGAAGCACTCGACACTGGCGTGAAATCGACAATACCCGCAAACAAGCTCAAGATATAACCGACAGCAATACCACCAAAAATAGGCAGCAGCTTCAAAAAGCCTTTTGCGTAAACACTGATAATAATCGTGGTGAACAGAGACGCTAATGAAATCCAAATGGCAATTTGACCGTCGACCAACTGCATAGAACCATCACTGGTTTTACCTAGTGCCATATTCACAGCAACAGGAGCAAGGCCTAAACCAATTACCATAATCACCGGCCCTACAACGACAGGAGGAAGAAGCTTATGAATAATAGCAATGCCACGAACGCGGATAATCGCACTTAAAATGATGTATACAAAACCAGCTGCCATTAGGCCGCCCATTGTTGCAGGAACACCCCAAGTTTGAACGCCGTATAAGATTGGTGCAATAAAAGCAAAAGAAGAAGCTAAAAAGATTGGTACCGAACGCTTGGTGACCAGTTGAAAGAGTAGTGTACCAACACCGGCACCAAATAGTGCCACGTTGGCGTCCAGTCCCGTCAGTAACGGAACTAGAACTAGAGCACCAAATGCAACGAACAGCATTTGCATACCCTGTAAGATAGAAGCCATGATTTTCTTTCTCCATTTGTGGAAATCGACGAATCTTATCATCTACATAGAGGCTATGATATTCACTAGATCAATTTTTATTTAATCAATTCGATTCAGTAAGAAAATATTTTTGTAGTCAGTGCTTAATATCGGTAATATTAACTGTGTATTTAACCAGTATTTTAGGTGTTAATGTGTGTCGGAAAATCATCCATATTGATATGGATTGTTTCTATGCTGCGGTCGAAATGCGAGACTTTCCTGAATATCGTGGACGTCCATTAGCCGTTGGTGGCAAAGAGAAGCAGCGAGGTGTATTGAGCACTTGCAACTATGAGGCGCGTCGTTTTGGTGTGCACTCAGCCATGCCTACCGCACAAGCTCTAAAGTTGTGTCCTCATTTATTGGTGGTCCCTGGGCGAATGCACATCTACAAAGAAGTTTCGATACAAATTAGAAAGATATTTCAACGTTACACACAAATTATTGAACCTCTTTCTTTAGACGAAGCCTATCTTGATGTCACTGATAGTCCTCTATGTAATGGTTCAGCCACCTTAATTGCCCAAGCCATCCGTGCTGATATCGAAAAAGAGCTGAATTTAACCGCTTCGGCGGGAATTGCCCCGATAAAGTTTTTAGCTAAAGTTGCATCCGATATGAACAAGCCCAATGGGCAATACGTCATCGCACCGCATCAAGTACAAGAGTTTATCAATAGCATGCCTTTGCAAAAGATCCCAGGTGTCGGCAAGGTTGCACTGCAAAAATTGCATCGCTCAGGATTGTATCTTGGTGAAGACGTTTGTAAGGCGGATTATAGAGAACTATTGATACGGCATGGGCGTTTAGGCGCATCACTATGGAAACGCTGTCATGGCATTGATAACCGCAATATTGAGGTTTCAAGAGCAAGAAAGTCCATTGGCGTTGAGCGTACCTTTACCCAGAACATAGCAACACTAGCGCAGTGTTGGGAGGTCATAAAAAGTCGTCTATATCCTGAGATAGAAGGGCGGTTTAATAAAGTGGAAGCACTGCGCAACCGAGGCATTAGCAAACAGGGTATTAAGGTTAAGTTTGCCGATTTTCAAGTCACTACAATAGAAACTGGTTCACAAGAATTGAGCCTAGCCGCTTTTTATCCATTATTAGAAGAAGTGCTGCACCGTCAACAAGGTCGAGAAATTCGACTATTGGGTTTGAACGTTATGCTGCAACCAGAAGAGTCAGCAAAGCAATTAAGCCTATTGGATCACTGAGTAATTGGCGTTACAGTAATCCCCACATCACGTTACAAGGAATTTTTAATGTTAAAGCGTCTTACTTATGGCTTGTTAGTCGGTTCTCTGCTGGTGACTTCTGTGTCTCAAGCGCAATCAATAGAAGGCTACCAGGCGTGTAATGTCGACCTACACAATGAGCTACACCTAGATGGTAAAGCGGTGCAGATAATTGACGCTAATGGACACAAAGCCATTATTGAGCCAAACAAAGGCTTATCGATTAATGGCAAGTCCATTGAGCTTAGCGCAAAACAGCAGCAACAGCTTGAGCATTATCGTCAACAGTTAAACGAAAGCATCCCTAAAATAAGAGAAGTCGGGCAGTCTGGTGTGGCATTAGCCAATGAAGTTTTGGATGATGTATCAGCTAAGTTCAATAATACTCATGCATTTAATAACGTACGCACATCCATTTCTGACTATTATGCCAAACTTGAAAAACGCTATTATCACGATGGTGAATGGGTGTTAAAACCCAATGCATTTAGCAATATGCACGACAATTGGCAGAAAGATTTTGCTGATGCTCGACGCGTGTTTAATAGCGAGTTTTTTGCGAGTGCCTTTGTGGTTTTGCAGGAAAAATTTGCTTCTGAAGACGGTGTGAATTTTACTGAATTGCAAAAGCAATTGGGTGAACTTAAAGTGTCAATTCAGAAAAAATTGAAAGAGCACTCACCAGAAATTACTGAAAAGGCTCAGAATTACTGTGATTCAATGGATAAACTGGCCAAAGAAGAAAAGACATTAGTGGAAAGTATTCCACAATTGAAAAATTATCAATTGTTTGAAATTTAAACAAATATTGAGTGGGGTCAGTAGCTTGCAAAAGCTTACTTTGTTGGCTTAATAAATATCTAACGATTTTATAAGAAAAACGTTTACAAAGGCGCAAACTGCTGTAGCATATAAATCGCTTCGTAAGGCAAAGTTGTTAGACAAAAGTAAGCAAAAGCAAGTTTCAAATTTTATTGTAAAAAGTAAAGTAGTGTTTTCTGTTTTTCCCTTAACTTAATGGCTAGGACTTACGAACGTGTCGCACAAGCGACGTTTAATCAATCTTAAAAAATACTAAGGGACATAACATGTCAAAGACTACTGGTACAGTAAAATGGTTTAACGAAGAAAAAGGTTTCGGTTTCATTTCTCAAGACAACGGCGGTGCTGACGTATTCGTTCACTTCCGTGCAATCGTTTCTGACGGCTTCAAAACTCTTGCTGAAGGCCAAAAAGTATCTTTCGAAGTTGAACAAGGTCAAAAAGGCCCTCAAGCTTCTAACGTTACTGTAATCTAAGTAAACCTTTAGATTAAAAGTTTCTAAAAGCCCGCTGTTTTCAGCGGGCTTTTTTCTTGTCTAGCGATCAGTCACGCGAGGCACGCTCTTCTTTTATCCAACTCAACACGGCATTGATCTTTTGATGCTTTTGCATTCCGTCAGAACAGAGTAAATAGTATTTGTTATTGCTGTTTAAGGTCGGAAATGGCACGACTAACTCCCCATCCTCGATCATCTTAGCGACAAAGCTCAATCGACCAATCGCAACCCCTAAAGAGTGTTTCGCAGCTTGGATGTTCATCCCTCTTTGGCTAAAGGTATACGCTTTTTCGTAAGGGTCGACACCAATATTAAAGTGCTTTAACCAACGTGACCAAGCATTAGATTCTTGAGCATGGATAAAGTTGATATCGTGTAAGTCTTCATAGTTTTGCTTAAACAGACCGTATTTCACCGCATATTCATGAGTACAAACGGGCACAATCCTTTCATCGAATAAAGGATGGATATGAGTATCCTTAAGTGAGGGTTTTCCGTAGTAAATCGCAATATCAATATTGTTGAGACGTAGATCGACCTGATCTTCTTCAATACGAATAGTCAAATTAAAGCCCGGATACTTCTGCTTGAAGTTTTTTAGGCGCGGAATCAACCAACCACTAGCAAAAGCTGGGGTCGTTGCAATGACTATCTCGCCTTTTAACTCATCTGAAGTGATATCTTCTATTTCATTGTAAATAGAGGATAGAGATTCTGTTAAAGTCTCCCTCAGGCGTTTGCCTTCTTTAGTTAACTCAAGTTTTCGAGGAAGTCGTATGAAGAGCTTAAATCCGAGATCGTCTTCCAGACCTCGTATTCTATGGCTGACAGCGCCTTGAGTTAAATTTAGCTCCGTACCTGCTTTGGTAAAACTTAGATGCTGCGAGGCAACTTCAAAAGTGTGCAGGTTTCGAAGTAAAAAAGGTTTATTCTTCAATGGATAATCCCTTTGGCATTAAAATTATTAATTCATTATATGAGTTAATTCGTTTGTTGGGACTTTTTTTTTGCTGTTAAATAAGATTTTAGAAATAAATAATTTTAAGTATTCATTTAGAGAGGGTGTATGAATGTATTAGGTTACATGCAGAAGGTAGGTAAGGCGCTGATGGTTCCAGTTGCTACATTACCCGCTGCAGCAATTTTAATGGGTATCGGTTATTGGCTCGACCCTGTGGGTTGGGGCGCAGATAATGTATTGGCATCCTTCTTAATTAAATCTGGTGGCGCAATTATCGATAACATGGCACTGCTATTTGCTATCGGTGTTTCGTTTGGTTTAAGCCGTGATAAAAACGGTTCAGCTGCTCTTTCTGGATTTATCTGTTTTATGGTAGTTACAACGCTTCTTTCTCCAGACAGTGTTGCTCAACTGCTTCATGTGAGTAAAGAACATGTACCGGCAGCCTTTAACAAAATTGGTAACCAATTTGTCGGTATCATTGTTGGTATTATTTCAGCTGAAATTTACAATAAATACTCCACCGTCGAGTTGCCAAAAGCATTGGCTTTCTTTAGTGGTAAACGCCTAGTTCCTATCCTGACTTCGATTGCAGGTATGGTATTAGCTGCGGTACTACTTTACGTATGGCCTGTAATTTATGATGCACTGATCATCTTCGGTACTAAGCTACAAGCTATGGGCCCAGTAGGTGCAGGCTTATTTGGTTTCTTCAACCGTATCTTGCTGACTATTGGTATGCACCATGCTCTATACCCAGTATTTTGGTTTGACGTTGTGGGTATCAATGACATCCCTAACTTCCTAGGTGGCGCACAATCTATTGCTAACGGTACTGCTGTGATTGGTCAAACAGGCATGTATCAAGCCGGTTTCTTCCCAATCATGATGTTTGGTCTTCCTGGTGCGGCGCTGGCGATTTATCACAGTGCAGAATCTAAAAACAAAGCAGCAGTATTCTCTATTATGCTAGCGGCGGCGATGGCTTCTTTCTTCACTGGTATCACAGAACCACTTGAATTTAGCTTTATGTTTGTGGCTCCGCTACTTTACTTGCTACACGCAGTGTTAACCGGTATTTCTCTATTCATTGCCGCACAAATGCATTGGATGGCAGGTTTTGGTTTCTCAGCAGGTTTAGTGGATTTCGTTCTATCAAGTCAGAACCCACTTGCTGTTAAATGGTACATGCTGATTGTACAAGGCCTTGCTTTCTTTGGTATCTACTACGCAGGTTTCCGCTTCTTCATTCTTAAGTTCAACCTACGCACTCCGGGTCGTGGTGAAGATCTTACAGAATCTGAAGATGAACAAGTACCAGCAGACGATCTTGGCCTAGCACAGAACTACATTGATGCTGTAGGCGGCGCGGAAAATATTCTAGAAGTTGATAACTGTATTACACGTTTACGTTTAACAGTGGTTGACTCAGGAAAAGCCGATGAAAAACGACTAAAACAGCTTGGAGCGGCAGGCGTTGTTAAAATCGGTAAAGGTGGCTTACAGGTTATTATCGGTATCGGTAAAGTCGACAAAGTGGCTGACAGTGTTAAAAAAGCACTTGCTTAATATTAAAACATTCAGCTAAACCATCTTGAATTTAAAAGACCTAGTTCATAACTAGGTCTTTTTTTTTGGTTCTTGAGCGCCATACTTTAAATGTCATCACACTAAGTAAGTGTTCAGAAATAGCGCAGGAAAAACACTCGAAAATAAGGCGGAATTTCACGGTAAGTAGTTACTCTACAATCAAAAATTCTAACGCCGTTATCGAGCATTTAACAAGCTAGAATGACCCGTAATTTACTACGATTGGTATAACTGATACCGAAACGATTATTGTCTTATAAACCTTACTGTGTCGTGGTATTAACGATAGGTGAGCAATCCCATTTAATCCGTGCCTTTGTATGCGTGGCTCTAATCTGATTAGGGACTAGGTGCTCGTCACAATAGAGTCAGTATCTTGGAGACATATACAATCATTGTCGTGGCGAGATTATACCAATCACACT
>NZ_BAUJ01000088.1 GCF_000496695.1 Vibrio halioticoli NBRC 102217
TTTAAAAACCTCGCTTCGGCGGGGTTTTTTTATATCTTGATATTCACATTCCCCACAAATAATTAACATTTAATGTTGCCTTTTTGCCGTTTTTGATAAGTTTTTGGCAGATCTGCGCATTTCTTGTTCCTTTCAGATATTTTCTGTGCAATTGTTTCTGTGCAATTATATGCGTAAAGAAAATTGACAAACTCTTATCAATCTAGATAATCAGATGCTTGGTGTGAATGCATCACTTTGTCAGGATGACAACTAAGGGAATAAATATTATGGATAACATCACAGGTTTGCTGTCTGAAGCAGCCTCAATTATGGCTATTGGTATGGCCATGGTTTTTCTTTTTCTTACATTGCTGGTATTTGTTGTTCGCTTAATGTCGAAACTCCTTCCGACTGAACAACCGACTGCGCCTGTACGCCCCAAGAATACAAAACAAGTTAAGACTGCTGATTCGACAGCTCAGAACGATCCAAAAATTGTGGCCGCTATTTCGGCCGCTGTGCATCGTCATCGCTCGACTGTAGCTCAATAGAATATAAAAATTAAAAGGAGTTAATTAAAATGACTAAACCGCTAGCTATAACTGATGTGGTCTTGCGAGACGCACATCAATCTTTGTTTGCCACTCGTATGCGTATAGAAGACATGCTACCTATCGCTGCTGAGTTAGATAAAGTGGGTTACTGGTCTTTGGAAACTTGGGGTGGAGCGACATTTGATTCGTGCATTCGTTTTTTAGGTGAAGATCCGTGGGAGCGTCTGCGTGAACTTAAAAAAGCCATGCCTAATACCCCAATGCAAATGCTACTTCGTGGTCAAAACCTTCTAGGATATCGCCACTATGGTGATGACGTAGTAGAAAAATTTGTAGAGCGTGCCCATTTAAACGGTATGGATGTATTTCGTATCTTTGATGCTATGAACGATGTACGTAACTTTGAAACCGCAGTCAAATCAGTGGTCGATGTTGGCGCGCATGCGCAAGGCACACTTTCGTATACCACTAGCCCTGTACATAATTTAGAGACGTGGGTTGATTTAGCTAAGAAACTGGAAGATTTAGGCTGTCACTCTTTATGTATCAAAGACATGTCTGGATTACTTAAGCCGTATGAAGCCGAAGAGCTTATCACGCGCATTAAAGCGTCTTGTGATGTGCCTCTTGCCTTGCATTGCCATGCTACGACTGGATTAAGCACTGCCACAGCAGTGAAAGCGGTAGAAGCGGGCGTAGATATCCTAGATACCGCCATTTCATCTATGAGTTGCACTTACGGGCATACGCCGACAGAAACCGTTGTCGCTATGCTAGAAGGCACTGAGCGCGACACCAACCTGAAACTTGATCAAATCGAACCTATCGCAGCTTACTTCCGCGAAGTGCGTAAAAAGTATGCCAAGTTTGAAGGCCAGCTTAAAGGTGTAGATTCACGCATCTTAATTGCTCAAGTACCAGGCGGAATGCTGACCAATATGGAAGGCCAGCTTAAAGAGCAGGGCGCAGCCGATCGTTTAGATGAAGTATTGCAAGAGATCCCTCGTGTACGTAAAGATCTTGGCTATATCCCTTTAGTTACACCAACTTCGCAAATTGTGGGCACGCAAGCGGTGATTAATGTCCTCACTGGTGAGCGCTACAAGAGCATCACTAAAGAAACCGCTGGTGTCCTAAAAGGTGAATACGGTAAAGCACCTGCTGAGCTCAACAGCGAGCTACAGCTAAAAGTTCTTGATGGTGCAGAGCCTGTGACTTGTCGCCCTGCTGATCTGATTGATGATGAATTTGCAGAACTCACTTTAGAGCTACAAAAGAAAGCGAAAGAAGAAAGCATCTCACTTGCAGAAGATATCGAAGATGACGTACTGACTTATGCGCTATTCCCGCAAGTAGGCCTTAAGTTCCTGAAAAATCGTCATAACCCTGCGATGTTTGAACCAGCGCCTGGCACAGAAGCTGCTGAAGAAAAAGCGCCTGCAGCTGCAGCAACAAGCACCAATACGGCAATTGAAGCGTATAGCGTTAAAGTCGACGGACAAGTATATAACGTAGAAGTTGGCCCTCAAGGGGAGCTTACCTCGATTGCACCGGCGGCTACACAACAAGCTCCTGCCACCGCTCCTGCACCTAAAACAGATGCCGAAGATGTTCCTGCACCTTTAGCGGGTAATATCTTTAGAGTAAATGTAAGCAGTGGCGAAGTTGTGGAAGAGGGCGATGTACTGCTTATCCTAGAAGCGATGAAAATGGAAACTGAAGTGCGCGCGGCAAGAGGCGGCGTAGTACAAGGTTTACATGTTAAAGAAGGAGATGCTGTCTCTGTTGGTTCACCGTTACTTAGCCTAGCGTAAGGAAGCAACATGGATGGTTTAATTACTCTCTGGAAAGAGACGGGCATCGCTAACTTTGAATTTGGCCAAATCTGTATGATCTTGGTCGGTTGTGGTCTGTTATTTCTTGCCATTCGTAAGGGATTTGAGCCCCTACTATTGCTACCAATTGGTTTTGGTGCAGTATTAGCAAACATTCCAAATACCGGCTTTACCGAGCCGGGTGGTTTGCTGTATTACGTCTATGAAGTGGGGATCTCGACGGGGATCTTCCCATTACTTATCTTCATGGGCGTAGGCGCAATGACCGATTTTGGTGCCTTGATTGCTAACCCTAAAACACTTTGGTTAGGTGCGGCAGCTCAGTTTGGTATTTTTGCGACTTTGTTTGGCGCAATCTTACTTAACTATGTACCGGGCATGGAATTTAGTTTGGCAGACGCGTCATCTATCGCCATCATCGGTGGTGCGGATGGGCCAACCGCCATCTTCTTAGCCAGTCGGTTATCACCCGAACTGCTAGGGGCAATTGCGGTTTCAGCGTATAGCTACATGGCGTTGGTGCCGATTATCCAGCCACCAATCATGAAAGCCTTAACCACCCCAGAAGAGCGTAAGATCAAGATGGGTCAGTTACGTCATGTCGGTAAAGCAGAGAAAGTCTGTTTTCCTCTGGGCGTATTGCTGATGACCATACTCTTCTTACCATCAGCCTCTCCATTGGTGGGAATGTTCTGTTTAGGTAACTTAATGCGTGAAGCCGGTGTGGTGGATCGTCTTAGCAAAACCGCTCAGAACGAGTTGATCAACATTGTGACTATCTTCTTAGGCTTAGGCGTAGGCTCTAAACTGCAAGCGGATAAATTCTTAAATGTTGAAACACTAGGTATTCTTGGCTTGGGCGCAGTAGCCTTTAGTATTGGTACAGCAGGTGGCGTTCTAATGGCGAAACTGCTGAATAAGGTATCTAAAGAAGACATTAACCCATTAATTGGCGCAGCAGGTGTTTCCGCCGTCCCAATGGCCGCACGAGTGGTGAATAAGGTAGGTCTAGATGCCAACCCACAAAACTTCTTGTTAATGCACGCAATGGGACCAAACGTTGCTGGTGTGCTTGGCTCAGCCGTTGCTGCGGGTATTTTGCTGGCGCTAGTGGGTTAATAAAAGTACAAGTCTAAAAAAGTTAATACCAAGCCATTGTGTTTTGCTATAAACATGGGTTGGTACAGAAATTAAAACGCCTTAATAGAGTATCTATTGAGGCGTTTTTCTGGAATTAACATTTGTTCTCAGAGTTATTTTAATATGAATTTTCAAATTCATGGTTGGCCAAAAGTGTTTTAGATCTGTAGTACTGTGTACCATTGTTCCATAGGGGGTTTAGATTATAGACTCAGTATTTTTAATCAAAATGGGCACCTCGCTTCATTTCAGAATGAAGTATCAGATTAAGTCTGAACTAATACAATTTAGGTGTATTAGTTCATATCCTGTCATTCAAAGTTCCTCTATATTCACCACGATTGAATTGTTCAATATCTATTTCTAACTTATTTAAGGCTTTGATCGTGTCCTGCGCTGTTCTTCGCGGCATACCAGTCGCATCCATCACTAGGGGTACTGTATTTTTGCCTGTATCAATTAAGTAGGCCACTAGCAGACGCCTAAGAAAAGAGGTTTGGGTTTTGCTTGGTTTCTCTGTCATTGTAATCTCAAATAATGGGGTTAGTGAGCAGGTCTGAAACAGTTTCTTGCTGATTGAACCAATGGTATGTATCGGAGCATCGCCATTTCATAGTTTCTGCCATGTAAGGCATGATGTTGGCAAGGTTCTGGTTATTGAACACAGGCTCATGATGACCACAACGATTCCTAAATTTCCTGATGACATAGCACGCTTCTTTAAGTTGTTTCCTTAGCTCTGGTGCTGTAATGGTTTTAGGTGCATTAGGAAATACATCATTGATATATGGCTTCCAAATGCGCCCATCGTGGCGTTTGGTTAACATGTTCTCAAAGAATACAAATTTAAGTTCAGGCAATAGTTTACCTACACCTTTATACCCATCTGAAAGCGCTTGATTCAATGTGTATTTGTCTTGGCTATTGAGTGAATTTACGAATACAGCATTTGTAGGCCAGTCTTGTCCATATCGCTTTGATAAGGCTTCAGAGATCGCATTACGTAGTGCAACTTCGTAGATATGTAATGGAAAGAAAAACCTGGAGGCCAACTGAGCATTCCACTCATAAAGTTGAAGCGCGGTAATTGGGCAGTCTGCCCCTTGAGCTGCAATAATGGCATTTCGGTATGTAGAAAACCGACTCACCGACAGAGTTTGTTCAATAGCATTGTGAGGCATTGAAGTTCCTTGAATATTATTGGTTATTGACCAGCAGGGCAAATTGGCCTAATATACGTCATGAGAGCTTTGGATATCCCTGTTTCGGCAGCCCACCAAAGACATATGATAAAGAGAGAGCCTGCCATTGTGCAGGTTTTTTCGTTTCTAAGGTACAGAAATGTATTTAAACGTCTGCAAACCCAAACGTTTAGCGTTCTCTCTCGCTGCCGCTTTATTAATGTACGGGTAAACATCATGCTCAGCTAAGCGGTGTAGTGACTTATCTACAGAGTCCACCAGCCAAATGTTGCCAGTGCAAGGTGATGTTCCGCAGACTTGCTTGTGAGTTAGTTTGCCGCTCTCATCAATGGATGAAACTAATTTAGTGTCAACGTAGTTCAATTCGACTTCTACTATTGAACTATCAGCTTTATAGAATTTAGGGATGCGATGCCCGTTGTCAGTAAATATCTCACTTAAACATATCCTTAGTTTTTTCACGCAAATTTTGCCAGTTTATTTCCTGATAGTCATCTTGCTAACGCTCATCTCTAATAATGCAGTAGGTTTTGAATGATTTTTCTCAGCTCGGTATCACTTTTTTCCGTCTAGTATTTTCGTCATTAATCTCAATATTGAATGGCGTTCCGCATGACCCGAACAATTAGGATGTGAATAGTTAGTGGGGTCAGGTCTTGAATTTTGCAAAGAGAAAAATGTTTCCTGCGTACCTATCACTACAAATGATAGGTCATCGACGGGTTTGTGATAGTAAGCTTTGGGTACAAACGGGTCAGTCACCCGCCTTTCTCATACATCAATCACACTTGCTTTAAGCTATCGCCTCACAGAAAAATCACTTAATAATGCTCTCCATTTCTATTCGATCCCCGAATCTGCAACGACTTAACCTAGTACACCTGTTTTTGCTCTGAGTACAACCAAATAACACCGCAAAACAATGATCTTCAATATGATAATCGGTACTATGTAACGCGACTTCTTTTAAATTAGACAACAATATTATGCCGCTTAGGCTCATGACGTATCAGGTGTTACCGATGTCTGTATTTCCCGTTGAGGACATCATTTAGTGGATGCCATATTTGCTCAATTAGATACCTTGCTTGCAGGCTCTACTCTCACTTTATTATTTGTTACCGGATTTTTAAGTGCCACGCTTTTACCCGGAGGCTCTGAAGCTGCGTTGCTTGGTGCACTCAGTCAGCATCAACATCCTGTGTCAGACATTATAATTGTGGCGACTTTAGGCAATACCTTGGGAGGATTAACCAACTATTGGATTGGTTTGTGGATCCCGAATCGAACTCAAGGAGCAAAGCATGGTCATAAGGCTATAGCTTGGTTACATAAATATGGATATTGGACGTTATTATTTAGCTGGGCACCAATTATTGGTGATACATTATGTTTAACAGCGGGATGGCTTCGGATGCGCTTTTTACCCTGTCTGCTGTTGATCACTTTTGGAAAGCTAATTCGTTATGTGACGCTAGTTTGGATATTTACTAGTCTAAGTAATCTATAAGGAATATTAATGATTTTACCTCATTTCAATTTGTCATTGTCGAAGTATAAGTTAGTGGGGGCGCTGACCGTTGTGGCGCTACTTTCTGCCTGTAGCTCTCAAGATAAACCTGCAGAATTGAAATCGAGCGATTTAGGCATTCAATTGGTGGAGCAAGTTGATGCGACTCCGGGCACAGCCTCAATTGCCTACGCAAAATATAAGCTAGAAAATGGCTTAACCTTAATTTTAGCCCCTGATCATTCCGACCCTTTAGTGCATGTTGATGTGACTTATCATGTGGGCTCTGCAAGAGAAGAAATCGGTAAATCGGGTTTTGCGCATTTCTTTGAACATATGATGTTCCAAGGCTCTAAGCATGTTGCTGATCAAGAGCATTTTAAACTGATTACTCAAGCTGGTGGCTCGCTAAATGGAACAACCAATAGCGATCGCACTAACTACTTTGAAACCGTACCGTCCAATCAATTAGAAAAAATACTGTGGTTAGAATCTGATCGTATGGGATTCTTACTAGAGGCCGTCTCTCAACATAAATTTGAAATACAACGCTCCACAGTGAAAAACGAGCGTGCACAAAATTATGAAAACCGTCCTTATGGTTTAATGTGGGAGAAAATGGGCGAGGCCATGTATCCAGAGGGCCACCCATATTCATGGCAAACAATTGGTTATGTTGACGATCTCGACAAAGTTGATGTTAACGATCTCAAAGCCTTTTTCTTACGTTGGTATGGCCCGAATAATGCGGTACTGACCATAGGCGGGGATTTTGATACCCAGCAAGTACTGCAATGGGTAGAAAAATACTTTGCTTCTATTCCAAAAGGGCCAGAAGTGAAAGCTGCGCCAAAACAGCCTGCGGTACTAAGCGAAGATCGTTATATCACCCTAGAAGATCGCATACAGCAGCCAATGCTAGTGATTGGCTGGCCTACCACCTATCTTGGCGAGCAACATAATGCGGATCTTGATGTATTAGCCACGGTGTTAGGCAGTGGTAGAAACAGTATTCTGTATCAAAAATTAGTCAAGACAGGCAAAGCCTTAGATGCCGGTGCTTTCCATCGCTGTGAAGAACTGTCGTGCAATTTTTATGTGTATGTTATGGCTGATTCAAGCAAGCGTGCCGACCTGACTCCTTTATATAACGAAGTGTATGACATCATTGAAGGTATGCAGACTTCGGATATCGACCCTGATGTATTACAACAAGTATTAGGCAGCGCTGAGGCGAGCGCTATTTTTGCTTTGCAAAGTGTGCACGGCAAGGTGGCGCAACTGGCTGCAAACGAAACCTTCTATCAGCAACCGGATCGTTTGCAAATTGAGTTAGATCGTTTACATCAAGTCACACCGGATTCTATCTATAAGGCTTATCAAAGGTTTATTCATAATAAGCACAAAGTGACCTTGTCCGTTGTGCCAAAAGGTAAACTGCAACTGGCGGCGAAAGAGGCAACGTTTGTTACGCCACCAAGAACATTACCCGAGCATCAAAAAATCACCGACAGTGATTTAGAGTATCGTTTTGTGCATGACGATTTTGACCGCTCGGTGATGCCGCAAGTTCAATCAGCGGTAACTGGCACTATGCCTGAGCTTTATTCCTTCCATCTGCAAAATGATATCGAAGTGCTGGGCAGTAAAACCTCAGAAACGCCAACAGTGATGATGCAGATCAGAATGCCTGCGGGTAATCGTTATGCGCCGCGAGGTAAAGAAGGGTTAGCTAGCTTGACCGCTTCTATGGTGTCAGAGGGAAGCGCCTTATTAAGCAGTGAAGCGTTTCAAGCTGAGCTGGATAAATTGGGCAGTTCGGCATCATTGAGTGCAGGTCAATATTCGACAACCTTAACTCTATCTAGCCTAAGTAAGAATTTTACTGCGACCATGGCACTGGTAGAAAAAGCCTTCTTCCAACCGTTATTTAGCAAAGAAGACTTTGCACGCGTAAAGCGTCAGATGCTAGAAGGTGTCGTGTATGAGCATCAAACCCCAAGCTGGTTAGCTTCACAAGCGACCAGAGAAGTGCTGTATGGCAATAGTGTTTTTGCTCGTTCTTCATCAGGTACTATGCCGTCGGTGAAAAGCCTGACTTTGCAAGACGTGAAGAACTTCCATAACAAGTTCTATACGCCTAAAGGGACGCAAATCTTAGTGGTTGGCGATATCTCTGAGTCTCAAGTGAAGAAAGAGCTTCGCAGTTTACAGCAGTGGCAGGGGGAAGTGATTCCTATGCTACGTCACCATAAGTTGACCAAACCCGCCCCACAAAAACTGTATGTGGTTGATAAGCCGGGAGCACCGCAATCTGTTGTGCGCTTAGTACGACGTGGATTGCCTTTTGATGCCACCGGCGAGAGCTATTTGGCGCAATTAGCCAACTTTAATTTGGGTGGCAACTTTAACAGTCGCATCAATCAAAACTTACGTGAAGATAAAGGCTACACCTATGGTGCGAGCAGTTATGTCACTGGTAATCGAGAGCTAGGCGCCTTTGTGGTCACCGCACAAGTGAGAGCGGACGTTACTGCTCCTGCTATTGAGGAGATCATTAAAGAGATGGACAAGGCCTCAAAAGAGGGCTTTACTGATAAAGAAATTGAGTTCATGCGTTTAGCTGTGGGGCAAAAAGATGCGCTCAAGTATGAAACCCCAGAGCAAAAAGCCTATTTATTAAGCTCAATACTGACTTACAATTTGGATCATGACTATTTAGCTACCCGCAATAGCATAGTCGCAGACGTTTCTAAACAGACACTTAACGAGGTTGCGAGTAAGTGGTTTAACCCTGCTGACTATCAAATAATTGTGGTTGGGGACGCTAAACAGTTAATGCCTCAGCTTAAGACGCTAAATTTCCCGATTCAAACACTTGAAATTGAGCCTTAATTGACCCATCTATAAAGCAGTTGTATGTCCAGCATCTATTTATTAGATGCTGGACTGTCTATTGAGAGAGTACTCTCTAAATATATAAGTGATCTTGTTTTGACTATTTTTTCTCAGCGCCTGAAGCAGGTAACTGCTAACAAGCAGGTATTTAAACAGTATGGACGTGGAGTGGAGCGAGAGACGCTACGCTATAACCCCGATGGGCACATCGCAATTACTCCGCATCCACAGAGCTTAGGGTCCACCTTAACTCATCAATGGATCACGACTGATTTCTCAGAATCTTTGATGGAGTTTATCACTCCTGTTTCGCACGATATTCCGGAGTTATTAGCTCAATTACAGGATATTCATCACTACGCGCACAGTAAACTGGAAGGCGAGCAACTATGGCCGCTATCTATGCCTTGTGCGGTGAAAAATGAAGATGATATCGAGCTTGCTCAATACGGCACGTCTAACCCTGGTCGAATGAAAACCTTGTACCGTCAAGGTTTAAAGCATCGCTATGGTAGCTTGATGCAAATTATCTCTGGCGTGCACTTTAATTTCTCATTCCCAGAAAGTTTTTGGGATAGCTTATATGGCGAACAAGACCAAGCGGCTCGCCAAGCATCGAAATCAGAGGCTTACTTTGGCCTGATTCGAAACTACTATCGTTTTGGTTGGTTAATCCCATACTTCTTCGGTGCGTCTCCTGCTATTTGCAATACGTTTGTTAAAGGGCGTGAAACCAATCTTCCTTTTGAAACACTAAACGAGACTTTATATCTCCCTCACGCTACGTCTTTACGTTTAAGTGATTTGGGATATACCAATAGTGAGCAAAGCGATTTAAAAATCAGCTTTAATAGCGTTGAAGAGTACCTGCAAGGCTTGAACAAAGCCATTCGTACACCATCAGAAGCATTCTCTAAGATTGGTCTTGAAGAAGAAGACGGACATCTTAAACAGCTGAACAGTAACGTTTTGCAAATTGAAAACGAGCTGTATGCGCCAATTCGACCTAAGCGTGTTGCGAGAAGCGGTGAGAAACCGTCTGAAGCGCTAGAGCGTGGCGGTGTTGAATACATCGAAGTTCGTGCACTGGATGTGAACCCATTTAGCCCTGTCGGTATCAGTGAGCGTCAAATACGTTTCTTAGATATCTTCATTACTTGGTGTGCACTGAGTGAGTCAGCGCCTATGGATGACTGCGAGTTGACTTGTTGGCAACGTAACTGGAACTCAGTGATTACCGAAGGTCGTCGCAAAGGCGTGGATTTAACCATAGGTTGCGATGGCGAGAAATTAACGCTGCAACAGTGGGTACACCGTATCTTCGATCAATTTGAAATGATCGCCAAAGAGATGGATGCGGCATACGGTAATAATGATTACCAAGATGTACTTACTGAACTGCGCGATTGGATTGATGAGCCAGAACTGACCCTGTCAGGCAAAATGCTAGAGAAAGTGAAACAGCATGGCGGCAATGGTCAATTTGGTATGCAGCTAGGCAACAGCTACCAAGAGCAATATCGTCAACATAAATACGGTGCTTATTCGAAAGAGATCATGGATCAAGAAGTGTCTGATTCACTCAATAAGCAACATCAAATCGAAGCTGCCGATGCGGTAGATTTTGAACAATACTTAAAAGATTACTTCGCGTATCTGAAATAACCTTGGAGAGCCGATATGCCTTTACTAGATAGTTTTACCGTTGACCACACTAAAATGAATGCACCAGCTGTACGTGTGGCTAAAACAATGCAAACTCCAAGCGGTGATACGATTACTGTCTTCGATCTTCGTTTTACTCAGCCAAACAAAGACATTTTGTCTGAGACGGGTATTCATACTCTTGAGCACCTTTATGCTGGCTTTATGCGTAACCACTTAAACGGTGCTGCTGTGGAGATCATTGATATCTCCCCAATGGGTTGCCGTACTGGTTTCTACATGAGCCTAATTGGTACTCCATCAGAGTCTGAAGTGGCAACTGCTTGGATTGCATCTATGCACGATGTACTTAAAGTAGAAGGTCAAAACAAGATCCCTGAGCTGAACGAATACCAATGTGGTACAGCGGCAATGCACTCTCTAGAAGAAGCAAAAGCCATTGCTAGCGCTATCTTAGATGCGGGTGTCTCTGTGAATAAGAATGACGAATTAGCACTGCCAGAAGAGATGCTACAAACACTAAAAGTGTGATTGGATAATACTCGTGAAAAAGGCTCCGAAATGAAATGAACTGA
>NZ_BAUJ01000087.1 GCF_000496695.1 Vibrio halioticoli NBRC 102217
AAAAACGTATTTGATATAGTCGATTCACATACCTCTGCAGAGTGAACAAGCAGAGGAAAAATGACAAACTTTATTGTCCTCCGACAGCCCCGTGGGTTCATGGGGCGTTTACAGAGCAGTAGGATAGGTAGAGTTTAGCAGGCATAAAAAAGGCATCCAATTAACTAACTGGATGCCATTGTATGGAGTGTGACCTTTAGAGCGGATTAACGTTGGTTAGTTAATGTAAGCCTGTATGTATTGATTGTTTTGGATTGTTTCTAGTGAATAGAACCGATCTACCATCAAATAAGGCTGAGATGGACTTCTGATTATTTCATTGGCTTGAAATACGGGTTGTAACAGAGACAGTTCTAAGTTCCAGTGACTTTTTAAATCTGTTTGGGATTCATACCATGCTTCTGAAATTATATTTAATCCCTCAAGTCTCTCATCAACGAACTTCTTTCTATCCTCAGTGGAGCAGCAGTCTAGAAAATAGCGAACGATAGCATAATCTAAAGCAGATGCTTTTGTTTCAAATAAGTAAACATCGTTTTTGTTTGATATGTCAAACTTCCAATCAAACCAAATGTGGTATGCAGCTTTCCACGCAACCCTCTGATGCTCAATACTTGCGTCGTTGGCAAATGCTGTGAGGCATTTCGCAACGATTTTTCTGCATGGGTCGTTGAATTCAATACTGCGTAAGCCTATAGAACCTAAGTATTGAGTGATGGCATCAGAGTTCTTGCTCTTTGCTAGTGCTGAGCCAAGTAAATCTTGAATGTTGGGATATCTGGATGGGTATCTGGCCACAATATTCAAAACATGAGAGAAAAATTCTGAGCTTGCAGTTTTCTCTAGTAGAGAGGTAAAACTACAATCTTGATCTTGAGAAAAAGATTGCTCTTTGTGTTGAGAGAGAAGTGATGCGTAACAGCAAAATAGTAATGAATGGGACTCGGTTGAATGGGCTATATCAAGTGTTACATCAACACCTGCATGTGACATAAGCCCCCAAATCAAAGGTATATCTTTTTTATCTTCCAAACACTCTATAAGCTTTTCCTTTGAATGAACATAAAGAATAGCAAGTGCGTTAGAAAGAAGGTAGTTAATGGAATGTTTGAAATAAGGGGCACTGTGAAATGTCTTTTTATGCACTTTGGCCCAATTACCACAGTTACCTAAACTCTGGAACTCCAAAATTAGTTTTTCTCTATGGTAATCGGAGATAAATGGTTCTTGAATACCACTTTTTAGTGACTGAATGATGTTCACTGAATCTTGAATCAGAGGTGCAATCTGTTTTGAGGTGCATAGTATGTTTCGCCAAAAACACATAGGGCTAGATATTTTTTCAATTAGGAAAAAATATGATTCTAGCTTGTTTTTGGCTCGATTTTCATAGTTCAAAACAGAATCTGTCAACCACTTAATGAAGTCATTAGATGCTTGAGTTCTAACTTTATGTTGATGCCGACCTCTGCATAGCTCTCTTAAACCTAAGGGACACTCTGCGGCATTGAATTTATCGTATAAGTCGTAAGTATCGTTACTTTCAGCAATTAAAACATCACTTAGATAATTGTCATATTCAATCATAATTTATCCTTGCTGCTCCAAATAAAACACTCTTCGGCCTCTAGGGACAACCAGAGCTCTTCAAACGCATCGGCAATCATTTGCCCATCGCTTACTTTTTGGAGAATATGATGTTCTTTGCCTAAGCTATTTACAGATGTGCCTAGGGACCAAGCTACAGGGCCATGCTCGTGGTTTGGAAAAATTATAAACCTATCATGGAATCGCCAACCAAACTCAGCATACGGTGTTCGTACTTGCAAATTAATACCACTTATAGTTTCTTTTGGTAGTTCATTAAAAAACTGATGTATGACTTTAGACTTGCTTTGTTGCTCTTTCTTTTGTGTACACACATCGGTGCTACAAATTGGGCATTTGGGAGAATCGGAGGACTCTTTTACCGATGATATAGCTCTCATAGGGGCATTTGAGCACTGGTTAAAGAATAAAGTATTAATAATATCCCATTCATCTAAGTAAGGGTCCCACAACCAGACACCTTCAGAACCATAGCTATTAATCAGGAATCGAATATCTTGTAATGCTCGATGTTGTTCTTGTAACTTGTTTATACCTTTGGGGTTATATTGGACAAATTCTTTTCTTCGTAGTAATTCTTTTTGCTCCGCTTGATAAAGCCTCCGATCTAACCATTTCGATTTTTTTGTTTTCTCACCAACCAAGTTTTTGTTAGTTGTATGAACAGGGATTTCGATAGGTTTGATACTGTCTTTTTGGGGGATTACCCTCGGATAGTTATTAGCCATTCTCATATCAAACATTGCTGAGCGAATAAATGATGACCAATGAGTGGCAAGTAGAATTACATTATATTTTGAGTCCCAGACCGTTACTTTGTGAGGAGTTTCGTGTTTGAAAGGTATGATACTTTCAGAGTTCTTTTCATTTTTGTTATCGATAAAGTAGCTATCTATCGTTTTATCACGGCCTTTTTGCTCCGCTACAATAGTCAAAGCTCTAGGCGCAATATTGTCATGCCAAAAAAGGCTTACCTTTATATCTTCGCTGCCTTGTAATCCCTGAACATTGCCCTGAATGCTTGTGACGGGTATCTGAATGATGATATTCCCTAATTTGTCCGACAATGTTGCAATTTTAATAGGGATAAATTTTTGAATTTTCTCAGATAACGTCTGTATTAATACAGGGTTGCTAACTAAGGGAATTAGTGCGTCTTTTGATTCATTTTTTAGTTCAATCAAATAAGAGCCACTGTTGAAGTTATTTTTTATTATTGAGTTAAAAGGAATTGCTTCAAATGAATCAGCCGTAACAAACGTTGCTGGTGAATAACTATACTCTTCGGTAGGTACTGAATCCCCACAGCTATCCCAGCACCTTGATGTTAACACTCCCTCAACTACACTTTCAGCTTGCTCAATGGGAAGTAAATAACGCTTTATTCCGATGGACCAGCCTTTTAGTGTAGGCAGCTTTAGTTCCTTTCGAACACCTATATATGAAGGGGTGTTAAAGGTTGGTTCTTTTCGCTCCTCTGCAACTAGAATTGTATAAAGGTTTATGGGGGAAGCACCTTTGTGAGTGATAGCAAAAACTTCTGTAACTTCCAAGCAATTATAGTTACCTAAAACTCCTTGTATCAAAAGCTTTGCTAGCTCGTTAGTTGATGAGCTGTCGAACATTTTATCTCGCATATCTAAGAAAATTGCATACGGATTATGATTGTTTCACACATATGCAATCAGATTAAAGGATTGTTAGCCGAAATTGTGTTTAAAACCCGGTTAAATCCTTCATATTCAAGAAAAAGCCCTAGCAGATGATAACTGCTAGGGCTTTCACATTTATGCGAACTTAGAATCGTTTACAGGCTGTTTTCGTTTTTAAGCGGTTTCTTGATTGACTAGGGCTTCATTCAACTCACAAACCACATCAAACTCCATGCAGTGATAAAGGCTGGTCTGAATCTTTCCCCATAGGTCAGGGTGAATGTACGACTGGTAGCTTCGGCAATAGCATCGGCATCAATAAAATCATTCTTATGGCTCTTAACGTATGGCTTCACATACTGTGCAGGTATCAGCTTAATCTGATGACCATATTCTTTGCACTTTCGAGCTAACCAATGCGCACCACAGCATGCTTCCATTGCTATCGTTGTAGACTCTTGTTGTGAGATAAATTGAATGAGCTTAACTCGGGTCAACTTGTGTCGTAAAACTTCGCAAGATCTATACCAATAATTTTAATAACTGACATGATGCCACCTCTAAATGTTCATCGACATTTCTAATTTTAGCGTGAGGGTGGGGCGTACCATCTAATTAATGAGTCAATAGTTTCATGTCACAGTTCAAACCCTAATACTTTCTCCATACTCTTCAGCCTAACTCTTTTACTAGACTTACTCTGTCTATAGAATTGAGGAATACAATGAATAATCAAATATCAGAACCCAACCACATCCTTTTTGATGAACTACAAGAGCTGTATCTGAAATATAAACAGCATATTCCTGAGATAAAATCCTACGAAGAACAACTAAAGAGAACTGAGAGTAGTGAAACAAATAATATCTTCAATGATTGATTTCTGATTAATAGATTAGGCTCAAGGTCTAGCATCAGTACAAAGTACATGTGATGAATTATTCTATTTCGTTTTTTATCAGACAGATGAGTAGGGCACTTCCTTCAAAACGATGTTTTTGTGGAAGTTGAGTCTGGTGCAAGTTGCACTCTGCACTCATAGGGAGACGGCACTTGCTCACAAGTATCTTCCACCCGACATTTTCTCATATAAAGAAATAAATCCCCTTCATTTCTTGAATGCTCCACCGTAAACATCGAGTAACTTGAGAGAATATTTAATAGTACTTCTTCTTTTGCCGCTGATGCGCTAACGAGCCAATTAAGCGTATCGGTTAACTCCATATCCTTATCAAAACAACTATGTAAGTCTGTATGACAAATCCATATTTCTGGTGGTTTTGTCGTTTTTGATCGTGTAATTTCAAAATTAGAAGTGTACTGAACAGACGTTGAAAGTTGCCGCTCTATGTCTTTAACTAAAAAATAGAAATTCTCTAGGTCATTATTTCCAGTCGGTTTTTCTAAGACCCTCAAGGCCTCAATATGTAACTCTAAATTTTGCCCCTTCTTCCGTCCAAGTTGAATTAATGTCTTGATATCTTTTTTCGCTAACTTGTACTTTGGACTCTTCACCATTCCTTTTAAGTATTTGACGAGGATTTGATTTCGCTTCTCTACAGGAATAAATCTTTCGGTATAGCGTTTTTGCATTTCTAAGTGAAGTAGGCTGTGGCAGGCCACTGTTTCGATTTGGGTCGCATAACTCATGTTCGTGGGTACTCATCATTTACAGTTCTTAAATAAAAGCTGCATTATTGATTTTTGAGGACGATTGGGAAAGACAGAAGATTATTCACTCCATTCTACAAAAAAGCAAACGAGATAACTCGTATTTAATGGCTATTATATACACTAATGTCTTGACTGCTTTCTCCAAAATATTCTCTTACTAAATTTTAGCGTCGAATAACGATAAGTGAATGATTTATTTCATAAAACGCGAGAAGGGGATCTGATTGGGACTAAAACAACCCCCCTTGTTTGACAGCACACTAATGTTACAAGGTCACTTACTAAAACTATTTTTATGATGGTAAAAGCCTCAAACTGCTCTTTAGTGGTAATTAACTCTATCAGAGTTCTTTCTAAGATAGAGGGAGTATTCATACCTCAACGTGTTGGTTTATTTGCAATATAGTAGTCTCGGCTATCAATCCATTTTAAAATTTTATCCACATAGGTCATCGGTATGAGGCTATCTTGATAAATACATTTAATTTTGTTCTTTTGAACTAACAAACTCATTATCACCTTCTTCCATACCGGCGAATTAAAAAAGCGACCTCACCGCTAGGTAATTCACTTTTAAAACGCACTAAGCCGAATGAAGGTTAGTCAAAGCCTAATTGTTTCATTGCCAGCATTGTAGCGTGCTCGTTGGCCGCGAGGTTTGGGGAAATTGAAGGGGGAAGGTTTAAGAATAAATTGCGCTTTATGCTCGACCATATTTAACAAACCATGTTAATCAAGTGCTAATGATAGCTTGGGTTGATAGCCCGATATACTCATACCTTTTTGTTTTTTGGGGCCTTCAATTAAAAAATCTTCACGAGAAAAGGGGAGTTCCATTTTGTTTCGGCTAGAGCCGAGAAACGCATTTACTTCTATTCGTAAATATTCATCTTGATAACGGCTATTGTCATCAAGCTTTGCAAGACTGATTAAACTTCTATCAGAGGGATACATCATCTAGCCTCATTAATTGCACAGCTCCAAGAAGATCATAACCATTGGCAATGAGCATACCAAGCCAGTCCAACTCATCAATTTTCTGTTGCTCAGAAAAACTCTTCTTAAGCCATCCTTCAGGTGCCAGGCTTTTAAAATACGGGTGCAGTTCTTCGGTTTCAAATCGACATGTACTCACTGGTAAGCTGATTGACAGTAAATGACCACGATAGTTTTCATCATACTCGAACACATAACCATTTACGTCCTGAGTTAAAACACGACAAAAATCACCATAAAGTAGCACTTTTACTTTTCGATCCAAATATTCCTGCAGTTCAACTCCGTGATAGCCAATCAAACACAGTGCCAGGAAGCAGTAGTGCTTTTCAATTGAATATCAGCTTAACTTTCAATAAGGTAAGCTAAATACCCATATAGTAAAAATAATTACGGATGAAAAATGGCAACGTTACTCAGTTGGCTTGGCAAAACCGATCTAGACCAAATGAAACTAGATAAGTGTGCCTCTATTGCAACAATTGCCCTGAAGGGAATAACCCTAGATAGCATTGTGATCCTTGCCAGTACTTGGGAAGACGAATGGGACGACTATAAAGTTTGGTTGGAGAAAAAGCTGTCTTTCGAGGGGCGAGCCAAAACTTCAGTAATTATTCAGCGAGTTAAATTAGCATCACCAATAGACTATTTATCTATAACCCAAGTAATGCAACAACAGTTGAATAAGGCATCTTCTAACTCAGAACAAATTTATCTGAACCTCACCTCTGGAACGCCAGCAATGACTGTTGTTTCTGTTTTACTCGGAAAAAGTATTGCAAAATGTCAGTTGCTTCAAACATCTCCTACAGGTGATTTAATCAAGGTTGAGATCCCCATCGACTTTGCTACGGAATACACTAAATCCTCTAACGTTGCAATACAGTCTCTTGCTTCAGATAATTCTAACTTAAACCCCGCATTTGAAACAATTACAGCAAAGTCAAACATAATGCAGACTGTAGTAAAAAAAGCTCATAGACTCGCATTATCTGATTTACCTGCACTTATACTTGGTGAGAGTGGTTCGGGAAAAGAATTAATGGCAACAGCCATTCATAAAACAAGTAATCGCTCTGAAAAGCCATTTGTAGCCGTCAACTGCGGTGCTCTACCAGAGAGTTTGGTCGATTCAATTCTTTTTGGTCACGTAAAAGGGGCATTTACCGGCGCAGATAACAATCACGCTGGATTGTTTGAACAGGCCAATCACGGTACTTTATTTCTTGATGAAGTGGGTGAACTACCACTTAACGTACAGGTGAAATTGCTACGAGCGTTACAACAAAATGAGATCACGCGAGTAGGTGATACTAAGTCTAAAGAAGTTAATGTGCGTGTCGTAGCTGCAACACATCAAAATCTATTCAAAATGATATCCGAAGGAGCATTTCGTGAAGATCTCTTCTACCGATTGGCCGTCGGTGTTATCGAAATTCCTGCTCTTAGAGACAGAACAGAAGATATTCCTATTCTTATCGAAACACTCATTGCGAACATTAATAAACAAGCAGAAAAACACCCACTATTTAATAGTAAGAAAATTTCCCATGACGCAATAAAATTTGCACAATTTTATCCGTGGCCAGGAAACATAAGAGAACTCTGGAACACACTAAACAGAGCTGTTTTATGGTCTGAATCAAATACTATTTCAGCCCAAGATCTACAATCTTCGGTCTTAAGTACCAATGAAAACCCGTCTAGCACAAATACATTTTCCATCCCCGGAGATATTCAACAACATATTGATAAAATTAAGGAAATTGCGATTAATTCAGCCTTAGAATACAGTGGAAAAAATAAATCTAAAGCGGCAGAAGCACTAGGGCTAAAAAGTCACCAGACATTAAGCAGTTGGATGAAAAAACTCGGGATTGAAGAGTAAAACTAGCAAACTAAAAGTAAACTGGCATAACTATTGCATACTGATATCAGGAGTAGATATATAGAGCTTCAAGTAGCCGCAATACAACATTACTATATTTTTTCGCTAATCATTTGAATACAAGGATTTTATTGTGACAACGACAGTATGTGCAACAACAATGAATAGAAAAGACAAACTTCAAACTCTAATGGCTCAAATAAACTGCGGGTTACTAGAAAGAGAAAATCAAGTTCGACTAATGATACTTGCTGCACTTTCAGGTGAGCATCTGTTACTCGTTGGACCACCTGGAACCGCTAAAAGTGAATTAGCTAAACGTTTGAAAAGCATGTTTTTTGAAGCTAACTATTTCGAACGTTTAGTTACACGCTTTTCCGTACCTGAAGAATTATTTGGTCCATTATCCATAAAGGCTTTAGAGGAGGATCGTTATCAAAGATTAACTAGCGGCTATCTCCCTGAAGCATCAGTCGCTTTTATCGATGAAATATTTAAAGCAAACAGTGCAATATTAAACAGCCTTTTAACATTGTTAAATGAACGTCAGTTTGATAATGGCAATCAAAGAGTCAAGGTTCCGTTAATCTCTGTTGTAGCGGCCAGCAATGAGTTGCCTAAAGGAGAAGAGCTCAGTGCTTTATACGATAGATTTATTTTACGCTCTTATGTGTCGCCTGTGTCCACAGAGTCATTTGATGAATTACTGAACGGAGCGCTAGAGGGATTCGAGCCAGCACTCAATGTCCGATTGAAGATTGAAGATCTAAATGAGGTACAGCACTTAGCTGATAAAGTTGAGTTAACTGTAGCAACAAGAGAAGTATGTAGAGAGTTCCGCAATTACCTAGCGTCACAAGATATTTACGTATCTGATCGACGTTGGCGTAAACTCGTGAAATTAATGAAAGTGTCAGCGTTCACTTCTGGATTTAACGAAACCAGCATCTACGATACTTGGATTTTACCTCATTGTTTATGGGAACAACCAGAGCAGTTTGAAGGCCTACAAGAGCTCTATAAACGATCGGTGACTGTCGGCGGGAAAACACCACCATCACGCCTATTACAAGTTTTAAGTGCATGGGAAGGTAAGTTAACAACAGAAAGTAGCCCACATAAAACAGATGCTCAAGGAACGTTACTCTATATCGATTGTGATGGTAATGAAACGACTAAAAAGTCTAGTGAGCGTCAAGCGACGGATAAAAATGGTAGATCGCTCTATAAAGACTATAGAGGAAATAAAACTCCGGACAATCGCTATGGTGACTATGAACCTTGTATGGAAAAAGTAAACAACGATCCATTGGTTGGTAGTGTGCAGTTTTCCAAGGCTCATATCGAGACCCGAGTATTAAGCGTTCAGAAAATAGCAAATAACATCGATCAGTACATTGGTACTGTGAGGCTAGAATTGCAGACAGTTGAACAATACTTCAATAGCCACCTTTGGTTAGATTACAGGTTGTTGCCAGAAATTGTCGACTCACTCAATGAGTCATTAAAACAGGCCGAAAAGCTTTTAGATAGAGCTAATAAACTTGTTGATGGGTTTAGCCGTCTGCCGTTGGAGGAAGACCCAACCTTAGAGATTGCAAAGCTAGTTTCTTCTGATGATCCAGTGGAAGGAGAGTTGTGTGATTAGAGAAACGGGTCAGGTTAGCTCTCCGTTATTGAACTTGGATAGCCAATTTACATGCCTCGACAATGTGCCGGAGAAATTTCTTCCAGCTGTTATTACAAATACTAATGGTGAATTAGTCGAGCGATGCGAGTCACTAGTTAATTCCAGAAATGAACTTCTTGTGGGGGGGAATCTGACGAGTTTATCGCCCTTAGCCCCCCAGTTACTAACAGAAGCGATTGGTAAAGTGATACAAGAAACTGGATTGAGTCGATACTGCGCACAGAGTGAGGAGGTCACGGATGTGTTGCTTTCAGACATTCTTACTGCAATAGACAAGCTTCAATCTAAGGCGACACCTTTGATAACCGACTTGATTAAGAAGCTAGAAGATGAAGCGTTAAACCAAATTAAACAAGCTTTAGAGAAGAGAAAAGACAAGCACAAACAAACTAAACCTATTTCTCTGACTAGAATTCAGCAAACAAAAATTGCCGAAACTGCCTCAGAGGAGATCTGGCAGCAATTGCTATCTGAACAGGGTACTGTTGATATTTTGCCTGATGTATGGAAAGAAAGGCTAGCGGTATGGGCTCAATTAGAAGAGGTATTTACTGAACTTGGTCTGATCACAGGTTTAGGCTTTGACTTATCAAAAGGCGTTTTCCAAAGCCATGGTTGGCTCGATATTGTTCGGTTAAACAAGCTTGTTAAAAAACTTCCCAATTTACGTAATTTGATTCAAGACTTAGGGCGTGATGAGCAAGCAGAAGGGTCAGAACTTGGAGAGATCGTAATCAAAATGAGTGTCGCTTCTAGACATGAGAAGTATATAGCGACACCTCTTATTCCAATGGAGACCAAAGGCATTACTCGCTCTGATTCGATTTCTAGAATGTTACCTCAAGAAGCCTCACTGTTAACCAATCCAGTACTCAAAAAACTCTGGCATGCCAAGCGAGCCGAGCATGCTTTAGTATCTTACTCAGTAGAAGGGACCGAAGTTCTGGAAACAAAAGAACAGCTAGAGCAAGATTCAATTAAAGAAACACAAGGACAAGCAGAAAATAAAAATCGTGGTCCGATGGTAATTTGCTTAGATACGTCGGGCTCTATGCGAGGTTTACCAGAAAATATAGCGAAAGCTACGGTCTTAGAATGCTTAAAAATGGCCTACAAAGAAAAACGGCGCTGTTATGTTTATCTTTTTGGAAATAAGAAAGAGGTTAGTGAACTTGATCTGACGTTAGATACTTCAGGGTTTAATGACTTGCTTAACTTCCTAACGATGTCTTTTGGTGGCGGCACTGATGCTGAAGAGCCACTCAATAAAGCTCTAGAAAAATGTGATTCGGAAGAGTGGTATAAAGCAGATATATTGCTAGTGAGTGATGGCGAATTTCCTGTGTCTTCAGGTCTGAGTAGGAAAATAAGTAACCGGAGAGAGAAGCAGGGACTACAAGTCCACGGCATCCAAATAGGCAATTCTCATTACACCTCAATGAATAAAATTTGTGACCCAATACATTACTTTTCTGAGTGGGTTGACCTTAAAAATTAATAGCATTAAAGGAATTACTATGTGCCAAGCAAAAGATGTGTTTGATGTGTCTATTTTGGACGCAGAAAGAATTTTAGAAGCCTATGAACATATGAAAAACATGCCGGAGTTCGGAAGAGATCCAGAAGAATTAAAACGCGCAGCTCTGATAATGTCTTTAACTGCATGGGAAACGTATGTTGAAGACAAGGTGAGTGAGGAGGTTAATCTACAAAGCAGAGTACTACAAGGCTCTCAGCTAGGTGACTTTATTGCTAATTCGTTAGAAAAAGAACTAAAGTTCTTCCACACGCCAAACAGTAAAAAAACCAAAGATATCTTTGAGCGTTTCCTCGGTATCGACGTTACAAAATATTGGTCATGGCCTGGCTATGAAGATCCAGATAGAACTCGAACTAAACTCAATGAATGGATCAAAAAACGCGGTGATGCAGTGCACCGTTCTGTTTCTGACAAGCAAACCTCGCACTTAATTAGTAAACCAGAAGCAGAAAAATGCATTAAATTTTTGAAGAGCTTAGTTCAAGTTACTGATACAGCAATCAGCCAAAATCATTAAATAATGTCCTTAAGTTTCTAGACCCTGTAATTAATTAGCATTTTAAATATTCTTTCTAAATCTAACTGAATCATCTTAATCAGGCACATACGTTATGTTTAAGGTGATTATAGAATTTTCGCCGTTTAGATTTTGGCTCCCTTTTTAGATACTTATCCAAAAGGGGGCTATGATGATATATTAAATCAACCTATTTAA
>NZ_BAUJ01000086.1 GCF_000496695.1 Vibrio halioticoli NBRC 102217
AGTGTGATTGGTATAACAGCTTATTGACAGCGAATCGTTGTCGACAAGGTGTAGCTATCACCGGCTTTCACGACTGTACCTGCTTCTAAGCTAGGTGCATGATGGCTCGACTCAATACAAAGGAAAGTTTTGTAGCCGTCATCTTGCATATCGCCCATACCTTTGGCGCCGTCGGCCCAAGGGTTCCAAATTACTGCTGAGTTTGCGCCTTGATTTTCTACGATGATATCGCGTTTAAAATCAGGGTCGCTTAGAGTAATTAATGGTTTAGGCTGAGTGTAAACGCGATCGATAGTATCGGTCAGAGTCAGCACATCTTCACCTTGGGTTAGAGCAGCATCGTTTAAGCTATCGATGTATTCAGGACCCATGCCTCGGGTTTCTACATTCGCAATATCTGAGATATTAAGATAGGTGTGAAGCGCCGCAGAGAAGCGCCAGTCAGTGCTGTCGGTATTGGTCATAACCAAGCTTACTTTAAGCTCGTCACCTACCTCTACGTTAAGCACAGCTTCAAATTGATGTGGCCATATGGCTTTAGTCTCTTCGTTAGCGTTAAGACCAAGACTAACAATAACGCCATTGTCATTTTCACGATGTTCGATGAGTTGCCATTGCGCGGTGCGTGCAAAGCCATGTGCAGGCGCGGCTACTCGGCCAAACCATGGCCAACATACAGGGATCCCACCACGAAGGGCTGCTTTGCCATCAAAATTAGCTTGTTTGCTCATCCAGATAACATCTTGCTGGCCTTGTGGGATATAAGAGATGACGTGACCGCCGTGAAGGGTGATTGCTGCGCGTGCTTTTTCATGGATCACGCGAACGATTTTAAGCTGCTCGTGCTGAGCAATAGTGACATTGTCGGAAAGTACTGTCACCGCAGGGAGTTGATATACGTCCATATTAAGTTCTCACAAAAAGGGCATATCGAGGTTTGCGGATTCAACTGCTCAAGTTCTGCGTTGAACTAGCAAATGTTCTTTTGCCCTAAAAATTGACAAAAAAAAGGCGACTCGAGAGCCGCCTTATGCAAATTTCTTAACTAATGCTTACTTAGAGATGTGAGCGATTAGGTCTAGAACTTTGTTTGAGTAACCGATTTCGTTATCGTACCAAGATACAACTTTAACGAAGTTATCAGTTAGAGCGATACCAGCTTTAGCATCAAATACTGAAGTACAAGTTTCGCCGATGAAGTCTTGAGAAACAACTGCATCTTCAGTGTAACCAAGAACGCCTTTAAGAGCGCCTTCAGAAGCTTCTTTCATTGCTGCACAGATAGTTTCGTAAGAAGCACCTGTTTTTAGGTTAACTGTTAGGTCAACTACAGAAACGTTAGCAGTTGGTACGCGGAAAGCCATACCAGTTAGTTTGCCGTTTACTTCAGGAAGTACAACGCCTACAGCTTTAGCAGCACCAGTTGAAGATGGGATGATGTTCTGAGAAGCACCACGACCACCACGCCAGTCTTTAGCAGAAGGACCATCTACAGTTTTTTGAGTTGCTGTAGTTGCGTGAACTGTAGTCATAAGACCAGATTCGATACCGAATGTGTCGTTAAGAACTTTAGCGATAGGTGCTAGACAGTTAGTAGTACAAGAAGCGTTAGAAACGATGTCTTGACCAGCGTAAGTGTCGAAGTTAACGCCGTTAACGAACATTGGAGTAGCGTCTTTTGAAGGACCAGTTAGAACAACTTTCTTAGCGCCTGCAGTGATGTGTTTACGTGCAGTCTCGTCAGTTAGGAAAAGACCAGTTGCTTCAGCAACAACGTCAACACCGATTTCGTTCCACTTAAGGTCTTCTGGGTTGCGCTCAGCAGTAACACGTACAGTGTTGCCGTTTACGATTAGGTTACCGTCTTTAACTTCAACAGTGCCGTTAAAGCGACCGTGAGTTGAGTCGTATTTTAGCATGTAAGCCATGTAATCTACGTCGATTAGGTCGTTAATACCTACTACTTCGATGTCGTTACGTTCTTGAGCTGCACGGAATACGAAACGGCCGATACGGCCAAAACCGTTAATACCTACTTTGATAGTCATTATAGTTGCTCCACAACTTATTTTAGATTAATTATAAACTGGTATTGAAGTTACAAAACTCAGTTTCCTTCCGCAATAGATAATCAAGTTTATTTTGTTTAAAGTCAAAAAAAAATACGATCTTATCGTTCATATGATTGCAGATGGTGATTTATTGCACTTATTTGATGGTGGTGTACCAAAAAAATGTGCGTTGCGCTACAAAACATCATCTTGAAACGCAAATTACTAACTATTTCACATAAGTGGAGGGAAGTATGTGCTACAACACGACGTGAGGCAAGTGTTCAAAACATAAATTTCATTAAACATAGTAGGACGCGATTTGAGCAACAGAAACAACACGCCGACCGAGCAAGAATGGCGTCAAAAATTAAGCAAGGAAGAGTACAGAGTTTGTCGAGAGCAGGGCACTGAAGCCCCTTATAGTGGCAAGCTATTACACAATAGAGCGTCGGGTGAATACCTATGTACCTGCTGTCAGTCGGTATTATTTAAGTCAGACAATAAATACGATTCTGGTTGTGGTTGGCCAAGTTTTGATGCGCCAATCTCAAACGAGGCGATTCGCTATATCGAGGACAATAGCTTTGGTATGAAGCGTGTCGAGATACGTTGCGCCGAATGTGATAGCCACCTTGGACATGTATTCACCGACGGCCCTGAGACTACGGGTGAACGATATTGTGTCAATTCAGTCTCTTTGAAATTTAACGATGCAGGGAATGATAAGGATTAAGCGTTTCGCCAATAGGAGTGAGCGTGGACAACTTTAGAGGGAAATTATGAAGCAAGAGAAATCGAATCAAGAAAAGCCAAGCGTGCAACAGATGGTGGATGCGATCACACCACAAGCGTATCAAAGGTTAACTTTTGCTGTAGAAACAGGGCGTTGGCCAGAAGGCACTATTTTGAGTGAAGAGCAGCGAGCCTATTGTCAGCAGGCCATTATGCTCTATCAAAGTAAGCATAATATCGATGCCCAACATATGACGGTCGCAGCGGGTGGTGAGATAAGTTTCAAGTCGAAAAGTGAGCTAAAACGTCAGTTTAATGAGCAGGAAACGATCACGACAATAAAACTCGATTGAATCTAAAGTTTAGTGGCAAATACTGGGTATTTACCCTCATTTTCGCACCCGTTTAGCCTAATTATAGCCATCTAAACTAAAAAATAGCCTTATCGGTACAAATTGTAAGGATTTGTTTAATAACGCGAGAGTCGAGCCTATTTGGGGCCATTAATCGACTCTCGAGTCTGCACTGTGTGTCTGGGAGCTTGTTTTACATCCAGAAATTGAGTGAGATTCGCTCTATTACAGGCTCATTTCACCACGCAATACACGATGCATTTGCGTTTTTATCTCTTCGTAAGCCAGCCCTTGGCTAAGTAAAAAGTGCAGTTTGGCAAGCGCCGCTTCAGGTGTCATGTCATAACCACTGATTACACCAGCATCGGCTAAGGCGCAGCCTGTAGCGTAGCCACCCATATTCACTTTACCTGCCAAACACTGAGTTAGGTTAACCACAATGACGCCACGCTCAGAGGCTTCTTTTAGATGACCTAATAGCTCAGGATTTTGCGGTGCATTACCCACGCCAAAGGTGAGCAGAATCATCGCATTGACCGGTTGTCTTAGCGTATTGCGGATCACCTCATGCGAAATACCCGGATACATAGTGATAACCCCAATAGGTTGCGGGGTAATAGTATGCACTTTGAATTCGCCGACAGGTTTAGCATCTACGGTTGCGTGCGCGCTGACTTGAATGTTGATCCCGGCTTCCAAAAGTGGCGGTAAGTTTGGCGAGGTAAATGCCGAAAAACCATCAGCGTGTGATTTAGTGCTTCGATTGCCACGCATCAATTGGTTGTTGAAGAAGAGCGTTACTTCATTAATTGGGTAATTGGCGGCAATGTGTAAAGCGTTTAAAAGGTTAGCTTGTCCATCTGAGCGCAATTCAGCCAACGGAATTTGTGAACCAGTGACAATGACTGGTTTGCTCAAATTCTCAAACATAAATGATAACGCTGAGGCGGTGTAAGCCATAGTGTCTGTACCATGCAAAATCACAAAGCCATCGTATTTGTCGTAGTTCTGTTTAATGTCATTGGCAATTTGTTGCCAATCAGCCGGAGTCATGTCCGAAGAGTCAATCAGAGGTGCGTACTCATGAATGGTATAAAGTGGCATTTCTGGACGATTAAACTCGGGCATACCTGCAAGTTGTGATTCCATAAAACCGGCAACAGGAACGTATCCTTTTCCTGATTTTTGCATACCAATGGTGCCGCCAGTGTAGGCGATATAGATGTGTTTACGGGTGCTATTTTGAGACATAAATGCAGGCGCTCATTGCAGATAACGGAATGACGCGCAGTATAGCGGATTTGAACAAGCAAGCAATGTGAGCTCAAAAGCATAAAAATAAAAAAGCCCAGCGAGGCTGGGCTTAAATTCAGATTATTTGCGTTTACTCAACCTGACAAGGTAAACACAAAGTGTAATAGCCTTTCGGATCGTTAAACTCACTCATCAAACTGAGGTCTTGTTGTACTTTGCTTGCCAATGGCACTAATGAGCTTGGCAACCAAGTATT
Source organism: Vibrio halioticoli NBRC 102217 (assembly GCF_000496695.1). Taxonomy (GTDB): domain Bacteria; phylum Pseudomonadota; class Gammaproteobacteria; order Enterobacterales; family Vibrionaceae; genus Vibrio; species Vibrio halioticoli. The sequence goes on from NZ_BAUJ01000086.1 coordinate 4,650, forward strand.
AATGTCCACTCCAAGAGACACAGAGATGCGTTTGCTAAAGTCTTGTAAGAACTGCTGAGCTGGCGTTAACGATTTTTGTAGCCAGTTAAGCGAGTAGTTATCAATTTTAGCTAGACTTGCGGCGCGAACAATTGCGTCATCAAAATCACCAATTGAATCCACCAATCCTCGTTCAACAGCGTCTTGACCTGTCCATACTCGACCTTCAGCAATGCTTTCAACCGCTTTTGGATCAAGATGACGGTTCTCTGCTACAAGTCCTGTAAAGCGGCGGTAGCCATTTTCGATGCCTAACTGCATAGCGCGTTTAGCGCCTTCATTTAAGCCAGAGGTAAGGCCAACACCTGAGAGTGGGGAAGTACCTAGACCATCACTGTAGACGCCGTATTTATTTAGCCCTTTTTCAAAGGTAGTGATAACGCTAAAGATACCAATTGAGCCTGTTAGCGTGGTTGGCTGGGCTAAAATCTCATCAGCCGACATTGAAATCCAGTAACCACCAGAAGCGGCAAGGCTAGACATAGATACCACAACAGGTCTATTGGTCGCTTTAAAGGCCACAATTTCGTTACGAATCACTTCTGAAGCAAATGCACTGCCCCCAGGACTGTCCACACGCAGGACTAATGCTTTTACCTTATCGTCAAGGCGCGCTTTACGAATTAGGGCAGCAGTGGTGTCGCCGCCAATTGAGCTACCTTGTTGCTTACCGTCCATAATTGCGCCACTGGCAACAACGACTGCAATTTCGTTATCGGATTGAACAGCAGGTTTAGTGATTTGATCTTTGTAGGTGTAGTAGTCAACGGCTTTGAAACCTTTTTCTTCATCACCACCGAATGCGTCAATCATAGCTGTGCGGGCTTGTTGACGTGTGGCTAATTCATCCACCATGTTCAGTTTTATCGCTAGTTGAGCAAGATCGCCCTTAGCTTGTTCAAATTCACTTAAAAATTCATCCATACTCGGGTTTAGAGTGGCTTTATCAATATGGCGGTTACGTGCTACATCTTCGACATAAGCTCCCCACAGTTGACCCAACCAGACGCTTGCTGCTTCTTTGGCAGGTTTAGACATATTGTTGCGAGTAAAAGGTTCTACCGCGGATTTGTAAGTACCAACTTTAAATACATGCGTATTCACATCGAGATTATCGAGTAAGGTTTTGTAATACAAAGTGTATGAGCTGTAGCCTTTTAGCAATACGCCGCCATCGGGAGAAAGATAAATCTTATCCGCATAGCTGGCTAGGTAGTATTGGCTTTGATTATAAAAATCGCCGATGGCATAAATAGGCTTACCACTGGATTTGAATTCATTGAGCGCTTTGGCGATATAGCGCAGCTTAGTCAAATTGGTTTCTGGCATGCGTTTAAGGCTAAGCACTAAACCTGAAACATTACTGTCACTGGCGGCATGGCGTATGGTTTCTCGAATGTCATATAAGACATTTTCTTGAGGCATGTCTTTGCCAAGTAAAGAGCCGGTAAGAGAGTCCATTGGGTTGACGAAACTGCGGCCTTCAACAATTTTTCCAGAAAGGTTCAGTACCAGTGCTTTCGGTTCTTTATCCGCTACAGCAGCTTGGTCTTTGGTCTCTACTTGAGAAAAACTAAAATAGATAACCGCAATAGCAACGATAAATAGAAGGTTTGCTAGGGCAAGGCGCGTAAAGGTAATTATCTTCCAAATTCCTTTTATGATCTTACCTATAAAGCGAAACAGTGTTTTCATTATATTCTCCGCCTGATCCTTCAATAATCAGAGAGTTAGGGGGGATGATTATTAATGCTAAGTGATAATTGCGCTGATCACAAATTACCGAGCGTTAATTATGCAAAAGAGTCAAATAAAATCATAGACCTACAATGGGCTTGTTGCGGAATGAATTCAGGGTTTTCATTTATGATAAATACTTCTCAAGATTGTGACTTATCCTGATTTTTGTTATCGAAATGTAAAATTATATTTGCCATATTGATAATTGCGTCTTATCGTGGTCAGACCAGACTATAAAAAGCCAATAGGGGATGCTATGTACCCAAACCTTCTTCAACCTCTTGATCTAGGGTTTACACAATTAAAAAACCGAGTATTGATGGGCTCAATGCACACAGGGCTTGAGGATAGTGTTAAAGGGCTACAAAAGTTAGCCGCTTTTTATGAAGAGCGCGCCAAAGGCGGGGTGGGTATTATTGTCACTGGGGGCTTCTCGCCCAACTTACGTGGACGTTTGTACCCAACAGCCGCGCAATTTAGTCGTGCCAAACACGCACAAGCACACAAAGTGATTACCGAGGCTGTGCATCGTCATCAAGGCAAAATTGCCTTGCAACTATTGCACGCTGGTCGTTATGGCTATCATCCTTTAGCGCAAAGCTCGACCCCTGCCAAAGCGCCCATCGCTAAGTTTGCTCCTAGTGAAATGAGCTCTCGTCAGGTCAAAAACACCATCGAAGATTATGCCAATAGCGCGGCTCTGGCAAAAGAAGCCGGCTATGATGGCGTTGAAGTGATGGGATCGGAAGGATATTTAATCAATCAGTTCATCTGTAAACGCACCAATCAGCGTGATGATGAGTGGGGCGGTTGTTATCAAAACCGAATGCGTTTTCCTCTTGAAATCGTGAAGGCGATTCGCCGCTCTGCCGGTGAAGATTTTATTATTATCTTTCGCTTGTCGATGCTTGATTTAGTGGAAGAGGGCAGCACACTCGATGATGTAATTTTGCTGGCCAAGGAGCTGGAATCTGCAGGCGTAACTATTATTAATACTGGTATTGGTTGGCATGAAGCGCGAGTGCCTACTATCGTCACATCAGTGCCAAGAGGCGCCTTTACTTGGGTGACCAATAAGATCAAACCGCACGTTTCTATTCCTGTGATTGCAACCAACCGTATTAACAGCCCAGATCAAGCCGAACAGATTATCGCACAAGGCGCTGCGGATATGGTATCGATGGCGCGTCCGTTTTTGGCTGATCCTGAATTTGTACTTAAAGCGCAAAACAATGAACCCGAATTAATTAATACCTGCATTGGATGTAATCAAGCCTGCCTTGATAATGCCTTTAAGGGTAAGCGTGCCAGTTGCATGGTCAACCCAAGAGCGTGCTACGAAACTGAAATGCCGATTGTTAAAGCCACTCTGCGCAAGCGAGTTGCAGTGGTTGGCGCTGGCCCTGCTGGACTTAGCGCGGCCTTATATTGCGCCAAGCGCGGGCACACGGTACATCTGATAGAAAAAAATGATCGTATTGGCGGGCAATTTAGGCTGGCAATGCAAATTCCGGGGAAGGAAGAGTTTCGAGAAACCATTCGTTATTTTGCTAATCAATTGGACAAGTACGGTGTCAATCTAGAGCTTAATACCGAAGCCACAGCGCAAGTGTTGAAAGAGTACGATGAAATCATCATGGCAACAGGGGTTAAGCCTCGTCAGGTTAATATTGACGGTTTATCCGAAAGCAGCAAAGTGTATGACTACCAAACCCTCATTCGTGACAAAAGTTATTTAGGGAACAAAGTTGCGGTAATTGGCGCGGGTGGTGTCGGCATTGATGTTGCCACTATGCTCACTGAGCCAAGCCGTTTCTCACTGCAAGAGTGGATGCATGAGTGGGGCATAGACCAAGAATATAATCATGCAGGTGGTCTATATCCGTTCCCAGAAATCCATTCCAAAACAGAAGTATGGCTGCTGCAACGTAAAGAAGGCACGGTAGGTAAAGGCCCCGGAAAAACCACTGGTTGGGTACATCGAGCAACATTGAAAAAACGTGGTGTGCATTTGCTTGGCGGAGTGGGGTATCAAAAGTGGGATGATGATGGTTTGCATATCTCAGTAAAAGGCGAACAACAACTGCTCGATGCCGATAGTGTGGTGGTCTGTGCAGGTCAAGAATCGGTGCGCCCTTTTGAGGAGCATTGGTCTGAAAGGGAAGAGCATGTGCACGTTATTGGCGGCGCTGAGCATGCCGGAGAATTGGATGCAGTGCGTGCGATTCGTCAAGGCTTTGAAATTGCAATTAAGATCTAGTCTCATTTAGATGTTACACTGTTTGAGTGTTAAAATTTAACTGTGGAATGAATGACATGGACGCACTGGATCTTTTATTAAATCGCCGCTCAATAGCCAAGCTATCAACGCCAGCCCCTAGTGGTGAAGCGATGGATAATATTTTAAGAGCGGGACTTAGAGCGCCGGATCACGGCGGGTTAACGCCGTGGCGTTTTGTTATTTCACAAGGTGAAGGCTTACGAAAACTGGCGGATATTTTGGTGTCAGCCGCGCATAAATCTAATGCTGAGCCGAGCGTTATTGAAAAACTGTCTAACGCTCCGTTTCGCGCGCCAATGGTGATCACTGTTATTGCCAAAACCAAACCACATCCAAAAGTCCCTGAATTTGAACAATACTTGTCGGCAGGTTGTGCCGCACAAGCCATGCAAATGGCTGCCGTCGCACAAGGTTTTCAAGGCTTTTGGCGCTCTGGCACTTGGATGTTTGACGACAATGTCGCCAGTGCGCTGGGTTTACAAGGCAAAGATAAAATCGTTGGTTTCTTATATTTAGGTACAGCCGATTGTGTAGAAGCAAAAGCGCCGATACGCGAGCTTGATCAATTTGTAGAATATTTATAGTTCTGATCGCAAATAGTCATTGCCGTCATAACTTATTATTTTTTATCGGGCTCACTTTCTCTTACCTTATTTGAATTTTCCTAATTGAAATGAGGCAAGTAGCAAGATAATGCTTTAATCATTCTTGCACTTAAAGTACTGGCTATGTATATTTATCCAGTACTTATTTCAACTTAGTTCCCCCTCTATGACTCGACTTTTTGTAGCAGAGAAACCCAGCTTAGGTCGCGCTATCGCCAGTGCACTGCCTAGACCACATAAAAACGGTCAAGGTTATATCGAATGTGGCAATGGCGACATAGTGACTTGGTGTATTGGACATCTACTAGAGCAAGTCGAGCCCGATGTGTACGATCCTAAATATAAGCGTTGGGATCTAGCGGATCTGCCGATTATTCCTGAACAGTGGCAACTCAGACCTCGCAAAAGTGCCGCCAAACAATTGGCGGTGGTAAAAAAGCTACTTAAATCGTCACAACAAATAGTCAACGCAGGCGATCCCGACCGAGAAGGGCAATTGCTGGTGGATGAGGTGTTTGATTATTGTAAGGTCAGCAAAACCAAAAAAGAATCCGCGCAGCGATTACTCATTAGTGACTTAAACTTGGCGGCGGTAAAACGTTCGCTGACGAATATGCGCAGTAATCGTGAATTTGTACCTCTGTCTGTGTCTGCGTTGGCGCGCTCTCGCGCTGATTGGTTGTATGGCATGAACATGTCCCGCGCCTATACATTGCTTGGGAAAAAAGCCGGCTACAACGGCGTGCTGTCAGTAGGAAGAGTACAAACCCCAGTATTAGGTCTGGTGGTGCGTCGAGACCGCGAAATCGAAAACTTTGTGCCGCGAGACTATTTCACCTTAGATGCATTAATCCCTTATCAAGACGGCAATCAAGCTTTTGATATTCGAGCTAAATGGGTGCCTAGCGAAGCCTGTGAAAAATGGCTTGATGAAGATGGACGGGTTTTGAGTTTGCCATTGGTGGAAAATGTCGCCAATCGCATCAAAGGTCAGCCTGCGGTTGTGGTCAAATCAGAACAGAAAAACACCAAGCAAGCGCCGCCATTACCGTATTCACTCAGTGCGTTACAGATAGATGCCTCTAAGCGCTATAACATGAGTGCGCAGCAGGTATTGGATTTGTGTCAGTCGCTCTATGAAAAATATAAAGTGATCACATATCCTCGTTCAGATTGTCGTTATTTACCGAAAGAGCATTTTAAAGAAGCAAAATCCGTTTGTGATGCGATTTTAGCCAATACAACCGATCAACAAACGGCGGTGGCGAACGCCGATTTATCATTGCGCTCAAAAGCGTGGAACGATGCTAAAGTGGATGCCCACCACGCGATTATCCCTACACCGAAAAAAGCCAATAATCTTCCTGCGCAAGAAGCAAAAGTGTATCAACTTATCGCCACTCAGTATTTAATGCAGTTTTATCCGCCCGCAGAATATGCCGAATCTAAATTAGAGTTTGATATTTTAGGGGGCAAGTTTACCGCTTCTGGTCGTCAGTTATTGCTACCCGGTTGGAAAGTACTTTTTCCGGCTAGAAAAGACAGCGCCAATAAAGAGTCGCAAGCGCCACTGGTGCCTGCGCTAGAAAAAGGGCAGCAATTGACTTGCCGAGAAGGTGAAATCAAAAGTAAGCAAACTGAGCCGCCAAAACATTTTACCGAAGCGACATTACTACAAGCGATGACCGGCATTGGACGTTTTGTACAAGACAGTTCGTTGAAAAAGATTCTACGAGAAACCGACGGCATTGGCACAGAAGCCACTCGCGCTGGCATATTAGATACTTTGTTTAAGCGAGCACTGCTGATGCGCAGTGGTAAATCTGTGCTGAGCACGCCTGCCGGAAAAGGGCTGGTTGAAGCTCTGCCAGATTTATCGACCTATCCAGATCTTACTGCGCATTGGGAAAAGCAGTTGCAAGATATGGCAGAGAAAAAACAGGCGTATCAGCCTTTTATTACTCAATTACAGCAACAATTGGCGCAGTTAATGGATACCGCAAAAACAGGTCCAGTTCCTGATTCGCTACGTTCATTGCCAGAGGTGAAGAAACCTGCTTATAAAAAGCGCCGAGTGAGCCGTAAGAAAACACCGACTAAATCGACGCCTAAACGCTAGTGCTTTTCAACAATAGCGGTTTTCGCTATTTAATTTGAGGGTTACAACGTATCAATGGTTAGCCAATAATATAAGCTTTTACCAAACGTATATTTCTACCAAGCAATATGCTTGCCATCGTAATTGAAAAAGCCACCGGATTGCTCTGGTGTCGAGTGCTCGATAACGTTGACTAACCCTTGTACTGATTCTGCAACGTCAATCAGTGCATTAGGCCCGCCCATTTGCGTTCTTACCCAGCCCGGATGCAAAGCTAATACAGTGAAATCCTGCTCGTTAAGATCGTTATGTAGGCTTTTTACCACCGAATTGACCGCCGCTTTTGAAGAGCGATAAATGTATCCACCGCCAGAGGTGTTTTCAGCCATGCTGCCAACGCGAGAGGATAAAATAGCGATGCGTTTTTCGGTACTTTTTTGAAGAACAGGGTAGAGCGCTTCGACTAATTTAAGCGGCGCAATGGAATTGATTTCAAACACTTTACGCCACTCTTCTACATCTATATTGCCAAAACTGCTGCCTTTCGGGCCATAGTATCCTGCGTTGTTGATCAACAGATCCAACTTTTCAAACTGATTCACAAATAAGGCAACTGCTGCATAATCTGTGACATCAAGTTGTCTGACTCGCAAGTTTTCATAGGTTTCACAAAGGGAGAGTAGTGCTTCGCTGGTGGCTTGGGTGCGGTAGGTGGCGACAACGTCCACGCCCATTTTCAAGTAATGGATAGTCAGTCCAAGCCCGATGCCACGATTGGCTCCCGTAATTAACACTGTGCGCATAATGCCTCCTGTACGCTTTGGTTCCTTTTTATAAATTGAGATAGCGCAGCCAAACAAGCGGACGCTATCTCATTGTAGTGAGTGGCTACTTCGGCTGAGCGTCCACACACAAACCGCTAATATCTTGTGATTGCTCGCTCATTAAATACAAATAAAGGGGCATGATATCTAACGGGGTTTTGAGTTTAGATGCGTCTTCAGCAGGGTAAGCGCCTGCACGCATTGAGGTGCGAGTTGCGCCGGGGTTGATGGCATTCACACGCACGTTAGAGTTGCTTAATTCATCAGACAGCACTTGCATCATGCCTTCGGTAGCAAATTTAGAAATAGCATAACTGCCCCATAGTGCACGTCCGATATGGCCGACAGTAGATGAGGTAAATACAATGCGTCCAAACTCGGCTTTTTTAATCAAAGGCAATAAGGCTTGAGTCATCATAAATTGCGCTTTGACATTGATTTGCATCACTTCATCAAAGGTACTTTCTTCAATTTGATCAAATGGGCTTATCATGCCAAGTACGCCAGCATTATGTAGCAGTCCATCGAGTTTGCCATATTGCCCTTCGATGGTTTCTGCCATATCCACATAGTGTTGTTTGCTCGCGCCCTGCATATCCAATGGGATAATCGCAGGTTCTGGGTAGCCAGCGTTAACGATGTCATCGTAAGTTTGTTCAAGCTTGTTGACGGTGCGCCCCAATAGAATCACGGTAGCGCCATGTTCTGCGTAAGTAAGAGCGGCTTGTTTACCTATGCCGTCACCTGCGCCTGTCACGAGAATAACTTTGTTTTTTAAAGCGTCAGTTGCAACTGCGTAATCCACAATCTGAGTCCTTTTGTATGCGGTTTTGATTTAACGAAAATGAATAGAGAGTTACAATACAACAATATTTATCTTCAGGGACAAGACATTGGAATTTTTGTTAGATTACGGCCTGTTTTTGGCTAAAATTGTTACGTTTGTCGCGGCTATTATCGCGATTTTACTGATTGCTAAATCCACCTCAAGCAAAGGCGGCAGTAAAGGTTCACTGGAAGTGACTAATTTGTCTGAACGTCATGAGCAAAACATTGAGTTAATGGAACATCATCTACATGATGAAGCCTTTCTAAAAGCTCGTGATAAAGCAACCAAGAAACAGCGTAAAGAAGAAGAAAAAGCGCGTGAAAAAGAGATAAAAGAAGCAGTAAAAGGTGGAGAGTTAGACTCAATACGTAAGCCACATCTGTTTGTTTTAGACTTTATTGGCAGTATTGATGCTAAAGAAGTGACCAATCTGCGTGAAGAGATCACCGCAATTTTAGCCTGTGCCCGTGCAGGTGATGAAGTGCTGGTTCGTCTTGAATCGGGCGGTGGTATGGTGCATGGCTATGGCCTAGCAGCCTCTCAATTAGATCGCATTAAAGCGGCTAACATTCCTTTGACTATTTCAGTGGATAAAGTGGCGGCGAGTGGCGGCTATATGATGGCGTGTGTGGCAGATAAAATTGTCGGCGCACCGTTTGCGATTGTCGGTTCCATTGGCGTTATTGCGCAAATTCCTAACTTCAATAAATTGTTGAAAAAGAGCAACATTGAATTTGAACAAATGACAGCGGGCGAATACAAACGTACTCTAACTATGTTTGGCGAGAATACCGATAAAGCGCGTGAGAAATTCAAACAAGAATTGGAAGAGACTCACGTATTGTTTAAAGATTTCATTCGTGAACGTCGCCCTGAACTTAAGCTTGAAAAAGTATCAACAGGTGAGCACTGGTACGGTTCTCAAGCCCTTGATCTTGGCTTGATTGATAAAGTACAAACCTCGGATGATTTAGTAGTAGAAGCGTGTAAAGACAAAACGGTACTTGCCGTTCATTACGTGCAGAAAAAGAAACTGGCTGACAAGTTTGGTAAAGCGGCGGCCGAAGCGACCGATTCTGTATTGTTGAAGTGGGTTCAGCGCGGTCAAAGACCGATTCTGTAAGTCTCTTTTAACTACCAGTTATACCAATCA
>NZ_BAUJ01000085.1 GCF_000496695.1 Vibrio halioticoli NBRC 102217
CACCTCGTTAGTGATTGTACTCACTTAACTCAGTGTCACAGCATTCAGGTGAGTTGAGTTAGGGAAAATAGAAGTAGACAGTTTTACGTTACTTCCAGATGGCGCCATACGGGATGGCAGTGTGTCTTCTTCATACTCTTTACTCCACTCTAAAAAATCACAGAAATTAATGCAGAGGCTCATTCTATGCTAATTTATTTCTGATGAAGAAATTCTTTCTCATATACAAAGGAGAAATTAAACACTACAAGAGCTAATGTGGATCAATCTTTGTATTGAGCTGGAGTAGCAGCTACTAGCTTTTTGAAATTGCGATGAAAGTGACTTTGATCATTGAACCCTAATTCAGTGGCAACTGATACAATATTATGTCCTTTTTTTAGTAATACTTTCGCTTCATTTATCCGCATGGCAATTTGCATGGCATGAGGGGTTATCCCATAAGACTTTCGAAAAGAGTGGATTAGGTGATATTCACTTAATCCAGAGTGTTGAGCAATCTCTTTAATTGAGATATTGTTTTTGAAGTTGTCTCGAATAAAGCGATGAGCCTTAGCGATATTCGCTTTTGTTAGGCTCAACTCGTCGATATGTAGGGCGTTAGTGTTACGAAATAAACTGGAGAAAAATGTGATGCTTTCTTCCTCCACCTTCATATGGTCGACATTGTTTATGATTGAGTCTGCCAATGATTGAAACTGATAGTAGAGCTCTGGAGAATTAGTATAGATACTCGAGAATGGTATAAAATTTTTTGACGAATTATTTACGATCATGGATTGTATGTTACCCAACCAATCTGGGCACACATACAACATTTTATAGCTCCAATTCGTATCCGGAATGGGGTTACATGAGTGTACTTCCAATGGGTTCACTATGACAAGAGAACCCATTTCAATTTTTCTGTCTATATTGTTGTTAAAATAATCACTTTGGCCTGAGTCTACCGACCCAACAGAAAACTCTTCGTGAGTATGTTTACCGTAACATGCGTTTGAATTAGTGGAACAACGCAGTTCTATTGGAATTATATTGGATCGGTAGAATTGCTGTTTTGCCATATCAACTAATACTGTTTCAACTAGATACAAAGAAAGTATATATAACTGTTAACGCTAGTAGTAGCCCCATAGAAATATTAAACGTCCTAAACTGCTTAGGGGTGCCTATAATAGAACTAATGGTAACCCCAAGTAGTGCCCACGCTGAAATCGAAATGTAGCAAACGACAAAAAATATCCCACAGAATAAAAGTAATGTCTCCTGTCCTACGTTTTGTCCCGTATAAAAAACTGAAATACCAGCAAGAGAAACAATCCACGCTTTAGGGTTCAACCACTGACACATCATCCCCTGCAAGAATGATGGCGCAGCACTGCTTTCTTCTGAGCCTTTACTTTTGGTAGTCAGTTCTTGGGTCGCAACTTTATAGGCGAGATATAATAGAAAACCTCCTCCTACATACGTCATCCCCTTTGTTAAATATGGCGTATTAGTCATGAATTGCGATAACCCGAATCCCAACAAAAACAAAATTGACACGAACCCGAAAGTAGCACCAGTGATATGAGGCACGGTACGGGTATATCCGTGATTAGCTCCTGTTACAGTGGCTAAAATGTTTACTGGGCCCGGTGAGATCGAAGTGACCAAGGCATAAGCTGCCATCGCTATTGTTAGTGAAATCATTATCGTTCCTTAAAATTCAGTTACTTCACCAGTACCATCGATGAACCGATGCTCTTGTAAATCAACGATTCGGTATCTTTTTGGCTTGATCTTGCCTGTCTTACAATAGCCCGCTTTTCCTTCCCAGTACCCCTGTTCAAACTCGTCGGTTATATGTAACTCAGATAGACACTTAACTCCCTTATAGCGATATAATGAGAAATCAACCAGCCTGATTGGATACCCCTCTTCCAACGACAAAGCCGCACCATCAATATCCCAAATGATCATTGCTCGGTTTTCAAAAGCGTTGCTAAGTTCGATGGTTGAGTCATAAACTCCTTTTGCTGTACCTAAACTGAGTTGTTTTAGATTGTAGCAACGATATCTTGATGGATTGATTCCCAAATAATCGAATAGATCTTCCAGTAAGATACCCGTCCAGTTTCTTCTTATACTCCAATTGCATACACAAACAACTCTTCTATTTTCTGTAATCGTGGCTATATTTTTGAGCTTTTCAAATGTAATTTGAATTGGTGACGACTCGTAAGGCAAAAATAGCTTCAGGGTCCAAGTAGACATATCTATAGCGTCAAGTGATTCTGGTGGTCCTTCTTGATAATAACGAAGAGAAGAAGGTTTCTTTTCAATATGTGGCGTTTGCATGTTTCGAGTATCCCCTTATAAATTTTTAACGCAGCGCAATCCGACAATGTTGTCTCGTACTGTTGGTGGATAATTATCTCTACATGTACAACGCATATAGTCCTCATCATGAAGACCTGATCCGCCACGAACAATGTGATCTGCCTGTCTCTCACTGATATAGACAGGATCTGAATGAGCCTTGTCCCATGAATAGTTAGGCTGGTAGTTATCCTGGCACCACTCAGCTAAATTACCCCCCATGTCCATACACCCAAATGGAGAACGATTTTGCGGGTGGGCATCCCACTCAGTAGAACATCTATCAAACTCTAATGGTTCACAGTCTGGAGCATAATTAGCTATTGAAGGAGATGGCTGGGAATCGCCCCACGGATATAGCCGATTATCGTTACCTTTGGCTGCAAACTCCCACTGGGCTTCTGTTGGGAGCTCTTTTCCAACGAAATTTGCGTACGCCTCTGATTCATACCAGCTTATCCCTGTCACTGGCTGTTTCGCGCCATTCCACTTTGAATTGCGCCAGTACAACGGCTCCGTTATTTCATTTTCTTGAATGAATTTAAATCCTTCTTCTGACCAATACTCTGCTCTTTCGTAGCCTTTTTGATTAACAAATACCGCAAATTCTTCATTTGTGACAGGATGGACATCAATAAAAAAATCACTCAATGTAACCAAGGACACGGGTTGCTCATCAGGACTTAAATCTGAACCTCGTTGATATGGAGAACCGGACACGAGTACCATTTCTATTAATTTATTCATCGCATTAACCTCATATTTCCGGTGTATTTCGCAATCACTTTCTTATCTCCATAGACGGCTATACCAAGGTACTCAATATCTTTCGCTTCAGTCCCAGCAATAGCACTTGAATACTCCTGATAATTTTTTGTCCCTTTAGCCACATTCGAAAAATCCACGAGCGTTGTTACAGGTTGGAGCTTGTCTCGAATAATTTTGATCTCGTCACTACTGCTGGCCAGAATGGGAATAGGAATTCGAGTTATACCAAGATGCTCTCCACCATCTCGGTTTATAATACTCTCACCAACCAGTTCAGGGTGAACCTTACCTAAGCTAAGGGTGAGTACCGCAGCAGTGTTTGCTATAACTCCTAATGAGAGTTCCTTATCAATAACTAGGACGCACTTGTTGCTTTCCATTATCAAATTCCTTTTGAGTGATTGTATTTTTAGAAAATGCAGCCCATGTCATTTCAATATGTAGGGGCTGAGAGATGACGTTGAGATTGTGAAGGTTTATTGCATCGATATTTGCGAGACAGCAATCTACTCTCCCTGAGGCGGCTTTTTGGGCACCAACGCTTGTGGAGTCAATAAGCTGCACATCAATTTGAGATTTACGTATACCAGAAACTCTTTCTTCAGATGATTGTATGAGGTCTTCTAATCTTGATAGTGGTGCATGGTGAGACGCTATAGATATTGTCTTCTTACTCGATATTTTAAATGTCAGTTCAGAGATATCTTTACATGCCAAGTAATAGGTAGGAGGAGCAAAAAAAAATGAACCTAAAAGGAGCGTTTGATTATTCATGTAGAAGCTATCGACCCTTTGATATGCATTTGCAACGAGGAGTAAACATGTATCATTGGACTCTACATGCTCTGACGCTTGTTCAAAGGTACTGAATAATAATATTTCTAATTGCTCTCCAATAATACTGGATAGATATCTTGCGGCACATTGGCTGCTTGAGCCTTCTGGTCCCAGTGTTGCTATGGAGGTTATGTGCGGGGTTTGCCTAAGCCAAAAATTGTCGTTGTTTGGTATCATTATGTAGTCCTTTTACGTAATGCCCTACACAATAAAACCCTTACTAACGTCAGTATTGTACAAAATTGTTGTTTACTTCCTCAATTTTGAGTGTGGTCAAAAAGTAAGCTGCATACTTAAAAAGCTAGTCATCGATCGTAATAAATGCCTCGAAAAATCTGCACCAAAGCTTGGTCATTTGTTCTAGAAAAAATAGAGTTTGCCACCCTAAAGGGGGATGGTTAAAACTGTAGGAAACCTTACAACAGGTTGGGAGTACGCACAGTACCTTCACGCATAGACGCCCCCCATGTACACAATAATGCCTATTGATCATTATGACTTGGATAGAAGTTGTCCCCGATTTCTGTCACGCCTTTTTGTAAGTGACCATTAGCAAAAGTACGGTGGTTTCAGTGGCACGATTCACCACTGAGTAATTACGTTAACACCGAATAGGGCAAGCCTTGTTAGCCGATCTGCTGGATCAACTTACTTTTTGACAAAGGCGTGTCAGTTGGGACGGGGCAACGTAACCGCGACTATGAGCTTGTTAAAAACAGCGGCCAGTACGTAAACAATTCACCCAATCATTTCGACGTCTTTCTGAGGCTCGCTTTATTGCTCGGTCGTAGTCATAGCCAACTCTGTGCAAAGAGATCTCCCACTCTCCACCCTGTTCCCTCCTCAGAGTGGCATAGGCCGCTTCAGGTGTACTATTCTGGATTGTGTGTGGAACAGGCTCTTCGTCAGCATATGCTTGGAGTCCGATACTGCCCGGATTAACATCAATCTGCCCCGAAGATAAACTCAGTATTCGCGGTGTGTGACTGTGCCCACATAGTATTATTTTCGAGGTTACCGTACCCAATAGTTCGAGTATTTCAGCTTCACCTCTTAATAGGGCGGAACCTGAAGAGATTTCTTCCGTCAAATAGATCAAATCGTCACAAGGTGTGCCGTGACAGGCATAAATTTCATCATTAACCTCGAAATCGAAAGGTAGGCTTTTGAGCCACTCCATAGGCGTTTCACCAAGGTCATCTAATACAAACTTCATTGTAGGATTGGATGTAATTTCGGCGTCGGTTGACTGATAGATTTGCCTATCTTGATTACCGGATATCGTCAGGGCATCTAGGCTGCATAAGTAGTCAAAAGTTTCTTTGGGTTCTACCGGACCGTAAAAGGTATCTCCCAAGTTCACAAAAGTGGTTATACCCTTTGCATGAGCACCTTCCACAACAGCCCGTAAGGCATAAATATTACTATGAATATCAGAAATAACCGCATACGCTTCCATTTACCACTCCTTGGTACAGCTTGCTAAAATACAATAACAATACACTTGCGGCGGGTATCTATGCAATGAGCTCAACTAGGCTTCACTGTAAACCAAACATAGAAAATAGCTATGTCGCCTGTACTACCACGTGTTGCCGCCCTACATGCTTCGCCATTCCACCTACTGCAATCTTGGCAACGCTTTCCTGATGGCGAGTAACGTAAGCATGAATATGAGAAGTGCACTTCATCGCTCTACCTTGTTCAAATAGAAACCCATCGCTTGGGGCTACATGCTTGGTGAGATAATAAGCTAGAGCGCCAGACGAACTGCCTGTGGCTGATTCTTCAGGTATACCCACTAGAGGTGCAAAGTTTCTACACCTCGCTGACAGTCCCTGTCCGTGAGAGCAAAGTTCAAAGACATGAAGTCCAATCAAGCTATGCTCTTGGCAAAACTCAATGATTGCGGAATGATTTGGCCTTATCGAATCAAGCTGACCGCTTGGTACTGCCACTATTAGGTCGGCAAGTCCCGTAGATATGGCCTTAATCGGCAAATTTGTTTCTTCTAGTAAATGCCTACTTAAGCCAATCAAGTCACAAATATCCTCGGCTTTGTAAGTGCCCAGTTCCTCAGGTGGTTTTTGAGTAAGGATAACCATCCCATCAGAGTTAACCTGAACTTCTAACAATCCTGCCTTGGTATTCTGCTTGTAAATACCTGCGGGCAATATGCCCTTTTGATGCATTACTGAAAAGGCTGCTAAGGTTGCGTGTCCGCAAAAATCCACCTCTTCCGTTATCGTAAAGAACGAAACTTTGAAGTCTGCTTCGGTATCTCGTGAGACAAAAGCTGTTTCAGGAAAACCAATAGTTTGAGCGATTGTCAGCCGCTGACTATACGATAGTTTGTCGGCGTCGAGAACAACACCCGCTGGATTTCCTCCTTCCCCGTTTGCTACAAACGCTTTTACCAGCTCTACAGTCAATTCCATTTGTCCAGCCCTTTATGATCCAACGTCCTCACACATTACAGGTATTAAGAAAACTAAGTCAAGTGGGACCTAGCAGCCAGAGGGCGCTAGGTAGCCCTAGCACACTTTGGGGCATTTTTGATTTAGAAATGGCAGTGTCTCAAAGTCATCGCTGCCAATTTAGTATTGATATATTATTCTTGTACACCGCACTGCGTCCCTACAAACAGGGCAAGCGAACTCAGACATAAATCTTTGCCAGATTTCTCTAAATTGGCAACTGATGGCTGGCTAATGCCCATAGCTTTAGCTATTTCTACTTGAGATAGATGGGTGAGCTCTCGAAGCTCAGCAAGTTGAATGTCAAGAAGCATATCCGCTGCTTTTTCTTTAGCGACAGCAAGTGCTTCTGGTGACATTTTTGCGTCAAGTGCGCTTAATGGTTTACTTTTCATTTTTAAGCTCCTCTAAATGCTCATCAAATTCTGCATCAGCAATCGGAATCATCCTTTTGTAGAATCTCTTATCGCCAGTTTTATCACCGCCACATAAGATAATTCCTGTTCTTTCTGGGTCAAAAGCAAAGAAAGCTCGTATAGGTTTCCCATTGCTTTGCACTCGCAACTCTTTCATGTTGCTGTGCTTTGAATCTTCCACAGTGTCAGCGTATGGTCTACTCAGTTGAGGCCTCTTTCAACAAGAACCTGGATGCATGCGCGGACTTAATTTGATCGCTTTCATCTAGTGATAGAAACCACTCGTTAAAAAGTGGTCTAGTTACAACATTCCACATGTTTTATCTTTGCTTCCTTAGTATAGATTTGTGTCTATATACAATCACGTCAACTTTAATAACTACTCAGCCCTACAGATAACAAGCGCAAAGTTTATGGTTAAGCAATGCCTCGATTACAACAAAACAGTCTGAATTGGGCACACCTATTCTCAACCCATAGTTGTCGGGTGGACGACAAAATGCATTTGCATAGGGTGTTTCACCTGACGCATTACTACCTTTTCGGATAATCTCAGTGTAAGTTAAAGCAACGGCACGTTGCGTTGATTCGTAGGGAACGATAGACAACTTTGGCGGTGTTTTCATTGGTTTAACCTCTTTTCTCCATCTACATAAATGCTATCACTAACTTGAAAACTCCAAATTTAAATAAAAAAACGCACCTCAATAGATGCGTTTTTTTGGTCTATGGCCTGTAGTTTCCAACCGTTGCCATCTTAATGTGCCCAGGTAGAAGTACCCGCACAGTTTTGGTTGGACGCTAGAAGTTACTAGCGTTCTATTCGATGAACTGAATCAATGTAGTATCCACTTTCAATACTTTTTGTTTTAGCCATTTCAGCTTCAAACTTTGCTTCAGCGGTCTTCTGGTCAGTCGCTTCACACGTGAAAAGGGTTGGTGATCCACCTTCGTAGTGCCAAATGATACCAAACATCGGTTTCGTAATTGTCTTGATGCATTTGTTTTGGCAAATGCTGTTAATGCAGTTTGGACACACAATACAACTTCCTTTATGATTCAGTTGTTAGATTGACACATCACTGTTTGTGACAACAAATGAGTGCTTCTGTCCGTTGATCTCAACTTGAATATCAAGTGGGGTATCTTGTACTACACCATACGACCACAATATATTTCTCAAGTGTTCAGGTACATCTTGAGATTGGCATGATTTAATATCTTCAAACTCACAAAAACATAAGTTTTTAGGAAATAGAACTTTTAATACTTCAATACGAACGGGCATATTGTCTTTTAATAAAGCTGATACACCCTTGCCATCAAATGTTATTTCGATAGCGTATTGCTGTTCAGTATCTTCGCTTGTAACTGTTTTAAAAAAACCTACCATGCGATGGTTTTTGTCTACTTCTAAAGTAAATGTATTCATAATGATGCTCCAAAATAAACGGAGTATCACCCCTTGTGGGAAGTGATACCCCGCAAGGTTGATTACAACTCAATTGAACCAGAAGCTAGTTCTGGTGTTGTTGAAGCTAGGTTGGGTACGAAAATACCGATAGCCAATTACTTCAATTTTCTTAATAAAAAACGCACTTGGATAGAGATTTTTGTTGCTGAAATAATCCGAATTACAAACTAATTCGTAGATTTCAGTATTATCTTTCTCGCAAATAACCTTCCCACCTGAGTTCTTCAGAATTGAATTTAATTCTTTCAAAAACAGACGGTGCTTGCTCTGTGCATTCATAGAAGTGCCCCATTTTGTTATTCATTTCATCACGACAACGGAGAGTAGAACCGCGATTTATGAATCGAGTAGGGAAGCTCTAACTAAATGCAGACACATTAAAGCGATAAGCAAACCCGATATTTGCAATGACAAATACTCACCAATCATGTTTTTGAATAGCTGGCTATTCTCAAACAGGCTTGGCCATTCTGTTTGTTGTAGTTGAGCAACAGGAAGTGTCGCAGCACTGATACCGATTAGTGCTAATAAGATAATCATTAAGTAACGCATAAGTATTCCTCAAAAAAACGAGGAATACCCCGCAATGCGGAGTTATTCCTCGCATTGGGTGGTTTAGATCTAAAAGAACGTACTGTTTTCAGCAGGACTTGTACTTTGATTTGAATTATCAAAATCAAAGTCAAAATCTGAATCAGACAGTGGAGTTTGTGTTGTGGTAACTATTGATTTAGCAGTAAGAACCACAGGTTTTTGAAGGCTACTCATTAGAGCAGCTAACTTATTTTCATCTGACATTCGATATAGCAGACCAGACAATATGTTAACGTCTGTTATTTCTAGTTTGCCTGATGATGGCATTTGAGCTTCAATTGCTTGAATTTCACTGACCAAAGTATTAAATCTTGAATCAAGGAACGCTAGACCGTCGATTTTCTCTCTAAGAGATTTCAGGCCACGAACATTCGTTTGATTCGGGTGAATAGCTCCTGTTAGACTCTTTAAGAGCTGGCGAGAGTTTTTCAAAATGTCTTCATCTAATGTTTGCGTTAGACCGTCAACTTGGTTATCTAAACCAGTGTCGGCTTCGGTTATAACATTGTGTGCAGACTGTACTTGAAACATTGAGTAAGTTGCTGTTATCCGCTTTTCGACTTCCTCCGTTGGAGTAAGTGCCTTGCGAAGAATCGACTCATAAGCAGGGAACTTACCAATCCAATCATCTTGAATAGAATCGTGTCTTAGCAGGTAATTTGCTTTTTCAGTTTCAAATTGCTCGACAATCACAGCTAATTTCTTAGCAATACTATCGGCTTGGTCGGTAGGAATGGCATAACCGCCTAAGAACGGTATGCCAACGCTTAAACACAATCTTTCAGCTTGACGCTTTAGTGTGCTAAACACGTTTAAGGCTTTAGGATCGGTAGTGTGTTTGCTACCCAAGTTCACAACCTCTTTTGGAGGACGTTCACCTGCAATAGATAAATCACTATCAGCTAACTTTTTGCGACCTGTCCAGATCGAGAAATTTAGCTGTACCGCAATAACATCGGACAGTATCCGAGGGGCTTTTGAAGTGGTCATAATGGTATTTCCTTTTTAATAAAAAAAAGGGCGTACCATCCCCATAGGGCTAGTACGCCCTATGGCTGTTTTAGATAAGTCTGCTAGACGCTAGTTCTTATCGTTGTCTTTCGTCACTTTTTTGCTTTTTCAGCTTTATCGTGACTCCATTTTGATAGTTGAGGTGAGTATATGGCCATCAACCCAATTGCCACACCAACTACTAGGATTCCGAGTAATACTGTTGTGCTACCCATAACTCCAGTCTCCTTTGCATCATCTAATGATCAGTTTACTTATCATGCAGACGATAAGCAATGTAAGTAAAAAACAATCCAATCAAGGCTAACAACACGGTATCAACCGAGTAGTTCGCTTTAATTACTTCAATAAAAGCTGCGACATATGCACCAACACCAAGATTATTGATGTGTTTACCGATGCTACCGCGATGCTTCTTAAACCGATCACTGATATAGGCAAAAAATAGATACAAATCTAACATATTAACACCTTCAGTTTATTAAGAAGGTACTTACCCCAAGCGGGGTAAATACCCCTTTGGGTTTAAGTGCTGATTAACTATCAGCAGGTTTAAAAGAACCACCAAATAGACCAATGGCCCAAGTTTGGATAGCTTCTCGTTCTTCTTCTTCAGAACAACGATTTAGTAACGCCCGATCAAGTGAATAACTTAATGGGCATCTAGCACCTTTATTACGCTGAGTTTGTATCGCCCAACGAATTAAAGTACGAGTAGAGAAGGTAACTGAAAGCTCAACATTAGCTTCTTCATCACCTTTAAAGACTTTGCGAACCTTATTGGCCAGCTCAATCATATTTTCTCTAATTTTCTTCGGAATAGCGGGAGCTACTTTTTCCAGAATTTTTGTTTCAATTACTGGATCTGAATAATCCACTTTGATGATGTTGAATCTATCCATAAAGGCCAGATTCAAACGTTGAACACCAACGTACATCCCGTCACTGCCAGAGCCGTTTGAGTTAGATGTTGCTATAACTCGAAAGTTGGCATGAGGCTGGATAATTTCGCCATCCAATTGACTGATCACCAAAGGTGAGCCTTCAAGAATCGCATTCATGTTGGCCAGTTCCGCAGGGTCCATTAGGTCAATCTCATTCAATATTAGAATGTGCCCTTCCCGCATAGCCTTGGTCAAACAGCCATCCATCCATACAGTGTCACCTTTGACCATGATCCATTGACCTACTAAGTCCATAAACTCAGTAGAACCGCCACAGTTAAAAGATTGAACAGGATAATGGAGTCTTGCAAAAACTTGTTCTGCTAATGAAGTTTTACCAGAACCAGTAGGGCCAGTAATAAGCAAACCATCACCAAAAGAACAATCAACAAAGTTGATAACGTCACGCAGAGTTTCACGGCGGAACACGTATTCTGTGTTCAACATCGGCACGTTAGGGTGGTTACAAGGTTCAAAACCTTGAACACGTACTTTTGTACCCGTAAAACCAAATGCATCCATTGGATACAATTTCTCTTTGAGATTTGTCATAAGTGTTCACCATTTAATAAAAAGGGCAAACACAAGACCCCAACGGGCAAAGTATTTGCCCTAAGTGGGTTTCAAATTTTAGTTAATTAAGCAGTTCTGAATCGCTGTCTACGAGCAGATCTACATAATCACCAAAGTAGCTTTCAAACACGTTAATCGCGTGTTTGTGGTCACCTTGTTTCATACGATCAATAACTTTTTTAGAGTCATAACCTAGTCGATGAGCTAGCTTGGTTGCTAGGTTCATCACAACAAAAATATTCCCATCGTGCCCCGATAAATCGAGTGTCACTTTAGGTATCTTCTGTTGAAGTTTCGCTTTAATGGCCATAATGCTTCTCCTAGAAAAAGACATTATGTGAAGATTTCTCAAAGTAACTCTTAGCTTGTCGAGGCTGCGCAATCACAACGTCTTCAACTTCAGGTTCTTTTTGAACTTCAGGTTTTTCTAGGCCAGGTATGCTTTCTGGCTTAGTAGGTAGTATCGGTTCAGGTTGAACACTCACAACACTCGTTGGAGCTGATACCGGCTTTTCTTCAGGCTCGACAGTTGATACACGAAAATATGTACTACTTTTCTTCGTGTGACTGTTAATCATTTGAGGTGGTATCACCACGTTCAACTGATCTTCAATGTCAGCAATGAGCTTTTTGTAATCAATGCTACCTTTACGTTCAACGCGAGTAGCACGTATTCCATCTTTATCGAAAGTTTGTACATCATCAGGAATTTGTGCAGTAAAATATTGCTCAAGCTCTTTAACTTCAGCTTTTGCTTGTTTTACCTTAGCTTCCAATTCAGACAAGTCTTTCGATTTGACTTTGTAGCGGTTTACCTTGCTTTCCCATGAGTTGTCGGTTTCTTCAAGGTCGTAAACAACCTTGTCTCTACCTTCAATCATTGGTGGTGGTGTTTTGGTTTGAACCAAATTCCAGAACGTTAGTGCCGCTTCTTCTGCCTGTTTAATGAACGAGTCATTACGGCGAATAGCGGTGCTAATCGGTCTTTTACCACGAAGATAAAAGTACAATTTTCCGTGTGGCGCATCTGTACAATTCAATTGCCATTGCACTTGTGATGCATACATAAGGAAGGTCGGTGCTTGCCCTTTAAGCTCAAGAATCTCGTTATAGATCTTCTCGCAAGGACATTTGATTTCTAAAATCTCTTTGTCAGAACCGCTTTTATACAGTCCATCCAATGAAGCCTTAAACAGCTTGTTATGGTCAGCTTCTACACACACAGGCATATAGGGCCGTCCATACTCTTGTTCTACTGCATCACGCGCTTCAGGTTCTTGCTCAACTCCACGTTGAACGTGCCAGCTATTGCTAAGATCAGCAGGTTCTTTCAAACCCACCAATTCAGCCCAAAGCTCGTAAGGTGTTTGGTAGGCAGATAACCCCATAATTACAGGAATCATAGAGGCAGTAATACCTTGTTTCCGCCACTCAAACCACGCATCACTGCGCTGAACATAATCAACAATCATAGTGTTTACTCCAAAAAAGAGGGCACACTATGACCCCGTAAGGGCAATGTGTGCCCTGATAGGGTTGAGTAGTATTATTCTTTAAAAACATCATTAAATGCGGCATTAAGTGAAGTCATTGCATAATCCAATGTTTCACCATCATAGCGTTCATTAAAGTTGTCTTTGGTGGTATCCCATGCTCCCGTTTCACGGGTGAAATTCACCATTTGTTCAATCATGCGAACATCTTTTGATGAAACTCCTGTTATTTCAGGTGTTTCAATATTTTCCGCATAATTTATTTCAGATTGAGATTGTTCAACATGAACATAATCAGCTTCGTCAGTATTAATACCGTTGAAGTCTGCATTGGCCATGTCTGCCATAATCTCTTGTTTAACTGGTGACGCAATCTCTAGTGGCTGTGACTCCGTATTAAGCTCAATGCTTGGTTGCGAAGAAATAGTTTTCGATTGTGCGTCCAGAATGCGATCAGCTTCGTCTTCATCGTAGATGCCAACATAGCCGAGAGCGAGTCTTGCACCTTGGATAGTAGCCTTATGGCGTAACATACGTTTTGTATGTGATTGCCAAGGGCCTGCAAATGCCTTTTGTCCCAACGGTGTTCGATAGACTTCATCCAAATACTCACGAACAGAGATTGGTCGAGTTCTATCTTTTCTGTAGATAATACATTCAATCCACTCAGGACAAGGTTTTGCACCTCGCTCTGTTTTGATTTCGGTTGAAGTGCGAAACTCCAAACCATCAAATTGCGGATGTGAATTGATGATCCGTGACCATCCATCAACACCAACCACAGGGATGATGCCGTTTTGTTTATCTGGAAAGGCGTAGATCTCTTTCGTAAATGGGTTAAGACCGTATTGATCGGCCACGATTAAAAGAGCCATCATTTGCTCATTTGTTGGTGGTTGACCATTACGTTGCTTAAACGCTGTTGCCTTTAACGTGTCCCAAAATTTCTGAGGTTCAACGCCAAATTTTTCAGCAATCTTGCCGATTAAGGTTTTCTTAGTAGATTGTGAATTACTCATAACCTAACTCCATATCATAAAAAACGGAGCTATGCCCCAACGGGGAATAGCCCCGTATGGGTGGAAGAACTTAGTTAAAAGTTCTTTATAGAGTGGATAACCAGTGGCTAAAGTCACTCTTATTTTGCGATTTCAGATAGAACAATTCTCGTTCTTCTTCGTACCGCTGGATAGCTTCAATACGTTCAAGCTCAAGCATATCTGCTTCTTCTTGACGAACATCAACCATCACTTTATAAGCCTCTAAATACTTAGACTCAATTTCTACATTGGCCCAACAATCACGGCTAATACCGCCATTGATGCGCTTCACGTAGTGATTCTTAACGAAATTTTCGATTACTCTGAAGATTCTCATAACATAACTCCATATCATAAAAAAACGGAGCTATGCCCCAACAGGGAAATAGCCCTGCGTGGCTGGTTAAACTTAATTAAAAGTTTGTTTGATGAGTCTGTATAGGCTTAATGCCTTTAAGCACTTCGAGACTCATGGGGTAACACGTATTGGTCTCTTTACGAGCGTAAGCTGGAACATCCATTAAGCGTTCGCCCAAGGATACTTGTTTCAAACTTACTTTCTGTTCAGATTGAATACGAGGTCGGGGTAGCGTGTAATGAGGAACGGGTGGTTCTGGTAAAACACGCAAAAGCATATTTTTGACGAAGGGTTTAAAAAACCGCAAGGTCTTCAATATGACTACACAGCAAAGAACGGTCGGTAGAAGTAGTAAAAACGCTGCTAGCAATTGAGCTGTGTTGTTTGACAACGACATTAGAGCGATAACCGCAATAATGGCTAAGATTGATTTAACAATCATCGAAGATGAAAGATTGATCATAAGTGTCTCCAGTTTTCATAAAAAAGGGACACTTAGCCCGTAACGGGAAGGTGTCCCGTTTGGGTGGTATCACGTAGAACGTGAAGATCAGAAATGTGTGAACGTAAAAGTAGATTTTGGCATCGCTACTTTCGCAAGTTTTCAGCCTTGCTATGCGGTAAACCGCCGATATATCCAGTTAAAGAACTGAAGCCAACTCTCAATAAGAGAGCGTTTAGTGAGTATCTTTTGCAAAGAGAACTTTTTAAGTATTTTTAAATATAAGCAACGTTATGCAATAAAATCAAGATTTCTTCATATCCTTTACCACTACACATCAACTCTTTTGAATTCGATATAACG
>NZ_BAUJ01000084.1 GCF_000496695.1 Vibrio halioticoli NBRC 102217
AATGAAAACACCCGCTCACTGAGCGGGTGTTTTTGTATGTGCTTCTATAAATAATATCAAAAATCGACTAAACCAAATCTCGATTATGCTCTGATTCAAAATCTAAGTCTGGCCCTTGCGGTATCACTTGAGTTGGGTTTATCCCGGTATGGCTGAAGTAATAGTGACGTTTGATCTCGGCAATATTGGTGGTTTTTGCCACCCCACTCACTTGATACAACTCTTTTAAATAACCTTGCAAGCGGCGGTAATCGCTAATGCGTTTTTTATTGCACTTAAAGTGCCCCACATACACCGCATCAAAGCGCACCAATGTGGTAAACAAACGCCAATCGGCTTCAGTGAGTTGACTACCGGTTAAATAACGATGCGTAGCGAGATGCTCGTCAATTTTATCTAATGCGGCAAATAATGCGTCATAAGCTTCGACATACGCTTGTTGCGTGGTGGCAAAGCCGCAGCGATAAACGCCATTGTTGATATGCGGATAGATATACTCATTCCACTCATCTATCTGCTGGCGTAATGCTTGAGGATAAAAATCCAGCGTGTTGCCTGTCAGCGCATTAAATTCGCTGTTAAACATACGGATGATTTCAGAGGATTCGTTGCTAACGATGGTGTGTTGCTGTTTATCCCACAATACAGGTACGGTGACACGTCCGGTATAATCAGATTTAGCTTTAGTGTAGATTTGATGAAGTTTATCAAAGCCATACAGAGGATCAGGCACATCAAACTCCCAGCCCTCACTGAGCATATCTGGGCTGACGATACTGGCGGAAATGTGCTCTTCTAACCCTTTTATGGCTCGAAAGATCAATGTTCTGTGCGCCCAAGGACAAGCTAACGAGACGTATAAATGGTATCGACCTGATTCTGGCTTAAACGGCGCATCCTCAGCATTTTGTATCCAATCACGAAACCCCGCATCTTCGCGCACAAATTTCCCACGGCTTGCTTTAGTGTCGTACCAGATGTCCTGCCATTTTCCTTCGACTAACTTACCCATTACTTACTCCCTAAATTGACCTTTATTCAGTATAAGCAGTAATTGTAATTTTTGATTATAGAATAACGACTTATAGTAACGATTGGTATAAGAGAGCGGAATTAGCATTGCATTTGCATAAACAAAAAAGAGCGTGCTGCATACACAACACGCTCTGGCTTGTCACAGCCGAAAAAGATTAATAGGAGTGGAAGCAAGATACCGCGTGCATATCATCCCCTTCAAGGACTGGCTTGTCTTTCGCACACGCTTCGGTTGCCACCGGACAGCGAGTTCTAAACACACAACCAGAAGGTGGATTCATTGGTGAAGGTAAATCCCCTTCTAGCATCTCAATCTTCTTCGCGCGCTCAAGCTTAGGATCAGGAATGGGTACAGCTGACATTAAAGCGCGAGTGTATGGGTGTTTAGGATGAGCAAACAGTTTGTCTGACTCGCCAAGCTCTACTGCATTGCCTAAATACATCACCAACACGCGATCTGAAATGTGTTTAACCACTGACAAATCGTGAGCAATAAACACTAGGCTTAAACCAAATTCTTTTTGTAGCTCTTTAAGAAGGTTAACTACCTGCGCCTGAATCGATACGTCTAGTGCCGATACCGGTTCATCACAGATGATCATCTTAGGCTTTAAAATCAATGCACGGGCAATACCGATACGTTGACACTGACCACCAGAGAACTCGTGCGGATAACGGTTGATAACGTTAGGCAGCAGGCCCACTCTATCCATCATCTTTTTCACTTCTTGCTTCACTTCATCCTTGCTTAGCTTTGGATAAAAGGTTTGCAATGGCTCAGCAATGATATCCCCTACGGTCATACGCGGGTTAAGTGATGCTAGCGGGTCTTGGAAGATCATTTGAATGTCTTTGCGCGTTTCACGGCGCTGCACTTCTTTCATCTTAGCCAAGTCTTGACCAAGCCAAACAATCTCACCTTCGGTCGCTTCCACTAAGCCGACAATTGCGCGAGCAAAAGTAGACTTACCACAACCAGACTCACCGACCACACCCAGAGTTTCCCCTTCGTAAAGGCGAACATTAACGCCATCAACCGCTTTAAGTGGTGTCGGTTTGCTCCAAGGCCAAGCCGATTTTGACGCAATCTGAAAATGAACCTTTAGTGATTTCACATCCAGTAGTAAATTTTTATCATTCATTGGTGATGTGCTCATCGTGTCCAAGCCTCGTGATCAGAAAAACATGCGCGTTGACGCCCCTCACCAAATGGCGTGAGGATCGGTGACTCGCTCTTACAGCGATCAGTTACGCGGTGACAGCGTTCTTGATAAGGACAACCTGGTGGCAAACGCAGTAAGTTTGGCGGGTTACCCGGGATCGTTGGCAAAATTTCACCTTCCGAATCCAAACGAGGAATCGCTCTTAATAGACCTTCTGCGTATGGGTGGCTTGGCGAGTAGAAGATTTCATCTACTGTGCCATATTCCATAGTTCGGCCTGCGTACATCACCAATACTTTGTCACAAGAACCGGCTACCACACCCAGATCGTGCGTGATCATGATAATTGAGGTATTGAACTCTGATTTTAACTCGTTCAGCAAATCCATGATCTGCGCCTGAACGGTAACATCTAGTGCCGTTGTTGGCTCATCAGCAATCAAAAGTTTTGGACGACATAGCAGTGCCATCGCAATCATCACACGCTGACGCATGCCACCTGAGAACTCATGCGGATACATGGTAATACGCTTACGCGCCTCAGGGATTTTTACCGCTTCTAACATGCGTACAGATTCTTCAAACGCTTCTGACTTACCCATGTTTTTATGCAGCATCAACACTTCCATCAATTGATCACTCACCTTCATGTAAGGGTTAAGTGAGGTCATTGGATCTTGGAAGATCATAGCGATTTGTTCTGCGCGAACCTTATTTAGCTCTTTTTCTGGAAGGTTTAGGATTTCCTTACCTTCAAACTTCGCACTGCCTTTGATAATGCCGTTTTTTGCCAGCAGACCCATAATCGCAAACACGGTTTGTGATTTACCAGAGCCTGACTCACCCACGATACCCAAAGTCTCGCCCGCTTTAAGCGAGAAGTTTAAATCGTTTACCGCGGTTACTGTGCCGTCTTGAGTAGAAAACTCTACTCGCAGGTCTTTTACATCTAATAAATTGCTCATCACTGAATTCCTTATTGTTCTTATCTGTCTTTTGGATCAAGTGCATCACGTAAGCCATCGCCCACGTAGTTGAAACAAAATAGGGTTACGACCATAAACAAGGCCGGGAATGTCAGCTGCCAAATAGCCACTTCCATCGTTTGAGCACCTTCTTGTAGCAATGCCCCCCAACTTGTCATTGGCTCTTGAACGCCTAGACCAAGGAAAGATAGGAATGATTCAGTCAAAATCATACTTGGTACAAGCAGGGTCGAGTAAACCGCTACAATACCCAGTACGTTTGGCACAATGTGACGAGTAATAATGCGCCACTTACTTACGCCACAAACGTGCGCCGCTTCGATGAATTCTTTACTGCGCAAGCTCAAGGTTTGACCACGCACAATACGTGCCATATCAAGCCAAGCAATCGCGCCGATAGCCACGAATATCAACACGATATTTCGGCCAAAGAAGGTCACCAATACGATAACCAAGAACATGAAAGGAACCGCGTATAGGATTTCCAGAATGCGCATCATAATACGGTCAGTACGTCCGCCAATGAAGCCCGACGCTGCGCCGTACAAAGTACCAATCAATACTGCAACCAGTGCGCCCAGTACGCCCACCATTAATGAGATTCGGCCACCGACTAAGGTACGTACAAACAAATCGCGCCCCAGGCTATCAGTACCAAACCAATGCTCCATAGAAGGTGCGGCATGCATGGCATACCAGTCAGTATCATCATACGCATACTGCGACACCAAAGGCAGGAAGATAACTGCCAAGGTGATTAAGGTTAGAATGAACAAACTCACCATCGCCGCTTTATTACGCATAAAACGAATGCGGGCGTCTTGCCATAACGAGCGACCTTCAATTTCAAGGTTCTCTGAGAACTTCTCAATCGCTTCTAGATTTTCTTTTTTAGATAACATGCATAATTCCTTTCTTAGAAGCGAATCTTAGGATCGATAGCGGCCAGAAGAATATCCACCACAGCGTTAAACAGGATAAACAAGAACCCGATTAAGATGGTGATCCCCATAACCAATGAGTAATCTCGGTTAAAGGCAGCGTTAACGAACAGTTTACCAATGCCCGGTAAACCAAAGATGGTTTCAATAACAACTGAACCGGTAATGATGCCGACAAACGCAGGCCCCATGTAAGAAACAACCGGAAGCAGTGCAGGTTTTAGTGCATGTTTAAAGACGATGTAACGGTAGCTCAATCCTTTCGCGCGAGCGGTGCGGATAAAGTTACTGTTTAGAGTTTCAATCATTGAGCCACGGGTAATACGTGCAAAAGTGGCAACGTATAACAGTGACATGCCAATCACTGGCAATACAATGTACTCCCAGCCTCCACTGTGCCAGCCACCGGCTGGGAACCAACCAAGGTTAATTGAGAATAGATAAATCAATACCGGCGCGAGTACAAATGAGGGCATCACTACCCCGAGCATGGCGGTCGCCATTATCGAGTAGTCGAGCCACGTATTTTGCCGCAGTGCGGCTATGGTGCCGACCGTGACCCCCATGATAACGGTGAAAATAAATGCGAAGAAGCCAATCTTAGCAGAAACAGGTAAAGCGTCAGCTACCAACTCATTTACTGTGTAATCTTTATATTTAAATGATGGTCCAAAATCACCCTGTAGGATGTTAGTCAGGTAAGTGGTGTACTGCTGTAGCACAGGCTTATCTAGGCCGTACTTAGCGTTAATGTTTGCCATAACCTCAGGGGGTAATGGTCGTTCACTTGAGAAAGGGTTACCTGGCGCGAAGCGCATCAAGAAAAAGGATATCGTAATGAGAACCAGTAATGTTGGGATTGCTTCGAATATCCGTTTAGCAATAAATTTAAACATGATTCTTCCAGTCTGTGACAAAAATAAAAAAAAGTAAAAAGACTCTGCATGCGCTTGCGCACATGCAGGTCGGTCATATTATTGTTTTTAAAAGTAAGTGATTACTTAGCGATGATGTACATATCTTTAGAGAACATCTTGTCTTCAGCATTATTGGCTGGGTAACCGCCTACTGTAGGAGAGACAAGACGAGAAGTAACGTACTGATAAATCGGTGCGATTGGCATATCGGTTGCCAATTGTTGCTCCGCTTGGTTGTAGATATCTTCACGCTGTGCATCGCTAGTAGCTAGCATAGCTTTCGCCATTAATGCATCGTAAGTATCGCTGTGGTACTTAGGATCATTTGAGCTGTTGTTAGATTGCATGAGTGACAAGAAGCTAGACGCTTCGTTGTAGTCACCACACCAACCGGCACGAGTCACATCGAAGTTACCTTCACGGCGCGTATCTAGATACGTTTTCCACTCTTGGTTTTCAAGTTTGATGTTTACACCCAGTTCTTTTCTCCACATAGATTGGATTGCAGTTGCAATCTTCTTGTGGTTTTCAGAGGTGTTGTACAACAAAGTGAACTCTAGTGGGTGACCTTTATCAAAGCCTGCTTCTGCAAGTAGCTCTTTCGCCGCTGCAATACGCTCTTTTTGCGTCATCTTGCCGTAAGCCGGTAGATCAGGGTGGAAACCCGCTGTGATCTCAGGCGTTAGGAAGTAAGCTGGCTTTTGACCTTGACCAAGAATCGCTTTTGCAATTACGTCACGGTCGATAGCGTAAGAAAGCGCTTTACGAACACGAACGTCATCAAATGGTGCTTTAGCGTTGTTAAATCCGTAGTAGTAAGAACACAAGTTACCTTTCACGTTCACCGCTTCAGGATGCTCTTTCTGTAGACGACGGAAGTGCTCTGTTGGCAATTCGTTGGTGATCTGAATTTCGCCAGACAAGAAACGGTTCATTTCTGATACTTGGTTCTCAATCGGCAAGTAAGTCACCTTATTAAGAACAGTATGTGCGTTGTCCCAGTATTTCTCGTTACGAGTCAGCTCTAGACGCTCGTTGACTACCCATTTGTTTACCACAAATGCGCCGTTACCTACAAAGTTTGCAGGGCGAGTCCACTGATCACCATACTTTTCAACAACCGCTTTATTCACCGGCTTCATCGTTGTATGGCCAGTCATCATTACGAAGTATGGCAGTGGTGTATCTAGGTGTACTTCAAGTGTATGGTCATCAATTGCCTTAACACCCAAAGTTGATTTGTCTTTCTTTCCAGCAACGATGTCAGCTGCGTTAGTCATAGTAGTCATTTCTAAATACCATGAGTACGGCGATGCTGTTGCCGGATCTACCGCACGCTGCCAGCTGTACACAAAATCTTGTGCTGTTACAGGGTCGCCATTTGACCATGTCGCTTCTTTACGTAGGTGGAATGTAAATGTTTTATTGTCTGTCGTTTCCCAGCTTGTTGCTACGCCAGGAACGGTATTACCGTCTGCATCTTGGTTTACTAGACCTTCTAGCAAATCACGAATAACGTGTGACTCTGGTACACCTTCAGTTTTGTGAGGGTCGATTGAAGCGACTTCTGTACCATTACCTCGAACCAATTCTTGAACTTTAGCAAGTTTAGTACCTTCTGGTACTTGTGCTGCAATAGAGGAGAAAGAAGTAGCTGCCACGGCTAGGCTAGCTCCAAGAAGAAGTCCTTGGGTGATTTTGTTTTTATACATGCAAATAAACTCCAGTTTTTTAATGTTGCATCCATGAATCCCTTATGCGGACCTATAGCCATTGTTGTTATCTATTTTGTGTCCGTAAAATTATATAAAAGGCTATAAGACATAAAGAATGGAAACAAAGTTACCAATCCTTGAAAGTTTTTGCCATAAAAATGTCACCTTGCAGTACTTAAACTCCTGCATAGGTCAATATTTCAGAACTTAATTCCATCTCAAGCGTAAAATTCAGTGATCTAAATAACAAAAACCAAAAAACATTATTTACACTGCATGGATATTCATCAAACCGTGATACAGATCACCATTTAGACCACCACAGCTAACATTCATTTAACTAATAAGTCATACAATAAGAACCAAACCACAAATATCATTACATAAAGAAAAGGTAAATTTTAGAAACAAAATGTAAAATTTAATCAAGTTTTATGCGCAAGATCAAAAAAGCCCCAAATTTATTGGGGCTTTATAATATTTAAAAAATCTGTGATATGGATCACATTAGCGTGAACTTATATAACTACCAACGCTGCATTGATTCCTGATCGGATTCACGAGACTCTATCCAACGAGATGCATTGGTTAGACGCTCTTTTTTCCAGAAAGGTGCCTTGGTTTTCAAGTAATCCATAATAAATTCACAAGCTGAGAATGCGGCATCTCGATGCGCACTAGAAACACCAACCAACACGATTTGGTCGGCAATATCTAAATCCCCTACTCTATGTATCACTGTCACCTTATCTAAAGGCCATCTCGCTCGAGCTTCATTGCAGATTTCGTGCAATGCTTTTTCTGTCATCTGCGGGTAATGTTGTAAATGCAGGCCAACAACATTATCACCAAGATTAAAATCTCGTACTTTTCCTACAAACGTAACCACGGCGCCAATAGACGAAGATTCGCCTAATAGAGCGTATTCTTTAGCAAGGTCGAAATCTTGTTCTTGAACCAGCACTCTATCCATGTTACCCCCCTGTTACCGGAGGGAAGAACGCCACTTCATCGCCAGCTTTAACTAAAGTGTCTAATGGTGACATGGTATGGTTAACCGCGGCTAATAACTTGCCTGACTCAAGCGCTAATGCCCATTTATCACCGCGAGTGATTAATTGTTGGCGAATCTCATTTACCGAAGCGCTTTGTTTATCAATAAGCACCTCATCCTGCCCCACCAACTCACGCACTTGCGCAAAAAATACCACTTTAATCATAGGCTTGCCTCAAAGTGTCCTGATTTACCACCGCTTTTCTCTAGCAGTCTGACTTGGGAAATAACGATATCTTTTTGTACCGCTTTGCACATGTCATAAATGGTCAACGCCGCCACAGAGGCTGCCGTCAGAGCTTCCATCTCTACGCCTGTTTTACCGGCCAGCTTACAGACAGATTCGATTCTCACTTGATTACTTTCTAGTAGTGGTGTCAGTTGCACTTCCACTTTAGACAGCAACAAGGGATGGCAAAGGGGAATTAAGTCCCACGTTTTCTTGGCCGCTTGAATGCCCGCAATGCGCGCAGTAGCAAACACATCACCTTTGTGGTGATCACCACTTAATATCAGTGATAATGTTTGCTCAGACATAGTCACAATAGCTTCTGCACGTGCTTCGCGGACGGTGTCCGCTTTTGCCGACACATCCACCATGTTCGCTTCGCCATTTTGATTGATATGGGTTAATTCACTCATTCGACGTTACTTCCCAATATGTGGCATGAAGTTACACGGCTTATGACGTGAATCTAACTGATCCTTGATAATACGAGTCCAAGCTGTGCGACATGCACCTGTTGAGCCTGGCATCGCTAAAATAACCGTACGATTAGCAAAACCACCAATAGCACGCGATTGGATGGTTGAAGTGCCAATTTCTTCATACGAAACCGCGCGGAACAATTCACCAAAACCTTCTACTTGTTTATCAAACAATGGTGTCAGTGCTTCTGGAGTAAAATCACGTGCCGTAAAACCTGTACCGCCCGTTAGCAAGATGGCGTCTACAGACTCATCGGCAATCCACTGTGAGACGATGGCACGAATCTTATAAACATCATCAATTACAATTTTCTTATCCGCTAATCGGTGTCCGGTTGCTTTAACCTGATCCACTAAATAGCCACCACTGGTGTCTGTCTCTTCTGTGCGAGTGTCAGATACTGTTAATACCGCAATGCTAGCCGGCGTAAAATCGTCATGAGCGTGTCCCATAAGTCTCAATTCCTTTGTACTATTTATAATAATTTAAATTAAACGAGGTAAATAAATTAACCGCCAATTGATGCCAGATGAGGAGTTGATCCTGGATTGTTCTGGTCGAGATGGTGACTGACGTCTTTTATTTTTAAACCTTCTGAAATGCGAGCAATCAGCTCTTCTTCTTGCTGGTCTTCTTGCATGAGGTCGCGAAGTTCTAAACCTTCTTCTCCAAAAAGACACAAATGCAGTTTACCCATTGCCGAAACGCGCAGTCGATTACAAGTAGAGCAAAAGCCTTTTTCATAAGGCATGATTAACCCTATCTCACCTTCATAGTCTGGATGGATAAATACTTGAGCAGGTCCATCGTTGGCTTCTCTAAGCTTTAACAGCCAGCCATTAGCAATCAAGTGATTGCGTATCGACACTCCTGACACATGGCGTTTATCAAACAGCTCATCCATTTCACCGGTTTTCATTAACTCAATAAAACGCAGCTGTATTGGCCTATCTTTAATCCAATTCAAAAACTGCGGCAATTGCTGGCTGTTTAAATCTTTTAGCAGCACCACATTCACTTTGATTTGCTCATACCCTATTTCAAAAGCGCGGTCGATCCCCGACATCACATCGTGAAAACGATTTTGTCCGGTGATCTGATAAAATTGTTTAGGGTCTAAGCTATCTAAGCTGACATTGATATGAGTTAAGCCCGCTTGCTGCCAATCAGAGACTTGCTTTTGCATGCGATAGCCATTAGTGGTGGTGGCTATTTTTTCGATACCTGGAGTTTGCGCTACGCTGTGCACGATATCAGTAAAATCTCGACGCAGTGTTGGCTCGCCACCAGTAATGCGCACTTTCGTGGTTCCACAATGCGCGAAGGCTCTCACTACACGCTGTATCTCGGGTAGAGTGATAAATGGGGGGCGCTTACTCGCTTCAGGACGATAGCCGTCCGGTAAGCAGTAATTACACTTAAAGTTACATACATCGGTAACAGAAAGGCGCAAGTAATAAAACTTGCGTTGGAAACTATCTTCAAATTGTTGCGTCACAAAACACCTTTCCTAAATACGGGAGGCAACGCCATTTCTAGAGTAGCCCTGGTGACAAAATGTCACGGCCAAAACCACATATTATGTAAATTAAACGCCCCGTTTTAAGGGTAATAACGACAAACTTAGTGGAGAAGACTCGGAGTTTTTCACCTACAGTATAAACCATTTTTCGCAGGCGAGAGTAAAGCCTAATGGAATGATTGAATGTTTACCAAGATGAATCTACCAAAAAGCGGGTTCAATCAACTTCATAATCAATTTATTTGGTCTATTTCTCAATTTCAGATACATTTACTAAAAATCCTCTAAGAATAATGAGTTACCAGCGTGGATATATTCTCAGAAAACAAAGTCGTCGCCGTTGGTGGCGGACATGGTTTAGGGCGCATGTTAGCGGCACTTAAAGACTTTGGTGAAAATGCTACAGGCATTGTCACCACCACAGATAATGGTGGTTCTACGGGGCGCATTCGACATTGCCAAGGCGGAATTGCTTGGGGAGATACTCGTAACTGCATTAATCAGCTGATCACCGAACCTTCAATTAGCTCGATGATATTTGAATATCGTTTTCGTGGACTGGGTGAGTTAGACGGTCACAATCTGGGGAATCTGATTTTAACCGCAATGGACAACCTTTCTATTCGCCCTCTGCAAGCAATCAATTTAGTTCGTGAAATGCTAAAAGTTGAGGTGAATATTTTACCTATGACTGAACACCCATCGGATCTGCGCGCCTTATCAACCAAAGGTCATTGGGTAAAAGGTGAAACCAGCGTCGATGAAATGGAAGAAGATCTATTGCGATTGGATCTTGACCCCGAAGTGCCGGCCATCAGTGAAGCCATTGAGGCACTAAAGCAAGCCAATGCCATTATCTTAGGTCCGGGAAGCTTTCTCACTAGCATCATGCCTCCGCTGTTACTGCCAGAGATTGGCCGTGCCATAAACAGTAATCAGCAAGCAAAAGTGATCGTAGTAGAAAACCTAAGCCCTGAATACGGACCTGCAGGACGCATGGAATTGGCGCAAAAATTGGCATGGATTGAACGTGCCTGCCAAGGTCGAAAAATTGATGTGGTACTTGGCGGTCAGCCTCATCCGGATTTAGAAGACAAGTGGAACATTGTCACTCGCGATCTTGCCTCGATGAACAGAGAATGGCGTCACGACCGCGATAAACTCAGCTTAGCTATTCTAGAGCAATTATCATAGCTACATAAATATGATGACCGCATTATTATGATAAACAATTAATGCAGTTGCGCTTGCAACTGCTCTAATTTATACACAGTACGTCTTAATATCGATACTAGCTCTGCGCACTGCTGATCAAATTCAGCTAAGCGTTGTTGTTTATAAAATGCATCCATCTCGGTGGCTTTTTCGGTGACTAAAATAGCGCCAAAACTTGGTGCGCTACCTTTAATCGCATGACAAGTACGTGCTATCAGCTCTCGGCTTTGCTCATTAATTTCTACGCCATCTATCTGCCCGATATAGTCTTGTAACTCTTGTTTAAACAGGTCGAGTAAGGCGGGCATCATTTCCTCACCGACTTGGGCACTCAAACTGACGATCTTGTCGTTTTGTAGAAGATTAAACTCATCCACGTCCTTTCTCCCACTTTTCTAATTTTCGATACAGTGTTGATGCACTCACATCCAACTCCGCAGCCGCAGAAGGAATACTGCCACCACATAGTTGAATAGCTCTTTCAATCACCCGACGCTCAACTTGCGCTAAAGGAATGATTTTTCGACTGTCATCACTGTGTTCAGGATCTAAAAAGGTATCAATGGCATCTTCTGAAAAAGAAGCCACTTTGAAGCGATCCAGTGGCGACGGTAACATGTCTAAGGTCACCTCTTCGCCTTCATTTAATACCACGATATTCCGAATGACGTTTTGTAGTTGACGCACGTTTCCCGGCCAAGGATAGCTGACAAAATGACGCAACACCTCTTCTTGGAATTTACCAAAATTTTTGTTTTCTTCTAAAGAAGTAAAACCGAGCAACGAATAAGCGATTTCAACAATATCGTCCCCCCTTTCTCTCAAAGGCGGAAGATGCAAGGGAATAACATACAAGCGATAGTATAAGTCTTCACGAAAACGACCTTTACGCACCTCATCCCAAGGGTCTTTGTTGGTCGCGCACACAAAGCGCACATCCACTCGGCTCAATTTTGAAGAGCCTACTTTTTGATAAGTACTGGTTTGAATAAAGCGCAGTAATTTTGTCTGCAACTCTAAATCCATTTCGCACAATTCATCTAAAAATAAGGTGCCACCATCGGCAAGCTCTGCCGCCCCTTTACGATCCGTCGCCGCTCCGGTAAATGCCCCTTTAACGTGACCAAATAACTCGCTTTCAATCAAATCTTTGGGAATTGCGGCACAGTTAAGCGCAATAAAAGGTTGCGTGCTACGGTTGCTGACGGAGTGAATCGCCTCTGCACACACCTCTTTACCCGTGCCACTTTCGCCAGTAATAAAAATACTCGCTTTGCTGGATGCCGCTGAATCTATGGTTTTGTACACCTGCTGCATGCTAGAACTGGAACCAATAAAGCCTTGATATTGGCTCACATCCCCCAGCACATCGTACTGCGCATTTTGCGTTTGGTGAATGGCTTTGGAGACCGTGATGCGCAGCTGATCGGCTTCGCACGGTTTGATCAAAAAATCATGCGCTCCTGCGCGCATTGCCTCAACCGCCACTTCAATCGAGCCGTAAGCGGTCATAAATATCACGGGCACTTTTGGCGCTTGAGTACGCACCTTTTTCAGTACATCCATACCAGTCATATCTGGCAGATGTAAATCAAGCAGCATAAGATCAATCGAATGCTGGGTAAGGTGCGCAAGCGCCGCCTCACCACTGGAAACAATACAAATGTCTAAATTAAGTGTCGCGAGATACGTTTGGTACAAAGTGGCAACCGATAACGTATCTTCAACCATTAATAGTTTTAGCTGTTGATTTTCTGCTTTGTTTTTTGGCATTGAACCTAAACCTGATAAGGCGCTATTAAAATAAATTAACTATTGGCGATGAATTGACGACGATACTCTTCCATCTGATCGCGTTTAGCCGCAGCTTCTTCAAACTCAAGATTTTGTGCATGCTGATACATCT
Organism: Vibrio halioticoli NBRC 102217; assembly: GCF_000496695.1. Taxonomy (GTDB): domain Bacteria; phylum Pseudomonadota; class Gammaproteobacteria; order Enterobacterales; family Vibrionaceae; genus Vibrio; species Vibrio halioticoli. The sequence goes on from NZ_BAUJ01000084.1 coordinate 13,164, forward strand.
CATTTTCCAGTTTAAGGATCAGTTTCTCAAGCTGTTGCGGGGTTAAACTCTTATATTGTTCATCATTTTCAGCCACTTTCGACAAAGGTACAGCCTTAGACTTCCTATTGCTACTGGATTTGGTGGCGTTACCAAGCTCCATAATGTCTTTGATACTTTTCTTCAGCGCTTGCGGCACTATGCCGTGCTCTTCATTGTATTGTTGCTGCTTTAAACGGCGACGCTCAGTTTCGCCCATCGCTTTCGCCATCGATTTAGTAATGCGGTCCGCGTATAAGATGGCTTTCCCTTCTAAGTTTCGCGCCGCGCGACCTATACTCTGTATCAAGGAACGCTCAGAACGCAAAAAGCCTTCTTTATCTGCATCTAAGATAGCCACTAACGATACCTCAGGCATATCCAGACCTTCTCGAAGTAAGTTAATGCCTACTAACACATCAAATTCGCCCAAACGTAAATCACGAATGATCTCAACACGTTCCACCGTATCCACATCAGAGTGTAAATAGCGCACCTTCACATCATGCTCTGTCAGATACTCGGTTAAATCTTCTGCCATGCGCTTGGTTAAGGTCGTAACCAACACCCTTTCATCTTTTACGCTACGAATGCGTATTTCAGATAAGAGATCATCGACTTGGGTGGCTACTGGGCGCACTTCTAACTCAGGATCAAGCAGACCCGTCGGACGCACCACTTGTTCAGCGATATCTCCACCAGAGGTTTCTTTTTCGTAATCACCCGGCGTTGCCGACACAAAAATGGTTTGCGGCGCTAGTGCCTCAAACTCATCAAATTTAAGCGGTCTATTATCCAATGCCGATGGTAAACGAAAGCCAAACTCTACCAAGGTCTCTTTACGAGAACGGTCGCCTTTATACATAGCGCCGATTTGCGGCACGGTGACGTGGGATTCATCAATCACCAACAAACCATCGTGCGGAAGATAATCAAACAAAGTCGGTGGCGGCTCACCCTCATCACGTCCGCTTAAATGCCTAGAATAGTTTTCTACTCCAGAACAAAAACCCAGTTCGTTCATCATTTCAATATCGAACTGTGTACGCTGGCTAATGCGCTGCTCTTCCAATAGCTTGTTGTTTTCTAGTAGGTATTGTTTGCGATCCACCAACTCTGCTTTGATTTTCTCAATCGCTTCTAACATGCGATCGCGCGGCGTCACATAGTGCGTTTTCGGATAAATGGTATAGCGAGGCAAATCGCGTTGAGTCACCGAGCCTGTCAAAGGATCAAACACGCTAATACAATCTATCTCATCATCGAACATTTCAATGCGCACTGCATCGTGTTCCGATTCGGCAGGATAAATATCAATCACTTCTCCGCGAACACGAAACTGACCACGCTCAAACGCCACATCATTACGCGAATATTGTAATTCGGCCAAACGGCGCAAGATATCGCGTTGATTCACCACATCACCACGAGTGACGTGAAGCATCATTTTCAAATAGGATTCAGGGTCGCCCAAACCATAGATTGCCGACACCGAGGCCACAATAATCGCGTCCTTTCTTTCAAGGAGCGCTTTAGTGGCTGACAGTCTCATTTGCTCGATGTGCGCATTCACCGACGAATCTTTCTCTATAAAGGTATCGGTCGTCGGAACATAGGCTTCCGGCTGATAGTAATCATAGTAAGAGACAAAGTATTCCACGGCATTGTTAGGGAAAAAGGCCTTCATCTCACCGTACAGCTGAGCGGCTAGGGTTTTGTTCGGTGCCAAAATAATCGCAGGGCGCTGCGCTTTAGCAATCACATTTGCCAATGAAAAGGTTTTACCTGAGCCGGTTACGCCCAGTAAAGTTTGATGCGCTAAGCCATTGTCGAGCCCTTCTAACAGTTGCTTAATCGCTGTGGGCTGATCTCCTGCAGGTTGATAGCTTGAGACTAAATCAAACGTTTTTGTGTTTTTTTCTTCTTCCACAATGAGTTACCTTCACCTGACAGTTCTTTATGGTTAGTTATATCAATTTTATCACGAATAGTGCTAGCACTCGATTTTAACATTTGCTATATTCTTCAACCCTACAGAAAAACCCCCTCTTTCGTAACATCAATTTAACTCACAGCTTTTCCCCAAAATTCGGCAATCGTTACATTTGTGTTCATTTTCTAAGCTTTTGAAATATGCCTCTTTTTAGTGCCTTTATAGCACGTAATTCTCGTACAACACCTTGTCTTAATTGAATTTCCTTATTTTGTCTACGCGCAAGTTAACGTTACTGACTTGTTAACAGAAAAAAGTTACCCATGAGTAATTAACACACTTATCCACAAAAACAGTGGATAAGTAGTCGAAAGCCTTATTGGCTCTGGGCTGGCTATTTGTGTAAAAGCCACTAAAATACTTTTTTTAATATTTCTGATGATTTTGTATTGACAGATATTTACCATATCAGTAATATTCCGCTCGCTTTACAGCGATTCCCCC
>NZ_BAUJ01000083.1 GCF_000496695.1 Vibrio halioticoli NBRC 102217
AGTGTGATTGGTATAAATTCGAAATAAAAAAACGGCCATCAGATGATGGCCGTTTTTTTTATGTTTTTTGTATTCGCAGAGACGATTACTTCAACATACCTTCGTTTGCGTTTTCACGGATGTGACGAAGAATGTTTTTAACGCCGCGAGCACTAGAGCCAACAATGTTGCCAGACTTCATGTAATCAGTACCGCCAGCAAAGTCAGTCAGAATCACGCCAGCTTCACGAGCGATAAGGTCGCCAGCTGCAAGATCCCAAGGCTTAAGACCAAGTTCAAAGTAACCGTCAACACGGTTAGCCGCAAGATAACATAGATCAAGAGCAGGAGAACCGGTGCGACGGAAATCAGCCACTTCGGTAAATAGAGAGCTCATGATTTTGAAGTAAGATTCAGAGTGTTGTTTTTGCTTGAATGGGAAGCCAGTAGCAAGCACAGTACCTTGAAGGTCTTTATGTTGTTTTACACGGATACGTGAGTTGTTTAGCTGAGCGCCAGCACCACGTTGCGCAGTGAATAGCTCGTTAAGCATTGGGTCATAAACACAAGCAACTTCTGTTTTACCATTGATGCGAACAGCAATAGATACAGCGAAGTGTGGGATACCCTTAACGAAGTTATTGGTGCCATCCAGTGGGTCAATGATCCATTGAACTGCGTCATCTTTACCAGTAGTCAAACCAGACTCTTCAGCAACAATGCTGTGGTCAGGGTAAGAAGACTTGATGGTATCGATAATCACATGTTCTGCGTCTTTATTGATGTTAGTCATGAAGTCATTTTCGCCTTTTAGCGAGACTTCAATCTTGTCAGCAGTTTCTAGAGATTTCGCAATATGATTGCCAGCTTTTCGCGCAGCGCGAATAGCGATATTTAGCATAGGATGCATAGTTATACCCAACGGATGTTAAAGAACGAAAGCGGTGCGGAGTATAAGCAAGTTCTTGGCAAAAGGGAAGTGGTTATTTTTTGTTCGTGTGTTTTTTTTGCGCCACTATGGGTATGTGATAACATGCTTCGGTTCTAATAAACAGAGGTAAGCTTGATGTTACAAAACGTCAAAGTGGTGTTGGTGGGAACCTCTCACCCAGGAAATATCGGCTCAGCAGCAAGAGCAATGAAAGTGATGGGACTCAAGCAACTGGTGTTGGTTGATCCTCAATGTGAAATAGACGATCAAACCATGGCGTTAGCCGCCGGTGCGGATGATGTGGTGAACAATGCGCAGATCTTTGCCACTATGCAAGAAGCTGTCGCAGACTGCGCCCTTGTTGTGGGGTCTAGTGCGCGTTCTCGTACCTTAAACTGGCCTATGCTAGAACCGCGTGAGTGTGGCGTTAAGTTTGTACAAGAAGGGACGCATTCACAAGTTGCATTAGTGTTTGGTCGTGAAAGAACAGGTCTTACTAACGATGAATTACAACTTTGCCAATACCATGTCGCAATCCCAGCTAACCCTGAGTACAGCTCATTAAATTTAGCAATGGCGGTGCAAACCCTTTGTTATGAAGTGCGTATGGCCTTTCTTGAAAGTGACAAAGCTCAGTACCCAGAGAGTGAGCCAGCTGTTTATTCACGACACAATGAACTAGAAATGTTCTATCAGCACCTTGAAAATGTGCTTGTTGATACCCAGTTTATTGAAGAGGATAAACCAAATCAGGTGATGAGTAAGCTGAGAAGGCTATTTAGTCGTGCTCGTCCTGAAGCCCAAGAAATCAACATTTTACGTGGCGTACTGACCGCAGTACAAAAAGAAATAGCGCACAAAAAATAACCGCATTATGTTTAGGGATAAATACTTGAGTAAATTGGTCAAATAAATACTTGACCGTTTTTGTCGGGTATGGGAGACTTTCCCTATCAAACGTAATCGGAAAGAGTGTGATATGAAGCTTACATCGAAAGGAAGATATGCCGTAACCGCCATGCTTGATGTAGCATTGCATTCTCAGTGTGGCCCAGTACCACTGGCCGATATATCGGAGCGCCAAGGTATATCTCTCTCTTATTTGGAGCAGTTGTTTTCAAAGTTGCGTAAAGCAGGTTTAGTGGCAAGTGTTCGAGGTCCTGGTGGCGGTTATAACTTGGGCAAAGAAGCGCAATTTATCGCTATTGGCACTATTATCTCAGCGGTTGATGAGTCTGTAGAAGCGACTCGTTGTAACGGTAAAGCTAGTTGTCAGGGAGGCGTTCGTTGTCTTACTCATACCCTGTGGCGAGATTTGAGTTCTCGAATTAGCGATTTTTTAAACAACATCACCTTAGGTGAGTTGATGCAAGATAATGAAGTTCTAGAAATTTCAGGTCGTCAAGACATGGATTTAGCGTCAAATCATGGATTTAGCTCTAGATCAATTGCAGAAGCAATCGGCATCAATGTCCGCTCATAGAGCAAACAGTTTTACTTGGAGTAAATAATGAAACTGCCAATTTATTTAGACTACTCAGCAACTTGCCCAGTCGATGAACGTGTTGCGAAGAAGATGTTTCAACATATGACGATGGATGGCAACTTCGGTAACCCAGCCTCTCGTTCACACCGTTATGGATGGCAAGCAGAAGAAGCAGTCGACACGGCGCGTGAGAATATCGCAGATTTATTGAATGCAGATCCTCGTGAGATCGTATTTACATCCGGTGCAACAGAGTCTGATAACCTTGCGATTAAAGGTGCTGCGCATTTCTATTCAAAGAAAGGCAAGCACGTTATTACTTGTAAAACAGAACATAAAGCGGTTTTAGATCCATGCCGCCAATTAGAGCGTGAAGGCTTTGAGGTAACTTACCTACAGCCAGAACCTAATGGCCTAATTGACCTGAACAAGCTGCAAGACGCAATTCGCGAAGACACCATTCTTGTTTCTATCATGCATGTAAACAACGAAATCGGCGTTATTCAAGACATCACTTCAATTGGTGAAATGTGTCGCGAACGCAAAATTACTTTCCATGTAGATGCCGCGCAATCAGCGGGTAAACTACCTATCGACGTTCAAGAAATGAAAGTGGATCTTATCTCTCTTTCTGCACATAAAGTCTACGGTCCGAAAGGGATTGGCGCACTTTATGTTCGTCGTAAACCACGTATTCGCCTAGAAGCACAAATGCACGGTGGCGGTCATGAGCGTGGTTTCCGTTCTGGCACATTACCGACTCATCAAATTGTGGGTATGGGTGAAGCATTCCGTATTGCTAAGTTAGAAATGGAACAAGATTACCAACACGCACTGGCGCTACGTAACCGTTTGATGGATAAAATCAAAGGTCTTGAAGCCGTGACTGTGAATGGTGATTTTGAGCAACGTGTACCAAACAACTTGAACGTAAGCTTTGCTTTTGTTGAAGGTGAGTCTCTGCTTATGTCATTAAAAGACTTAGCGGTTTCTTCAGGTTCGGCATGTACTTCGGCAAGCCTTGAACCTTCATACGTACTTCGTGCTTTAGGTTTAAATGATGAACTTGCACACAGTTCAGTACGCTTCTCCTTTGGTCGTTATACCACTGAAGAAGAAATCGACCACGCTGCTGAGCAAATTTGCACAGCGGTAACTAAATTACGCGACATATCTCCACTTTGGGATATGTACAAGGAAGGCATTGATTTGGACACTGTAGAGTGGGCACATCACTAATTCCAAGGAAGTAGAGGATTAGAGGACAATATTATGGCTTACAGTGAAAAAGTAATTGACCACTACGAAAACCCACGCAACGTTGGTTCTTTTGATAAAGAAGATCCAAACGTAGGTAGCGGTATGGTAGGTGCACCCGCGTGTGGTGACGTAATGAAACTGCAGATCAAAGTGACCCCAGAGGGCATTATTGAAGATGCAAAATTTAAAACTTACGGTTGTGGTAGTGCCATTGCTTCAAGTTCACTTGTAACTGAGTGGGTAAAAGGCAAAACGGTAGACGAAGCAGCTGCAATTAAAAACTCTGAAATTGCTGACGAGTTAGAACTGCCACCGGTTAAGGTGCACTGTTCTATTCTTGCCGAAGATGCTATTAAAGCAGCGGTATCAGATTATAAGAAAAAACATCAAGAGTAATAACTAGAGGGGGAGCTCCCCCTCATTGGCAATAAAGGTTGTAGTATGGCCATCACAATGACAGAAACCGCGGCAGAACGCGTTAGAGCTTTTCTAGACAGTCGAGGTAAAGGTTTCGGCTTACGTTTAGGTATAAAGACTACCGGCTGTTCAGGTATGGCGTATGTGCTTGAATTCGTAGATGAAGTAAACGAAGAAGACAGTGTTTTCGAGCATGACGGTGTGAAAGTTGTAATCGATGCCAAGAGCCTTGTATACCTTGATGGTACAGAGTTAGATTACGTAAAAGAAGGTCTTAACGAAGGATTTGAATTTAACAATCCAAACGCTAAGAGTGAATGTGGTTGTGGCGAGAGCTTCAACGTTTAACTAGCGAGTTAAGGCTTGGGCTCGTCATCAGATGGGCCCTCTCTCTTTAAGATATCGAGAGTTTCATTATGAACCACTTCGAACTATTTGGGCTACCGACACAATTTACAGTGGATGGTGGCCTTCTTTCTTCTCAATTTAGAGAATTACAGCGTCGTTTTCATCCTGATAAATTTGCTACCGCTTCCGAACGAGATCGACTCATGGCCGTTCAGAAAGCAGCGACCATCAATGACGCTTATCAAACCCTTAAAAGTCCCATCTCTCGCGCAGAATATATCTTGGCCGAAAACCAGCATGATATTCGTGCCGAACAACAAACCATGCAAGACCCTCTATTTTTAATGCAACAGATGGAATTAAGGGAAGAGCTTGAAGAGATCGGTGACAGTGATAGCGCGGAAGACCGGTTGTTTGATTTTGCAGAGAAAGTCTCCAAAATGCACAAACAGCAATTACAAGTTGTTGAGCAGCAATTGAATAATGAAGATTGGATTGCAGCTGCAGACAGCGTAAGAAAGCTTAAGTTTATCGCTAAATTATTAGTAGAAATTGAACGATTAGAAGAAAGACTACTCGGTTAGTCGTACAAATTATAGGAATGTCATGCCATTACTTCAGATAGCAGAGCCGGGCCAAAGTTCTGCACCACACGAACACAAGCTTGCGGCAGGTATTGACCTTGGTACCACCAATTCACTGGTAGCTTCAATGCGCAGTGGCCAAGCTAGCCCGTTATTAGACTCTGAAGGTCGCGCTATATTGCCTTCAGCGGTGCATTATCAAACTGACAGTGTCAGTGTTGGATATTCAGCTATTGATGCTGCAGAAAGTGACCCGCAAAACACCATTATTTCAGTGAAGCGCCTTCTTGGTCGCTCTGTGGCTGATATCAAGCAGCGCTACCCTAATTTACCGTATTCAATTGTGGATAGTGAGAATGGTTTACCAATCTTACAAACCAACAGCGGTAATAAAAATCCTATAGAAGTATCGGCTGATATTCTACGTGCCTTAGGCCAACGCGCCGAGAAAACGTTAGGTGGCGATTTAACCGGTGTAGTTATTACCGTTCCTGCTTACTTTGATGACGCGCAGCGTGCAGGCACTAAAGATGCCGCCAAACTAGCAGGCTTAAATGTCTTGCGTCTACTTAATGAACCTACGGCTGCGGCTATTGCTTACGGCTTAGATTCCGCCCAAGAAGGTGTGATTGCAGTTTATGATTTAGGTGGCGGTACCTTTGATATTTCTATCTTACGCTTATCTAAAGGCGTATTTGAAGTGCTGTCTACTGGCGGTGATTCTGCGCTAGGTGGGGATGACTTTGATCATCTTCTTGCCGAGTACATTCAAAATGAAATGGGATTAGATGCGCCAACCGCTGAACAAAACCGTATTTTGCTCAATGCTGCGGCTCGCACCAAAATTGCACTGTCGGATAATGAACAAACCCAAGTCTCGGTACTTGATTGGCAAGGCGTGATCAGCCGAGAAACTTTCGACGATCTGATTCGTTCGCTAGTGAAGAAAACATTGATGTCTTGTCGCCGTGCGATTAAAGACGCCGAAGTCAGCAAAGATGAAGTGCTTGAAGTGGTAATGGTCGGCGGTTCAACTCGCACCCCTTTAGTGCGTTCAATGGTAGGTGAGTTTTTCGATAAGCAGCCATTAACCAACATTAACCCAGACGAAGTGGTCGCAATTGGCGCAGCCATTCAAGCGGATATTTTAGCGGGCAATAAACCTGACTCGGACATGCTGTTACTTGATGTGATTCCACTTTCTCTTGGCATTGAAACCATGGGTGGCTTAGTGGAAAAAATCATTCCGCGTAACACCACTATTCCGGTTGCTAGAGCACAAGAATTTACTACATTCAAAGATGGGCAAACGGCTATGACAGTGCACACCGTACAAGGTGAGCGCGAGATGGTTGATGATTGTCGCTCGTTAGCTAAGTTTGCCTTAAAAGGTATCCCAGCAATGGCCGCAGGTGCCGCGCATATTCGTGTCACTTATCAAGTGGATGCAGATGGCTTATTGTCTGTTACTGCAATGGAAAAAAGCACCGGTGTTCAATCAGAGATCCAAGTTAAGCCTTCTTATGGCTTGAGCGATACTGAAGTGACTAACATGCTGAAAGATTCAATGGCGTTTGCCAAAGAAGATATGCACGCTAGAGCGTTAGCTGAGCAGCGCGTAGAAGCGGATCGTGTTATTGAAGGTCTAATTGCAGCACTGCAAGCAGACGGCGATGAGTTATTGAGTGAGCAAGAGCGCACCCAACTGCTTAGCGTAATTGAAGATTTGATCGCATTGCGTAATAGTGACAACGCCGATGCAATTGAAGATGGAATTAAGAAGACGGATAAAGCAAGCCAAGAGTTTGCGTCTCGTCGTATGGATAAATCGATTCGCCAGGCGTTATCTGGCCAGTCAGTAGATGATATATAGAGATAAAGTACTATGCCTAAGATTGTAGTTTTACCCCATGATGATCTCTGTCCAGAAGGCGCTGTTTTTGAGGCTAATTCAGGTGAGACAGTATTAGATGTAGCTTTGAAAAATGGCATCGGCATCGAGCATGCTTGTGAGAAGTCTTGCGCTTGCACCACATGTCATGTGATTGTACGTGAAGGTTTTGATTCTCTTGAAGAGAGTGAAGAGCTAGAAGACGATATGTTAGATAAAGCGTGGGGCCTTGAGCCAGAGTCTCGCTTAGGTTGCCAAGCCGTGGTTGCGGATGAAGACCTTGTGGTTGAGATCCCTCGTTATACATTAAATCACGCTTCAGAAGATCATTAATCAATTGTCATAAATAAAGGAGTGCGACATGAAATGGACAGACAGTCGTGATATTGCCATTGAGTTAGTCGAACAGTTTCCTGAAATGGATCCTAAAACGGTACGCTTTACCGACTTACATCAATGGATATTAGATCTAGAAGAGTTTGATGATGAACCAAATCATTCGAATGAAAAAATTCTAGAAGCCATCATCCTTTGCTGGCTAGATGAAGCAGATTAACGGTCTACTTAACATTTATTTAATAAAAATCGGGCCTTTGCGCCCGATTTTTATGTTTTTGGCATTGAGCCTAGGCATAATAGGCTCCATAAGTAAGTTATCAGGCAGGGCTTGCTAGGAAGGGGATCTTACTTTTCATGGCATAGCAGAGTTTCCTCTGTCAGAGGAACTAGGATTCCTGTATCTTGAAAATATATAAGTAAAATATAGGGCAAGGAGAGGTCATGTCGACAGCAATGCAAGTATCATTATCTACAGATAAAGCAGCACCTCAATGGGGCGAAAACGCCGTTCTTTCTCACACAGAGCAAGGTTGCTTAGTCCATATTGGCCAAACTCTTGATTACAGCGCAATTCAAAAAGCAGCGCGTAAATTAGATGGGCAAGGTATTAAAGAAGTCAGCTTAGTAGGCGAGCTTTGGGATCTAGAAACTATCTGGTCTTTTGCACAAAGTTTCCGTAATCCAAAACGTAACAACACACTAGAGTGGCAACCACTGGCTGAAGCGGATGAAAAAGAGCTTCAAGACCGCATTAAAGTAGCTAACTGGACTCGTGACATCATCAACAAGAGTGCAGAAGAAGTTGCACCTCGTCAGCTTGCAACTATGGCTGGTGAACTGATTAAATCAGTAGCCGAAGAAGGTCAGGTAACTTACCGCATTGTTAAAGATAAAGATCTACTAACAGGCGGTTGGGAAGGTATTTACGCAGTAGGACGCGGCTCTGCGCGCACCTCAGCAATGCTACAACTGGACTTTAACCCTACGGGTAACCCTGACGCTCCTGTAATGGCGTGTCTAGTGGGTAAAGGCATCACTTTTGATTCTGGTGGTTACAGCTTAAAACCTTCTCAATTCATGACCGCAATGAAGTCTGATATGGGCGGCGCGGCAACTATCACCGGTGGCCTAGCATTAGCGATTCTTCGCGCCTTAAACAAACGCGTGAAATTGATCCTGTGTTGTGCGGAGAACATGATCTCTGGACGTGCAATTAAACTAGGTGATGTCATCACCTATAAAAATGGCAAAACAGTAGAAGTGATGAACACCGATGCTGAAGGGCGTCTAGTGTTGGCTGATGGCCTTATCTACGCCAGCGAACAGCACCCTGAATTGATCATTGATTGCGCGACATTAACTGGCGCGGCAAAAAATGCATTAGGTAATGATTTCCACGCACTGCTTAGCTTTGACAACGCACTATCGGAGCAAGCATTAGCTTGCGCAGCAGAAGAAAAAGAAGGTCTATGGCCTCTACCTTTGGCTGATTTCCATCGTGGTATGTTGCCGTCTAACTTTGCGGATCTTTCCAATATCAGTAGCGGTGACTATTCTCCGGGCGCATCAACAGCGGCGGCGTTCTTATCCTACTTTGTTGAAGATTACAAAACAGGTTGGTTGCACTTTGATTGTGCCGGGGCATATCGCAAGTCTGCCTCAGACAAGTGGGCTGCTGGAGGTACAGGAATGGGTATTCGTACACTAGCAAACCTTCTAAACAATCAATAATTAGAAATTAAGGTCCCTTTGGGGCCTTTTTTTATAGAAACAAAACAACTGTCTTAGACGGTTCAAGAGCTATAAGGAATATAAATGGCCATTGAAAGAACATTTTCTATCGTGAAACCGGATGCGGTAAAACGCAATATCATCGGAACTATTTATCAGCGAATTGAACAAGCAGGTCTACGTATTGTAGCCGCAAAAATGCTACATCTAACCGATGAGCAGGCGGGTGGATTTTATGCCGAACATGCTGAAAAGGAATTCTTTTCGGAGCTTAAAGAGTTTATGACCTCTGGCCCTATTATGGTGCAAGTGCTTGAAGGCGAAGACGCAATTGCTCGTTATCGTGAGTTGATGGGCAAAACTAACCCTGAGCAAGCCGCTTGTGGCACTATTCGTGCTGACCATGCGCTTAGCATGCGTTACAACTCGGTACACGGCTCAGATAGCCCAATTTCTGCAGCTCGTGAAATTGAGTTTTTCTTCCCTGCTTCAGAAATCCATCCAAGAACCTAAAGCTAAAACAGCGACTAGGCCCTAGTTTATTAGGGTCTAGCCTTTAAAACTCCATTCTTCGCTTTCTTCTACTTCGCTCACATAATTGTTGTTGCGGTTGCACAAACACTGTACAATCTGCGCCCCGAGATTTGATGTTCGTTGTTGAGAGGCTCCATGACTAAAGCTAAAGTTAATCTGCTTGATTTTGATCGCCAAGGACTCCGTCAGTACTTCGCTGATGAGTTAGGTGAAAAAGCATTCCGCGCAGAGCAGGTAATGAAGTGGATATACCACTTTGGTTATGATGACTTTGAGAAAATGACCAACTTAAATAAGAAGTTGCGTGAAAAATTGCAACGTCTTACTGAGATCCGTGCTCCGCAGGTGTCTGATGCGCAATACTCTAGCGATGGCACCATCAAATGGGCTATGCGCGTAGGCGATCAAGACGTAGAGACGGTCTATATCCCTGATGGCGATAGAGCCACCTTGTGTGTTTCTTCTCAAGTAGGCTGTGCACTAGAATGTAAATTCTGTTCAACGGGTCAGCAAGGCTTCAACCGTAACTTACGCGTATCTGAGATTGCCGGTCAAATTTGGCGTGCTGCACGTGAAATTGGTATCGAAAAAGAGACAGGCCGTCGCCCTATTACCAACGTGGTAATGATGGGCATGGGTGAACCATTACTGAATATGAATAACCTGATGCCATCATTGAACATCATGTTAGATGATTTAGGCTTTGGCTTATCTAAGCGTCGCGTCACTGTGTCTACTTCTGGTGTGGTTTCTGGTCTTGACCAAATGACAGGTAATATCGATGTAGCACTAGCGATCTCATTGCACGCCCCAACCAACGAATTACGTAGCCAGATCATGCCAATTAATGATCGTTGGAATATTGAAGAATTCTTAGAGTCGGTACGTCGTTATATTGCAACTTCAAATGCGAACCGTGGCAAAGTGACCGTTGAGTATATCTTGTTGGATCATGTGAATGATGACATGGAGCATGCGAGACAACTCGCAGAATTGCTAAAAGACACCCCAGCAAAGATCAATTTAATACCTTTTAACCCATATCCTGGTTCACCTTATAAGAAGCCAAGTAATTCACGCATTGATCGTTTCATGAAAACCTTGATGCAATACGATTACACGGTAACTGTACGTAAGACTCGTGGCGATGATATTGATGCGGCATGTGGTCAATTAGTCGGTGATGTTATTGACCGAACTAAGCGTACTCAGCGAAACACTGGGGAAGCCATTCCTGTTAAAACTCTATAACAGATATTAAACCAGTTGATTACATGGCGTGAGGTTCCCCGATAATACTTGCCGGGGAACCTTATGTTTAAAGGATTGGTCACACTTTTTTTACTCAGTCTTACTTTCGGTTGTGTTACAGTTGATAGCGAGGCTGGAACCGCGAAATTTAACCCCCTCAAAGCTGCGGATGCTCGTATAGAGCTGGGTATAAACTACCTTGCCCTTGGGTACAATGTCAGAGCAAAGCAAAATCTTGACTTAGCATACCGTTATGCGCCCAATTATGTACGCGCTTCCTCTGCAATAGCCTATTATTACCAGCAAGTATCAGAGCCTAATGTTGCTGATATTTGGTACCAAAAAGCATTAGCCCAATCACCGTATGACGGTACTGTGCTAAATGATTACGGCGTATTCTTATGCCGACAGAAAAAATACAGATCCGCTCAGAAGCAGTTTAAGCAAGCGATAAAACAGACCCGTTATGAGTATGTTGCTGCAAGCTACGAAAATGCAGGTATCTGTGCAATAATGCAGGGCGATTTTAGGCTGGCTGAAACTTATTTTCATAAGTCTTTAGAGTATGAGCCATCACGCTTCCGAAGTCATATTGAGTTGGCCAAATTGTCGATTCACTTCGGCGCATTTAGCGAAGCTCGACAAAGATTGCAAACTATTCACTCAAGGTTTGGTCCAAGAGTAGAAGTGCAACAATTACAAGATGAACTTGATCGCAAATCATCTATGAATTATTGATGGTCGATCCTTAATTTAACTTCCTAATTAGAATGAAGTAATCAAAATAATGAACAAAGACTCAAACAACGTAGAAGAACAGCATTCTGATTCAACCGATGGCGATACGAACACAGCTATGATTGGTGATATTTTACGTGCCAAGCGAGAATCTTTAGGAATCAGCCAAAAAGAGATCGCAGATCGCTTACGGTTGAGATTAGCCATTATACAAGGCATTGAAAGTAACGACTTTCAAGAAGGACAAGTGCATACATTTACCCGTGGATACGTTCGTTCGTATGCGCGCGCGGTGGGTGCTGATGAAAAAGCCATTGTTGAATTACTTGATAGCTCTTTGTTAGTTCAGCCTCATGAAGACAGCATGCAGAGCTTTTCTCAACAGACCAAGAAAAAGAAGCATGATAATAATATTATGAAGCTCACTTGGGGTATTTTTACTATCATCATAGGTATCTCAGCGGTTTGGTGGTGGCAGAGCGAACAAAATACTGACGCTATTGTCAATGATCTTGCGACAACCGAAGTCAGCGCTCCCGTTGATGGCGAAGTTTCAGAGGCAAACGTTGCACCTGAATTAGTTGCCAATCCGCAGCCTGCAAATGAAGAAACAGCGTTAGCAAGTGACAGCGACGCAGGTACTCAAGCGGCGACGAATACAGAAAAAGATACCGTGCTGGTGGCGACAGTGCCAAAGCATGAATCAACCACTGAGACTGCCGCAAAAGCAATTGAGAATGCGCCTAAAATTGCGATGAGCTTTACTGCTGATTGTTGGATCCAAATCCAAGATGTCCGTGGTAAGACTCTATGGACTGGCGTAAAAAAAGAAGGACAGAAACTTGAGTTGGACGGTGAAGGTCCTTTCAAATTCGTACTTGGCGCCCCAGAGGTAGTTTCACTTTCAATTTCGGGTGAACCTATCGACCTTTCTAGGTATACTGCGGGCAAAGTAGCACGTTTCACTGCAGAGTAATTATGCATCAAGAATCTCCAATAAAACGTCGCCCTTCGACAAGAATCTATGTCGGCGGCGTACCCATTGGCGATGGGGCTCCCATCGCTGTACAGTCGATGACGAACACCCGTACCACGGATGTTGCAGCCACGGTTGCGCAAATCAATGCCTTAGAAAAAGTAGGTGCTGATTTGGTGCGCGTTTCTGTTCCAACAATGGATGCCGCAGAAGCGTTTAAAATCATTAAGCAACAAGTCAAAGTCCCATTGATTGCGGACATTCATTTTGATTACCGAATCGCTCTAAAAGTGGCGGAATACGGGGTGGATTGCTTACGCATCAACCCAGGCAATATCGGTAATGAAAATCGAATTCGCTCAGTAGTCGATTGCGCACGAGATATGAATATCCCTATTCGTATAGGGGTAAATGGTGGTTCTTTAGAAAAAGAAATTCAAGAGAAGTATGGCGAGCCAACAGCCGAAGCGCTGGTTGAATCCGCTATGCGTCATGTGGATATTTTAGATCGTCTTAACTTTGATCAGTTTAAAGTGAGCGTAAAAGCATCAGATGTTTTTCTGGCGGTAGATTCTTATCGACTGCTTGCCACTAAGATAGATCAACCACTGCACTTAGGTATTACAGAAGCCGGTGGCGCACGCGCGGGATCGGTGAAATCAGCGGTTGGGTTAGGCATGCTTCTTTCTGAAGGCATCGGTGATACATTGCGTGTGTCACTGGCGGCCGATCCAGTTGAAGAAGTAAAAGTGGGTTTTGATATTCTTAAATCGCTACGCATTCGTTCTCGTGGCATTAACTTTATTGCTTGTCCTACATGTTCACGTCAAGAATTTGATGTGATCAATACGGTCAATACACTAGAGCAGCGACTAGAAGACATCATTACACCTATGGATGTGTCCATTATTGGTTGTGTAGTGAATGGTCCTGGTGAAGCTGAGGTCTCTCATATGGGGATCGCTGGTGGCAATAGAAAGAGTGCTTACTACCTTGATGGCAAACGCCAGAAAGAACGTTTTGATAACGACAATGTCATCGATCAGCTTGAGGCTAAGATCCGCGCTAAAGCGAGTCAATTAGATCCGCAAAATCGCATCGATGTGAATAACATTCAAAAATAAATGTTTCAGGGCGCACGCCCTGACAATATACGGTATTTAATAGTGGCAAAAACAATCCAAGCAATTCGAGGCATGAATGACTGCCTTCCTACTCAATCGCCTCTTTGGCAGAAATTAGAGTCGACAGTTAAACGTGTAGTCAGCGCATACGGTTACAATGAAGTGCGTATGCCAATCGTTGAAATGACCAACTTATTTAGTCGTGCTATCGGTGAAGTTACCGATGTGGTTGAAAAGGAAATGTACACCTTTGAAGACCGTAACGGCGATAGCCTATCACTGCGTCCAGAAGGTACAGCAGGTTGCGTACGCTCTGGTATCGAAAATGGTCTGCTATACAACCAAGAACAACGTTTATGGTACATGGGACCTATGTTCCGCCACGAGCGTCCACAAAAAGGCCGTTACCGTCAATTCCACCAATGTGGTGTGGAAGTATTTGGTATTGATGGCCCTGACGTTGATGCTGAATTGATCATGATGACGGCGCGTTTATGGCGAGAGCTAGGCATCGACAAACACGTTCGTTTAGAGCTGAACTCGATTGGTTCTCTAGAAGCGCGAGCGAATTACCGCACTGCATTGATTGAATATCTAGAACAGCATATTGATGTTTTAGATGATGACTGCAAACGTCGCATGTACACCAACCCATTGCGTGTATTGGACAGTAAAAATGCCGATGTTCAAGCTATTTTAGGTGAAGCTCCACGCCTTGCTGATTACTTAGACCCTGAATCTAAAGCACATTTTGCGGGTTTATGTGAACTTCTCGATGCGGCGGGTATCGAATATCAAGTTAATCAACGCTTAGTGCGTGGTTTAGATTACTATAACCGCACAGTATTCGAGTGGATCACTGAAAGCCTTGGCTCTCAGGGTACAGTATGTGGTGGCGGTCGCTACGACGGATTGGTTGAGCAGTTAGGTGGTAAACCAACTAAAGCAGTTGGCTTTGCTATGGGCTTAGAGCGTCTAGTATTGATGCTAGAAACGTTAGAGCTTGCTGATGTTCGTCGCTCTGTAGACGCTTATGTTGTGACAGCAGGCGAAGGCACTATGTTAGCGGGAATGAAACTTGCTGAAGAGTTGCGTGAGCAATTGCCAGAGCTGCGCGTTATGAATCACTTCGGCGGTGGCAATTTCAAAAAACAATTTAAACGAGCTGACAAAGTCGGTGCAGCAGTCGCGCTAGTGCTGGGTGAGAACGAAGTGTCAGAGAATAATGTCGTAATCAAGGATCTCATCGGCGGTGAGCAAATCACTATCGCGCAAGCAGATCTGGTAAACAAACTAAAAGAATTCATTTAAGAGGATCCGTCGTGGAATTGTACGATAGCGAAGAACAACAAGTTGAAGCCATCAAGGATTGGTGGAGAGAAAACGGTAAAGCAGTCGTTCTAGGTGTAGTAATTGGCCTAGGTGGTTTATTTGGCTGGCGTTACTACCAAGATTCAATCATCACAGGCCAAGAAGGCGCAGCGGCTGAGTACGCTGAAACTATTCAAGCGCTAAACACCAAAGGTCTAGAGGCTTCTGATGACATTCAAGCCTTTATCAATACTCATTCTGACCGCGAATACGCAGTATTGGCTGCATTACAACTTGCACAAGCTCAAGTAGCTCAAGCGGACTACAAGTCTGCTTTGACTCAACTTGAGTGGGCAAAAGCCAATACTAAAGATGAAGCTCTGGCGCCTGTTATCGCTTTGCGTGCTGTACGTGTTAAAGCTGAACTAGGTGATTTGGATGCAGCGATTGCTGAACTAGACACGCTAAAAGCGGCTGGTTGGGAAGGTCGTATTGCTGAGCTAAAAGGCGATTTATTGCTTCGTAACGGTGATAGTGAAGGTGCATACACAGCGTATTCTGCAGCACAACAAGCCACAGATGCTAGCCAAACTATCCAGTTCAAACTTGATGATTTAGCCAAATAGGATCGCTTAGCATGCTAACTAACAAGTGGCTTCGTCGCATACTTCTCACTACATTTACGGTAGCGTTAGTCGGGTGTGCTAGCGAAGAAGACACCATTATAATGGCGCCAGTACCCGTTGTAGAAAGCCAATTTACGCCTTCTGTTGTTTGGTCAAATTCAGTGGGTGATGGTGTCGGACAGTACTTCTCTAAACTGACGCCAGCTTACGCGTATGACAAAGTGTTTGTGGCGAGTCGTGATGGAGATGTGGCAGCGTTTGATGCAACATCGGGTGATGAAGTTTGGTCAGTAGACTTAGAAAAAGACGTCCCAGCTCGTTTGGCTGGCGGCATCAAAGCTTCATACGGACAGCTGTTCATTGGTTCTGAGAATGGCGAAGTGATTTCGTTAGATGCAGCCACTGGTGAAGAGAAGTGGCGTGTAGAGGTGGATGGCGAAGTATTATCAGTGCCTGAAACTGACTCAAACCTTGTGCTTGTGCACACAACTCGCGGTGCACTAATCGCATTAGATGAAGAAACGGGTAACGAAAAGTGGACAGTCAGTACTGAGGTACCGACGCTCACTTTACGCGGAACCAGCTCTCCGGTTGCGGTTTCTGGTGGCGTGTTCTGGGGAACTTCCAATGGTCGTTTAGCGGCGGCATTGGTCGATCGTGGTCAAATGATTTGGCAACAACCGGTCGGTACGCCAAAAGGTGCCACCGAGATTGACCGCTTAGTTGACTCTGATGCTCAGCCACTCGTTATCGGTGGTATGTTATATACTATTGGTATCAACGGTCAGCTGATTGCCATCGATCTTCGTTCTGGCTCTGCGGCATGGAAACGCAATTATTCTTCTGCACAAAATATGGCGACCGATGGTCGTAATATTTACCTAGTGACAGATAAAGATCATATTGTTGCGGTCGATGCTCGCAGTGGTACTGAGCTTTGGGAAAACCGTCAACTTGAATATCGTTTGTTGACTGGACCTGCGGTTATCGATCGTAAATTAGTGCTTGGAGATAGCGAAGGTTATCTGTACTGGCTGGATCGTAATACTGGTGAGTTCATCTCTCAACAGATGGAAGATGATAGCGGATTTGCCGTCGCACCTATAGAGGTGGAAGATGGTTTTGTTATCACAACACGTAACGGTGACGTCAAGATGATGAAGATCAATTAGATCTCCAGACGTTCCCATAACGTGATATAATTCGCAATTGGCTCTTGACTGGAAACAGTTAAGAGCCGTTTTGTTATTAATTTTAGTGTAGTTATAGGTCATACCCATTCCGATAAATATGTGATCGTACTTGCCGATTACATCGATACCTACTGTTATGTAGTAAGGTGCAAACCATTGCTTGCTGTGCATCGATTGTTTGCTATGCATCGATTGTTTGCTATCGGGTTTGATGAACACTGACTTATCGGAATTGGTATAAGCATATATTTACCAATAATACCAATCACACT
>NZ_BAUJ01000082.1 GCF_000496695.1 Vibrio halioticoli NBRC 102217
TATTTCATCAACTCTTCTCTTTGATGGTATTCTTTAATCATATTTAAGAAATAAATGGTTATCTAAATCGATGAAAAAGTTATTTATATTAGTCGTCCTTTTATTTTCTATTTGTTCTTTAGTTGCCTTTGCTAGCTTGTTTGGCTTACTCACTTATAAAGACAAAGGCTATGACTGGCAGTGGCTTGGTTTTCCTCTTATAAATAGCGGTGTACAGATAGCCCGTACCAGTGACACTCATCAATTACTGTTGCGTAAAGTCTATTTATTTCCCTCCACAGAAGTCTCTGTGTATACCACTATGAATAATAAGTTGGTATTGCATCTCGCGCGCTTCCAAACCTGTTCTGACTCGAAACAAGGGCAATTACAACTTAACCAAAAGCCAGTTCAAACAGTTACGTTTAACTGCAAAGGTAGTAATGAGATGATCTTTAGTGTGGTAACTTCTCATTTGAACAGCGCAACTATCGATTATGATGGTCATAAATTAAGTATTGATTTTGCGGAGTGGAATATTGCTGATATTAAGAAAGATCAATTCAAACAACTACATTCGCAGTACTTTGAACAACTTGGGCAACCTTCTGAGTATCAGTGGTCACGTGATTAACTCTTAGATTGCATATTCGTACTCGACACCTCCCCTATATTGCAGTAGTCTAAATGTAGAAACGTATAGACGTCTAGATGCTTAGAGGAGTTAAGTTTTGCCTATTCGAGTTCCCGATCAATTACCTGCAACAGATATACTCAGAGGCGAAAGCATCTTTGTTATGTCAGAAACTCGTGCATCGACGCAAATGATTCGTCCATTGCGCGTACTGATCTTAAATCTGATGCCAAAGAAAATAGAGACTGAAACCCAGTTTTTACGTCTACTATCGAATAGTCCGCTACAGGTTGATATTGAGTTACTTCGCATCGATAACAGACCGAGCAGAAACACCCCAACAGAGCATTTAGATAACTTCTATCGACAATTTGAAGCGGTTAAAGAGCGTAACTTCGATGGGCTTATCATTACAGGCGCGCCATTAGGTTTAGTTCAGTTTGAGGATGTATTCTACTGGGATCACCTCAAAACCATTATGTCTTGGGCAAAAGAGCACGTTACTTCAACCTTGTATGTGTGCTGGGCCGCACAAGCAGGGTTAAAGCTGCTCTATGACTTACCTAAAAGAACACGTAAAGAAAAACTATCGGGCGTATACAGCCATGAGACGCACAATGCGTACCATCCGTTATTAAGAGGTTTTGACGATTGCTTCTTAGCGCCTCACTCTCGTTATGCTGACTTTTCATCTGATTATCTAGCAGAGAATACAGACTTAGATATTTTAGCCACCTCTAAAGAGGCTGGAGTCTATTTAGCTGCGACACAAGATAAGCGTAATGTATTTGTGACAGGACATCCTGAGTATGAGTCACACACCCTTCATACTGAGTATGTTCGAGACTGTGGCGAAGGCATGGATCCGCAAATCCCAGTAAACTACTATCCTGATGATGATCCCAGCAATGACCCACATGCTACATGGCGTAGTCACGGACATTTATTATTTAGTAACTGGCTTAATTACTGTGTTTACCAGCAGACGCCTTATGATTTGGATAAGTTCTCAGAGAAGAACTTTACTATCGACGAATAGATATAGGTTTAGTCAAAAATAAAAAGGCATACCTTGTTAAGTATGCCTTTTGTGTATTTGGAGGGAAGGTTGTTATTTACTGTCGCTTTCTTCTGTAGCAGCTGGCTCTAAGCGTTTAGCCTTTTCGATCAATGGTGTGATTGTCATCCCTTGCACCAAAATAGAGAACATTACTACCGCATAGGTCATAACAATAATGACCTCTTTGACATCGATATTTTTCTCAGGGATTACCATAATCCCAGCGGGTATTGATAACGCCATTGCTAGTGCTAATCCGCCTCTTAGTCCACCCCACGTAAGAATTTTCACAGACATTGGATTGTAGTATCTAAATTGCTTAAAGCAGGCATATGACAGCTTAATGCTGATGTAGCGAACAATTAATACCAGTGGGATAGCCACGACCATCATCAGCCAGTCTTCTTTGTGAAACTCAAACAACAACATCGACATACCGATAAGCAGGAATAACACCCCATTTAAAAACTCATCAATCAACTCCCAAAAGTGGTCTAAATGACGATGGCTCTCTTCGGTAAAACCAGATTTTCGAGTCCAGTTACCAATTATGATCCCTGATACCACCATAGATAGTGGACCGGATACGCCCAACAGTTCAGCGAGTGCATATCCAGCGGAAGGAACGATTAGAGTCAATAGTAGTTCCATTGAATGATCGTCGGTTAAGCTGATGAGTTTATGGAATATAAGACCTAGAACAAAACCATAGGCAATACCACCAATGGCTTCTTGTAGGAATAAAATTGAAACAGAGTTCAATGTAGGAGCATCGTTACCAAAGGCAATGCTATAAAGGGTAACAAATATGACTAAACCGAAGCCATCATTGAACAGTGACTCCCCCTCTATTTGCGTCGAAATACGCGTAGGGGCTTGTAACTTCTTTACGATAGCCAGTACCGCGATTGGATCGGTAGGGGAGATGAGTGCCCCAAATAACAAACAATAAATAATATCTAAATTAAAGCCGATTAAGGCAAAGATAGCGTGTAAAGAAAACCCAATTGCAAAAGTGGAAAACAAGGTAGCGGCTAACGCCAGAAACGAGATTTCCCATTTTTGATCTTTTAAATGGTTAAGTTGAATACCTAAACCGCCCGCAAAGAGCAGAAAGCCTAGGATTCCTTTTAACAGGAAGTCTTCGAAATTTATCGATGCGATAGTTTCTCGGGCTACATGGGATAACTTAAACCATCCCGCTTGACCTGCAATGATAAGCGCTAACGAAAGCAACATCGCACCCGCGGTGATGGCTATCGTGGTTTGCATCTTCCCTATTTTGCTGTTTATAAATGCGATAAATACCGCGCCGGCAGCTAAAAAAGATAGCGTATGGTAGGCGTCCATTCCTTTCTCCTATGTTTCGCAAGTCTCAATACTGTGAGACAAATTAATAGTGATATCAAATAAAACTACCTTTACTACTGCATCATAGCGTTAATATGCATGCTTTAGACGTCTAGGAATCTAATTTTTCTGTGATAGGATGATATTAATAAGTTAGTAATAGTAAGTCTGAGCAGGATGCAGTATGAGAGAACAGATCGAAGCGCAATTAAAGAAGCATATTCTTTTGATCGATGGTGGTATGGGCACCATGATCCAAAACCTGAAATTAGAAGAAGAAGACTATCGGGGCGCTCGTTTTGCCAATTGGCATTGTGATTTAAAAGGGAATAATGACTTACTTGTTCTGTCTCAACCACAGTTGATTAAGCAGATCCACAGTGACTATCTAGAAGCCGGCGCGGATATTCTAGAAACGAACACCTTCAACTCGACCACCATTGCCATGGCGGACTACGATATGGAGGAGTTGAGTGAAGAAATTAACTATGTGGCCGCAAAACTGGCTCGTGAAGCTGCAGACGAATGGACGAAAAAGACGCCACATCGACCTAGATATGTAGCGGGTGTTTTAGGCCCAACTAACCGAACTTGTTCTATCTCTCCAGATGTTAACGATCCAGGCTTTCGTAATGTGAGCTTTGATGAGTTGGTTATCGCTTATAAAGAATCTACTTTAGCGTTAATCAAAGGTGGCTCAGACCTTATTCTTATCGAAACCATCTTTGATACCCTCAATGCCAAAGCGTGTGCCTTTGCTGTTGAAACCGTATTTGATGAAATTGGCCAGACATTGCCAGTGATGATCTCCGGTACTATTACCGATGCCTCCGGACGTACCCTTTCAGGACAAACAACGGAAGCGTTTTATAACTCTCTGCGTCACGTAAATCCAATTTCTTTTGGTTTGAACTGTGCATTAGGCCCAGATGAGCTTCGCCCGTATGTGGAAGAGCTTTCTCGCATTTCAGAAACTTTTGTATCGGTTCACCCGAATGCCGGTTTACCGAATGCCTTTGGTGAATACGATCTTTCTGCTGAAGATATGGCAGAGCATATTCAAGAATGGGCTGATTCAGGATTTCTTAACCTTGTTGGTGGCTGTTGTGGTACTACGCCAGAGCACATTCGAGCGATGGCAGACGCCGTAGAAAAAGCGACTCCTCGCGCACTGCCTGATATCAAACCAGCTTGTCGCTTATCTGGTTTAGAACCGCTATCTATAGAAAAAGAATCACTGTTTATGAACGTTGGTGAACGAACCAACGTTACCGGTTCCGCTCGCTTCAAACGTCTAATAAGAGAAGAGCTTTATGAAGAAGCGTTAGATGTGGCTCGTCAGCAGGTAGAAAACGGCGCTCAGATCATCGATATCAATATGGATGAAGGGATGCTTGACGCTGAAGCCTGTATGGTTCGCTTCTTGAATCTTTGTGCATCAGAACCTGAAATTTCTAAAGTGCCTATCATGGTCGATTCCTCTAAATGGGAGGTTATCGAAGCCGGTCTAAAATGTATTCAGGGCAAAGGGATTGTGAACTCAATCTCTATGAAGGAAGGCAAAGAAAAATTTGTCGCTCAAGCTAAGCTGATTCGTCGCTATGGCGCTGCGGTTATCGTGATGGCTTTCGACGAAGTAGGCCAAGCCGATACTCGCGAGCGTAAAGTCGAGATTTGTACCAATGCCTACAATATTTTGGTTGATGAAGTTGGCTTCCCTGCTGAAGACATTATTTTTGACCCCAATATCTTTGCGGTAGCAACCGGCATTGATGAGCACAATAACTATGCGGTCGACTTTATCGAAGCGGTTGCCGATATTAAGCGTACGCTTCCTCATGCGATGATTTCGGGAGGGGTGTCTAACGTTTCCTTCTCTTTCCGTGGTAACAACTACGTACGTGAAGCTATCCATGCGGTATTCCTATACCACTGTTTCAAGAACGGTATGGATATGGGTATTGTAAACGCAGGTCAGCTGGAGGTTTACGATAACGTTCCAGATAAACTGCGTGAAGCGGTAGAAGACGTTGTTCTTAACCGTCGTCCGGATGGTACTGAACGATTGCTTGATATTGCGGATGAATACCGTGAAAACGGTGTTGGACCTAAAGATGATGGTACGGCGCTAGAATGGCGAGGCTGGCCAGTTGAAAAACGCCTTGAGCATGCGCTGGTTAAAGGCATCACTGAATTTATTATTGAAGATACAGAAGAGGCGCGACTTAAAGCAAGTAGACCACTGGAGGTGATTGAAGGCCCTCTAATGGATGGCATGAACGTCGTCGGTGACTTATTTGGTGAAGGTAAGATGTTCTTACCTCAGGTTGTAAAATCCGCTCGTGTAATGAAGCAAGCTGTCGGTCACTTAGAACCGTTTATCGATGCACTTAAAGAAGTCGGTCAAACCAACGGTAAAATACTATTAGCCACCGTTAAAGGTGATGTTCACGATATCGGTAAAAACATTGTTGGCGTAGTACTGCAGTGTAATAACTACGAGATCATCGATCTTGGGGTAATGGTGCCTTGTGATAAAATCTTGAAGGTCGCCAAAGAAGAAAACGTCGATATTATCGGTCTCTCTGGGCTTATCACGCCATCATTAGATGAGATGGTATACGTAGCCAAAGAGATGGAGCGCCAAGGGTTTAAACTGCCACTACTGATTGGTGGCGCAACCACCTCTAAAGCGCATACCGCGGTGAAGATTGAACAAAACTACTCTGAGCCTGTGGTATACGTAAACAACGCTTCTCGTGCGGTGGGTGTCTGTTCTGCATTATTGTCTGATCAGTTGAAACCTGCATTTATCGAAAAATTGGATTTGGATTACGAACGTGTTCGTGACCAACATGCGAGAAAGCGTCCCAAGACTGCGCCAACTACAATCGCAAAAGCTCGTGAAAATAAGGTTGATATTGATTGGTCGTCTTATGTTCCTCCTGCTCCTAAGCAATTAGAGCCTGTTATCCTTAAAGATATGAGCGTGTCGGTGTTACGTGAATATATCGACTGGACTCCTTTCTTTATGACTTGGACATTGATGGGTAAATACCCTGCCATTCTCGATCATGAAGAAGTAGGCGAAGAAGCTCGTCGTTTGTTTAAAGATGCCAATGATTTATTGGATAGAGTGGAGCGAGAAGGTCTGCTAAAAGCCAATGGTATCTGTCAATTATTCCCTGCCAATAGTGTGGGTGATGATATTGAAGTCTATACCGACGAGTCTCGTACTACTGTGGCTAAAACCTTGTGTCACCTTCGTCAGCAAACCAAAAAACCGAAAGGATTTAACTACTGTTTGAGTGACTATATTGCTCCGAAAGAGAGTGGAGTAAAAGACTGGGTAGGTGCGTTTGCGGTGACCGGTGGCATTGGTGAGCGTGAACTGGCGGATAATTATAAAGCTGCTGGTGATGATTATAATGCCATCATGATTCAAGCTGTGGCTGACCGTTTAGCAGAAGCATTTGCAGAATACCTACATCAAGAAGTGCGTACTAAAATTTGGGGATACAGCCCTGATGAGCAATTGAGTAACGATGATCTTATTCGTGAAAAGTATCAAGGTATTCGTCCTGCGCCGGGTTATCCTGCATGTCCTGAACATACAGAGAAAGGCCCTTTGTGGGATTTAATGCAGGTTGAAGAGCGTATTGGTATGTCGCTAACGACCAGTTACGCCATGTGGCCGGGAGCTTCTGTTTCAGGTTGGTATTTCTCTCATCCTGACAGTCGTTTCTTTGCGATTGCACAGATCCAAGAAGATCAAGCTAAAGACTATGCCGAGCGTAAAGGTTGGGAGTGGTTAGAGGCTGAGAAGTGGTTAGGTCCAAACCTGAACAACTAGCAAGTAAACAACAAAAATGGGGCTAAATAGCCCCATTTTTTATAGTTCGTTATCCACTTAACTAGCTTTCAAGCATTAGCCTTCAAACAGTTCTCTATGTAAGTGCTGCACTGCGTTACGTGCATAAGACTCATGCAGCAAGAAACACAGGTTATGGCAACTTGCGCCGTAACAGATCATACGTAGATTGTAATCTTCTAGTGTACCAAAAATTTGCTTCGCCGCACCTTTGGCTTGTCCCATCTCGTTACCAATAAGCGCCACAAGACTCAGGTTATGTTCAACAACCACAGAACAGAGTTTTTCCAGTTCTTGTTGAGCCGCTGGTGGCAGTTTAGGTGAGCCACCTTGAGTGTTGGTATGGTCAAGAGTCAGTGACACACTGATCTCTGAAGTGGTAATCAGATCAACCGAGACTTTATGTTGCGCCAGTATGGTAAATACTTTGGCTAAGAAGCCACTGGCTTGGAACATATTTAGGCTTTTTAAAGTGATCATGGTTTGATTACCACGCAGTGTCACCGCTCTAAATAGTGGTGCGCTTTCGACTTCTTGCTTAACCCAAGTTCCGCCTAGTTGAGGCTCTTTTGAAGAACCAACGAACACAGGAATTTTGTGTCTTAACGCCGGTACTAGAGTGGATGGGTGTAAGATCTTGGCACCAAAATTGGCCATTTCTGATGCTTCAGCAAAACTGATTTCTTTAATTGGATGCGCTTGCGGCGCAATACGTGGGTCAGTGGTATAAATGCCCGGTACGTCAGTCCAAATTTCCAATCCAGAGGCTGAAATAGCTTCAGCAATAAGAGCGGCACTATAGTCACTACCGCCACGACCTAGAGTCGTGGTTTTATTATTAAGGTCTGAACCAATAAAGCCTTGAGTCACGACAATCGACTCTTTGCAAAGTGGCGCTAGGTGCGTTTGTACGGCAATACTAATTTCATCCAGTAGAGGTTCAGCATTACCAAATACCGATGTGGTTTTCATTACCGTACGGATATCAAAGCGTTGTGCATTGTGGCCTTTTTCGCACATTAACTGACACAGGATATGCGTCGACATTAGCTCGCCACAAGAGACCAATTGGTCAGTGAGTTGTTCGCTCGGCTCACTCACCGCTCTTTCAGCACACTGAGAGATCTTGGTCAGTATTTCATTGATTTCATTGTTGATTTTTTCTGGGTGTTTTAACTGATTGATAATCGAGAAGTGAATATCAACTAACGTTTGTAGAAGTTGTTCGCGTTTGGTTTGTTCTGTAACACCATTCGCAAGCTCAACTAAAATATTGGTTACGCCAGAGCAGGCGCTGATGACAACCAGTTTAGTTTGAGGGTTGTTTTCTACAATAGTCACACATCGGCTCATCGCCTCGAAGTTTGCCACACTGGTGCCACCAAATTTAGCAACGTTAATTGCGCTCACTGTATCTCTCCATTAGTCCTTTAGAATGTGCAAATACCCATACTGAGTTAACAGTATGAGATTCAAATGCGTTTTATTAATCACACATTTGATAATAAGAGCTTGCCCTGAGGTATTTATCTCTTCTCTTCATTGAACTGGTTTGTATAAATTATGTCAATATCTTAATCCCGATCTTGGCTTTTTTACCTACCGCATACTTCTGAGCTTTGTTTATTGACGCTGATTTTTTATGCAATAAGCTATTTATTCTTATTTAAAATTAAGGCTTTACTATGCGCAGCTTCAATCCTCCTAAACGAACTCTACTTGGTCCTGGTCCTTCAGATATTTACCCTCAAGTATTACAAGCATTGTCACGTCCAACTATTGGACATTTAGATCCTTTGTTTATCGGCATGATGGATGAGCTTAAATCGCTACTAAAATATGCCTTCCAGACCGAGAATGAATTTACCATCGCGATTTCAGCGCCGGGCAGTGCAGGGATGGAAGCGTGTTTTGTAAACCTTATTGAACCGGGAGAGAAGGTGATTGTTTGCCGCAATGGTGTGTTTGGCGAACGAATGCGACAAAATGTAGAGCGTTGTGGTGGTATTGCAGTTGTGGTGGACGATGAATGGGGCACACCGGTATCAGCGACTAAATTGGCCAGTGCTGTTGCTGAACATCCTGACGCGGTAGCGGTTGCGTTTGTGCACGCCGAAACATCAACCGGTGCTCTAAGTGACGCGCAAGCATTGTCAAAGATAGCAAAAGAGCAAGACATGCTGGTGATTGTTGATGCCGTCACTTCGCTAGGCGGCGTGCCGCTATTGGTTGATGAATGGCAGTTGGATGCGGTGTATTCGGGTAGCCAAAAATGCTTATCTTGTACTCCGGGATTGTCTCCTTTGACCTTTTCAGAGAAAGCACTAGCAAAAATTGAATCGAGAACTCACCCAGTACAAAGCTGGTTCTTAGATCAAAGCTTAGTGCTTGGGTATTGGAGCGGCGCAGGTAAACGTGCTTACCATCATACAGCGCCAGTTAATAGCTTGTATGCGCTGCACGAATCCTTATTGCTATTAAAAGAAGAAGGGTTGCAGCAAGCGTGGCAACGTCATGCCGATGCTCATCAAATATTGAAACAAGGGTTATCTGAGCTGGGTATTCAATTTGTAGTGGATGAGCAATATCGATTGCCACAATTAAATGCGATTTATATTCCAGAAGGGGTCGATGATGGCGCTGTGCGTCAACGCCTATTGAATGAGTACAATCTGGAAATTGGCGCGGGGCTGGGAGATTTAGCTGGAAAAGCATGGCGCATCGGTTTGATGGGCTATGGCGCCCGCAAGGAAAATGTCGCACTTTGCTTGCAGGCACTTAAAGAAGTGTTGTAACTAAGAGAGCTAAACCACCAGTGAGGGATTACTCGTCGCTGGTGGTAGGTTGCGCCTTACTGACTTTAATTCTCTGTAACGATACAGTGCTAAAGTCCACTTTAGGGAATAAAAACTCCGCTTCACTACGAATAGCATTCGCCATCTGCTGTTGGTCTAGAGCTAAATACGCCAGTATTAAGTTTTTGTATAGCGCAGGGCGTGGCTTGTCTTTTATAAACGGGAGTGACCAATCAACGTAGGTTTGAATATGCTGTTTTTGATTGGTGGCAATACCGATGTTTAACAAGGTGCTGTTAATATCCCATTCGTAACGATCTTTCCATGCAATTGGGTTTGTTACTCTGTCTAAGATATCTGGGTTTTTAGGCTTAGAATGTTCAAATTGAGTTAGAACATAATTGGTCTGTAGCGCTGTCACCATGTAGACGCAGGTTAATATAGGTAATATCAAACTGGCACTGCGTAGAAACATTTTACTTATGCGGCCAAAGCTTTGTGGACGATAACGTGCGGTGCGTTGATCGACCCAATACAGCAAGATAATAAATGATACCCAATGGATAGCAGAGTGATAGAAGGGGTATTCTAATTGTGTGTGTAGCACTATCGGTATGAAGAGTGCCAAGATGCCAACACGAGTACCCTGCCTGACCATATACAAGCGGTATAGCACAAATCCCATCGCCAGAAATATTCCGATTAAAGGTAATATGCCTCCTTCAATTCCCCACATCAGTAGCTCGTTGTGTGGATGATCCATTGAAGGTAAACCGGCAGGGTAGTCAGGATTTATTTGGTGCTGTCTTGCGGTATAGACAATATAAGCCGATTCAAATTTACCGTAGCCATAACCTGAAATAGGGCGTTCGATAATCATATCGATCCCCTGAGGGAAGGTATAAGCACGTGCACTTTCTAAGTCGGCTTTTTGGCTGATTAATGACTGGCTGCCCCCCGAGAAGGTCAAGCCGACACCAATAGCGAGTCCAATCAAAACTGCTGCAGACCAAATGATGGCTCGTGAGCGCAGGGCAAAGCGATACAGATAAGGCGAGACCATAGCAACTGCAATGATGGCACCTAGCCAACCGGTTCTAGAAGCCAGCACCACTAATAAAGGGATTGTAAGTAGCGGAATGGCATATAAAAAGGAGATTTTTTGTCGCCACTTTAAGTATTTGTCGTGAGGCTGTCTTGCGAGTAGGTATCCAGAAAGCACCAGTCCTGTGGCTAAGAAGCTAGCCATGACATTAGGTTGCTGAAAGATGCCATAAGGACGATTTCTAAGTGTGTCGTAACCAAATGGATTACCCGGTGACAGTAATGTGTATTGCACCCAACCAAATAGTGCTTCAATGGCAACCGAAAATAAAATAAACCACAGCAGTCGCTGCTTTTCTTCATTACTAAATCGAAATTGCTGAAAAGATAGGAACAGAAAAAAGCCGGCCCATAATCCCATTAACCTTGGCAGTACAATCTCAACATTGGCATTGGGTAATAGTACGGGCAAGGTCATCAACAAACAGCTGATAAACAGAGCCACGGTCATTTTTGAGTATTTGATGGCGCGATTATTGGCGGTTTGATACATGGCAATACCAAGTGCAATACTCAAAAATGCCCATACTGGAGGATTAAAAGAGAGTGCTAAACCTGCTCCCCCTGGGTTGGGGGAGAAGAAGTGGGTCGCGATGAGGAAGACAATCCCCATAAACAGCAGAAAACGCCTGTTAAACGGTACTTTAGGAGTCTTTTTTTCAAGTAATGTACCTGTAGTTAACAGGGTTGCCATTGGTTGCGTCCTTTGTTGTTATTTAAGCATAGGCTTTAAAAAGTGAGCGGTATGCGAGCCTTTTACTTTTGCTACTTGCTCTGGTGTACCGGTTGCGACAATTTCGCCACCACCTTGCCCCCCTTCAGGGCCAAGATCGACAATCCAGTCTGCGGTTTTTATCACATCAAGGTTGTGCTCGATAACTACTACTGTATTACCGTGATCGCGCAGGCGATGTAAAACAGTAAGTAACTGTTGTATATCATGAAAGTGCAATCCAGTGGTAGGTTCATCCAGAATATACAAGGTTTTTCCGGTATCACGCTTAGATAATTCTCGGGCTAGTTTCACACGCTGCGCTTCACCGCCTGATAGCGTCGTTGCCGCTTGTCCTAAACGAATATACGAAAGCCCCACATCAATTAAAGTTTTTAGCTTTCTGGCGATGACAGGTACAGGTTCAAAGAAAGCATGCGCATCTTCCACCGTCATATTCAGCACTTCATCAATGGACTTACCTTTGTATTTAACTTCTAGGGTTTCACGATTGTAGCGTTTGCCTTTACAAGAGTCACAAGGTACATAAACGTCTGGTAGGAAGTGCATTTCAACTTTGATTACACCATCGCCTTGGCACGCTTCACAGCGGCCACCTCGTACATTAAAGCTAAATCTACCTGGTTTATAACCGCGAGAACGAGACTCTTGAGTGCCGGCAAATAACTCACGAATCGGTGTGAAGATTCCGGTGTAAGTGGCAGGGTTTGATCTTGGGGTACGACCGATAGGGCTTTGGTCAATATCGATCACTTTATCAAAATGCTGTAAGCCATCTACTGTGTCGTAAGCGCTTGGATTGCTGGTGGTTGCGCCGTTGAGTTCTCTATGTGCGATTTTAAAGAAGGTGTCATTAATTAAGGTTGATTTACCCGAACCTGATACTCCAGTGACACAAGTAAATAGTCCACAAGGAATGGTCAGATCAACGGTTTTTAAATTGTTGCCGGACGCGCCTTTTAGCACGATCAATTTCTCTTTATCGACAGGAGTTCGCTTTTTCGGAATCGCGATTTCTTTGGTGCCGTTTAGGTATTGTCCGGTCAGTGAATCAGGGTTGTTGATGATATCGTCATAAGTCCCTTCTGCAACGACATGTCCGCCATGTACACCGGCACCGGGGCCTATATCAATAATATGGTCGGCAGTTCGAATGGCATCTTCGTCATGTTCTACCACAAGAACGGTATTTCCAAGATCTCGCAAATGGGTAAGGGTGCCAAGTAAGCGCTCATTGTCTCTTTGGTGCAGGCCAATGGAAGGTTCATCCAATACATACATTACACCGACTAAACCTGCGCCAATTTGGCTGGCCAAACGGATACGCTGCGCTTCACCACCAGATAGGGTTTCAGCACTGCGAGAAAGGTTGAGATAGTTAAGGCCAACATTAACCAGAAAGCTTAAGCGATCGTTGATCTCTTTCATGATCTTATCGGCTATTTGCGCTTTTTGCCCTTCGAGATTCATGTTTTTAAAGAAGTCTAATGCTTCGCTAATGCTCATCTCAACAATGCTAGGCAATGGCGTATCGTCTACAAACACGTTACGCGCTTCTTGTCGTAATCGAGTGCCATCACAACTGGTGCAAGAACGAGTCGAGATATATTTGGCGAGATCTTCACGCACAGAATTGGATTCAGTATCGTGATAGCGACGTTCTAGTGTATTAAGAATACCTTCAAATGGATGCGTCTTAACTCGAATATCACCACGATCATTGATGTATTTAAATTCGATCTCGGTACGCCCCGAGCCTTTTAATATGATCTCTCTGATCTTCTTCGGCAGAGATTTAAAAGGTGCATACAAGTCAAAATCATAGTGCTCAGCCAGTGCGCCTAGCATTTGGAAATAATAATAGTTCTTTTGATCCCAGCCTTTGATTGCTCCCTCGGCAATGCTTAGATTGCCATCTAAAACCACTCGGCTTTCATCAAAATATTGCTGCACCCCAAGCCCGTCACAAGTATGACAAGCCCCTGCAGGGTTGTTGAAAGAGAACAGTCTTGGTTCTAATTCCTGCATGCTATAACCACAGCGTGGACAAGCAAAATTGGCAGAGAAGATGATCTCTTCTTGGTCGCCTTTATCCATAGAGGCGACGACGGCGATCCCGCCAGAGAGCTCTAAAGTGGTCTCAAAGGATTCAGCAAGGCGCTGCTGGAGATCGCTACGCACCTTGAAGCGATCGACGACAACTTCAATGGTGTGTTTTTTATGTAATTCTAACGTCGGTGGATCGGAAAGATCGCAAATATCACCATCAATACGCGCACGAATAAAGCCTTGTGAAGCGAGATTCTGGAAGGTTTTAACGTGTTCCCCTTTGCGCTCTTTAACTATCGGAGCCAGCAACATCATTTTTGAGCCTTCTGGCAACTCAAGCACTTTGTCGACCATTTGAGTAATGGTTTGCGCGGATAGAGGCTCTTTATGCTCAGGACAACGAGGTTCGCCAACACGGGCATACAATAAACGAAGGTAATCATACACTTCGGTAATTGTACCCACTGTTGAACGGGGGTTATGAGAGGTTGATTTTTGTTCTATTGAAATAGCAGGTGACAGACCTTCAATATGGTCAACATCTGGCTTTTCCATCAAAGATAAAAATTGGCGGGCATAGGCTGATAGAGACTCAACATAGCGACGCTGACCCTCGGCATATAAAGTATCAAAAGCCAACGACGACTTACCAGAACCGGATAGGCCAGTAATAACCGTCAGTTTATCTCTTGGAATAGTGAGGTTGATGTTTTTAAGGTTGTGAGTTCTAGCACCACGAACGTCGATAGTATCCATCTAATCCTGCTCAATTACATAATCATCTGCCAAGTATTACATAGCTTTAAACGACTGCAAATAAATACTGGATAAAAAAACAGTGACACTGGGTCACTGTTTTTAAGATTTAGAGTGGCTATCGTTTTACTTGATAGGTTCTTTTAATGTCGATTTTTTGCCAAGTTCAGTGGCTTTTTTATCTTTTAGATAGATGTTTTCAAAGCAGTAGTTAGTGGCTTCGATATAGCCTTCTACGCTACCGCAATCAAAACGAGTGCCTTTAAATTTGTAGGCAAGCACACAACCTGCTTTAGCTTGTTTAAGCAGGGCATCAGTGATTTGAATTTCACCGCCTTTGCCTGGTTCTGTCTCTTCAATAAGATCAAAGATATCTGGAGTTAGAATATAACGACCAATAATGGCTAGGTTGCTCGGTGCTGTCCCAGCTTCTGGTTTTTCTACCATATCATCAACGCGAATGATGTCGTCTTTGATCATTTCACCTTTGATCACACCATACTTGTGTGTTTCATCTTCTGGCACTTCTTGCACAGCCACAATAGAGCAACGGAACTGCTTATAAAGCGCTGCCATTTGCGCTAGAACGCCTTGTTCTTCATTGACACATAGGTCATCCGCAAGAACGACTGCAAAAGGTTCATCACCGACTAGTTCACGCCCGGTTAGAATTGCATGACCTAAGCCTTTCATTTCGCGTTGGCGAATGTAGGTAAAGTTGGCTGACTCAATGACATTGCGAATGTCTACGAGTAATTCTTCTTTATTGGTGCCTTGAATTTGATGCTCAAGTTCATAGTTCTTATCAAAGTGATCCATGATTGAGTGTTTGCCACGGCCTGTCACAATACACATTGCATCCATACCTGCTTGAATAGCTTCTTCAACACCGTATTCAATAAGAGGTTTATTAACGACAGGCATCATTTCTTTTGGCATTGATTTGGTCGCGGGTAGGAAGCGAGTCCCGTAACCTGCTGCAGGAAAAAGGCATTTTTTAATCATGAGGGGTAACCTAACTGAGTCATTATAATTAAATAGTTTTGCCTAACTCTATCATTAGAATTAGGCGATATAAAATACACTTAGGTTAAATCTGCAATTTTATTGCTCTATGGCAGAAAATGATGTGCCCACAGTACTGCTTCTTCTCGGTTTTTTACCTTAATTTTGCGGAAAATCTTATATAAATGAGACTTTATAGTGTGTTCACTAATGAATAATTGTTCAGCTAAGCCAAAGTTGGATTTACCTATTCTTAATGCTTCCAGAACTTCCATTTCTCGTCGAGTTAAGTCAATGGTATGTGGTGGCGCATAGCGAACCAGCACGGATTGATAATAAGAGATCAACTGCTCGTTGACCGCTTTACTTAGCCATGAGCGTCCTTGGCTTAACGCTTGCAAACCTTGCACAATGTCATCAAAGGATTGTTGTTTATAGAAAACCCCGCGCAAACGTCCATATTTAAGTAAGTCGGCTGTTTTTAGTTGCAACGGTGCTTGAGTAATGACCATATTGATATGTTTCCCTGGTGTACTTGGGTTTTCGAAGTCTGCAGGGTCAAATGTCGGGTCGTTGTAATCCACAAAAATAATCGGTGTTAAGCTAGGCTTGTAGCTCATGTGCCATTCTTCTAGAGGGTACAGGGTTAGCTTTGATTTCTCTTGTAATTGTTGAATTACCTCGTCACTAAACCCGCCGCTCTCATGCAAAAAAAGCTGAGAATTTATTCCATCAAAATACATACTTTTCCTCCCTGTTAACTACGGTCAGTTTCTTTTATATCTTTCCAATTTGAGAAACTCGACACTAACTTTTTGCGATTATATTCAATAAAAAGTCCTGTTTCATGTGTTTTGTTGCATAAAATTGCGTAATAAGTCGAAAAAAATGCAAATAAGTGTTTCTGCTTTTGTATAGATGTTATCTATAGGGCAGTCTCTCTATTACACTTTCTAGTGATTTAAGTAGTCCGTTAGGCGTGTTATGCTTGGCGTATTAGCGCAAATAAAAAGTAAATGGAGTGATACATGGCTAGCCGTGGCGTCAACAAAGTAATTATTATGGGTAACTTGGGGCAGGATCCTGAGGTTCGTTTCGCCGCAAATGGCAATGCAATTGCAAATATTACAATTGCGACTTCAGAAACTTGGCGTGATAAAGCCAGTGGCGAACAACGTGAAAAAACAGAATGGCACCGTGTTGTTTTGTTTGGTAAAACCGCTGAGATTGCTGGTGAGTACTTGAAAAAAGGTTCACAAGTTTATATCGAAGGCCAATTGCAAACACGTAAGTGGCAGGACCAATCTGGTCAAGATCGCTACACAACAGAAGTAGTAGTGCAGTGGCCAACAGGTCAGATGCAACTGCTAGGTTCTCGTCAAGGTGGTGGTCAAAGCCAAAACCAAGGTGGCCAATATGGCGGTCAGCAACAAGGTCAACAGCAAGGTGGATGGGGTCAGCCTCAACAACCTCAAGTTCACCAACCTGCACAGCAACAACCGCAACAGCAGAAGCCACAGCAGGCTCCTCAGCAGTATAATGAGCCACCAATGGATTTTGACGACGACATTCCGTTCTAACCATTACCTGAGATTAGGCTTTATATACAAAACTAGAGCTTTGAATACAGAAAACCCGGCAAAAATGCTGGGTTTTTTATTGTCTGATAAAGGAGTAAATCAATATGGATAGTAATCATCATATTATTGCAAAATTCAAGACCTGACCCCGTAACTGCTGACCCCCTAAGTGAGCCCTTAAGAAGTAACTGCACTTTATCAAACATCTCCTATGCTTAAATATTTAGAAGGAGTGATAAAGATGAAATGGATAGGCGTACTTTTTTTAATTATATTTTCAACAACTTCCTTTGCGAATACTGAGAATTTTATACGTTTTGAGTATCAAGGTATTACTCAGTATGGAAAGCTAGAGAATGATAAGGTTTATCCTATTGAGGGTGATATTTTTACTCGATATAAAACCTCAGAAAACGCTCTACCGATAGCCGAAATCAAGATGAAATTACCAACTACCCCAGAGAAAGTCTTTGCGGTAGGGATGAATTTTGCCAGT
Source organism: Vibrio halioticoli NBRC 102217 (assembly GCF_000496695.1). Classification (GTDB taxonomy): domain Bacteria; phylum Pseudomonadota; class Gammaproteobacteria; order Enterobacterales; family Vibrionaceae; genus Vibrio; species Vibrio halioticoli. The sequence goes on from NZ_BAUJ01000082.1 coordinate 17,413, forward strand.
CACCTCAGCTCTCCATCCTCTGCACCTCCGCCATTATTCTTAAAATTACCTTCTTCTTTGATTCTTTCTGGCGATCCGGTACTCGTTCCTAAAGGGGCGACAAATCTGCATTTTGAAGGGGAGTTGGTGCTTATTATTGGAAAAACAGCGAAAAATGTTTCGATAGATGAAGCTAAAAATTATATCTGGGGCGTGACAGTAGGAAACGATTTAACTGAGCGTAGTTGGCAAGGTCAAGACCTACAATGGATGCGGGCGAAAGCGAGTGATGGGTTTGGTCCAATAGCTGCAACTATGACTCGAGGTGTCAATTTTAACGATGTACTGCTAACTACTCGTTTAAATGGGGAAATAGTCCAACAAGAAAGCACCAAAAATATGATTCATAGCCCAGAGAAGGTGGTGAGTTATT
>NZ_BAUJ01000081.1 GCF_000496695.1 Vibrio halioticoli NBRC 102217
GTGCGACGTGAAGTCGTATGAAGCGCTGTTCACCGCTTAATGTATGAACCATCTGTATCACCAGATGAACCTAGGAGCCTGAATAAAGTAGCGGCTCTGACAATGTAACGAAGAACGGGGTCATGCCGTTCGGGATTTGAATCGTGAGAGGACGATCCTCCTGATAACCACAATCGGGTGAGTGCTAGGTAGTCAGCATGATGAACATATGTGAATCCGCTCAAGGCGCGTTATGTTTGCAAACAGCGGAAGTGGTTAATACGCTGTAGCCAAAAAGGCACGAGAGTCGGAAAGAGATTGCCCCATGCTCTTTCGTGATCATTGAACTCTCCGCACCATAGCGGGCATCTAAACTGACATTGCGTGACATACGGAACACGGTAAGCCTGTATCACTCCCTCTGGGAAAGCCTCTGTGGCCGATAGTGATGCAGGTATAGGAGGTTGGAAAAAGCGAAGGCTGCATTGTAACGATGCAGATACAGGCTTGTGCCTGATCATGAAAGTGAGCCCACTTCCAACTGGTCTCTCGTTGCGAGAGAGTTTGAATAACTTTATTAAGGAAGAAAAGCAAATGATGATTTCGAATGAGATTAGTGCATCTTCTGACAATGCACTGTGGCAATCCATTAACTGGAAGACCGTAGAGGCGAACGTCTTAAAGCTTCAAATGCGTATCGCAAAGGCAACTAGAGACGGTAAACATGGCAAAGCAAAAGCATTGCAGTGGATACTGACTCACTCTCGCTCAGCTAAACTTCTTGCTGTTAAGCGAGTCTCTCAAAATAAAGGCAGTAAAACGCCTGGAATAGACGGCGTTGTCTGGAACACAGACACGCGTCGTATGAAAGCAGTAAATCAACTGAGTCGGAAAGCTTATCAAGCGAAACCACTCAGGCGTATCT
>NZ_BAUJ01000080.1 GCF_000496695.1 Vibrio halioticoli NBRC 102217
CCTCAAATCACCTAGAGAATCGGCTTGCCGATTATAGTGAGAGATGGTATCTACACCACCTACTCAGTCTATTCTGAACAGTAAAGTGTTTAAGGGAGTCTAATTATGAAAAACCTAATTATTGGCGTTGATCTAGCAACAAAAGAGATTCAAGTTTGCGTGTACGCAAACAAAAAGGCGCACTCTAATCAAAAAATGACACCGAGCCAATTTAGTGAGTACTTAGCAAAACTTAGCCCTTTTTAGTTGTGTTTGAATCATCTGGCGGTTCAAATTATTGGAACCAACTTGCAACCGATTTCGGGCATCAATCAAGATTAATTTCATCACGATTGGTTTCTGCCATTCGTCAAAATCAGAAAACGGATAAGAGTGATACTTTGGCTATCATTCAAGCCTCTCAATTACCTGATATCAAATTCGCCTCGGGTAAAACCAATAGTCAGCAACAAGCACAATCTATGCTTAAGTTGAGAGAGCAAGCGATTAAACAAAAAACGGCCCTAAAAAATCAGTTAAAAGGGTTAATGCGAGAATTTAATCTACCAGTCGGGTGCAGTCACCAAAGCTTTATATTAATGACTGAGTTGATTCTTGAAGATGAAGGGATTGGAAAGTTGAATGCCATGCACTTGTATATTGGTCTTGCTTCAGGAGATCTTGGTCATGTAGATGGCTAAATATATACTAGTCCACTACAGTAGAAATTTATTCATCAAAGCCCAAAATAGAACATAAAGCTATATGGCACAGTATTGAATATTTCTAACTAAGTATTAATATTAGAAGTATGTTTTGTGTACTAAGTTCTTTTGAACTTAGGCAAAATGGCCTCGATGTAGAGGCTTGTGGTTACGAGAAATCGTATCTGTTGGCGGAGAATCCGCATAGTGAAGCCTAGCTTCCGAAAGAGACAACACCACACATTCTCTTTTACCTTTCTGAATATCCTCATAAGAGGATCAACCCATAGGGCTATTTCCCTATGGGGCGTAGCTCTTTTTTATGGAGCAACGCCATGCTTACCGCAAAACAAAAATTTCTCTTAGGGGAAATGATACTACCGTTTAGTTACGTGAACTTTGTAGCGAAAACCGATCTAGTAGTTAGTGCTCTAGATAATTGTTACTTAGAAGTGCGCAACGATCTTGGCCAAAGTTATATTTTTAATTTTGACGCTTACTCTGTCAGTCCTTCAAACCCTCGTGAAGTACACCTTCGGTTGAATACTGATGTTGTTGCTACTGAGCTGAAGTTTAAGAACTGTCAGTTTGATTTAGATCCGATTGGAATTGGAATAGATCCCTCAATCACTTGCGAACTGATTACACCATCAGCAATACAAGCCACTGACATTTACTTGCATATGCCATTACCAGTTGTAAATCTTGGTCTGCCTGTGCTTTCAATGTCTTCTTCAGATATGAAGGTTACTATCTAGTAGTTTTCACCGCTTAACCCTACGGGCAAATTACCCGTAAGGGCGATCTGCCTTTACTTATAGAGAGGTAGATTTATGAATATTGATACCGTTCTTCGATTACCACCTGAAGATTCGGGCCTAAACCATTCTATTGTTCGTCTAGCTAATGTTCACATTGGAAAAAAACGTTTTCCTCGGAGAACGCCAATGCTGATCACTGCGTCAAACGGCAATTGGACAATTAGGTATGTAATGGGAAATTCAGGCTCAATTTCTGGATTAAACAAACACTCTATTGCTATTGATTACGATGCTATTAGCGACTTAGAAGCCAATTATGGTTCTGGTCAGTCTATTACCATCAAGAAAGCATCACTTCTGAAATGCCTTATCTGGCTGCTAACTCACTCTGACTTAACTGTACGACTCTCAATGCGCTTCGCTGTCTTGGGTGCTCTGCTCGGTTTTGTCGGTCTTTTTATTTCGCTCATTTAGAGCGTATTTGTTATTTCAACCCTGCGGGTAAACATTACCCAATGGGGTAGTTGTTTGCTCGCTATTTGGAGCAAACTTATGAATAAACAAACTCAACTTTTAAAGAACTCACTACCACTGATCGGTGCTGGACTTGGTGACAAGCTCGGTATCCATATTTCAGTAAACGGTGATCAGGCATGGACAAATGGTACAACCATTAACATCCCTAACTTCAATGTGACAAGCAAAGAAGAAAAGGATGCAGTGCTTGGATTTATGAGTCATGAAGCGGCTCATATTAAATTCAATAGTTTTAAAGGTATTAGTCCTGCGGAAATGATGACTAACCCTTTAAGAAAGGCGATGCACAACATATTTGAAGATTTACGCATAGAGAAAGCCATGATTGAATACATGATTGGCACTCGAAAATGGCTAGATCAGATATGGATTAATCGCCAAGCAGAAGGTAATCGGCCTGTAGTAACAAAGGAATCTGAACCTGTTTCAATCCTTTGTGATTATCTACTCTTTACCTGCCGCGTGAAGTTCAGAGAACAATTACACCTTCAGGAGTATTTAGATGCGGCTGAAGATGCATTGTTTGATACTTTTGGTTGGAAGTTTCAAAGTGATCTTGATGCTTTGATTCTACCTAAATTACCAAAATTGGAGTCTTCTAGGGCCGCACTTAACTTAGCACAAGCCGTTACAACGTTACTTGAAGATTTTGAACCTGAACCTGAGCTTGAATCTGAAGATTCTAACGATGACTCAAATCAAGACTCTAACGATGCTTCAGACGACAGCAACAGTAATAGCGATAGCAATTCTGATGCTTCAGAAGAAACTAACGATACCTCTAGTGATGACCAAGCCAGTAATGGTGATGATTCACAATCGGCCAGCGATAAAAGTTTGGATAGCGAACATTCGGAACAAGAGAGTAGTGATACTCAATCTTCTGATAGTTCGACTAGCACAACAGATGATGATATTTCTGATTCTGACCAGGATGAATTTACTCACTCTGGTTCTGAAGCACCGCAATCAACACCTAGCGAAAGACAAGAACCATCTTCTGAAGATGTGAATTTTGCCATAGCTAGTGCGCTGACTGCTCGTGACGAAGATGTGAAAGATGATATGGCTGACTTTGTTCAGAGTATGGAGACATTGGCTCACGCTAATGAACCCGCTATCGAAGTAGGTATGCCCGATTGCTATAAAATGGAATCAGGTAATACACGCTACGGTAAAATTCTTACAAGCCGAGTAAAACAAACCTCCAACAATCTTACTTCCAGACTGCAAGGTATTGTGCAAGAAGAATTGAAGGTTAAATGTCGAACGAAAACGTCAGGTAGAAACCTTAACAGTCGCGTGTTGTATAGAGCTGCTGTGGGCGATCCTCGTTTGTTTCGCTCTAAAGCACAAAAAGCGGTAATTGATACCATTGTTGAAATATCTATTGATAATTCAGGCTCAATGGATCACGTCTGTGCGAATGGTGACACCTACTTAGATGTTGCTAAGGAAGCACAAGTTGCACTGTCTATGGCTTTAAATAAACTTAACGGTGTATCAGTAACGGCAAGTGCTTTTCCAACTAGCAATAGTGGAAACAGTGTCATTGAACTACTTAGTGAAGGTGAATCTGTTAAAAGCCTACCCGAACGCCTATGGCGTGTTGATGGTGAAGGTTATAGCACACCAACAGCAAGTGCGTTATGGCACAGTTTGAAAAAAGTGATTATGAGTAAAAAAGATCGCAAAGTAGTAATGATCATTACCGATGGTTATCCAGATTACGAACAGCGTACTTCTTTAATCAATCTGGTTAGAAAAGCTGAGTTAAACGGCATCATCGTAATTGGTATTGCGATTGGTGATATTGCACGCGATAAATCTGAGTTTTATCAGTATTTTCGTAACGCATTGTTCATTTCAGACCTTAACCAACTCAAAAAAGAGATGTTCAAAGTTGCTAAAAATTTACTTATCAGCTGAGAACTATCACACCACCCACAAGGGCAAACAATTGCCCTAACGGGGTTGATGTTTGCCCTTTTTTTAGAGGCAAACATCATGTTAAGAAAACTTTGGAGGACAAAAACTACAAATCCTGATCAGGATCGGTTATTTCCTTTCGTGCTTGACTCATCAACTGAGTTTTGGGCGATTTGGGAAGACACTGAAATTTTTGCAATCCAACACGCCATGATCGTACAAGCTCTTAATGAGATAAAGGATCATCGGCGGTCAAAGAAAATGCGCCAAGAGGCTTGGGATTGGTTATTCAGCAATGAAGAACATCCTTTTTGTGCTCGCTTGTGTGCATCCAACAATTGTTTAGATATTCACCACCTACGAACCCTAGTACGGCGCATGGTAAACAATATCTAACTGACCACTTCTTGAACCCTTCAGGGACTTACCCCTGTAGGGGTAGTCCCTTTATTTTATGAGGTACTACATGTTCTACATCCTACTGACTGTTTTCTCTCTAATTTGGCTTGGCACTGTGTCCTACGCCTTGCAATTTTACGGGACGAAAATTACTGAATAGTCGCGTTTGACTCTCTGTTCATAGGGGCTTTTCCAAGCCTGTTCCTGCGGGTTTTGAAAAGCCCCTATGGGAACAACGGAGAGAGAAGTATGAAAAACGCAACTACACGCCATGCTCATTCTGAGCAAACGTTACATACCGAAATATGGTCAACCAAAGACATTATTTTGCTTCAGAAGTCGATGATTATTCAAGCGATTGAAGACCTCAAAGATGGAAGAAAGTCAGAAAAAATGCAACGAGAAGCTAAGGAATGGATTTGTAGTAATGACACCAAAAATCCTTTTTCTTTTATTAATTGTTGTGATGGCAACAATCTAAATGGTTGTTACCTACGTTGGTTGATCGAACAAACCTTACGTGGAGGTATTTATGACACACTCTAATGACTATTTTAAACAGGTCAAACAAGCTGCAAATGGCCGTTGGTTTGAAATATTTACTACACTCGCACCTTCGTTAAATGATGCAATTAAACGATGCCCAAAACACGGCCCTTGCCCCGTCAATGGCGGCAAAGATGGTTTTAGGCTGTTTAAAGATTCAAATACAACAGGTGGCGGTATTTCTAACGCTGACGGTGCAAAGCCAAATGGTTTTGAATTGCTTATGTGGCTTTGGGATTGTGATTTTATAACAACACTAAAGGCTGTAAGTGAATTTCTTGGTATGAATAACTCACAACGCCAAGATTACACACCGAAAGCACCTGTTCGCTCAGCTAACTACTCAAAAACTCAGGCTACAAGCACTGATAAACACTTGGGGAAATGCAGAGCTTATTTAAGAAAAGTATGGTCTAGCACCATTGACTTAACTTCACCAAAAGCGAAGTTAGCACGTATTTACTTGAACTCACGCAGTCTAGATTTAAAGCAACTTAATCTGCATGGTCTAAGTAAAACAATACGCTTTCATCCGTCTTTAGAGCTGTATCACGACAATGTGAAAATCGGCTCGTATCCCGCATTAGTAACAATGGTGAGATATGAAGATGGAAATCCAGCTTGTTTGCACAGAACCTATCTCGACAAAACCGGGCATAAGCTCAAATTGTCTCGGAAAGGTGAAGCTGTTGCATCCAAGAAACTGACAACATCGTGTGAAGACCGAATGTTATCAGGCGGATCAATACAGTTAGGTATCCCACAAAGTAATTATCTACATATTACAGAAGGGATCGAAACTGCGTTAAGCGTAATGCAAGTCAAACATGAACCTGTCTGGCCTTGTATTAGTAGTACGTTACTAGCGAAATTTAACCCTCCAAAAGATATTAATCACATCTTCATTTGGGCGGATAAGGATCGTGAAAAAAACGGCAAACGTGCAGGATATGACTCAGCTGTAGAACTCTTAGAGCGCATGGCGGAACAAGGTGTTGAATGCACCATTATGTATCCATCAAGTGAACTAGGAAATCGCAAAAGCGTGGATTGGAACGATGAGCTTGCTGAACATGGCGAAAACCATTTTCCTCCACATCACTTGTATCTATGGCAAAAGGCGATTGCATAATGCTGACGTTTATTACTGACATAGTGAATCCAAAAGAACCTGATCTACTGGCTAATAATCAGCATGAAACACTACTGATTATTAGCCTAGAAGGGCAACTTCTTGGTCGCTATACACCACCAAAGGGCGGTTGGTCACACGAAACACTATGTGACTTAGCTGAATGTTTCCCTCAACAGTGGGAGTTCTGCGGAGCTGACGCGCTAATAGGACAATGTTTTGTCGGTTCTACTGAAATTTAACAATACAGGTAGCCCGTACTCAATTTTTATTGAGTGCGGGTAGCACCTGCTACCACCTTCGATTTTGGAAATAAAAATAATATGAGTGAATAAAGGTAAGGAAAATAACCCTTAGCCTTTGTTCATTGAAGTAAGTTTAAGAAAGGAACACGTTATATGTTAAGGAAAGCAAATAATATATTCATACTATCGGGCCTACTGTTCTCGACAGTCGCCATTGGACAAATAGAACAGCAAAGTGAACCAGAATTTTATGATGACGCTGAGCGTGGTTGGTTTTGGTACGAACAATTACCAGTAGAAGAAAAAGAAAAATTTAAAGAGAAACTATTAAAAGAGATTCAACCTACTGTTATACCCAAATCTCAACAGCCTGAAGAAAAACCACTTTCAACCAAGTGGTTTCGAGAAAACTTTGAAAAGTACCGTGATGCCGCCATTGATAATCCGTATGACGAACAGGCAATGCGTAATTACTTGTACCTTGAAAAGTTCATGCGAGACAGAGCCACTGCCTTTGCGTATCAACGCCAAAAAGCCGTTTATGAAGATCCATTCTTAGATAGTGCGACTCAGAGACCAACCGCTAATTTTGGTATGCGCAGTATGAATATGGAAGCGTCAAAAAATCGCGCTCAACTACTGCATCATATTGGCCAACAAACAGGTATCTACTTTTTTTACCGTTCTGATTGCTCATTTTGCTCACAGCAAGCACCTTTACTCGCAGGTCTAGAGCGAGAATTTAATTTTGCTATCAAAGCGGTATCGCTAGATGGTCAGCCTTTACCGCAATCACCTTGGCCAGAATTTTTGACAGACACAGGCCAAGCGCAACATTTAGGTGTTGTTCAAGTACCCGCAACTTACCTCTTTAATCCACAAAACAACCGCTTTGAGCTAATTGCTCAAGGGCTTCAATCTCTCAATCAATTACAAAATCGAATCATTTATGCGGCGGAACGTTCTGAATTGATCTCTGAACAAGATGTTGAACAAACTCGTAGTTCAGGTCTGTATCAATCCGTTAGTGGCGAATATAGCCAGTTTCCGTTTCCAAGCGATGCACCACAAGAATTTCAAGAGTTCTACTACGACTCTCTAGGAGGACAGTAACATGCAATTATCGAAATTAAACATTATTACAACGTTGCTCTTTGCGTCTGCTGTTACTTCTACTTCTGTAATGGCCAGTTCAATTAATGACAAAATGGATGATGCATTTAATGCACTGATGAATTCGACCGAACCTGCCTCTTATGACACCGCTAGGCGTGGGGTGCTAAGTGGAGGACAAATATTCATAAAAGTACCCACAAAAAGAGCAAATATAGCCTCTGCTACTGCTCCCTCTATCCAAGCGGGTTGCGGGGGTATTGATTTATACGGTGGTAGTTTTAGCTATATCAATGCGGATCAGTTCGTTCAAACCTTTCAAGCTGTTGGAGCAAACGCTTTAGGTTATGGTGTAAAACTTGCAATTCAATCAGCCTGTCCATCATGTGAACAAGTCATGACTTCACTAGAAAAAACCGCGCAAGCCATCAATAGCATGAACATTGATAGCTGTAACATGGCTGAAGGTTTAGTTAATGCCACTGCTGACTTTGCTACAGGCAAACAAGCTGATGCAAGCGCAAAAGCAATGGGAGTAAACACAGGCGTAATGGATGATATTAACGCTGCTTGGTCATGGATTGGCACGGAAGGTAAGTCGGCAAGCAATACAATAAAAACCTCAAATCCCGATGAATATAAAACGCAGATCACAGGCAATATTGCTTGGCGAGCATTTAATAACGGGGAAATTAAAAGTGTCTATGGTGCTGATGATGATTTTCTTGAGTTAATGATGACCATTACAGGGACAGTAGTAATCAGTGACACATCATCGCAAGCCGATTCAATACCTCAGACGCAAGTCTACAAAGGACACGGAGTTAAACTTGCCGATCTGGTGAGTGGGGGAGAGTACCTTGTTTACGAATGTGATACGAACGAGATAGACGGCTGTTTGAATCCTCCAATGCAACCCAATAAAACCATCACTGATATTGGTCTTCATAATCGTGTCTATAACTCTTTAATAGATATGGACACTGCACTAACAACAAATCAAGAGTGGACAGAACAGGCGAAGGCTACATTAAGTGTCACAACCATTGTCGGTAGCAAGTGTATGCAAAAACTTTATCAAGCATCAATGGCCAATTCAAACACAACTATTCGTCTTCAGATTGTCAACCTGTGTTCATCAAGAATGGCTCTAGATACTGCCATCGTGCAAATCCTTAACTATATAGATGCCGCCGAATCAGCTATCAAAAATTCAGAAAATGACACTTCACTTCAATCAGCTAAAAAATTAGCTCTAGCAACATTCAAAGAGAGTAGGGATGCTTATATTGAAGAATACAACCGCTTGAGTAAACAGATACCGGTCGAGTCTCTTATGGTGACACTGGATTCACTTGATTTCTCTGACGGACAACGTAAAGACACACAAGGTAATTAAATTATGGTTTGGGATATTGTGAGCTTTGGTGACGTTAGAACCCTAAACATGGTTTTCAACGCTATAGCCTCCATTTTTGCCGATGGGGGATACACAGCGGCGGTAATTGCTGTCGCTATTTTTGTTGTGGTAGGCAGTTCATTACATAGTTTACTCAGCGCAAAACCTGAACTGCCTTATGGCAGACTACTTGCGGGGATTGTCATTTATGTGATGGGATTTAATACACTCGTTAGTGTGTCTATCGAAAATCGTTACGATGGCACGGTATCCCAAATTGATAATATACCAGCCGCAATTGCTGTACCTGCATCATTAATTAGTTCAATAGGTCTTTATCTTGTAGAAACATCTGAAATTGCATTTGGTGGCCCTAATGATCTTGCTAATGTATCCGCTAACGGCTATCTCGCACCATTGAAAGTAATAGCCTCTTACCGTGAAGCATCTATGCTAAATTGCCCCGCAGGTGAGGTAGCCAGTACAGAAGCGAATATAAACCTATGTCAATCGCTACGAGCTTATTATTCAGAATGCGCAATGGTCAAAGCAACAAGAGACAATGAATACCTAAAAATGCGTGAAGATAATCGCTTAGATGCTATTGAATTTGATTCTCGCGCTCATACAACCTTGATTGTAGACGGCATAGGACAGCAAAAAACCGTTACCTGTTCCGAAGCGTATGGTTATATTAAAACAGCGTTTGATGGGCCTACCTTTGAAAATATCGTAACTGCAAATAATGTAGCGGCGGGAGTTAGAGCAGGAGAGGACGGTCTAATTAGAACATCGGATGCGCTTGAAGCTATACAGATTGACTCAAGCCGTTCTCGTGATTTTCTTGCGTCACTTTATATCAACAAAGCAGCTGACGGTGGTGAATTGGCATTTTATCATCGTATGGGGTCGTCTGATCTAGCTGAAAACCTCAACAGCTCAATTCAGCAACGTGATTACGCATGGACACTGCAAGGGGAAATGTGGGTTCAAATCGTAGATAAATTACTCGCAATCTTGGAATGTCTTATCTATGCACTCGCTCCATTTATCGGGCTTATGGTATTAACAGGCGCAACAGGTAGCAAAGTTATGTTGCTCTATTTGCAGCTACTCGCTGTTATACAATTAATACCCGTAATGCTTGTAGTAACACAAAGTATCATTATCCATGATCTTACTAACTACAGTGCCATGATTGCTGCGCAATACGATATTGGCTCAAGAGAGTTCGTGTATGCGATGACAGACAAGGCAAAAGAGTTAATGGGACTAGGTGGGATGATTTCCGCTACTATCGTTCCTGCAATGGCTATGGCTCTTGTTACGGGTTCAGCAATGGCTATGTTTGGTGCAATAAAACAAGCGGCTGTGACACCTAAAGACACAGATTCAATGCCTGATATAACAAGTCAAGGCGGTGCTATGGTCGATATGGGGTGGCGCAATACGGGACGACTAGATCAGCATGGTAATGTTTCGAGTGAAGCGGCTCGAACAGAAATAGGATCGATAGCGCAAGGTCACAACTTAAAAAGCAGTGTTTCAACGGCAGAACGTCAAGCAAGCGAGACACAAGAAGCCTACTCTCAAGCTGTTGGCCAGATGGTGACAAACTCACAAGGGCAAAGCTATACCACTGATCAAGTTCAGTCGATGGGGCAGAGCGTAATCAGCTCTACCGCAGAAACACAGAATTGGGCTTCGAGTATGCAAACTCAGCTCATGGAGCAGTACGGTTTCAATAAGGAATCAGCGTCAAATTTAGTTGGGAGTTTAGCAATGGCCGCGAGAACAGGATCTGGTGGCTTTGGAGGCGGTTACGAACAAGCAAGTAGATTTACTGAAGGTTTATCGAAGTCAGAAAGTGAAGCGTTCTCTGAAATTGTGTCGGGTACGGCCTCAAGCGGTATTCAAGCCTCATTCAATCATGCTCAAAACTACATGGATCAGAACAGCGAGAGAGTATCTACAGGCAACAGCTACATGGACCAATCTATCGCTAAAGCTGAAAATGCGTACCAAGAGAAAGTCAGTGCCAGTGACACTTATGAAAGTGCAAAATCTATGGAGCAAACTTTCTCACTGAGTAATGCTGATATGATGACAGCTCTACACCAGAAAGCGCATGAAGATGGTATAGATGGTCGCATGAACTCAGCTATCAATGAACTGAGAAATGATGATCCAAACGCTTATAAATACTTCCGAGAGAAAGAAGCGGAATATGGTGGTGAACGTGGCATGGACTCCAAAACTGCTCGTTTAGCAGCACTAACAGCTACCGCAAACTACAACGGCGATCTATCGAGTATTGCAGAAAGCGTGTGGAGCAACCCTGATAATACGCCACAAAATAATGTGGAATCTAATGTATTAAATCGTGGATTTGAACAACCCGTTAATGATATTCAAAAAGGTGTATCAGACGCAGACATTACGCATTTAAGTAAAGATTTTGAACACAACCAACACCTTGTTGATAATAAAGAGCACGTAGAAAAAGAAGCTCAAGAATTTGAAAGTAAGGCTAATGCCATTCTTGGTAAAGATGCGTTCAGCGATTCAGAAGCAAGAGCTGTTTATAATGCCTTAAATGATACAGATCCAGGTGGCACAGCATTAAAAGTACATGATAATTTAATGCAGTATCTTGAGGAAGAAGGTTATTACAATCCTTCAAGAACGACCGCTGAAGCAGCCTTTTATGATTTTGTTGATGATGTAAAAGGGGAGGCGAAAGAAATACTAAATAGTATTGGATTTAACTTCGATACATCTAGTAAAGAAGAAAGTGATAGCAATGAGTTACTGCCACCTAATGAACACGATCCCAACGAAATACCTAGATAATTTTTTCATTGAATAAAAAAGGGAGGTTCGCCTCCCTTTTTATCTATTATCTTTATGGTATATATTGTCAGGTAAATCACTCCAACTTGGATCTGCGTAGTATTCAGTTGACTTATCCATATCATCAAACAACTCTTTATCCACTTTACTATTTACCTCATTTCCACCAGTGTATTCCAAGTGTCCGTGCAGTCTCGCGCAATAAATAAAGAAACAATAAAAAACGATCATCCAAAAAAACATATCAGCTACCTTCTAATCTTGATTGGTTTATCAGCATCCGACTTGTTGTTAGCTCTTGATTTTGGTAAGCCATAACAGAATACATAGTGAAAAATGATTACTATAAATACAATAAAATCAAGAATAGAAAAACCAAAAATCATGCCTGTAAAAACTATAATCAACCCCATTGGTAATAAAACTTTCCAGTTATTATAATTAAAAAACAACCAATTACTCATTGTATTAATCCTTTCATTTAAAGCAATTACTAAGTTAAGTATAAACCATGTTTAGAATGTCCGAAATCCTCTTGTTTTTAAACTATATCTTGGAGTTATTTATGGGCTATTTACTAAAATATTAGATCCTAGAGAAAATACACAAATGAAAAAACTCACAGAATAATTATGTTAAATCAAAGTGATATACAACAGAACTTTATACAGGGCTTTTGGTACTACAACCAATTATCATGTGAATTGGTACTGAACTAAGTAGAACCAAAAAACCTGAGAATTGGTTACTACATTTGTTAAGTAGTAATTTTGGAAAATTTACTGCTTAGTCTAATCTTGTAGTAGGGGACTCCATCAAGGGCGGCAGTATGCAAGAGATACAGACAGCAATATATAATGAAATTGATAAACTCTATGATGAAGCAAAGTTCTATTTGGAATTTTGGATGACAAAGGTTGCGAAACGGGAGGTTCAACGAGTTAATAATAAATCTAATCGTGAATACACGAATTATTCTCTTTCATTGGAGTTTAGCGGAGTCGCATTTAGATCAAGATGGTTTAGGGTGCAGTTCGTAAGGAACGGTGACAAAACCATAAGACTGAGCAAATCCATAGCTGTGCCTAGAAATAACATATATTCAAAGTCTAATTTTAAATATGCTGATGATTGGGAGGTAGAACTCATTGAGCAAGTTGAGTTTGGTCTTGGCCCAATAAGAAATAAATTAAAATTGCTAATGAAAGCACATCAAAACATCCTGCTTGCAACAAAAAATGACAAAACACCTTTACTCGCATTGCCTTGTAGAGAGCGAGTTAACGTTACAACAAGAAGCATTGCGAAAATTAAAGAGTCACTAATGTAAAGGATTTAAATTATGACCACTAAAGAAAGAACAATTGGAAAGCATAATCTCACACCAGAAATGAATGACTTTATTGAAGCGGTAATTTCTGGTGAAAATGTCAAAGCCTACGCTTATGCAGGTTCGGGTAAAAGCACGGTTCTTCGTGCTGTTGAAAAATACCATACAGGTAAGACAGGGTTATATATCTGCTACAACAAATCGCTAGAACAAGAAGCTCGCAAGTTGTTTTCGGGTCATAATGTCCATATTTATACTTCACACTCTTTTGCTTTAAATAGCTTCCCGGTTCAAGATAAAAACAACTTCATAAAGAAAGTCGGTGTAAAACATTCACAATCCACAGTTATCAAATATTCTGAATTGTCCACAAATTCCAATCTATGTCAGTTATTGAATGAAAGTAAAGTTTGCAAGTATATTTTGAGTACAATTGATAAATATTGCCTTACTGCTTCAACTGAAATTGCACCACAACATCTTCCTAGTACCGCAATTAAGGCTATTGATCAGCTAGTAAAAAAGAAAGTCATTCAAGCTAAAGAGCGTAATAAACTTTATTCTGAGTTAATAGAAGTGAGTAAAGTTCTAATTAGACAAATGTTTGATCCACGTAGTAAGTGTCCAGCAACACACGACTGTTATTTAAAAGTATGGCAACTTTCTAACCCTAAAATTGCATATGACTACATCATGTTTGATGAAGCCCAAGATGCAAATCCACTACTACTCAGTGTGATACTAAAACAACAGTGCCAACAAATTTTTGTCGGAGATAAGTACCAAAGTATTTATCAATTCCGTGGCGGGATAAATGCAATGGATCTAATTCCATATGAGGGTTTTCAGCTCTCTCATTCCTTCCGTTTTGGTCAGAAAGTGGCAGACTTGGCCACTAAGGTTTTAAAGCATACCGATCCCAAAATAAGTATCAAAGGTGTTGGATTTGATACTCAGGTGGTGTTGGGTTCAAAGTACAATGGTGCTGAACAGTTCTTGTATATCTCACACACGAATGCTTCTTTACTGGAAGTGCTTTTGTCGTGTCATCAAGCGCAAATACCCGCCGCTTTCTTATCAAATAAAGCAGAGTTCAGTCTACGAAAACTCAATAGCATGATGCGTTTGGCTGCGGGACAAGAGAGTGTTCTAGTAGCACATCAGAAATACAAATCTTTAGAGCATTTACTGCTCAACGAAAAAGACAATGAGACTCAATTATTTGGTGAGTTGATTGAAAGTGACTACGAGAAAGCTAGAAGTCTTCACGATGCGTTGCAATGGTCGATGAACATTCCTCAAAGCAAAGCCGTAGTACAGTTATCAACGGCGCATGGGTCTAAAGGTTTGGAACATGATGTAGTGATGCTCTCAGACGACTTCAGAGCTACCATTACTGCCTTTTCAAAAGGTAAACCGCTCGATGAAGCTGAAATTAACTTACTGTACGTGGCACTCACTCGCCCGAAGAAAGTTTTAATTATTCCCGATGAACTCATGGATGCACTTGATAACAATTTGGCTTTTACTATTAGAAAAACGAAAGTAGATAAATCTCTGCTAGATAACGTTATACCAGCTAATTTACCAGCCAAGCCGCGAATCAAATCTACCCCTAGTCCTAAGACAACAACAGAAATAAGCCCGGATATTACCGGCGGCTCGCAAGCTAAAAAAAGTTCCACTTCGACCGAACCAATCAACAAAAGTACAACTAAGGCACCGGGCATACCTAAAATGAATATTCCCAGCCAAAAGACCGGTACAGATATTACAATTGAAGTCGGCGTTGGAAAAGATGGCTCTAATTCTGGTAAGTTATTTTGGACACCAACGAATACAGCCCAATACATGAGTCCAAATTTGGCAGTCTGTGGAACAATGGGAACGGGTAAAACCCAAACAGTAAAAAGCATTATCACTCAAATGGTGCGTCAACGAGCGAATAATACGGGTGGTGAATCACTTGGTTTGCTGATCTTTGATTATAAATCAGACTACTCCGACCTAGAGTTCGTGAAGAAAACAGGCGCACTCGTGCTACCTGCGAACAACTTACCTATTAATCCTCTGTCGCTCTACACGTTTGATAAACGAAGCATTATCAATACAGCTAAAGTCATTATCAGCTCACTCAGTAGTTCTTTTAATTTGGGTGTAAAACAAGAACAACTACTCAAGACGATGATATTGAAAGCCTATGAACGTAGAAACTTTGATAAAGACAATTTAAACACATTGAAAGGCACTCCACCGACACTTCAAGAGGTATGCAGTGCTTATATGTCACAAGACAAGATACCTTCTGATAGTTTAACTTCTGCTATGGCCGATATTGAAGATTTTGAAATATTCGAGCCGAACCCTCGCAAATGCAAACCACTGTTTGAGCTGCTAGATAATCAAGTTGTCGTAATAGAACTTGGAGGGTTGGATTCATCCCTTCAGTCACTCATTGTCTCGTTGCTGCTCGATCAGTTCTACGTTCAAATGCAACAATCACCAAAACCCACAGTGGATGGCCAGCACCGTGCGCTAAAAAAATTGATACTGGTTGATGAAGCAGACAATTTGATGCGATATAAATATCTGAGTTTAAAGAAAATCCTTAAAGAAGGTAGGGAGTTTGGAACAGGGTTTATATTGAGTACGCAGGGATTAGATCACTTCCAAACCAATGAAGTAAATTACCGCGACTATATGGAGGCGTGGATTTGCCATAGGCTCAACGGGCCTAAGCCAAGAGATATTGAGCACCTACTGAACATCAAGTCAAAGTCTGATCTAGACAAAACCTTACAACAAGTAAGAGAGCTGCCAAAGCATCACAGTTTATTCTTGGATGGAAAAAAGCAAGTTCACTATCAAGAATCTACAGCGTTCTATCGCCTGTAATTTGGGCGGATATTAAGAAGGAGGCTTTATTTATATGAGTAGGCAGTTCAAATTACCTGTTTAGTAGTCACTGTAATGATATTATGAGGCCATCATTATGACAAAATGAGTGGTGTATGAAATTTAAAACAGTTAAAGAAGGTGATTTTTTCCGTTTAACAGAATCGGGAGGCATTACAGATCTGATTGTGCAGGAATCCACAAGTCACATCAACGAGTTTAATGTAGTTGGTATCAATTCCGAAAAACAAGTGGCATACGCTATCCGCCACACTAGAATTGACGAACTAAGAAGTTGGAAGCGTCTAGATCGACTTGCACAACAATTGAAAAAGCGCGGCGTTGCTAAGTTTCAAGTTCAATTTATCCAGAAAGAACAATAGCTATAATACTAACGGAAGTTGCACGGGAACTTCCGTATTGTTCGATGTGAACAATTTTTTTAACGCTGCAAAACGTAATTCTCCGCCCTTCAGCTCTTTCAAATTCTCACACTTTTTAATAAACCTCTGCCAATTGTCGGAAGACAATATAGTTTGTTCGATTCCAATAAAGTCTGATCATTTACAATAAAGTTTGTTATTTTTCCTCTGCTAGTTCACTCGGCAGAGGTATGTGAACCGACTATAGCAAGCACGTCTTTGTCGGGTGGACGACACTTGTTACCAAGTGCCGTCTCCCTAAGAACCCAGCGTGCAACTTTCACTGCACTAGGCTCAAGCCTCCACAAAGGCATCAAATGATACCCAGCAACTTATAAAGCAGTCGGAGCAGGTTCGTTCCAAGAGTTACGAGCTAGCCTTTTTGACTTCCTTTTAGCCAAGTATTCTTGGTATTGAGGGTCAAATGGTGTCACTGCACTTCGGATTTTTACATGCCTTTCTATTGGCACTTTGGCTATTTGGAAGAGATTGAACTGGCAATCCATATCCATGATCTTCCGCCAACCGTGAAACTGCCACTGGCCTTTTCGGTTGATGAAGTATTTTAGGGCGATCCAAGTTTTAGACTTTGTTGGATGACGCCTTTTAGCCCAGTGCCATAACGTATGGAATAGCTTGTGACCTATATATCCGAATACCTGTTTAGCCACGCAGTGTCGATAATAGTTCGACCATCCCCTGAGTTTCGGATTTATCAGTTTGATAAGATCATTCACTGGAAGGGTTACGTGCTTTTTGATGAGTTCACGCAGGTTGCTTAAGAACATCAACGTATTGGATTTACTCGGCTTAATGAGCAGTTTTCCTTTATACTTCCTATGGTTGAACCCAAGAAAGTCAAAGCCATCGTTGATATGAGTAATGTGCGTTTTCTCTTCGGATAATGTTAAGCCTCTTTCCGCTAAGAAATCAGCAATCAACGGTTTGATATCGTTCTCGAGCACTTCCTTTGAAGCGCAAGTGACGACGAAATCGTCGGCGTAACCAATAAAGTTGGCTCTTGATCCTTTCATAAGAGCGGTAGACTTAACGCGCTGTTCGAGCCCCGATAACGTCATCAACATCAAGGTTGGGGAAATGATCCCGCCTTGCGGTGTGCCTTCATCGGTGTCGTAAAATAGCCCTTTATCTACAAATCCAGACTTTAGCCACTGCTCCAGCATTCGTTTATCCATGGCAATGTTATCCATAAGCCATTGATGCCCGACTTTGTCGAAGCAAGCTTTAATATCTCCTTCAAGAACCCATTTAGCCGATTTCTTTAAAGCTAAACACTTGAAGCACTGGTCGACAGCGTCAGCCGTGCTACGATTTGCTCTAAAGCCATAACTATTAGGGTCGGCAATTGTTTCTGATATGGGCTCTAGCGATAATAGGTGTAGTGCTTGTTGTGCTCTATCTATCATGCATGGAATGCCCAGAGGTCGAAGTTTGCCATTCTTTTTTGGGA
>NZ_BAUJ01000079.1 GCF_000496695.1 Vibrio halioticoli NBRC 102217
AGTGTGATTGGTATAATCATACAAGGTGTACTGACTAACCTATCAAATAAACGGCGTTGATCGCAATCGTGTTATTGTTGTCCTAACGCGTTTGCTGCGCGTATCATAAAGCAAATGTTGTTTCGAGAGAACGAACTAACACAGTTTGTTTACAAAAATGCAAGGTAGTTAACATGTCTAGCGACCAACGTCGACCGAAAAACCCATCTAAAACGTCAAATAGAACATCGACGTCAAACGCTAAGTTTAACAAAAACCGTTCTAGCTCATCCGCACGCAGAAAACCAGTTAGACAAGTTAAACGTGTATCCGCGCAAGATAGAAAAATAGTGTTATTTAACAAACCGTTTGATGTATTGAGTCAATTTACCGACGGCGATGGCAGACAAACCTTAGCCGACTTTATCGATATTAAAGAAGTGTATGCCGCAGGGCGATTAGACAGAGACAGTGAAGGCTTATTACTGCTGACCAACGACGGTATTTTACAAGCAAAATTAACTCAGCCTGACTCAAAATCCCCCAAAACCTATTGGGTGCAAGTTGAAGGAGCGCCAACAGAGCAAGATCTCGATAAACTGCGCCAAGGCGTTGAGCTAAAAGATGGGCTCACGCTACCGGCAAAAGTGGAAATAATGACGGAGCCAAACCTTTGGCCACGCAATCCTCCAGTGCGATTTCGCGCTGCGATACCCACCACTTGGCTATCAATTAGCATTATCGAAGGTCGTAATCGTCAAGTGCGCCGCATGACCGCCAATATAGGCTTCCCTACCCTGCGTTTAATTCGCTACTCGATTGGTGAATATAGCTTGGGCGAACTGCCCAATGGTGAATGGAAATTGGCTTAAATAAAAAAATCCCAGCAGTGTCTAAGAAAATAGACATAAACTGGGATTATTTGTGCTGTTTGTTAACCGCGATTGTTGATACAAAATACAGCGGTTAACGAAAGTGAATTACTCACCTTCCATAAAACCAAGATCTGGTAAACGCTCAAGATGCTCAGCATAACGCTTTTCATTAAAAGTGGCGCCGTTATTGACTACATCAAACACTTCGATAGCAACGGCGCAACCTATCATCGCCACTGAATCTTCACGGCTATTACCTGTCATCATCAAACGCATTAAGGTTTCTTTTACTTTTTTAGGTTCGCCTGATTCGATTTGGTTCTCAACGATCTCCAAGAGTTGATCTTGCATTTCTTGTTCGTCTTGCATGCCTATAGCCTTTTATTTGAAAACTGAAAATAATTGCACACAGTATGCCAGAATTTGTTTACATTTTTCAGTCAATTTAAAGTGTGATTGATATCGCTGAACTGTCACACTAGCTTTGTTTCTGGTAGAATGTGCGACCGTGTTTATTTAGTGGTATTTTTGAATGTCTGACAACAGCCAAAAGAAAGTCATCGTCGGCATGTCCGGTGGAGTTGACTCATCTGTCTCTGCGTATCTTCTTCAACAACAAGGCTATCAAGTTGAAGGCCTGTTTATGAAAAACTGGGAAGAAGACGACAACGAAGAGTATTGTACAGCCGCAGAAGATCTTGCCGATGCGCAAGCGGTCTGTGACAAGCTAGGCATTCATCTGCATACCATTAACTTTGCCGCCGAATACTGGGACAATGTTTTTGAGTACTTCTTAGAAGAGTACAAAGCCGGTCGCACCCCTAACCCAGATATCCTTTGTAATAAAGAAATCAAATTTAAAGCCTTCTTGGAATTTGCCGATGAAGTGCTCGATGCTGATTACATTGCAATGGGTCACTATGTGCGTCGTACTTTCCCAAGTGCCGAAGAAATCGCAGCCGGTGAAAAACCTCGCATGCTACGTGGACTCGATGGCAACAAAGACCAAAGCTATTTCCTCTACACGTTAAGTCATGAGCAAGTGGGTCGTAGCCTATTCCCTGTGGGCGATATCGAAAAACCTGAAGTTCGCCGCATCGCGGAAGAACAAGGGTTAGTCACTGCCAAGAAAAAAGATTCAACTGGTATCTGTTTTATTGGTGAGCGCAAGTTTACCGACTTCCTATCTCGCTATTTGCCAGCACAGCCGGGCAAAATTGAAACGCCAGAAGGTAAAGTCATTGGCGAACACATGGGCTTGATGTACCACACACTTGGTCAACGTAAAGGCTTACATATTGGCGGCCAAAAAGGCGGCGGTGGTAACGAAGACCCATGGTACGTTGCTGAAAAAGATCTAAAACGTAATGTGTTGATTGCGGTGCAAGGTGCCGATCACCCGTTACTGAAGTCTGAAGGTTTATTTGCTTCACAACTTCACTGGGTAAATCGTCAGCCAATTCGTCAACCTATGACCTGTACGGTAAAAACAAGATATCGCCAAACCGATATTCCATGTACCATTATTCCTGTGGACGATGAAAACATTAAAGTGATTTTTGATGAGCCACAAGTTGCTGTTACACCAGGACAATCTGCGGTCTTTTATTTAGGAGACGACTGTCTAGGTGGCGGTATTATTGAGAAAAGAATCAAAGCATAAGATAAAGGAGTTCTTAAGTGGCAAACACAAATTATGACCGTACCATCGCTTTTGCTGGCATTTGCCAAGCTGTCGCTCTAGTTCAACAAGTGGCAAAAGACGGACATTGTAATTCTGCTGCTTTTGAAACATCCATAGCAGCCATTACTAACACTAACCCTGCGGACACTATCAGTGTCTTTGGCCATGAGCGAGATCTTAAACTCGGTCTTGAATGCTTAGCCAAAGGGTTGGATAGTTCAGTCACTGGTAACGAATTGACTCGCTATATCATTAGCCTTATGGCACTAGAGCGTAAGCTGAGTCAACGTCGCGATGCCATGTCTCAATTAGGTGACCGAATTCACCAAATTGAGCGACAATCGGATCACTTTGATCTTTTTGAAGAGCAAATGATCAGTAATCTTGCCAGCGTGTATCTGGATGTCATTAGTCCAATTGGACCTCGTATCCAAGTCACTGGCAACCCGGCTATGCTTCAACAATCTGCGGTACAAAGCAAAGTGCGCGCCCTACTCCTTTCCGGTATTCGTAGCGCGGTACTTTGGCGTCAAGTCGGTGGCAAACGTCGTCACTTAGTCTTCGGTCGCAAGAAAATGGTACAGCAGGCCGAAATACTTTTAGCACGAATTTAATGATGAGCTCGCGCATTGTCGCGAGCTTATTTTTTTGATTAAAGAAAATTAACGCAAACGTTTGCGCAATAGTAGTGACAATTCGGTTTGTTACTGGTATAAACCTCACAAAATTTAGAAACTCAACTCGGGAGAACAACATGGATCTGTCAGCATTGACTGCTGTTTCACCAGTAGACGGCCGTTACGGAAGTAAAACCATTGCACTACGTAGCATCTTTAGTGAATATGGCCTCCTAAAGTACCGTACTATCGTTGAAATTCGCTGGCTACAAAAGCTTGCAGCAACTGATGCAATTGCAGAAGTACCTGCGTTTAGCGCAGAAGCGAACCAATTCCTTGATGATGTAGCGGCAAACTTTAATGAAGAAGACGCACAGCGTATCAAAGATATCGAGCGCACCACCAACCACGATGTTAAAGCGGTTGAGTACTTCCTTAAAGAGAAAGTAGCGGGTGTACCTGAGCTTCACGCTGTAAACGAGTTCATCCACTTCGCTTGTACTTCAGAAGATATCAACAACACTTCTCACGCTCTAATGCTTAAAGAAGCACGTGAAACTGTTATTCTTCCTGAAATCAAAAACATCATCGATGCAATCAAAGCACTTGCTGTTGAATACCGCGACATCCCTCTTCTATCTCGTACACACGGTCAGCCAGCTTCCCCATCTACTATGGGTAAAGAAATGGCTAATGTGGCGTACCGTATGGAGCGTCAATACAAACAAATCGAAAGCGTTGAAATTTTAGGTAAAGTAAATGGCGCAGTAGGTAACTACAATGCTCACCTATCTGCTTACCCAAGTGTCGATTGGCACCAGTTCGCACAAGAGTTCATCACTGAATCTCTAGGCGTAACTTGGAACCCATACACAACGCAAATTGAACCTCATGATTACATCGCAGAGTTGTTTGATGCAGTAGCACGTTTTAACACCATCTTGATCGACTTTGATCGTGACGTGTGGGGCTACATCGCACTAGGTCACTTCAAGCAAAAAACCATTGCTGGCGAAATTGGTTCTTCAACCATGCCGCATAAAGTGAACCCTATCGACTTTGAAAACTCTGAAGGTAACCTTGGTCTTGCCAACGCTGTATTCGGTCACTTAGCACAAAAACTGCCTGTCTCTCGCTGGCAGCGCGACCTAACAGACTCAACAGTACTTCGTAACCTAGGTGTGGGTGTTGGCTATGCAATCATCGCTTATACTTCTACCCTAAAAGGCATTAGCAAATTAGAAATTAACGCTGATGCACTGCTGGCTGAGCTAGACAAGAACTGGGAAGTATTAGCTGAACCTGTACAAACAGTGATGCGTCGTTACGGCATTGAAAAACCATACGAGAAGCTAAAAGAGCTGACTCGTGGTAAACGTGTTGATGGCGAAGCTATGCGTAACTTTATTGACGGCCTTGAACTTCCAGAAGAAGAGAAAGCACGCCTTAAAGAGATGACGCCAGCTAACTACATCGGTCAAGCTGTAGAGCTAACTGACAAGCTATAATTTGATTTTTTATAGCCTCTAAAAACGAAAAACCTGAATCTTTTACAGATTCAGGTTTTTTTTCATCTATTGAAACTATGTCAGGCTAAAAAGCGCTCTTGAACATCTCAATATATTTACCTGCTGCAATATCCCAACCAAAATCTTGATTCATTGCGCGCAGTTGTACTTCAGCGAACGCTTTTGGTTGTTGCAGGTACATGATCAGTGCACGTTGCATACAAATCAGTAGCTCTTCTGCTGATGGTTCGCGGAATGCAAAACCAGTACCGGTACTTGGATCAGTGTCATAGTCATTCACTGTATCTTTTAATCCGCCGACGCTACGCACAATCGGCAGTGTGCCGTATGCCATCGAATAGATCTGATTCAAGCCACACGCCTCAAATTCAGACGGCATTAGGAAGAAATCCGAACCCGCTTCAACCAAATGAGCCAAACGGTTGTCGTACGCTTCAATAAAGGCAAATTTATCACGGTATTGCTCAGATACTTCACGAAGCTGAGCGGCAATTGACGGATCGCCAGTACCGATAATGACCAACTGTACGTCATTTCTTAAGAAACGCTCAAGAATCGGCAGAATATAGTGGAAGCCTTTTTGGTGAGTTAAGCGACACACCATACCAAACATCGGCAGTTTTTCTTCCGGAAGGTTAAACTCTTGCTGTAGTGCCAATTTATTGGCCGCTTTACCCGCTTTAAAACTGGCTTTGGTTGCTTTGAACTTTTTGACCAAATACTGATCAGTAGACGGATCCCACTCACTGTAATCACAGCCATTAACGATGCCACAAAAATCAGCAGAACGTGATACGAAATCATTGACTAGTCCGTGCGAGCCTAGCGGAGTCTTTAGCTCTTCGGCGTAATTTGGGCTCACTGCATTAACTTTGTCAGCGTATTGAATACCTGCACGTAGCATACTAATGCAATCATCACCGTAGTTCACTGAACTGCGTTCTACCTGACTCAGCTCAGGAATAATGCTCACTTCATTATAAGAATAGATACCTTTAAACAAAGCGTTGTGCACAGTAAGCGCACTCTTAATGTCTTTATAAAACTCGTTATTCGCAAAACGCGTTTTTAATAGAAAAGGAACTAAACCTGTGTGCCAATCGTTGGCATGAATCACATCGGGTTTAATATTTAACTTAGGCAGTGCATCTAAACTGGCCGCAGAAAAAAATGCAAAACGTTCGCCATTATCTGCATAAGCCTGATTGCGCTCAGCGTACAGTTCTGGACGATCGTAATATTTTGCACACTCAAACGCGTACACAGGAACACCATCTAATTCAAGTTGGCGAACTTGATACGGAGTATGTGGGAAGTGATCGAGTGTGGTAGAAAGAACCACAGGGCTCTGCTCAAAGTTAGGCAGTTTTGTATAACCCGGAATCGCAATCGCGATATCTGAACCTAAATTTTGTAGTGCCTTAGGCAGTGCCTTACCTACATCAGCCAAGCCTCCGCTTTTTACTAATCCTTCAGCTTCGGAGACGGTAAACCAAACTTTTAATTGTGACATTTTGGGGGAAATCCTATTTTTCATTTGAGCTGTTGACAGCTTCTGCTTCGATAGATTTGATTCGCATCATTTCTAGGCAACTTTAACATAAAAAACAATCGATTGCGCTAATATGGAGGGCTAATAAAGCCGTGAACAAATCATAACATTATCTTTTAAACACCAAGGCAGTTAAATAACTAAACCATTGAATTTGAAGACTTAAATAACAAATAAGGCAAAGAAAAGGACAACGGCAGTTGATCGAGAGGAACACCTTGATACAAAAATGCCCAGCACTATGGCTGGGCATTGAAATTATTATGTTTTACTAGTGATTACCAGTAAACGCGAGCACCTACGCCCCAAGAGAAACCGCCGTCAACTACAGCTACACCAACAAACTCATCAGATGCTTTGTTTGTGAAACCTAGAGTACGACCGTCTTGGTATGCTGCTTCAACGTATAGACGAGTAAAGCTGTTGAAGTGGTAGTCAGTACCTACGTAAATTACTGTAGAAGTATCTTCGTCAGCAAATGCTGGGTCTAGAACAGCAGTATTTTTTAGGTCTTGATCTGTGTATTCAAAACCAGCATACGCAGTTGCGTTGTCAGCCCAGTCAACTGTACCCGCTAGAGAGTAACCGTTGATAGTTGCTGAAGCGCTTTCAACTTCAATTTTAGTGTTGTAGTAAGTGAAGCCAATAGATGCGCCGCCGAAATCATAAGCTACTGTACCTTCGTAGTACGTATCTTTTAGTTCAGGAACTGCAGCATCAGTATTGTCTTTAACTTGACCGAAACCAACGTGAAGGTCTAGACCTGCAACATTACCACCAACGAATACTTCCATTAGATCTTGGTTAGAATCGTCTTCGTTCAAACCGTAGTTCGCTGCTACGAAGAAGTTTTCAAGGTCTAGGTTGTACTTGATTAGAGAGTCATGGCTTGCACCGCTCACGTTAGAGTAACCTAGAGCAGAACCACCGAAGAAGTATGAGTAATCAGCACCGTAGATGTCATCAGAAACAGTCCATTGCTGACCAAATTTGAATGTACCGAAGTCTGTAACAACACCAAGAATGTGTTGACGAACATTTACATCACCAGAGCCAACTCCAACTTCAACAAGACCCATAATACCTAGGCCATCAGTGATAGTGTAGTCTGCTGTAACTCCCATGCGAGAAGAACCAGCACCAAGAGTAACTTTACCATCTTGTGCGCCGTCAGCTAGAGAAACAGAATCATCAGTTCCTTTAAGTTCAGTTCGTAATTGACCGTAAAAGTCTACTGAACCTTTCTCAGCTTTATAGATTTCTGCAGCGTTAACAGAAGTTGCAGCTAGTGAAGCAACTGCTAGTGCTAATAGTGTTTTTTTCATGTTAATTTACGTCCTTATTCCTTTAACTCGAACCCTATGTGATTCTTTAGTTTATTTAGTTATTTTTATAATCATCCAGAAGGCGAGATCTCTTCGTATCTGCTTCCCCTCTGAAAGTGTTGTTACATTGCAATTTTTATAAAGCAGTGTCAACACAAGCTAAAAGAACAAAAATAAAACTAAAAACACTTTAAAAACAATAAGATAGCCATATTCAAGTCGTCAATTCACATTTTTATACATTTACGAAGCACAGACTTAACAACTCTTTTAATTGCACTTTTATCAAAATAAAATTCCAAATATGGAATAGAGACCAGAATATTCAGCCAATCAATAAGCCCTTAGTTTCACAGTGAAAGTATTTATATCTACAAGGGAAGTAATAGGACATGGAGTATGAAGATTTAAAGTTTGCCATTTCAGATGACGCTTTTGTGATTAAGGTCACGTAAATTCTTTATTGGACTACATTCTTCTACGGGCGATCTCGCCGTTATAGATGTGTTATTATGGCGACAGCATGTCACTGTCTGATTAAAAATGAACCCAAAAATCCAACAAGCAATACGCCACAGTTACAAGAATCTGCATGACCAATTGGATAATTTTATTCCCCGTCGAGCCCAAAATTACTTAGTAGCAGAGATCACTAAAACCCTTTGTGGTGAATACCACAAAAGTAATCGTTTAATTGTTGCTGAAGCGGGTACAGGGATAGGTAAATCCCTCGCCTATTTGATGGCGGCTATTCCTGTGGCAAAATTTAACAACCGTAAAGTGGTTATTTCTACAGCCACAGTTGCCCTACAAGAACAGCTTATAAACAAAGATTTACCCTTATACCGTCGCTTGGTGGATTTCGAGTTTTCGTTTATTTTGGCCAAAGGGCGTCAGCGTTATTGCTGCGCAGAGAAACTGGCAGCAGCATCAGGTGCCGATGATAGCCAAATTGCCATGTTTGAGACTAAGCCAAAAAAATCAGATATCGACCTACTAGAAAGAATGTACAAAGCGTTGTCTGAAAACAAATGGGATGGCGACCGAGACTCTTGGCCAAAACCCATCAAAGATGATGTATGGCAAAGTATTGTCAGTGACAAACACAGTTGTAATAACGGTCTGCCCGCACATAGAGGCTGTCCATTTCAAAAAGCACGCTCAGAACTGGATAAAGCCGATGTAGTTATCGCTAACCACAGTTTAGTCATGGCCGATTTAGATCTTGGTGGAGGCGTCATTCTCTCAGAGCCTGAAAATACCATTTATGTATTTGATGAAGCGCATCATTTACCTAAAGTGGCACGCGATCACTCTTCGGCATCTGCCAGTTTAAAAGGCGCAGCCGCATGGCTAGAAACGCTCAATAAAAGCAGCTCTAAAATTGCCTCGCTAGCCGATGCAAAACGTGTCGACCGTTTTCTTACTGAGTTGCAGAACTCAATTGCTGAGATCATCCCAAGTTTAAATAATGTCGCGCGTCAATTAGACCCCGCCGGTTTTAAAGAGAACCGATTGCGCTTTGAACACGGTGAATTACCGCAATGGTTAGTAGAACAAAGTAAAGAGCTAAAAACCGTTTGTACTAAAGCGGCTCAAGCACTGGCTAAGATAACCGACCTAATCAGTGAAAGAATAAAAGATGGCGAAGTATCCCCTCGCCTAGCAGAACCTGCTCTTGCCGAAGCCGGCTTCTTTTTACAAAGACTCGAGAATTTAGCCAAGGTTTGG
This sequence comes from Vibrio halioticoli NBRC 102217, assembly GCF_000496695.1. Classification (GTDB taxonomy): domain Bacteria; phylum Pseudomonadota; class Gammaproteobacteria; order Enterobacterales; family Vibrionaceae; genus Vibrio; species Vibrio halioticoli. The sequence continues at coordinate 9,293 of NZ_BAUJ01000079.1, forward strand.
CATTTAATGGCCGAACCCTCACGTGACAAAGGAGCTCCCCTTGCCCGCTGGATTGAAACCAATCCCGAGCGAGAGCTTGATTTCGTAGTCAGTGTCTCTCCTTTAGAAGTAGGTTGGTCTCTTGATCAGCAACTATGGAGCAAATGCGTAGGTGCGGTATTAACCTCGGCAACATTGAGAGCATTAAACTCGTTTAACTTCTTTTGTCAGCAAAGTGGCGTAAGTTACGCCCAAGAAGACGGCACTCAATTTTTAGCATTGGCTTCTCCCTTTGACTATCAAGCTAATGCCGAGCTTATCGTCCCAAAAACAAAGTACGAACCTCAAGCACCTGAATTTACCGATTACTTAAGCAAAGAGCTGATTAATTGGCTGGTGGCGGATAAAGCAAATTTGGTTTTGTTTGCTTCCTATTGGCAAATGAACCAAGTCGCTGATGCAATGCAAACCGAACTCACCAAAAAAGGTTGGCAATTGCAGGTACAAGGTGACAGTTCTCGTATAGAAATCATCAAAAACCACAAGAAAGCGATTGATAAAGGTAAAACCAGTATTTTATTTGGTACCGGTAGCTTCTCTGAAGGTCTAGACTTACCGGGTAACTTATTGGAAAACTTGGTGATCACTAAGATCCCGTTTGCGGTTCCGACCTCTCCAGTCGAAGAAGCGCACGCAGAGTATATTGAAAGCCGTGGCGGAAACCCATTTATGCAAATTGCGGTGCCTGAAGCGAGCAAGAAGCTCATCCAATCAGTGGGTAGATTACTGCGTAAAGAACAAGATTCTGGTAGAGTCGTCATTTTTGACCGTCGCCTCGTGACAAAACGCTACGGCAAAGCATTATTAGACTCATTACCCCCTTTTAAACGGCGCATCGATTAGGATAAGTTCACGACTCAATGGAATATATAGAACCAAGCATGTTGCTCATATTAGCAATCGTTGCTTTTGTAGCAGGCTTTATTGATGCGGTGGCAGGTGGCGGCGGAATGTTGACCGTCCCTGCACTGCTATCTATAGGACTGCCTCCGCATATTGCGTTAGGCACCAATAAATTGGCGGCCTCATTTGCCTCGTCAACCGCAGCATTTACTTACTATAAGAAAAAACTGTTTAAACCAAAGCTATGGCTGCCCACATTTATTGCCACCTTAATTGGCGCAACTTGCGGCACCTTATTCGTTGATTCCATTTCCACTGAATGGTTAGAAAAAGGCTTACCGCTGATTATTTTAGCGGCTGCACTGTACACAATTTTTTATAAAACACCTGATGCAAATAAAAATGCCATGCCAGACCCCAGCACTAAGCACAATGTCGCTCAAGTTACCCAAGGCTTTAGTTTAGGTTTCTATGACGGTATGGCCGGCCCTGGAACCGGCGCTTTTTGGACCGTCAGTAGTATGGCGCTGTACCGCCTTAACATATTGCTTGCCTCAGGGTTGGCAAAAGCGATGAACTTTACCAGTAATTTCACCTCTTTATTAATGTTTGCCTACCTTGGACATATTGACTGGTTGCTTGGGCTTACGATGGGATTTTGCTTAATGTTAGGCGCTTACTTTGGCGCTCATTCAGCCATTCGTTTTGGCGCTAAGTTCATTCGACCGGTATTTATTACTGTGGTGACTATCCTAGCGGTCAAGCTGGCTTATAACGCTTGGTTTGTTGCTCTATAAGGCTATATACATGAGTCAAATTTCCCAGTTAAAAGAAAAACTTGCTCAAATGTCTCACAGCGCTACCCAATTAGATAAACAGCGTGGTGAACATCATCAAGCCCTATTCGATAGTAGCTTGTTTCATTGTCGCTCTAAGTTATTACACCCTTGTGTGGTTGAAACCACACAGACTTACGAGTCGATCTTGCGTGAACAACAACATGGGCGCTTAACCAAAGAGCGAGCAGAATACTTATCAGAGCGTTTATTGGCACAAATCAGTGCCATTACCCGAGAATTATCGACAGCGCATTTTCGCAAAGACGAGCCTAAACACAAAAGTTATTATCGAAAACCGATTAATGCTTTCTATCAAGATTTAGCCAAGCATAAAGAGTGGGAACGCCAGTTGATGGAAATGGTTATCGATCGCCAAAACGCCTTAGATAGCGCTTTAGGTTTTAATCAAGGACAAGCTCAACAAGCACTATTGACCGCTGAACAGCGCCTACAACGATGTCGAGAAGCCATCATTAGAATTGAAAAACAGATTACCTACAAGGAGCAGCATCAATAATGAGTGAACCCACATCTCCTTTAGACAATGCACCTGACGATGTAAAACTGGCGGTTGATCTTATCTATTTACTCGAGTCCAACGAGGTGGATATTGAAACCGCGTTGTCGGCTTTAGAAATGGTCAAAAACGACCTACTCAGCAAGCAACAGCAAACTTAAATTAGACCTTAGATTCATGGAATGACAGAATGAAAATCATTAGTTTCAACATCAACGGCCTTAGAGCCCGACTTCACCAACTGCAAGCCATTATCGACAAACATCAACCAGATGTGATCGGTTTACAAGAAATCAAAGTTCACGATGAAGCCTTCCCTATCGAAGATGTCGAAGCGATGGGATACAAGGTCTATCACCATGGTCAAAAGGCGCACTATGGCGTCGCAATGCTGTGTAAAAAAGAGCCTATTTCGGTACAAAAAGGCTTTCCAACCGACAACGAAGATCATCAAAAACGCATGATCATGGTCACGGTTGAAGATGAAGTAGGCCAACCTGTGACTATACTTAATGGTTATTTCCCACAAGGCGATAATATCGCTCACGAAACCAAATACCCATACAAACGTCAGTTTTACAAAGATCTCATGAACTATCTCACCACTTATCACAACAGTGACGAACAACTGGTGGTCATGGGCGACATTAATATTAGTCCGATTGACTTAGACATCGGCATTGGCGAACCTAACCGCAAACGCTGGCTAAAAACAGGTAAGTGTTCATTCCAACCAGAAGAGCGTGAATGGCTAAAAACATTAATGGATTGGGGATTTGAAGACACTTTCAGAAAACTGCAACCAGAGGTAAACGATCGCTTCTCATGGTTTGACTATCGCTCTAAGGGCTTCCCAGATAACCGAGGTCTGCGTATTGATGTAGTGCTCGCCACGCCAAGCTTAGCCGCCAAATGTATCGAATCAGAAGTAGATTACGAGCTGCGCGGTATAGAAAAACCATCGGATCACGCGCCAATATGGGCAACGTTTAAGTAATACGGACGTTGTCATTAATGGATAAAAACAAAAAACCGAATCTTGAAAGATTCGGTTTTTTGTTTGTTATACGTAACCTGCGTTATCCATCACTTTGATTCAAGAGGTCTTAAATAGGCTAAGAAACGTTTTTCCAGATTTTTAAACGTAAACAAAATGATAAAGCTGAGACACATGTAAAACAGACCAGCAGTTAGGAATGCTTCAAACGGCGCATAATAGCGTGAGTTAACCAAGCGAGCAGCGCCAGTTAAATCAAGAATGGTGATAATACCTGCCACTGCTGAGCCATGTAGCATAAAGATCACTTCATTACTGTAGGCAGGTAAAGCGCGACGTAACGCACTTGGCAGTATGATGCGACGGTAAGTAGCAAACGGGCTCATACCATACGCCTTAGCCGCTTCTACTTCCCCTTTAGGCAAACCATTAATCGCACCGCGAATAATTTCAGAGGTATAAGCCGAGGTATTCAATACAAAGGCAATTAACGCACAGAACCAGGCATTTTCCCATAACGTGTCTTTTACTGGGTAAAACTGGTCCATACCGTAGTAAATAAGGTACAGCTGAACTAACAGCGGCGTGCCACGGAAAAAGTAAATAAATGACCACGTTGGCGCAACCAAAAACCAGTTTTTGCTGTTTCTAGCAATCGCTAATGGGATCGCAATACAGATACCCATAATGAGTGACAAGCCTACCAGCCATGCGGTTGTGTATAAGCCTTCGATATAGACATCGATACTATCGAGGATAACAGAGAAATCCACGCTTACTACCTCGCTTGAATGCTAAATTTGCGTTCCACAAGTTTGAGTAAACCTGTCGATACTGCAGTGAAAATTAAGAAGATGATAGAAACGGCCATATAAAAGGTAAATGGCATTTTAGTGGTGCCTGCGGCCAGAGAACTGACGCGAACCATATCTTCCAAACCAATAATAGAAACCAAAGCAGTGGTTTTTAATAACACTAACCAGTTATTACCAAAGCCTGGTAAGGCGTGTCTTATCATCTGCGGCAAAAGGATTCGTCGAAATGCTAAAACTGGACTCATGCCATACGCTTTACCCGCTTCTAGTTCACCACTGTCCACTGCCATAATCGCACCGCGGAAGGTTTCGGCCATATAAGCACCAAAAATAAAGCCAATGGTCAAAATACCGGCAATATAAGGGCTCACATCAATATAGTCTGGAAGATAAGACACCCACTCATGGCTTGGATCACTGGCAGTGAAGTAGTTATTCAGCCATTCGTTCACCGCATACAAACTATTGTTAAGTAGTATTTGTCCACCAAAGAAGATAAGCATCATTAACACGAGATCGGGGATACCACGGATGATGGTGGTGTAAAGCGTTGCGATGCCACGCAAAACTCGAAATGAAGACAGCTTTGCCAATGCACCTAACATACCCAGCACAACAGCAAACAATAGCGATAGCAAAGCTACCTGCAACGTTAGCCAAGCTCCACTTAAAATTGAGGCTTCATAACCCTGCAAATCAAACATAATTATTTTTAAACTCTATCATGGTTATTCCATCACCCCATTGATGACATGTTTTTTGTTCATAATGCTTTAATACCAATCGTACTAAATAACTGGTCATTCTAGCTTGTTAAAATGCTCTAGCTCTGATCACTTACTTAGTGTGATTGGTATAACTTAAAAAAGTAGGCGCAAAACATTATGAGTAAAAGTAATGTCGATAGCCCGAGAGAACGGTTCTCTCGGGCTATCGTATTTATTTAAAGTGACTTATTGTCCGTATACGTCAAAGTCGAAGTATTTGTCTTGTACTTGTTTGTAAGTGCCGTTAGCACGTACTGCATCAATGGCTTTGTTCAGCTTCTCAGTAAGATCTTTATCTTGTTTACGAGTTGCAATACCAAAGCCTTCACCAAACCATTTTGGATCGGTTAGCGTAGGACCTACGAACTCATACTTGTCACCTTCAGCGGCATTAAGTACGCCTTCTTCAAGTGCTGTCGCATCGCCTAATACTGCAGAAATACGACCGTTAGCAAGATCTAGGTAAGCTTCATCGAAAGAGCCGTAACGTACGATTTCAACTTCGCCGCCGTAGTTGTCCGTTAGGTACTTATCGTGCGTAGTGGCACGTTGCACACCGATTTTCACGCCTTTTAGACCTGCTTTAGAGAAATCTAGGTTTTCGCCTTTTTTAGCAATGAATTTATTTGGAACAAGAGCGTATTTGTGGGTAAAGTCGATTTTCTTCTTACGTTCTTCAGTAATCGACATTGCGGCGATGATCGCATCGTATTTACGTGCTAGAAGAGAAGGAATCATGCCATCCCAATCTTGAGCAACAAGGACACATTTCACTTGCATCTCTTTACAAAGAGCGTGTGCCATATCCACATCAAAACCACTTAGTGACCCGTCTGCTTCTGTTTTGCTAAATGGAGGATAAGCTCCTTCAATAGCAAAGCGGACTTGTTTCCATTCCTTGGCTTGTGCAAAACCTGAAAGTGCTGTTGCCGCCAGTGTTGCGGCTAGTAACCACTTTTTCATATCCATACTCCTGTGATTTCGGTGTTTTTGTGTTGTGTTTAAGTGAGCGCTTTAATGCACTTCGGTTAGTAAATTGATGAGATAAATTGTTGTAGTCGTTCAGACTCTGGATTAGTAAACAATTGAGCCGGATCCCCTTGCTCTTCTACTAATCCTTGATGTAAGAACATCACGTGATTTGAGACGTCTCGTGCAAACGCCATTTCGTGCGTTACCACAAGCATAGTGCGGCCTTCTTCAGCAAGATCGCGCATAACGCCTAGTACTTCACCCACTAATTCTGGATCAAGTGCTGAGGTCGGTTCGTCAAATAGCATGACTTCTGGATCGACCGCTAACGCACGAGCAATTGCCGCTCGTTGCTGCTGTCCACCAGAGAGGTGACCTGGGTAATAGTCTTTTCTTTCGTATAGCCCTACTTTTTGTAAGAGCTGTTTGGCTTTTTCTATCGCTTGCGCTTTAGGGACACCTAGAACGTGCACAGGTGCTTCGATGACATTTTCAAGAACAGTTAAGTGCGACCAAAGGTTAAAGCCTTGGAACACCATCGCTAAACGTGAACGAATACGCTGAACTTGTTTTGCGTTAGAAGGGTATGCTTCGCCAAGACGGTTGTTTTTCATCTCGATCAATTCACCATTTACCCAAATTTCTCCTTTTGTTGGAGTTTCGAGTAAATTAATGCAACGAAGAAAAGTACTTTTCCCTGAACCAGAACTGCCAATTATAGAGATTACATCACCTTTGTGTGCTTCAAGTGAGATGCCTTTTAGCACGTCATTTTGTCCAAAAGTTTTATGCAGATTGTTAATAGTAAGCGCGGATACATCCGTCATGCGCTGGGTTCTCCCTATAATCCTAGTGTCAGCCTGTGTTGATGAAAGAAAGGTATCATTTGCAAAACCGTTTAGCAATGACCTAACTGTGTGACTTTTCAGGATATTTAGTCACAACTTATGCCTATATATCTATCTTGTATATTATAAGTCAGATAAATGTACTAATAACAACGTCTTACTTAACTACAAATGTAAATGAAAATACCAAAAAGTCACTAAATATTTACAAACAAGCAACAAAACCCAGCTCTGTTTATCGTGAATCTTGCTCGCATTTTTAAACTGACAACTTCTAGATCTCAACCGAAATTGATATGCAACAAAGAATAACGGAACATACATTCCCTATAATCTGAGCCCACTGAGACTTTTGTAACAGTAGTTTTCATTAACTGATCAAGATCAATTGTTCAGGGGGGTACCCTTGTTACACTCTGCCGACAATTCAAATTTAATTAGTATTTTTAAAAATTTTGCTTAATTAATTTCCGATATTCACGTGCTACATCGCCATAAATATGCGAAATTAGCACGTCGCGAAACAATACGCGCAAAATGTTCATCTAGACTAGATTAATTTTTATCCAATACCTAACGAGGATTTTATGTCCGACGCTGCCAACAACAAGCAGTCTGATACTGAAGAAAAAAGCTATTCAGAACTGCATAAACCAGCCTCAGAATTCGCAACTCGATCTGACTATTTAGATCACGAACTTCAAATTATGAAGCCACGCCGCTTTGGTTTAAACCTTCCTGGCCGTGATTTTCGCTTCGAACTGGAAGATTTAGTTCCAGCACTAGCAGGTACGATTGGCATCATTGCAATGTACTCTGCAGTTATGATGTCTTGGGCTGATGGCCTAACACAAGCATGGGATCACGTTCATTTAGGCAAAGAGTTTGCTATTGAAGTTGCTCGTGTTGAAATGCTAATTCCTGCCCTTCTATTTTGTGTTCTTGCTTCTGGGTTTGTGAATCCACGTGCCAACTTGGCCGGTAACCACGGTCCAATGATTCCATTGATTGGTTCTATCGCACTAGCGGGTGCTCACCCACTAGCACTAGCAATCTTAATTGGTGTGTTCGGTCTTATTCTGAGCTTCCTTAAAGGGGGTTCCAAACTGGTCAACTTGACCTCGGAAGGTACCGCCGGTGGCTTATTAATGTTCCTCGGCTTCTCCGGGACCGTAAGTCAGATTGGTGATATCCAATCTTGGGCTGTAGGTCTTGAATCTGCGCACGTTGCTGCGGGCAGTCTTGGTTATGTTGGTTTAGTGGTACTGGGCGTTAACATTGCTATTTATGCATACCTTGCAAAAATTGGTATGCGTTGGTTAGCGATTCCGGTTTGTGCTATTGCTGGATTGATCATTGCGCTAGGTCTAGGCGCTGGCTTCGACTTAACCTTCGAAACACACATGGGTATACCAAACCTAAACCCTGTTTACTGGTGGGGCAGCACTGAGCAAGGTTGGCAATTAGGTCTTCCTAACGTAGAACACTTTATTGCATCACTACCGTTTGCAATTCTAGCGGTTGCTATGTGGTCTCCTGATTTCCTAGGTCACCGTATCTTCCAAGAATTAAACTATCCGAAGAAAACTGAAAAAGTACTTATGGACGTTGATGACACTATGACTATGTGTTCTATCCGTCAGATGGTAGGTACTGCTGTTGGTGGTGGTAACATCACTTCTTCTTGGGGTACGTACATGATTCCTGCGGCTATCGCAAAACGCCCTATCCCAGGTGGTGCAATCCTACTTGGTCTAATGTGTATTGTGGTTGCAATCCTAGGTTTCCCTATGGATATCGCAGTATGGCCTCCAGTAATGCGTATTGCTCTGCTAGTAGGTGTATTCCTACCGCTACTTGAAGCGGGTATGCAAATGGTTCGTGAAACGAAAGATTCACAAGCTGCAGGTATCTGTATCTTTGCAGCTATCGTGACTAACCCAGTACTGGCTTGGGCACTAACCATGTTCCTAGATAACAATGGCCTAATTGGTGATAAAGAGCGTGCTGCACGCCTATCATTTGTTGATAAGATCATCATTCCAGTCAGTGTATTTGTTATCTGTCTAGTGGCTATGCTGGCAGTAGGTATGCTTGAACCGCAATACGGTTTAAAAGCGTTCCTTTAATCGAAATTTTTGGGTAGTGCTTACGCACTACCCTTTTTTTTTACTTTGAAGTTTGATTACTTTCCCATATTCGACTAAATATCATTGAGCCTTTTGGAAAAACGATCAGATTTTGGTTACAAAGATTTCAAAAAAACCCTTTTATTAATTTAGTTTAAAACTTATAATTATTTTTGAGGGATATAAGTGACAATATGAATAAGCATCATTTGATAGTGAACTTATTCACATTGTTATTAATCTTAAGAGTGCTGTGTCAACATTGACACTTAGCTAGCCAATTTTGGGTAGTGGGACGGCACGTATTTTTGCTACTAATAAGGTAGGTACATCATGGCAGAGCAATTTGCTAAAGCTTGGGAAGGTTTCGCTGAAGGTCAATGGCAAACCGAAGTTAACGTTCGTGAATTCATTCAAAAGAACTACACCCCGTTTGAAGGCGACGAGTCTTTTCTTGTAACTGAAGGTACTGAAGCAACTAACACGCTTTGGGCTAAAGTTATGGAAGGCATCAAGCAAGAGAACAGCACCCACGCTCCTGTAGATTTCGATACTTCTGTTATCTCTACCATCACGTCTCATGACGCTGGTTACATCAACAAAGATCTTGAAACAATCGTTGGTCTTCAAACTGAAGCTCCTCTTAAGCGTGCTCTAATCCCGAACGGCGGTATCCGCATGATCGAGGGTTCTTGTAAAGCTTACGATCGCGTTCTAGATCCTGAAGTTAAAAAAATCTACAGTGAATACCGTAAAACACACAATGCTGGTGTTTTCGATATCTACACTCCTTCAATCCTAGCTTGTCGTAAATCAGGTGTTCTAACTGGTCTTCCAGATGCTTACGGCCGTGGTCGTATCATTGGTGACTACCGTCGTATTGCTCTATACGGTATTGACTTCCTAATGAAGGACAAAAAAGCTCAATTCACTTCTCTACAAGAGAAAATGGAAAAGGGCGAAGACCTTCAAATGACTATGCAACTTCGTGAAGAACTTGCAGAGCAACATCGTGCTCTAGGTCAAATCAAAGAAATGGCAGCAACTTACGGCTGTGATATCTCTGAGCCAGCACAAACTGCACAAGAAGCAATCCAATGGACTTACTTCGGTTACCTAGCAGCTGTTAAATCTCAAAACGGCGCGGCTATGTCTCTTGGTCGTACTTCATCTTTCCTTGATATCTTCATCGAGCGTGACATTGCTGCTGGCAAAATCACTGAAGTACAAGCTCAAGAAATGATTGACCACTTCGTAATGAAGCTACGTATGGTTCGTTTCCTACGTACTCCTGAATACGATGAATTGTTCTCTGGCGACCCAATCTGGGCAACAGAATCAATGGGTGGTATGGGTCTTGACGGACGTACACTAGTTACACGTACTAACTTCCGTTTCCTAAACAGCCTATACACTATGGGTCCTTCTCCAGAGCCAAACATCACTGTTCTTTGGTCTGAGCGCCTACCTGACGGCTTCAAACGTTTCTGTGCTAAAGTATCTATCGATACTTCTTCTATCCAGTACGAAAACGATGACCTAATGCGTCCTGACCTTGAGTCTGATGACTACGCAATCGCTTGTTGTGTATCTCCAATGGTTGTTGGTAAGCAAATGCAGTTCTTCGGTGCTCGTGCTAACCTTGCTAAAACTATGCTTTACACTATCAACGGTGGTATCGATGAGAAGTCTAAAGCTCAAGTTGGTCCAGCAATGCCTAAGATCACTGAAGAAGTTCTAGACTACGATGACCTAATGGATCGTATGGACCACTTCATGGGTTGGTTGGCTACACAATACGTGACTGCTCTAAACGCAATTCACTACTCACATGACAAATACAGCTATGAAGCAGCTCTTATGGCTCTTCATGACCGTGACGTTAAACGTACTATGGCATGTGGTATCGCAGGTCTTTCTGTTGCAGCTGACTCACTATCAGCAATCAAATACGCTACAGTTAAACCAGTTCGTGACGAAAATGGCGTAGCTATCGACTTCGAAATCGAAGGCGACTACCCTAAATTTGGTAACAACGATGCACGCGTTGATGACATCGCATGTGAACTTGTTTCTACATTCATGAACAAAATCCGTAAGCTTAACACTTACCGTGATGCTATCCCTACTCAGTCTATTCTTACTATCACTTCAAACGTGGTATACGGTAAGAAAACTGGTAACACTCCAGATGGTCGTCAAGCAGGTGCTCCTTTTGCTCCTGGTGCTAACCCAATGCACGGTCGTGACGAGAAAGGTGCTGTAGCGTCTCTAACTTCAGTTGGTAAACTACCATTTGCTGATGCACAAGACGGTATCTCTTACACTTTCTCTATCGTTCCTAACGCTCTAGGTAAAGAAGAAAGCAGCCAACGTGCTAACCTTGCTGGTCTAATGGATGGTTACTTCCACCATGAAACTGCTGTTGAAGGTGGTCAACACCTTAACGTTAACGTTCTTAACCGCGAAACTCTACAAGACGCAGTTAAGCACCCAGAGAAATACCCTCAGCTAACTATCCGTGTATCGGGTTACGCTGTACGTTTTAACTCTCTAACAGCTGAACAACAAGCAGACGTTATCGCTCGTACATTTACTGAGTCTATGTAAGTTTAATTACTTCATAAACTAAGTACTGCTAATATTGAAACCTCGCTTCGGCGAGGTTTTTTTTGTTTAACCTTTCGCTCAATCACACCTCAAGCGAATCATGATTTAGATCTAAATGAACGTGTAAGCTTTACACTTTATTTCCTTACTTTTCTTTACAAGATATTCTTAAAAATCCATACAAAAACAAACATTTAAATCTATACTGAAGTGTGGCTTTATGACGTTTACACTCGTCATATGTCCCAAAATTGGTATATGACAACCTGCTGAGCCTCTCTAGCAATACCGAAAGCCAAATTGATAGCAATAACAGTCATAAAGTGATCAGAG
>NZ_BAUJ01000078.1 GCF_000496695.1 Vibrio halioticoli NBRC 102217
CAATTCTGGGTTTCGGCGAGGTACATGAGTAAACCAGTTACGCATAAACTAGATAAATCTTTGTATTAATTGGGGTTTATCTTCGGTTGAGAAGGGCGATCTCATTCATGAACCACAATTTAGTTCATGAATTCATGAATTGCTGTTTAAATATCAAACAATACTGGGGCTAAACTTCATGAACTTCACGAACGATATTTGTGAACTAGATCGCAATTAGGCTGATGCTCCTTTGCTTCAATTTATCAACGCCTAACCTTTCATAAGAATGAATTTGGGCAACAAGTTGGGGAATCATTGCCAAATGAGCATCCTACTCCTTTGTGAAACTGCGCTTTCACATATTCAACATTAATGAAGGTATAGTTTCAACATGAGTGCACGTCGTAGAGCAGTGGTTTTTCCTAGGCAGAAACGCATCCTAGAACAACTTGGTGAGAATATTGAGCTGGCCTTGAAGCGACGGCGTATATCACAGGAGTTGTTACACCAACGAACAGGCATATCAAAGCCTACATTACGAAAGGTCGTTAGAGGTGATTCAACAGTGTCTATTGGACACTATATGATCGTTTTGTCAGTAATAGGTCTCGAAAGCGACCTTGCTATGGTCGCCAGTGATAAGGTGTTAATTGACAAACTGGAGGCGATAGAAAAGCTCAGAAGCAATTCAAAAGCATGAGCACAGCTCTATGGCTTAAAGTTGGTCTGACTCGCTCTTGCCCAAAACGCTTTATAGAGCCGAGCTTTGGGACAGAAGCGCCTTAGTGCTATTGATCTAAAACACTTCTGTCGGGTGGACGACACTTGTTACCAAGTGCCGTCTCCCTAAGAACCCAGCGTGCAACTTTCACTGCACTAGGCTCAAGCCTCCACAAAAGCATCGTTTGATACCCAGCAACTTATAAAGCAGTCGGAGCAGGTTCATTCCAAGAGTTGCGAGCTAACCTTTTGGATTTTCTCTTCGCCAAGTATTCTTGGTATTGAGGGTCAAAAGGGGTCGCTGCACTTCGAATTTTTATATGCCTTTCTATTGGCACTTTGGCTATTTGGAAGAGATTGAACTGGCAATCCATATCCATGATCTTCTGCCAACCGTGAAACTGCCACTGGCCTTTTCGGTTGATGAAGTATTTTAGGGCGATCCAAGTTTTAGACTTTGTTGGATGGCGCCTTTTTGCCCAGTGCCACAATGTATGGAATAGCTTGTGGCCTACATATCCGAATACTTGTTTGGCAACGCAGTGTCGATAGTAGTTCGACCA
>NZ_BAUJ01000077.1 GCF_000496695.1 Vibrio halioticoli NBRC 102217
ATCCCCAAAAAGAATGGCAAACTTCGACCATTGGGCATCCCATGCATGATAGACCGAGCGCAACAGGCACTTTATCTATTAGCATTAGAGCCTGTGTCTGAGAGTCTTGCCGATCCTAACAGCTACGGTTTTAGACCAAGGCGCAGCACTGCTGACGCAATCGGACAGTGTTTTATCTGCTTAAGTCAGAAACGGTCAGCACAATGGGTTCTCGAAGGGGACATCAAAGCCTGTTTCGACAAAATCGGGCATCAATGGCTGATGGAAAATATTGCTGTTGATAAACGTATGTTGGAGCAATGGTTAAAGTCTGGCTTTGTAGACAAAGGGTTATTTCAAGACACCGATGAAGGCACGCCTCAAGGCGGGATTATATCCCCAACCTTGATGTTAATGACACTCTCTGGTCTCGAACAGCAGATTAAGTCTACCGCTCTCAAAAAGGGGGCAAGAGCTAACTTTATTGGATACGCCGACGATTTCGTCGTCACTTGTGCTTCAAAGGAAGTGCTGGAGAACGATATCAAACCGTTGATCGCTGATTTCTTAGCAGAAAGAGGCCTAACACTTTCCGAAGATAAAACGCATATCACTCACATTAATGATGGCTTTGATTTCCTAGGTTTTAACCATAGGAAGTACAAAGGGAAATTACTCATTAAACCGAGTAAATCCAACACGTTGATGTTCTTGAGTAATCTGCGTGAACTC
>NZ_BAUJ01000076.1 GCF_000496695.1 Vibrio halioticoli NBRC 102217
TTAAATAGCTCGGGTTTTTAGTTAGCTTCATAAGTAGGACACTTTCAACGACTTACCGACCAGATCAGTCACTTGCCATGTTTTAGTTTTGAGCTTACGATAACTTCATAACATAAAATTGTGAGGTTTTAGTTAGGTTCATGAGTTACACAACTTTGGAAGTCACAAGGAATAAGCAGCGTACTCTTATCTTGGTTGATGATGAGACCACCCTGCCGTCCTTGTTCGTCACTATCTACGCATCGAAAAACCTGCGCCGGAAACGGTTGAGCACTCAGGTGAACATCCATCGTTCACTGAAGTTCTTTTATGTGTATTACTTCAAAAAGCACAAGGTCACTTTCGACCGCGCCTTCCAAATGGCTGGCTACAATATTTCCAAGTTCATTGAAGAGCTAGATGGCTTCTTCACTTACCTCCTTGGTCAGCAGCACCTTAATAATGAAGAAGACATTGTTGGTCTTGCTTTTACGCACTTAGGTATGACTAAGGCAAACAAAATAACCTATGGTGGGCACATCAGGCATGTCGGCGGTTTCTTTAAGTACCTCAACTACCGATACATGAATGTGTCATACCAAGACATGTCACCAACGGAAGCTCATCAAATGAACAAGGCAAACAAGGAAGACCTTGCTTATGCCATAAAGAACTTCAATAAGATTGAGGTCTCTCAGACCGAGCCTGCACACAGATATAAAAGTATTACGGAGAAGCAGAGCATTGAGCTTACGAACATGTTAATCCCCTCCACTCCTGCTTTCACTGATGTTGATACTAAGGAACTCGTTGATACCGTAATTAACCCTGTAAACCCATTTGAAGAAGGTTTTCAGCAATATCGTAACTATCTCATACATAGATTTATGTACAACTATGGTTTGCGCGTCGGTGAGGTGCTGTTGCTTATGACAGACAGCATTGCCGAAACGCTGCCAGACTCAAAAGGTGAAACTCAATTTGTGATGGTTGTACAGAATCTACCGGATGAGGTTGATGACCCAAGGAAAAATAAACCAGCAGTTAAGACTGAGCACTCATATCGTCGAATAGAGCTGACTGAAGACGACTTCATCATGGTTGAGATCTTTAAGAATCGCTACCGTGCTCCGCTGTTTGAAGAAAAAGGTATCGAAGATCATGGCATCCTCTTTATTAAGGGGGCTGGGAAGCTAACCCCATTCTCCTACGATGGGATTCGCACAATCTATAAGAACAAAATCGACCCTTCGTTCATTAGCCTCCATCCCTATTACCGAATAGAGGCGAAAAAGAAGATCGATTACATGGTGAAATTGACTCCCCATGTAGGCCGACACACTTGGGCATACATCACATTGGAATACATCTATAACGAAATTCTGAAAGAGAATTTAATGATGGCTAGTGACTACGGAATCCGGGCAAGGATGAATGGGGAGTTAGATGCCGCTGTCGAAAAACTGCGATCATTAGGAGGCTGGTCTGTGACCAGTAACGTGCCTCTAAAGTATGCCAAACGATTTGTCGAGATGGTGAGTAACGAGAGTAATAAGAATCGAACTAAACGTAATGATTGGCAGGCCGCGATACCTGCTCCGAAGAGTGAAACAGAATCAACCTACAATCCTTTAGAAGATGATGGATATGACGAAGACATCCCATTCGATTTATTCGATTAATAACCTTACACAAGGGTCACAACAAGATGACTCTCTGTTCACCTCTGAGCAGGTTAAATGGATTAATTCAATTGAGCTGCCACAGCGACTTCTCTTGTTGAGTGCAACGGAGTTTGATGACCAGTTTTTAACCTTGACTAGCGATTGGCGATATCGATTTTCAGGAGAGAATAAGGTAATTTTATTCGCTTCTGGGAAGAACTTCGCCGACCTATCTCCATCATCAGTCAAGCTACTCAAGTATCTGACAGTTGAATACATTAAAGAGAACTCTGCAAGTAGTGCCAACAGATTTGCTGAGGGTTTCGCAAGAGTATTCAGGGATCTGGCAGCTATTTCTCGTGAGAGTCTTGTAGCCAAATTGCGAGAGTTAGTTGTTAAGGTCGACCGTAACCATTCTGACAACAATAATTTTTATTACACACTTTATGTTCTTCGTAAACTTGAACGAGGAGACTTTTTTAAAAGCACTGGTGATAAAGGTGACCTTGAGGATTTGTTGCTGGAAGTACCTCGACCTAGGAATGGAAATTGGGGTCGCTACCAGAACCTAGACCTCGTTATTCCAGATGAAGTAAGCCTGATGATCGAGAACGGTATTCAGCTATGGGCGTCAAAACTATGCCCAAAACTGGAGACTAAAGAGGCTAAGACCAAGCATCTTGAGAAGGTCAAAAAAGTCGTAAAAATCGATGTCTTAAGAGATTGTATCATTACTGGTATCGTCTATTACGTAGGGGCGCGACCAGTTCAAATCGGAAAAATGGCTGGAGGTGACTATGTGGTAGACACCATGAATGAACATGGAATGCGTTATTCATTACTTGTGCCTTATGCAAAGAAATCGAAATTGACTATTGACCGGGTTCGTGTCGCTGTTCCTGAAGAGCTTGGGAAGCTGATCACCCTGTACAAGTACCTAGAGCAAGTTGGGAATGACGACCCGCTATTTCCAACAAAACTAGCTTCGAGGGCGATGGTTGATAAATCGATCAAGGGTATGCTGCTTAAGTTCTCCCCTAAGGAAATTCAGGAGGCGGTAAAAAACGACGGCTACAAAATCCCCGTTTATACCGCTAGTCTCTTCCGTCATAACGTGGGTCACTCTATGGCGATGAATGGTTCAAGTGCTGCTGAAATTGCGTATATCTTAGGGCATTCCAACTTCGTCGTTGCAGACAAATACATTGCAGCTACCCCCGAAATGGCGGACATCCGAGAGATGGCACTGGGTCGAAACCCTGTGTTCAAAAACATGATTGCACTGGCATTGACTGGCAACCTCGTCCATAGCACTGAGTGGAAAGGTCGTCGGGTCGCTGCCTCTATTGGCGGCAAGCTACATCACCATATTGGCGGGTGTAATTATGAAGAAAATATCTGCCCATTCTCCCAAGGCCGCGGGTGCTATGGATGCCTGTACTTTTTGCCCTTCACTGACGGAAAGCACGAGGAAGCACTCGATTCATTCTTTGAGGAGATTGATGAACTCCGTCACGTTGCTGACGACACAGGTCAAGTACACCACCCAGTGATGTCTGAATTGGTTCGCAGGAAAGACCATGTGATTCAGGTAATTGCTCGTATTAAAATGGTTCAGGCTAAGGAAGAGATCGAATAAATGACTCTGGAAATCAAAGTAATAAATAACAAGCACGCAAAGAATCTTGTTGCCTACGTGGACAAACACAAAACGGCATTTCATGAGCGCCTTGAAGCCTACAATGCAGTTGGGGAATTAGACTGGGACGAAAATGTTTGGCACTTTGGTGAAAAAGGTATTGCATGGCTTAAAGAATCCAAAGACCACAGCTTCAAATGGAATGAAGTTTCAAACCGGGTTAAGGGTCTTTCAAAAATGGAAATATCTAAAGAATTTCAGGATTTTATGCGAGCTTATCAGATGCATCAGGTCGTTACTTCAAATGGCTTACCGTCAGGTTCTACTTTAGATAAACCATTACAAATCATGAAACGTTGGTACTGGGAAATGGTTACAGAAACGGGCCAAACGCACCCAATGTACCTAACTGCCGATATCATTCATGCTGCTATGGATCGCCATAAAGAAAACTCAAAGAGCGCCCCTAACGTGAGTGATTATTGCGACGTTGCCGTAAGTATTATCAAACTTCTTCGACAATATGATTTATTCATGGTGAACATAGAAGTCGAAAATAAGCACCCTTGTCGTAACTCCAGTGTAGCTACGAAAGAAACGAAGAAGGCTGCTGAATTGAGCCCAGACGAAACCCCTGACAGTAAACTGATTTCCATTCGTGCATTTATGGCTGTTATTGATCTGATGGCACTGGCTGAAAACGACTATCAGCGCATCTTTTACAACATGCTGCTACTTTGCATTATCTGTGGTTTTCGCTTCCAAGAAATCATGGCGCTGCAAATGGATTCATTGGTCAAAAGAGAAATTACCGATAGCAATAAACGTCAACATGCCATTGACCAAGGTTGGCCTACCTACAAGCTCGGTATTGAGTATCTTGGTGCAAAAAAAGCGGGGTGGCGAATCCACTGGCTGGCACCGACCTCTTATCCAGTGGTAGAGATGATCTACAAAAACGTTGAAGAACTGACCGCAGGATTTCGCTCCACCCTCAAAAATTACCGAGACTCAGATTTCACTCGTTTTTTACCAAGTAAACTCTATGAGCTCTCCGAGGAACTCGTTGAGTGTCGTGAACTTGATGGCATCATGTTCACGGGCACAGGTGGTGTTCGAAATGTCCTGCACAGATCAATTTGTGTATCCATGTCGAAGTTTACTAGTCATGAGCCTACTGTTATTCCGATCCATAAGCAGCTAAAAGAATACTACTTTTCAAAGGAACAATTGAATGACTATGTGTATCAGCGCTACGCCACAACAAAAAATTTCACAAGGGGTCACCAGTGCGTATTGTCTTTAAAAAACGCAGGTCAGTGGGAGCACTTCAACTACGAAGACCTTATGTTCATTATGCCGGAAGGTGCTTTTGGTATTGATAAAGACTTTGTTTCATTACAGAGCATAGTTCCTCTGGATGAAGGCTCTGTTGATGCATGGCTGGGTGGTTCACCAAAGTCAAAATCCATCTTTGACTACTTCAATTTACTCGAAGATGACGGCTCTCGTATCAAAATAAATAAGCATGTTCCAAGGCACAACATTAATACATTTTTAGCTATAGCAGGTGTTACTGACCATATCCAAGCTATTTTGATGGGACGTGTTGATATCACCCAGAATAAGCATTACCAACACCAAGCTCAATCGCAGTCTTATCAGACAGCTTCACTTGCAATGACGATGCTTGAGAAAGCATATGATGAGGGCAAAAAGACTCTTGAGAAGGAAAACCAGTTGTCCCTATTTGATGCTGATGGAGAGCCTGAACCTCGTCCAGAGCCATCAACTCCTACTGTTCAAGAGCCTCTAAGGACTGAGATTAGTCGTCGGATGTCAGCTCTTGCTAAATCAGCTATGCCAAGGAAGAATACTGGTGTCGCCAACGTCAAAGCATCAACCTCAATGGCGATTAATCCAAAATTAAGCACGGAGCACAACCTTAAACAGAACATGCAGACCTTTGGCGAAACTACTGCCGAAATAGCTCACTATATCGAAGGTGCGATGTCGGATAAGTTCCTCCCCGATCTTAAAGCTGCCCACGGAAAACTAGTGGCACAAGGCATGGCGGAAAAGGCGAAGGAACTGCTGGAGCGACATGCAAAGCTACACCCTCTAGGGTTTGGCGGTTGCACGCGTGACGTGGCACGCTGGGGCTGCCCTCATGCCGTAAAATGTCAGTCAGGATTGCCTTGTGGCTACTTTACCCTTACAGGGCGTTTGGGTGAAGCTGAGGAAGCCTCTCGGCGTCTAGCTATCAAGCAAACTGAGGTTATTGAGCTTCGTAAACTCGCTGAAGCCAACCCTAATTTCAAATTTGCTCTAGAGGAACAAGAAGGGGCTCTGATTGTGCTGGAAGCTCTGAAAGCTGACGCCATCGAGACTCAAAGTGCCAAGAAACTAGTTGATCTCATGTCAGACGACAAAGACAACCCGCTAGGCCGAATCATGGTGCGAATTAATGAACAAATGCTAATTGGTAAAACCCCGAAAACCCTTGCCGACCTGTTCTTCATCGAACAGAAACGCTTGGAGAGAGATGCCAAACAGAAGGATGACAACAATGGCTAAAACACCCCGTAGTCGTAATGCAAACAACAAAGTAATTCAGGGTAAGGAGCTTGATGCCTACATCAAAGCCGAGTTGCAAGCCATGGTTCAAGAGGGACTCGAAAAATCCCCTATTCAACCAGCAACCCTTCATGCTCGCCTCAAAGCTAAGGGCATTATCAAAGGTGGGGTCAGCACTTTGACCTCCAGAAGGGATATCATCAATGACTATAAACTTCGCCAGCATAACAACCATGAGAACGGAAAGCGTGAATTGACTGGTAAAGAGAGAGCCATGTTAGCTCAAGGACGAACTGGAGCTGCTTACATTAGCAAGGCTGACCGTCTCGATAGTGAGCTTCAAGATTACAAGGCGCGCTACGAGCGCAATGTCTTGGCTGTTACAGACATCATTGAATATGTAGACTCCAATCTACCTATCAACGTAGAGGCCTTGCTAGCAGAAGAGCTAATTCGTGAGTTGAGAACAAATGGTAAGAGAAATAGAAGTTGATGAATACTAGTAACCCTAAGAAACTCAGTCTCTTGGAGATTCAGCGATCATTTTAGATGTAATATCCAAAATCTTTTCTCTATCACTCTTTGAAAGCTTATTAAGGTTTACAACTAGTTCAGCAGACAGTTCATCCTCACAAAAGAAATAACTCAAAGGTACACCAAGCTTATCGGCTAGTGCCTTTAGTGTCCCTATATCGGGTGTATGTTTGCCCTTTTCGTACTGGTTCAGTCGAGGACTTGCTGAATTTTCATCCATACCTATACCCTCCCCCAAAGCTTTCTGGGAGATTTTTGCTTTTTTCGAGCCTCTTTAAGACGTTTTGGAATTGGGCTAATGAACGACACTGAATATTCATAAATCTAATCTCAAGATGACTAAGATTTTCTTAGTTTTACCGATTCCTGCTTACTAAGTAATACTTAGTTTTTTAATTGTTGAGAGAAGTTGATGTCGGGGTGCATGAAGGTTAGCGAGATTCTACGCAATAGGCGGCTTGTTACTAGTGCGATTCCGTCAGAATCCCTCGGTAGTTAACGTAATGACAAAGTCGCTTGGTAATTAAGTTACGACAGAATCGCTTGGTGAACACAATGAGCTAGCCCTAAAAGCTAGCTCGCTTTTGGACAATTCCGAGTTACGATCCATAGAGCACTCTCAATATTTACATTACTTCTGATATCGTAACGAAGCAGACAAGCTAAATGTGGCTAGCTTAATTCTTTTATCGACAATAATACCAATAAGGGTTAGGAATAGAGGTGCTTACTTATCACTATAATTATAACGTATTGAAATCATCAAGTGGTATGTGTTACATGAATATCAAATATAGAATTAACTCATTAGAAACATAATCAGTAATGAATAAAATAACCTCTGCTCAATTAATGAGCACGCGGGTTGTCTTTCACGGTTGGTTTACTTTCATGCATTTTCAAAATTTCACAGTATTTAAGTCACTAATAATATTAACTTTCTGCTCTACCTTTTCTGTTTATTCTTTTGCAGAGAGTGACGTTGAACCAAGATTTTTTATAAGAGCCGAGACTTCTCATTACTTCTTACAAACAATCAACAATTCAACAGATCATAACGTGAATTCATGGCAACATTTCCGCGTAGCTCCAACTTCGGATAACCAGCTATTTCTGCGTATGGACCGCGATACTATCTATTCAACAGCAGTGATTGATACTGAAGGTGGAGCCACTATTGCTTTTCCCGATTTTGGTAACCGTGATGTCACGGTGCAGTTCATCGATGAGAACCATCAAACCCAGCGCCTTACCCGTTTAACTAAGGGGCCAAACGTGGTTGATGTCCCGCAAACAACTAAATATAGCTTTGTCCTTGTTCGTATCTTCTACCCAGCCCAAGTGAACAAGAAGGGGTTAAATGATGTGAATCATCTACAAGATAAATTTCTAATTCAAGCCAGTTCTAGTGACTCCTATAAAACCTATTCTCATTCCGAGTTCAATAGTTCTGATGTTCATTTGAAACTGTGGAGACAAGAGGTTCTAAACGAAGTAACGCCAAAGAACTTCAGGAATATTGAGCACATTTTTGGCGCTGCAGATGCTACTAGTAGCGAACAAAGATTGTTTGGCTCTGTGTATGGGTGGGGCGGCGCTCCATACCAAGATAGAGTGTACCAATACTCTCAAGATTTTGACGCATCTATGTGCCGCACGGTAACCATGAAACCGCCGAATAATAGCGGTTATTGGTCGGCTACCGTCTACAACGAAGACGGAATGCTATTTAACGACGATGCTTATATCAATAGCAACAGCGCAGTAAAAAACGGAGATGGAACCTTCACTCTGAGCTTTGGGTGTGAAGATACCAAACACCAGAGAAACAACCTTTCTCTGGCAGGCTTAAACACAGACAGATGGAATGTTTTGATACGCAGTTACAGCATCGAATCGAAGGTTAAAAGCCTTTCTAGCGAGCACCGAAACCCGTTTGTGTTTGAGAAGATAAATGCTTGTAAAATCAGCAGACTACGTAAGGCTACTGCTTGGGTGATGACCTCATGGATACCAATGAATACTGCCATGGTGTGGATATATTTTAAAACAAAAGAGACTTTTTGCGAGATGAATATAGCATAAAGATCTTAAACTCTAAATCAAGGCATAAGAAGGAGTCTATTATAACTTCTTGCGGACAAACCATTCTAGGTAGTAATAGTAAACTAAGGCCGAACATTTCGCTGAGCTTATGAACTAAGCCAATTTCAAATGGCGTTGAGAGCTGGTCTCCGTCTTTCAAATAGACAATTGCCTTTCAGCTGAAAGTGCTACCTTGATAATTAAGATACGACAGAATCGCTCGGTGATCACAAGTTGGCACTAACCCAACAAACACGTCTCTGGACAGAAACGTTTTACATATTATCACTTGCTTACAAGTTTCCTTCAGCACTGAAATGAACAAAGGGGTGAAAAATCACCCCTTTTAATCAACTACAGATTAAGTTTTTTTATCATTCCCGCCTCGTAGTGGCCCGGTATATTGCAAGCTAGTTCTACCTCTGAATCTCCTTGAAAATGCCATAGGATCTGCTTTGCTTTGCCTGGGGCAACCACCACAGAGTTCTCCATGTCGTGAGTACTCATGGTCTTCATCATTTCCCTGTGCTCAGCATGTTCAGCGTTAGAGCCAATCACGAACTCATGCTCCATCTTGCCGGTATTGAGCACCACAAATTGCACTACGTCATCGGCTTCTATGGTGACTTCGCGCTTAAAAGTAATACTCATGTCATCGGCCAAGATCACATGCACTACCTTGTCAGGCTTAGCACCTTTAGCTGGCATACCAACACTGCTAGAGCCATGCATATTCGAGTGGTCCATTTTCGAATGATCCATTTTGCTATGGTCCATCGTAGAGTGATCCATCTTAGAATGGTCCATATCGTGATGTTCGCTACTCGCAATAGCCACGTTGACCGATAACAGAGTCGCAATAAGTAAAGTTAGTTTTTTCATAATATAATTCCTTAATTTTGAATTTCGCGTGATTTCAGCAATTTAAACACTGCAGGAAGGACTACTAGGGTTAATATCAAGGCAGAAGTCATACCGCCTATCATAGGAGCGGCGATACGTTGCATCACCTCGGAGCCGGTGCCAGCGCCGTACATAATTGGAATAAGACCTATGATGACGGTACTCACCGTCATCATTACTGGACGTACCCGAAGACCAGCGCCTTCTCGAATGGACGCAGAAAGATCACTCTTTGAAAGCGGACGGTCATTTTCTAACGCGTCTAATTTGGTGTAATGCCACGCTTGGTTTAGATACACCAGCATGATCACCCCTATCTCTACTGCAACCCCGGCAAGAGCAATAAAACCGACACCCACCGCAATAGAAAAGTTAAAATTAAGCACATACATCAACCAGATCCCACCCACCATGGCCAATGGCAAGGTTGCCATGATCACTAGCACTTCGGTGACACGCTTAAAGCTGAAATAGAGCAGCAACATAATGATGGCTATGGTAATCGGTACTACTACCGTCAAGCGCTCTTTGGCTCTTTCCATATATTCATACTGCCCTGACCATGCCAACGAATAACCAGCAGGAAGGTCAAGTTGTTCACGTACTGCTTTTTGAGCATCAGCAACGTAAGAGCCTAAGTCTCGACCTTCGATATCCACGAAGATCCAGCCATTTGGTCTCGCATTCTCCGTTTTGATCATTGGCGGGCCATCTTCATAACGAATATCAGCCACATCGCCTAGGGCAATACGAGCCCCATTTGGGGTCACCAAGGGCAATACTTTTAAATTCTCAACCGAATCACGATATTTCTGTGGGTAGCGCACATTGATAGGATAGCGCTCTAATCCCTCAACGGTTTCTCCTACGTTCATGCCACCGATAGCGGTAGAGATAACTTGCTGAACTTGTTGGATATTTAGCCCGTAGCGCGCGGCTTTTGGTCGATCGATATCTATGGTGACATATCGCCCACCCGCTACGCGCTCTGCATAGGCCGATGCAGTGCCTGGTACCTCAGTTAAAATGCGCTCTATATCGGCACCGATCCGCTCAATCACAGACAGATCCGCACCCGCAACCTTGATCCCTATCGGTGTCTTAATACCGGTAGCCAGCATGTCGATACGGGTCTTGATTGGCATTACCCAAGCGTTGGTCAGTCCAGGAAACTTCACTAAATCATCGAACTCCTTACGCAGAGAGTCGGTTGTCACCCCCTCCCGCCATTCAGAGCGAGGTTTAAGCTGAATAGTGGTTTCAATCATGGTCAGAGGCGCAGGATCAGTAGCAGTTTCAGCTCTTCCTACCTTGCCCCACACCGATTCCACCTCTGGAACCGTTCTAATGAGCTTGTTGGTTTGTTGTAGCAGTTCTCGTGCTTTACCAATTGAGATACCCGGATAGGTCGTTGGCATGTACATGAGGTCCCCCTCATCCAAAGGTGGAATAAACTCACTGCCTACCTTGGTGAGTGGATAATATGCAGAACCCATCAAAGCTATGGCGACCAATATGGTGCTCTTTGGATAATTAAGGCTGAGATTAAGGAGTGGCTTATACAGACTAATCAAGCCTCGGTTCACTGGGTTCTTATGCTCTGGAAGGATCTTTCCTCGCACAAAGTAGCCCATCAGCACAGGAACCAGGGTGATAGCAAGACCCGCCGCAGCCGCCATTGCGTAGGTTTTAGTAAAAGCGAGCGGCGAGAACATCTTGCCCTCTTGGCCCTCTAGAGCAAACACGGGCACAAAGCTTAAGGTAATGATCATCAAAGAGAAGAAGAGCGGCGCGCCCACCTCTTCTGCAGCCTTACCAATTACCTGCCAACGGTTTTCATCTGTTAGTGGCGTTCGCTCAACATGCTTGTGCACGTTCTCAATCATCACTATCGCGCCATCCACCATGGCGCCGATGGCAATCGCAATACCACCAAGAGACATGATATTGGCATTAATGCCTTGCCAATGCATCACCACAAAGGCACTCAAAATGCCCACTGGCAAGCTTAGGGCAATCACCAAAGAAGAGCGGAAATGGAATAGGAAGATGGCGCACACGATAGCCACCACCACAAACTCTTCGATGAGCTTCTGCCATAGGTTTTCTACCGCGGTATTAATCAAGGTTGAGCGGTCATAGGTAGGAACTATCTCCACGCCATCTGGCAAGCTGTGTTCGAGCTCCTCGAGTTTTTGTTTAACACGTGCAATTACTTCACTCGCATTTTCACCAAAGCGCATCACCACCACGCCACCAACGGCTTCACCTTCGCCATTAAACTCGGAGATGCCACGACGCATTTGAGGACCAAGGTTAATTTCGGCAATATCACCGAGAAGTAACGGTGTGCCTTGTGCGTTAACCTTTAACGGAAGCGACTCAATATCTTCAATACTGGAAAGATAACCGGTAGTGCGAACCATATGCTCCGCTTCGGCCACCTCAACGACAGATGCCCCTGTCTCTTGGTTACCAGCTTGAATAGCTTGGTTTACCTGCTGCAAGGTTAAGTCGTAGGCGCGAAGTTTGGCAGGGTCTATCTGGATTTGATACTGCTTCACCATGCCACCGACAGTGGCAATTTCAGACACACCTTCTACGGTCTGTAGCTCAAACTTTAAGAACCAATCTTGCAGGCTTCTAAGCTCAGCAAGGTCATGCTGACCCGTTTTATCTTGCAGCACATAGGAGTAGATCCAGCCCACTCCTGTGGCATCCGGGCCTAGGGTCGGCTTCGCGTTAGCAGGTAGGTTCGGCGCAACCTGACTCAAGTATTCAAGCACTCGAGATCTGGCCCAATACATATCGGTATCATCGTTAAAAATGATGTAAACGTATGAGTCACCAAAGAAGGAGTAGCCGCGCACCGTCTCTGCACCCGGCACAGCTAACATGGCGGTGGTGAGCGGATAAGTCACCTGATCTTCAACCACTTGTGGCGCCTGACCTGGATAGCTGGTTTTGATGATAACCTGCACATCTGATAGGTCTGGGATGGCATCCACAGGGGTATTCTTGATGCTATACAAACCCGCTAAGGTAAGGAACAGCGTCGATACTAAAACCAAAAACCGGTTTTGAATCGACCAACGTATGATGGCATTAATCACTGCTGATTCTCCTTCGCTTTTAGTTGAAGAAGAAGGTAATCATTGCCTTGCTGTTGAACGAGAAACTCGACTTGTTGCCCTTCGCTGTAACCGCTCAAATCTAGCGAATCTTCAGCGGTGAAGTTCATTTCTCCGGCTTCCCAACCAAGTTCATCGGAGGCTTTATGTTCAAGGGTGATCATCCCAAAATCAGCTATCAACATGGTGATCTTGCCCTGCATCCATACCTCAGATACCGCCGCTACCTCACCAAGTTTGTAATCCACAATCTCATACTGACCGTCTGCGCCTTTTCGCATCTCGAAATCAATACTCTGACCGACCTGCATAGGCGTAACCTCAACCTCGTCAGCAAGGTTAAAGTTCATATTCATGCTAGGCCAATCCCACTCAGGTACAGGATCATGGTTGATGGTCAACATTCCATGATCCAACATCACATCGGTGATTTCACCCTTGCTCCAAACGCTTGGTTCAGGGGCATCAACACCATTGATGCGAGAGAAGTCCGCGTTGATGCTCGACTCAGAGTCCAGCATAAAGTGCGCGGAAGTCACTATCTTGTCGCCCTCTTCCAAACCTTTTAGAACCTCGATGTTCTGTGCATCTTCACGACCTAACTCAATGCGCCCAGAGCGATATTTTCCGTTACCCTCTGCCAGCACCACTCGGGTCATACCGCCTGAACGAATGACCGATGAACGAGGGATGACTAAGGATGCTTCATCACTGCTTGGTTGAATGGTGAGGTTGGCAAACATATTCGGCTTTAAACGCAGATCAGGGTTATCAAACACCAGTCTCACCCTCAAGGTTCGAGAGCTTGCGTCAAGAATGGGGTAGATATAGTCGACGTCGCCTTGCCAGTTTTCTCCCGGTAGTGCATCTAGCGTCATTTGGGTTGGTGTGCCCTGTTTTAGCCAATGTGACTCGCGTTCAAACACTTCCGCATCGACCCAGACCTTGTCCAAAGGCCCAGCAGATATAGCTGTTGTTGCCGGGGTCACATAGCTGCCCTCACGAATGTTGAGACTGGCAACCACGCCATCTGAAGGTGCTTTAACCGCCATATTCTGAACTGCGGTACCGCGCTTTCTCACGTAATTGATTTGACCCGAATCCATACCCAGAGCCCGCAATCTCTCAGTAGCACCCTTAATCAAACCCTTACGGCTGCTTCTATAGGCGTTAAGCAGTTCTTCTTGAGCCTTTACTAGCTCTGGCGAGTAAATCGTAAATAGCACTTCGCCTTTTTTGACCCTCTGCCCAATCACATTAACGTTGAGACGCTGAACCCAGCCATTGACTCTAACGTTGGTTTGCCACAACCTGCTCTCATCAAAGCCCACATAACCTACAGTATCAAGCTGTGGGCTTAGCTTCTGCTTTGCCACCAGAGTGGTTTTCACACCCAGATTGTTCTCTACCGCAGGGTCGATCTCAACCGTACCTGGCTTATCATTCTCACCAGATAAATCCTCCGCATACACGGGAATTAGGTCCATACCCATTGGAGACTTACCCGGTTTATCCCTTTGGTAGTTAGGATCCATAGGTGCGACCCAGTACAAAGGCTCATTACTTGAGCTTGCTTTACTCACACCATTGCCATGAGGCATGTGGGTAATATAAGGAGCCGCAATTCCTCCGATCACCCCGCCGATGATCAGAGATAAAATAGCTAACGTTGGCTTGTTCATTATTTGGACTCCTGAGAGTTTGCCCCTTGAGACTGAGCAGTTGAATACGTTGGAGCGCTCACTTGATAGCCGTAACCATTTATCAAGTAAGCAATATCGGAGGTGGTGAGGTTGAGATCAGTAACGAGGCGTTGATATTCAAGATTCAACGCGAGATCCTCGGCCTGAGCTTTGATCACCTGTTCAAACGGTAAGGTATTGTTGTCATACCCTCTATTTATCGCTTCGACACGCTCTTTGGAGCGAGGTAAAAGCACTCCCTCGTAGCGCTCGATACGTTGCTCAAAGTTTTCTTTTTCAACGATTAGGGTGTTAAGTCTGGCGTTGAGCTGTTGAAGTAACAGGTCTTTTTGTAACCTTGACGCACCGAGTTTGTGCTGCGCGGCATTGCTCACTCGATCTTGTCGATTGCCCGTAAACAAAGGGATATCAACCGTGACATAAGCACTCAATAGGTCTGATGCTGGCTCACCACGCATATTGTCAGCCTGACGATAGGCATACATCACTTCAACACCAAACTGAGGCGCATAGGCTTCTTCGCTGATTTCGACTTCAATCTGGTTGGTCTTAATCTGAGTCTCAGACAGTTGCACCATTGGATGCCCCTGCAAAAGTGGGTAGTGCTTAACTCCCTTGGAGCCAGACAATTTACTGTCGACATTAGGCCAGTTGAGGTTATTGTCAGCCTGTAATTGATGCTGTTGTTGCAGCCATTCGTCGCCAAGCCACTCCGACAACTGATACTGAATGCGCTGTTGATTTTGCGCATTAGCCTGAAGCTTATCGTCGAGCTTACTTAGCGAAAGCTCAGCATCTAGCAGATCTTGAGTGTCCGTATTTCCTAGAGAATAGTTACTCTCCATATAGCGCAATAACTGCCCCTGAAGCTGTCGTTTTTCCTCAAGGTTCTCTCGCATAAACTGAAGATAACCGAGCTCAAGCCATAAGGTTGTCATGGCTTTAGCAACCTCTAGCTCCCTTCCCCTTATTTGAAACTGGGCACCTTCTGCTTGTTGGTTGGACTTTTTCTGCTTGAGCGACTGACTCGAGCCACGCTCGAACTGCTGCATTAGACCCACCGAAATATTGGTCATGGGGTCTTCGTCAAAGCGAAAGCTATCCACCGGCAGACCACCCACACCAAACTTTAGTTTTGGGTCCATAAGCGTAGAACTTGCGATGCCTTGTTCTTGCATTGCTCTTGATTGAGCGCTGAACTGCATCCGGTTTTTGTCGGCATCCAGTGCTTGTTCAATGAGTCTATTTAGCTCACTGTTTGCACTTGCCGAAGTACTGGCAAGCAAGACGCCTAACAGAGCGCCTGCTATTGAATGTTTGGTAAACATGATAATTCCATTAACTGCAGCGCGTGACTAAATGCACACGCATTAAAAGAATCGCATAATCAAATGCGATACCGTGTTAGATAATGAAATTAAGCGATGGGTGGCCTGTAAAGAGAGTTAGATACTCCGCTTTGTGGCTCGCTTTGATAGGTATTGATTGGAGATAGACTGGTTACGAGTGTCGTATATCGCGCCTCAGAACCACTGAAGGATAACGGATTACCACATGTAGATTGACAACACGTATGCCCGCAATGCTCTTGACCAAAGCAGTCAATAGCTAATTGTTCTGCGTCAGAAACCACGTGATGCAACTCGGCAATTGAATCACAATCTGTCATCTGCGAATGGTGATTCTGACGGGTTTCTTCCATGGCTTGCAGAGGGTGCGTTTTAGAGAACGAGGCAGCATTAGCTAGTGGCACTGATAAGCTGAATATCAGTGCTAAGAAAATTGTCATTATTTTCTGAAGCTTATACATATTGAATTAATTAAAGTTCTCAAGTGTTACATTAAAAACGTAAGATGTTTTTTAGTCAATACATCTGAGTATAGTTGATAAAAAAGTAGCTCCCAATCACATCAATTACAGAGCCAAACTCTTGTCGAACAGTTTTTTGTCTTGCTCTTGCATTGCTTCAATACAAGGCTTGTCACCCATCAGCTGATGCATCTTCGCCATCATCGGGTGATCTTTTGTCATCTGCTCCATGCTAGTGCCGTCCATCACGCCATGGTGCACAACCATTTCAGTCGTAAACACAGAGGCAGATGCCACACCACTTACTAACAGCGCTATTAGAAGTACTTTTTTCATTCTCATCTCTTTAAACAATTAACCGAAGAAATAAGCGATCAGAAAAATTGCTACGAAAATTCCACCCGTCGCTAGTAATAACAGCTTTGGATTTTCAGTTCCGCCATTCGGTGGCTTGTTGCAGCAGCTCATGTTTCTTCTCTCTCAATCAAAACTTGAGTTCCTATACTAAAGGTTGTGTCCTGCACCCAAGTCAAGTAAAAACTACAAATTTCTTAACGGTGTGTACTTTTTGAGGAGTAAAAAATCATGGTATCTTTCATTGAAACAGAACCTCAAGACAATATCCTAATTTCAAAAAGTCGTTCTGTCACATTTTTGGACAAGCTAAAGTTACCCATAGAAATTGAATAGTGGAGAAGCCTATTTGATTATCGTAACTCGTTTTGGGGCGTGCGACGTGAAGTCGTATGAAGCGCTGTTCACCGCTTAATGTGTGAACCATCTGTATCACCAGATGAACCTAGGGCTCTGAATAAAGTAGCGAGCCTAACAATGTAACGAAGGTTGGTCATAGACCAATCGGGATCGAAATCGTGAGAGGACGATCCTCCTGATAACCACAAATCGGGTGAGTGCTAGGTAGTCAGCATGATGAACATAAGTGAATCCGCGTAAGGTGCGTTATACGATGAAACAGCGAAAGTGGTTAACACGCTGTGGCCAAAAGGCATGAGAGTCGGAAAGAGATTGCCCCATGCTCTTTCGTGATCATTGAACTCTCCGCACCATAGCGGGCATCTACCCTGACACTGCGCGACATACGGAACACGGTAAGCCTGTATCACTCCCTCTGGGAAAGCCTTTGTGGCCGATAGTAATGCAGGTATAGGAGGTCGGAGAAAGCGAAGGCTACATTGTAACGATGTAGATACAGGCTTGTGTCTGGTCACGAAAGTGAGCCCACTTCTGACTGGTCTCCCGTTGTGAGAGAATTTGAAGAACTTTATTCAAGGAGAAATGCAAATGATGATCTCAAAAGAGATTAGTGCCGCTCCTGACAGCGCTCAATGGCAGTCAATTGACTGGAAATCTGTTGAGGCGCATGTATTAAAGCTTCAGATGCGTATCGCAAAGGCAACGAGAGAAGGTAAACATGGCAAAGCGAAAGCATTGCAATGGATACTGACTCACTCTCGTTCAGCAAAGCTTCTTGCTGTTAAACGAGTATCGCAAAACAAAGGCAGTAAAACGTCTGGAATAGACGGTGTCATTTGGAACACAGACACACGTCGCATGAAAGCCGTGCATCAATTGAGTCGAAAGGCCTATCAAGCTAAACCACTCAAGCGTATCTAT
>NZ_BAUJ01000075.1 GCF_000496695.1 Vibrio halioticoli NBRC 102217
GTGTAAGTCCAAAGTTGTAATGTCACTTTTTATCAAAGTTAAAATGTCACTATAACTGAGTCTTGAACTATCGTTTTAATATCTGACTTAGTTTTGGAGGCTTAGGAATGTTGATAGCTATGAGTGATAATGAAATCGATCGTCTTAAAGTAATTCAAGATGTATGTGAACGCCGACTCCGCCGTATTGATGCGGCTGAACTTTTAAATCTTAGTGTTAGACAAGTTCAACGTCTGATGAATCGGCTACGCCAATATGGCGCAGCCGGTTTGTCTCATAAGTCACGAGGTAAACCCAGCAATAATAAACTCCCATCGGATTATCGAAGTTATATTTTAGATACTATTACTCAGTATTATCCTGATTTTGGTCCTTCGTTGGCTCATGAAAAATTATCTGAAATCCATAACCTCCGAGTATCTGTTGAAACTTTACGGCAATGGATGATAGCTGATGGCCTCTGGATCCCTCATTCTCAACGTAAGCCCCGAGTTTACCAACCACGTTATCGTCGAGATTGCCTTGGTGAACTAATTCAAATTGATGGCTCTCACCATGACTGGTTTGAAGGACGCAGTGATAAGTGTTGTCTTCTGGTGTTTATTGACGATGCCACTGGTCGCCTAATGAACCTTCGTTTCAGTGAAACTGAGTCTGCATTTGACTATATGCTTGCGACTCGTGAATACCTGAATGAACACGGAAAACCAGTTGCGTTCTACAGCGATAAACACTCGATATTTCGTGTAAATCAAGAAAAACATAAACGTGTTGGTGAAACGCAATATGGCCGTATTCTTAGAGAGCTTGGCATTGAGTTAATATGTGCTAATAGCTCTCAAGCTAAAGGCCGTGTTGAGCGAGCTAATTTGACGCTTCAAGATCGTTTAGTTAAGGAAATGAGACTACAAGGTATTAATACCATTGAGGAAGCTAATACATGGTTGCCCTACTTTATTGACGACTTTAACTTCCGTTTTAGTAAGCCTGCAAACTACCCAAAAGACATGCACCGTAAGGTTCGCGAATCTTCTGAAGAACTTGATGATATCTTTAGTTGGCAAGAAACAAGAAAGCTCTCAAATGCACTGACATTCCAGTATGACAAGGTTGTTTACCTAATTGAAAACACTGAAGAAAACGCTCGATTGGTTCATGAAACAGTGAAAGTACTCGACTATCCAGATGGACATATTGCCATTTGTTATGGCTACAAAAAGCTTAACTTCAAAATCTTCGATAAGTTAGAAAATGTAAATCAAGCTCAAATAGTCGATAATAAACGTTTAGGCAATGTACTGAAGTTTGCTAAGCAAAAACAAGATGACTTTGATGAACAACAAAAACGCAGTAGAAGTAAAAAATCACCAAGACGAAAAGCCCAACAACGAGCTTTAAAAGAACAACTCAGGGCTATTAATCCAGTTCTAACCAATCCTGAGTTATTCAAATCCTCCAATACCAAAGAATAGTCAATCTTTAAAAAGTGACATTTCTAATTAGAAAAATAGAGGGACATTTTTAAATTGGATTGACATAAA
>NZ_BAUJ01000074.1 GCF_000496695.1 Vibrio halioticoli NBRC 102217
GGGACAAAAACAATTGTAAGTGCGAAGCGATATAATGCTCATTCAAACCAGAAAAATAAAAGCCTCACATCAACATGCAAGGCTTAAAATGATCTACTGAAATGGGTTAACTGGATAAAGTTTCTTTAATGAATTTTGTTATCGCTTCCATTTTTTCTGGGTTTACTCGACTAAATTCAAATTTAGTGCTTCTGCCATCTGAACTGGTTGCAATCGTTGCTGAACTGCCTTTTCCTAGCACCACTAACGGCTGCTTTTCCCATGCATTAGATTTATCTGACCTAGGGGTCGCTTTTTCTTTAAGTGCCTCTAGGATAGCTCTCTGACGTACTTCTACAGCACCATTTTTATCTAAATCATCAAGAGCCAAAAAATCAACAACTAACTCTATGTCATCACCACTTTTTTTAAGTGTACGTTCTATTTTAGCGAGAGCTGGATAAAACGTTGATGGGATACCTTCTGAGTCTGGGAAACAATCAATAAGAACAGGTGTAATCTCACCGGCTTGCACGCGCTTTCGCACTGTCTCACGCCCACGACCAAGATGCTCTGCAAGTTCTTCAATAGTTCCAAAACCTTTTGAATCACGAATGCGAATATATTCTAGTCCTTCTTCGCGCCAAGACCATTTTTTAGATTTCTGAGCATCTGTGATCAAGCTATCTATTTGATAATCACTTAGTGTAGGTAGCACCCATAGAGGTAGATCTTTCTTGGCATGAATACAACAAAAACGTCTACGGGAGCTGTCTAGCAATAAATACTGACCCGTTTCCTCACATTGGATGGCGATACCTTCAAGGTTAACTCCACCTTTTTCAATTGATTCGTAAATATCTCGTACAGCATCAAGAGAAAGTCCTTTCGTTGAACGAAGGTTTTTGGGGTGTTTAGTTGTTTTTGTTTCTACGTCTGCTGCAGGAACAATAATTCGCTTTGCTTCTACTTTAGATCCATTAGGAAAATCAAAAACTTTAGTCGGTCCATTACCTTTTAGTAGCCCTTTTAGTCCAGATTGAGAGTTGGATTTTTGTCCAAGATAGGCTTTTTTAGATGTTGTCGTTCTGCTGATATTCATTATTTGCCACTCACTGACTTGATTTCACTAATAAATTGACTGTAAGCCGCTTTGATTGAATCTACCGCTAATTCATATTGCCCTTTAGAGCAAAGCTCTTCAGATTTAGCAACATCAAGTACTCCACGACCCGCTTCTGTAGCAGCAATAAAAGCGGTGCTATGAGCTATGTGCGATGTGAACATATTTGAGCCAACGGCTCTTAGCAATTTATCTACGATTTGTTTCTCAGGTAGATTTTTAGCGTTGTAATTAACAACCATCACTTTAGCCCACTTAATTTGGTCACCTTTTCTTGGTAATTGTTTAAGGCGAGTACTTAAACTAAGCATATAATTGGTGGTACTTGCATAGTCGTAAGTGTGCGGAGTTATAGGGATAAACAGACAATCAGCCGCTTCGTTTGCTGACCAGGTTATAGGAGAATCTTGTGGCGGCATATCAATGATAATGATGTCGTATTTTTCTTTTAAAAGAGGCAGAACTTCTTTAGAGAATTTCGACAACAAAGATTCTTTACTGTCCTCGGGTAACGTAAAGTAATAGTCACTAAATTTTTCATCCGAAGGAAATGCACTGATCACATCTAAATTTGGCAAGTGTGTCGAAAACGGTGTTGCCATGACAATTTCTTTATACTCAAGGCCATTATTGAGAAGCTCAGTCACATCACCATCTTCATAATCACAGCATAATAGATCCGCCATGGTTAAAAATAAGTCATCATCATCAGCCGTTTGGATAAGGTCTTTTGATGAACTTCCTTGTGGATCTAAATCGATTAACAGTACATTGGCATTTGTGTCTAAATCTAGAGCTGTTGCTTCGGCTAATGTAATAGCTGTAGTACTTTTGCCTGTCCCACCTTTGTGGTTTTGAAATAAAACCGCAATAGGATCAAAATTGTCTGAATAGCGCGACATACCTAAGAAATCAATTAAGTCATTGCAATGTTGGCGCGTAAATAGATGTGATCGGTTTTGTTCAATAGGCTGTGAGATAATCCCTTCAGCTACAGCACGATCAATGAGTTTATTAAAGGTTGGTCGTGAACCTCCAACAATGGTTCGTAACTGAGTCTTGTTTAAACAATGATTGTAGATTCGGCGATCCATTCCTTCTATTTCATCATCTGAAACATGCATTAAGCTGCGTTCTTTAAGTGCTTCTCGCAGGTTTGACTGTTCTTCCTGCATTTTTAGACCAATAGCTTCTAGGCGATCTGCAATGGACATAATGTTTCCTTAATATCGTATGCTTTTACGATAGCAGAAAACTTTGACTAATAAAGGTTTTTTTTACATATAATTATAAAAAAACATCATTATATGTAAAACACTCAATTGAAAGTATCATTATGTATTAAACTGGAAAAACTTTTATGTTTAACAAAGAAAGAAAAAATTATGTCGCTTGTGGTCAATGTAAGAAAACTTCAGTTTTCCACTTGTCCACAAGTGCTATAAGTTTCTATTTAATCTATTTTAACTATATTATCTATGTACACTATAAGATCTATGGGTAGATGTAAGGTGTTGATAATAATAATAAAAATAGTAATTCCTGATCAGAGAGTTGGTCTTGATGATCAGCTTTGTGGATCTAGTGATCGTTTGGGCGGTGTCATTGATCTGTAGAACGGCCAAATTGATCGTTATGTTGGCATTTGAGATCACTAGTTTGGTTTATCTGATCAGATATATGGTGTCATAACTGTTTGTTTTGTATGCATTTTCACCATTAAATGAACGCTTTTTAAGCTACATTTGATTAGAATACTTAATTCTGGTGCTACAGTCTAGATGAGCACCTCATTCGTTATTTTATGGTCTTTGTTCAATCGTCTTGTGAGCTATCAGTACGTTATGACATCATTGATAGTTTCCAGTAAAAGTTCTTTTGCTCTATATGATCATAAATCTGGTGTTTGATAACGAAATTCTGGTGCTTGTGCCTTTTATGATAAGGCACTCCGCTTTATGGAAGTAATTTCTGTGAATAAGTTGCTTTCTTTTCGTTAATATTTTTTGAACTGATCTATATTGTGGTGCTCAATTGCATTTGAATTACATTATTCTGGTCGTAATGATCTAAAAACTGGTCTTTTTATGTTATAAACAACAATATTCTGGTGTGAAGATCTATATTTTGGTGTTAGGTGATTTGCATTACACAATTCTGGTGTTTTGACTACTGATCAGAATTAAGATGGGTATTTAAAAGGTATTCAATGTTTAGTAATACTAAATTGTGGTGTATTGACTCGACTTTAGTCACTTTAATTGATCACAAATCTGGTGTTGAGATCTGAAATTTGGTGTTTATGATCTAAAAACTGGTGTTATTGGCGTGTTGAATACCATATTCTGGTGTTGTGATCAGAATTATGGTGTTAATGATATACGGTTTGGCTATGGTTATTAGATTGGCTCTTAATAGTCTGAATCAGGAAATTGTGATTCTAATTCTTCTATTTTCTTAAAGAAATCATCAACTTCTTGGGTTACTTGCTGAGGTTCAGTGGTCTCTTTATTACGTTTTTCTAGTGTGGCTTCAATGCTAGCTACACGTTCGAGCCTACCGAAATGTTCATATGCCGATTTCAAAAGGTAGAGCTCTTTAGTCTCTAATTCTTGCCTTTGGCTTAATCGCTTATTTTCAAGTTTTTTAATTGTCGCCATCGCATCAGCATCATTGAGCTCTTGCACTGCTCCTTTCTTTACCCAGCGTACTTTGAACTCAATAGCCGCAATGCTACGGCCATGTTTGAATGGTTCATAGCCAAGATTGCCACTCGGACCTTCGTAGAAGACTAATTCTTTGTTAGTGCTGGGGTTAGCCATTAATTCGTGGATACTTTCACGAATACAGCGTTGCAGAAATACGCCATTATTTGCAAAAGAGGTTTTATCAGAACGTAGTTTTCCTTTTTCATCCAGTAAACCAAACAAGCCTTTTAGTTCGACTAGAGAGCGCTTACCAATATGTGTTCCTTGGTCTTTAAATCGACTAAGCAGTTCGTACAGTCGCTTTGAATATTCTCGCTTTAGTTCGAGGAAATTTTTAGTATTGATGAGTGCAAAGCCTTGATTATAGGCAATATATTCTGTTCGAAGAAGATCATTAGGAACCATGGTGAGGACCCCATTTTTATAAGAAATTCGTTTAAAAAGGGGTTGGTATTGAAATTCTAGATCTCCTTTGTGATCTTTGCTCTCAATCCCTATTTTACGGGTAGATAAACGCTCAGCTACAGGGCTTAATAGTGTACCGACATGCTTAGATTCAATATTTAACCAGCCAGTGAGGTTATGAGAGGTAAATTCATAGTATGGAGTTTGGTTTCCATCCCAGTCTGCCGCACCCATATTGGCAATCATTAGGGCAAAGAGGTCGGCTTCTCTGCTCGATAGATCTTGTCGACTGAAAACTAATTGGTGGCCTTTTTTGATGTGAAGCGGGAGTTTATCACTTACAACAGGATAGGCATTTTTAGAATTCATAATGAGCGTTCCATACTAACAAGACGACAAGATCTTTTTAAACATAACACAATATTGGTATTACTTTACTAGATCTCGGTCATTATTTACATAATTGCGGTGTTACTTTACTGATTTTTGGTGTCAATGGTATTCATTACAGTAGAACTATCTCCTTTTAGAGTACTATTGCTATAGACATTTCCAAAATTTTCGTTACGAAATGGTATTTGCCGTTTTAAGCTAGGTAACTAAGCTAGATGCCACAATGGTAATCCAGTATGTTACAGGCTCCTTAAAGAATGATGCCGAAAGTACACAAATCATTGCCGCGAATAACAATACAATAAATACATTATCGTCAATCAATTTTTGTAAATCATTCTTAATCAGAAATTTCATATAGCCTCCTCAGTCGTTTATTCAGCTAGTTCAGTAATTGCTTCAATTGTCATTACTCTTAAGTGGATCGGTTGGTCATTTTTAAATGCCAAAATGATTCGTTGCAATAACATGATACAGTCTTCTTCTCGCTATCTTGAACAAGCAATCAGTAGTCGCCTTGACCTGTCACTAAGCCGTGCCCAATGTGCTTCTAGTTAAATGGTAACACTGGTTTTTTATTTCCAAAATCCCAGTAAAATAAAGAGATTTCGGGATGTTTATAGACTGGAGGTATGATGTCGAGCTGTGGTTTTCAACGTACTACGCAGGTAACAACTATTCTTATGTACAGTCACACAAATAAGGACCGTGTTAACTTTGAATTACCTGTACATAGTCACTTTACTGATTTCAGCTTTAGGGATGCTGATCTTTATTAGATATTTGATTGGCGCAAAGCCCATAAAAGAAACGGCAATGGTGTTCTTAACTAGAAGGCACTATTTAGGTTTTTGTGGGTTACGTCTTAGGGGGTATTGGCGGTAGTTGAGGTAGCCGTAGCACAACCTGAAGAAAGAGCTGCACTATCGTAATCGCCTCTTTCTAGTTAAAACTATATAAAAAGCAAGGGAATTAGTGAGTAACTCAACCATATCAATTAGTTAAGCGCCTTTTCCAACCAAATCGAACTAACGTACACACCATTTTTCTTAGCATATTCATTGAATACGCCAATTTCTCTAAAACCAAAATGTTTGTGTAAGGCAACTGAAGCATCATTAGGTAATGCGATACCTGACAACACCCTGTGGACTCCGTAACCAGAAATTGATGAGAACAGCTTAGAATATAGTCTTGAACCAACACCTTTACCTTTTGCTGTTGAAGCAAGGTACACGGTAACTTCGGCTGTATCCTCAAATGCCGAAATGTTTCTATAAGGCTGGGAACATGCGAAACCTAGCAACTCCCCACAGTCGATAGCAACGAAAAGTTGATGCTTACTATTACATGAGAATTGAGATAACCAATTTAGACGATTTTCTTGCGTAAATGCCTGCTCTTCAAAACGAGCGTTAGTATGCTCAATGTAAAAGTTAAAGATGTCGGTGATGGCTGCAACATCGCTTAGCTTCCCTGCTCTGATTTCCACGCAAATTTCTTTTATCTTCGAACCTTATCAACGCCAAATTAAGTAGTGAGTAACGCACCACCCACCTAAACCATTGTGCTGTAATCACTTAAGCTAATTCAAAGCAAAAATGCCAAGCGTTACGAATCTGCTTAAATTTATTGTTATGTACGCGCTCCCTCTGGCACGATGATGGGCAGATCTGTACAGCCAAAGTCTAAACCAAACTGACTTAGCAAACAGGTTAGTTGGCCTCTATGGTGAGTTTGATGATTGAAAATGTGCTGGCAAAATTCACCAACAGTTCGTTCAATCACCAACCCTTCTGTTGTCGTGTACCTGAGTACTTGATTACAACTATCAGCGGTAAACTGGTTAGTGATTTCAATGTAGATTGAGTCTACAAGTTCTCGTAATTCAGAGAGTTCGTCTAGATTCGAGGCGAACGTGTCAGAAACTGACTTTGATACGGGTAATTTCTCTAAAATTGTAGTTTCAACTGATACCAACTCATTTGCAACAAGGCGTTGTAACATAATCAAGTCACCGAACAAGATATGATTCCAGTGAGCCATGATTGTAGGGAAAAATGAGTTGGTGTTCTGATGCTACTGCTCATGAGACAGCCACGGCAAACACCAAGTATTTGCTTATTCATTCGCTGATTGTACAGCGCCAACATTCTGAAATTTGAGGATAAATCCATTTGACCTCCAAAGTACATAACATTCTTAATAACAGGCCTGCTCGTTTTCCTGCTTACCTATCTTTCATTTAGATTACCATAAGCTACTGAAATATAACGAATATACATCACATTTCGCATTTGTCTTTGTATCAAAACGAGCGTGCGTGTTATCTCTTTATAACAATGTTCGTTATCTTAGATGAGGAAAACGATAACCCCTTTATTAACAGTAGCTTAAAAGAGCACCTACCGACAAAACAAGATTGAGCGAACGACAAAACAAGCCATTCTCATGCTTTATAGTCAGATAAACCCAATAAACTGTACAAACAGCCAGCTCATAAGGCTGACATAGTTATTCCTACGCATTAGAAAAACTCACTTCGATTGGTAGTCGTAAAATGTGTAGCGTAATTACGCTAAACGGCTTCGGGGCAAAACTAAGCTAACTTGAAGGTGGACATGAACTATCAACTACCACTCAAACCTCTCATTGCTCTCTGAATCACGTTCTACTTCTCTATCGTATTCACTAGCAATGTATGTTTCCCATTGGGCTTTTTTAACGATACCCCATTTTGATATATCCTCGTTAGTTGAATCTATTAATGGTTGAAATAAAGGTAAACGAGACTCAAGTATCTTCGCCCTTGAACCTGTCCACCCATTTGGACTGAAGCTATATAAGTATTTATCCAAAACCACATCTGGTTCTGGACAAGCTTGTAACAATTCGACTGCTAATTGTGTCCACTCAACAGTTTTTCCATTTGATTGGTAAGGTGTAATAATTGATGCGAGAGCTGGATAGCTATTTCTACCGTTGTATTTACACCAATCTAACGTACTTTTTATATCAACTTTCGAAAATGGACTTGCTTTCTTATCAAGCCTACCTTTTATTACATTTATTACCAGAGGTTCTACTTCTTTATTTTTACCTATAAATACTTCAAGGGCTAAAATAGGATGTAATTGAATAACTGTGGACATAAATTCTGGGAAATCAGATCTACCGATAATATAATTCGAAATTTTCGCTTTAATAGCTTTTAGAACAGTTAAAGCATACTCATCATTTGTACCAGAAGAAAAGCAGACATTGGCTATTTGGCTTAA
The DNA here is from genome assembly GCF_000496695.1 of Vibrio halioticoli NBRC 102217. Lineage (GTDB taxonomy): Bacteria > Pseudomonadota > Gammaproteobacteria > Enterobacterales > Vibrionaceae > Vibrio > Vibrio halioticoli. The sequence goes on from NZ_BAUJ01000074.1 coordinate 7,887, forward strand.
ACTATAATCACTACCACCGGAAGGTTCTCTTTCTTCTGAATAATCGAAGGATGCTAAAAGTGATGCAGATTTCTCTTTAAGCAATTCTGAAATAACATAGTGTTGATTTTGCTTTAGTCTATGAAAACGGCTAGATAAGATATTGATAGCAACTTCCTGACCTCCTTCTTTGTGCCAAATCAAACCCAAAATTTCGCATAATTTTTCATCAGGTATTGGTTCGAGTCTTCCTCTGGCTGCAAGGTCATGATACTCACTGATTAGACATGTATTTTCTTGTAGTGCTTGAATAATGCGGGCGATAGCTTCTTTGTCAATCTGGTAACTAAGTTGAACTCTGATGAAGTGTTTTTTAAGTGTAGGATGAATTAGAAGGCTATCTAAGAAGTGATTAGTAAGTGCGATATTGTGTTTTGATAAGTAATATATTTGGCCACATAGAAAATCAAGATTTCTTTCCTTTTCTGAAATATTCTCCAGTGCGGTAATTACTCTAGTTAATACTTCAGAGTTGTTTTTTACTCCTTCAGCGTAACCTTTGCCGAATGCAAATAAATTAGAGCTCATTTCTGAGTATGATAGTAGTTTGTAAAGAATATCTTCCAACTCTTTTGGCGGTCTGTTTGCTAATTGGGTACCTAGTTCAATAGAGTATTTTTGTCCTTTCTCATACCCACACTCAATTACTTTACCATTATTATCGACCTCGTCTAGAGCATGAAGTCTCCACGGTTTAGCTAGAACATACATATCTATATCGTCGAGAAGAGAACTTGGTGATAGTAGCTCAGAAATTGATTTTAACCTTTGAATTTCATCTTCATTTGAAGAGCTACAGTCATACTTCAATATTGAGTGGATTGCGACAAAGCCATCGCTCCACATTCCGGACTTACTTATTTCTATACATACCTTCTCTATCGCACCTCTGAGAGAACTTACTCGCCATAAGCTTCGTAAGTTTTTACTGAGTACTTTCTTAGCGGATGACGAAATTTGAGAATCACCGGCTATTAATTTAGTGATATATTCGATGAATAGTTTATACCAGTCTGTAATATCTTGGTTGGTTTTGGGTCTGTAACCAAAATCTCTTGGGTTCGCACCAAAATCAAAGCTATGGCTTGAGGAAAAGTGCCAAGCCTCAAGAGATGCGTCTAAAAGTTCGAAAGCTAGTTCTACACTATGCTCGGTAGCGGTAGAAATTAAATTCTTTATAACATCTAAACGCTGCTCTTTGGTTGCATGAGTTCCAGATAAATAAAGTTGAAACAATGATTTTAAAATATCTTTGATAGAGTTGTTATTTTCAGTTTTATCTTCTGATAGTGTGAATTGGCATAACAATTTTGCACATATATCAAAATATTGTTCATCATAAGCAATAGACCTGATAAGCCTTGTTATTTCTGTAAATTGCTTATTTTTTCGTGTACAAAATTCAGACTGTTTAGCTAAAGTTTCAATGTGCAGTAAAACTTCTTTAGTTGAAATAGGAGCTATATTGGTGAGCAATACCCAAGCAAGTTCATTTTTTCCTTCGGCGTACAGTTTATGTAATAACCCATTATCATTTAACCAAGCATTAACGATGATTTTGGCTTCTTCACATTTTGGTAAGTAGCCTAATCTCCTTGAAAAGGATTTTAGTAAGCGTTCATCTGTTGATTCATTAAAGTTATCAGAAATAACACCTGTACTTATATTTTCTAACGCATACTTTGCTAACCTATTCGTAATTGGGTGCGGTAAAACAGCCATCCATTTACTTCGTTGCTGAACTAAATTTCTACGCTTTAGCTCTTTAGCTGATTCATAAATATCTCTTGGTGGAATTTCTGATAGATTACTGAGAAAAGTAATATCATCACTATAAGTATTCTCACTGTTAATTTGGAATGAATAAACTAGTGAAAGATATTGAGCGGCTGTTTCGAGTGACTTTTCATTAGCATGACGTTGGTAAAATAGCCTTTTAAATAGTTCTTCATCCCTTAAACTTGAAATGTTTTCGTCTTTACCTATTGTTTCAGCTAAAGCCAAAGCTATTCTTGAGTTACCACATGAAAACTTACTAATTGTTCTAGAGTTTTGCTGACCTAAATGCTGATATCTAGCGTCAAGTATTTTTTCTATAAGCTCGATTGAAGATGGTTCTAAAGAGAATACTTCAGTTTGCTCAGGTTGGTCTTCTCTTAAATCATATTCGACAGTCAGTAAATTGGTGTTGCTGGTTTCAGTGCAGCATAAGGTTATAAGAGATCTATGTAGGTCAGGCGGACAGTTATCTATTATTAAAATTGCTTTTCTACCTTCGCCAGCGATTTTTTCAGCTAAAGCTTGAGGTGTTGGTTTTGGGCTATTTGCCATATCAGTATAAAAAACAGCCTTGTGAGGCAAAGGGTTTTCACCAATGCGCTCATCAAATAAGGCTTGCACAAACCTAGTTTTTCCAACACCAGATAAACCAACAAGTCTAATAGACGCCTTTCTTTCTAATAACTTGTTTCTAATAAGGTTTAAGCCGTCTAAACCTTTAAGTCCTTCATTATTACTTGAAGATGAATCAAGCAATCTAATCTGTTCATCAACGAAATATTCACCGGATGTTCCATGGGGGCAATGTGCCCAGTTGTTATATCCTTCCCATGAGTTTGTATCGTTATAAAACCTAGACTTTATCCATAGATCATGAAATTCTCTTTTTTTTTGAGATAAAAAACCTTTTATGTGCGTGTAGATCTCGTCATTTTTATCATTTGGCTTGCATATATTCTCATGACTAACTGAAATAGGGATAGGTCTAACACCTGTTATTCCTGGATCGGCACTGTCAGGTTTAACAATGGTGACAATACCGTACATTTTTTCCGTTTCTGTTAGAACAAGATGTCTTATTTCCTTGTGCTGACACCAATCTCGATACCAAGTATTCAGTTCTCTTAAGTTAGGATCATTTCTGCTTAAAGATGCTGTAACAATAGAAGGTTGTTGAAATGTAAGACACCTCAACAGGATTTTGGCAAAAATATTATCGCTATGATTCGCAATATCTGCGCCGAGGTGAGGTGTCCCTAAAAAGGCTACACCAGAAACTCTACCCAAAAATTGTTGTACTTCGACTCTATTAGTTTGGTCATTAGCTATTCTAAGTATCTGCTTTGTGATTAACCCTCCAAGACTATGGCATACAAATATTATTTCTCCTTCGGCTAATTCAGGGACTTTTAATATGTGCTCAAATATATTTACAGCAAGATCTGGTATGCCCATTCCGGAGCTATCAGATTTAAGCTTGGAAGCGTCATATTCCACTGTCCATATATTTAGGTCAAAATTATCTTCAGCTAACCAAATTGGCCAAGCTTCATCTTTAGATCCCTTTTTAAGCCAGGTGCCATTTGCGTCTCCACCTAATCCATGTAGAAAAATAACATGGATATCTTTTATCTCATTTGAGCCAGTCCTAAGTACTATTTTTGCCACTGCTTTTTCTCTTCAATCTATTGTTCGGTATCTACACGCTTAAAACGCCAGTTCTCATCGATTTTCAAGCTTTGGAGTCTTAGTTCGCTATGTAATCGGTATGTAATTTTTCCTTGAGTTTTAAATAGATCGCTAATTCTTGAATAGTGAGTACATCACCAACTATTCACAATGCTCCTAACTTAGTCCGATCCTAATATATGAATAAATTGAGTAATTAGAAAGGTAAAAAGAATTCACACGCCACACAGCATGAAAATAATTTTTGTCCATAGATAAGTTAGTTTACATCTGCCTCCCTAACTCGGAAAGGGGCAAAGACAGAGCGAGAGCATGAGTGCTCGACTTTTAATCGGTGCTCAAATTTCCAACAAAAATTTGCTCCAGATACTCGATTTCCATCGCTGCCATTTTAGTATTTCTTCGAATACTCGCTTTTCTAGTGGTCTCATTCCGCAGCATATTAATTGCCATATGGCGAATAGCGGCAAGTACTTAGGCAGCATTATCACGGTAGATTTGACAAGCATCCTCACTAAACGCTGTGCCTAGCACCCAGTGAAGACTATTTTCTATTCCCCAATACTCTCTCACACCAATCGCAAAATCCTGCGCACTCAATGCTCTAGAACTTATATAGTATCTGTACTCCATGCCTGACTTATCGTACCTAAAACTCATAGCTTCACCGATGCATCTGATGCTAGGCCAATCACAAAATGGCTTGGATTTTGGTGCAGGCAAAACTCGATATTCTCGCACCTCTACCCAACCATGTTTCGTCTCGGTTTTGGACTTAACCATCTTACCATCAGTGCTCTTTAACTCTGACTTTATGGCCTTAAAAAGCTTTTCTTGATTGCCTTTTACAGCGAGCAAATAGTCATCGCCGTCTTTAACTATCGCTTCTGCGATACTCTTCTGGCAGGCAATTGCATCTATGGAAATGAGGCAACCATATTGGCCGCAATAATTATTGCGCTGGTATTCTTTTGGGCGGCTTGATTTTTTTGCTCGTTGAGAATGGAAGTGCTGTTGTAAGAGAACAATTGGCGGCTAGCAGAGTCAGTGTTTTATCGCCAAAATCATCAAATGTAGTTCCATTATTTTCAGCGGGAAAAGCTGCTGATTAAAGTCACTTAATAACAACCACTTCAATTGTTGTGTTCAATAGGCTTATGCATATGTTATTAATATATGCTTATGGTCGATTTTTCTTAATGGCTGGCTATCCACTTTAAAATCAGCACGTTACAATGCGCTTTGGAGTGTAAAAAACCGTTGTACCGTATATGTAATACATATACGGTACTATCAAATGAAAAATGTACTTATTATTCCTTGTTGTGCTAGACAGCTGTTGGGTTCGCACAGAGCTATCGATCTTTATATCGGCTCAATGTTTAAGTTGCTTAAATCTAAATTAACAAAGCCAGAAGATACGTTTGAGTTATTGATACTTAGTGCTAAATATGGACTTATATCATCGACTGATGTTCTTCGAGATTATGATGTTCAAATGCCTCTTAAAAGTGATCAGGTAGATAGCTATTGCGATACTCATATGCGTAATGCGAGAAAACTCTTAAATAGTGTTAGTTCTAAAAATGTGATTCTGTCGGTAGTGTTACCCAATGATTACCTTTTTGCTTTCGATAGGATGTTTTCTGTGAAGTATCTTAAATCGAAGTTCAAGTCTTGCTATGTATCTCGTACAAGTTTGTGTACTGATGAACAACTGAGAGGTTGCTTATCTCGCATTATTAAAGCGGAAACCTCACAGGCTACCATGGGAGAACCTACTCTTTTCCGAAGTGGTGTTGCGAATATTAGTGAATTGGGTTTTGTAGCGGCGGGATGTTCCGTTGGTAGTTCTTTGTGTCACACGAACACTGAGAAAATGACGCACCTTTTGGTTGAACTGCTACGCACAACGAAGCATGGAGGCCGGTTCTTTCTAGATAACGGCTTAATCACATTACTTAATCATGGTAAAAAAATTAACTATAACTGGGTTTTTGAGCAATACCATTCAATTATTGCGAGCTTAACTATTAAAGCTGCGAAGAACCTGTATTTAGTCGTGCCAGATGACGTAGCAAGTAATGATAATGCGCTTCAAATACGTGATGACATTCTCGCACTTAATAAATTTTCTGAATTAATACTTCCTATTCATCGATCTGACAATATTGTCGGAGAACAATAGACTTTGATCGGAAACGCGCCTTTGAACGCAGTTCGTAGGCTATAAAAAGCTAAAGTTTGATCATTTTTGAGGCTCATTGCCTCCAGAAAGACTGTGGAAATGACAATAAAGTCTGATCAATTGTCATTACTGAGGGATCTTGACGGGATAAGTACCAACCGATTCTGTCATGCTCTTATAGTTTAGTTAGGATTGGTACTTTTCGCCTTACACGTCGATATTCAGTGATTGTGATTTTTTAATCCTAAGCTCTCTAGTATTGAGATTTTCTTCCTTCCAGATGTTTTTAATCGTACCAATACTTACTGTGATGTCGTGTTGTTTTAACTCAATCATCAGTTGCATTAATGTAAGGTGAGGGTTTTGAATCGTCAGCTCGACAATCTTGTCTTCTGCATGCTCTGGTATTCGCTTCTTACTGCGTTTGAGAGGCTTATTAATTCGCTTCAAACCTATCGGTCCTTCCTCTGCCATGATTTTCTGATAGGTGTAAAGGGATTGACGAGAGCAGCCGAGGATACGAGCGGCTTTGGATATACTTCCCAACTGTTCAACTAGCTCTAACGCTTCTATTTTTCTCTGAACTTCTTTTCCGTATTCATTGCATTTACGGGGCTCTACGAGCTCCGTTATATCGAGACGACGATGGCCAAAATAGGCAGAGAATGTACCATCAAATTGGCATCTGATTTCTATTTTCTGGTTTTCAATGGAATAACGGATAGGTGAATCAATAACATACCTTTTATTGTTAAAGCCGAACGTATGATCACGCCGTATCGTTCGGTATTCTTTCTGAATACAGATGCTGTTGAGATCTAAATTAAGGGGCAATCGCTTAAAAGCAGACCGTGAACTTTTGGGCTGAACTCGAACATGTGTGTTCCAATAATTGGGTATAAACTCTTCTTGCAGATAACGATTTGCGCTCTCAATATCGATAATTTTGTGTAATCGTAATTCAGGTACAAGCCTATCTTGGAACGTATCGAATGAACGCTCAATGCGCCCTTTTCCTTGTGGTGAATTAGCGAAAATAATTTCAATACCGAGCTCTTCACAAGCTCGCTGCATCTGAGAGAAGTTACTCCGTTTGGGACCACCGAAGATACCCGCTCTATCGACATAGAGCGTCTTAAATATCCCTCGTGTCTCAATGTAGGTCTTCATCACCTTCATACAACCTTCGGTAGTCTCAGACGGGAAAAACTGGGCATGAATGTCACTAGTAGCATCATCAATCATGGCTATCAAACAAGATTTCTCATCACCAAACCAACGATGTGGGCTCCCATCCATTTGAAGCATGAGCCCAGGTAACTCCATACGTTCTCGATACTTTCTGACTCGACTTCGACGTCGTTTTGCACGTTTAACATGATGGATGTCGTGTGCCCAAGAGCGTAAAGTTTCGCGCTTAATGACGATACCTTCATTTTTTATGAGAAGTTCAGAGAGGTGCTGTAAGTTAAAATCGAAGTATTTGGTTTGTATGAGATTTTGAACTTCTTTCTTGAGCGAATCAGGGATTTTATTGGCAGGAGGCCGTCCTCGATTACCATGAATGATGAAGCGAATGCCTTCTTTCCGATATCGACTTAGATAACGCTCAACAGTTCTACGGGACTTGTTGAGCAAGGTAGTAGCACTATTGATGCTGATTTTTCCATCGATGATTTTGCAGATGATATCGACAGTAAATTGGGATTTTGAATCCATATAGAACATCCTTAGCCCCTTCTAAAGCTCAACCATTGCTTTAAAAGATAAGCTATTTTAGTTCCGTCAGATTCCCTTGGTAGTTAACGTAATGACAAAGTCGCTTGGTAATTAAAGTACGACAGAATCCCTTGGTGATCACAATAAAGTCTGATCAATTCTAACAAGGTTTTGGACAAAAGTTTGTCAGTTATATTACTAAATTAGGATATAACGAATTAGCTACTGTATGGGAAAGTAATGTCGCATTAAGGTGTGAGCAACGCTACCACGAAACTAAAGCTATACGCCATAAACACAAAACCCAACGATGACAGCAAAAATGCCAAGCGTTGGGAATCACTCTTAAATACTTGTATGGATAATAAGCACTCCAATCGGGTAATGTGAGACCCTAGCTTTAGCTGCAACTAAAGCTTTCTATGTAGCAGTTCGTTTAAATGCTGGCTCCTCTATCGAGAGACCGATAACAAACATGAACGCTACATAGGACTCCAAGCATAAACCTCCAAGCATAAACCTCGAATAGTCGACTGGGTCTCGAACCCGTATTACGCAAGCATGAGTTAGCTTATTATGAATATTAAAATCAATCAAAGCATCAACGTTGGAGTTGATACCGGCAAAACACAATTAGATATCCACATCAGGCCATTAGACCTATTTTTCTCAGTAGAGAACAATGATAAGGGCATCAAGAAAGCACTCAAAACGATTCGCTGGTGCTATTAGCCGCAGAGCCAAAAATGACCGTTTAGATGCAGAATTGATCGCTCACTATGGAGAAGCAATCAAACCAACTCTTACTGTCATAAAACCGAAAAACATACGCTTAATGAGTGACTTAGTCATTCGCCGAAATCAATTGTTATCTATGCAAACTATGGAAAAGAACCGAATACAGATACTTCCAGCTTCTCTCCATTCAACTATCAAACCAATGCTAACCACGATAAAAAATCAAATCACCAAGTTAGAAGAAAAGCTCGTTAAGCTCATTGAAGATAGTCCTGAGTATCAGGCAAAAAAATACGATATTACAGAGCGTCCCAGGAATAGGAAACATTGCCGCTGCATCACTGATTGGCGTCGCTCCAATAACACGTGAAAGTGGACGTTACAAAGGTAAGCGCGTGATCCAAGGCGGTCGAGCACAAGTACGCACAGTGTTATATATGGCAATGATGTCAGCCATGCAATGTAACCCCCGTATTCAAAGCAACTTATGCTCGACTTGTACCTGCCGGAAAGCCAAAGAAAGTTGCAATAATAGCGTGTGTTCGAAAAATGGTTGTAACCCTTAACTCTATGCTGAGAGATGGCGCTATGTGGGATAAAAACACAGCCAAAAATAATCATTGACGCCATAGTCTTTTGTTAGTTTACCCCACACCATCCTCAAATAAATATTTAACGGATCTTTAAGCTTGACAGGTTCTCTCTCGAACATGGTAAGCTATGCTTACCATGTTCGAGAGAGAAGTGTTAGAATAAACAACAACTATATACAAGAGTATCTTGTTTCGGTATCCTCTTGATATGAATAGTCTAAATTTTGCATTATGCACTTCACTCTGGTAGTGTGGTGCCTGCACCACACTACCAGAGTGAAGTCTCTTCCTTTTACGAAGAAACTGCGGTAGAAGCAAACTACACTTATGGTAACAACTTTAGATTTTCATATGGCGGGTATGATTGGAGTATTTATGGGAAATATTAATAGAACTCATTATCATGAACTAAATCTACTTCTTTGGGATATGCACAAGAAATTCATAGCTCCTAAAACTGCGTTCGAACTATATGAAAAACGTTGGGGTTATGTGGATCAAGCAAAGCTTACACTTAAAGAAAAAAAATTAATTCACTTGCTTACTAAAGAATTTGGCAATGGCTACTTTATGCCTGCTACACACTGATATGTCTAAATACAAACTACAACACCACCAAATCATTGAATCAGCGTTAAATAATTTTGACGCTGATTTTTTTTGTACTAACAACATCATCTTTGGTGGCGGCACCAGAATAGCACTCGAGTTAGATGAATATCGGGAGTCAGTCGACATAGACTTCCTTTGTCCAAACAAAAGCTCATATCGCTCAGTTAGAGGAAGTGTAGATAACACTCAACTAAATCAGTTAGTAAACACCGAGTTTGAATATGTTAGAGAGATACGTTCTGATCGCGATGCAGTAAGAACAGTAATCAAGCATGCCAGCGAAAACATAAAGTTAGAGTTTGTCAGCTTTGCTGACTATGACCTGTCATTTGAATATGACAAAGAGAAGTTTGCTGTGCCTTTTTTGGATAAACAATCATGTTTCTACACAAAACTCCTTGCTAATAGTGATAGAAAACTCCAAGAACCGTATAAAGATATCTTTGACATTTTGGCGATGTATCGTGCCTGGGGGTCTATTCCAGAGAAAGCAATTGAGTCCGCAGAAGAATACTACAGTAAACGTGCTATTATTCCTGACCTAATCAAAGCTTTGCAAGACATTGTAGAACATCAGAACAAGTATTTTAAAGCCGCAAAAAATGTAAAAATGAAAGAAGATTGGGCTAACGATTTAATCAACATTCAAGCAGCTAAACTACTCGAAGAAATGAAAATAATCATAGCCTCAAGGGAATAATCAAGCTGTTATAATCTAGCAGTACCAAATCTTAATTGTAAGATTTGGTACTGCTAATTAGTAAACTAACGAATGACATGGATTCCCCCTACCGAAAATCTGCCACACTTATGTGGTACTTAAATGCATCGGAGGCACCATGTCTGATTATTCTTATTTTTGCGGTATCGACCTAGCTAAAAACCACTTTAGTCTTCATGCTGTAGACCAAAATGGTAAAGTCATTCTTCATAAGTCTGTAACCCGTTCTAAACTACTGACTACAATAGCAAATATGCCACTCATGCGTATAGGTGTTGAAGCGTGTGGTGGTGCACATTATTGGGCGAGAACACTCAATAAACTGGGTCACGACGCCCGTATTATGGCCGTAAAATACGTCATTCCTTATCGAACTAAGGGAAAGAACGACCTTAATGATGCTGTTGCCATATGCGAAGCTGTTCAGCGATCATCAACTCGCTTTGTGCCTGTAAAATCCCCTGAGCAACAAGCCATCTTATCGGTACATAGAATGAGAGAGCATTGGGTTCGTGAGCGCACCGCTCTTATGAATCGCATGCGTGCCTTACTCTCTGAATTCGGGTTGATCATTCCTGTTGGCCGCTCTTCGTTAATGAAACACGTTCCCTTAATGCTTGAAGACGCAGAAAATGAACTGCCACACCTCGCAAGAACAGTTATTGCCGAGGCTTATCACCACCTTGGAGAATTGAATCAACGTATCGCCGATACTGAGCAAGTCTTTGACTCGTTTGCTAAGGTCAGCGTTAATGTTCAACGAGTGATGAAAGTTCGAGGTATTGGACCACAAACCGCTACTGCAATACTCGCTTCGATAGGTAATGGTTCTCAATTTGATAAAAGTCGTGATTTTTCAGCTTGGCTAGGCTTAGTACCAAAGCAATATTCGACGGGAGGAAAACCTCGGTTAGGTCGGATAACCAAACACGGCGACAAATACTTACGAACATTATTAGTTCATGGGGCTAGGACCGTCATTGCTAACCTTGGCGACAAGCAAGATAAGTTAAGTCAGTGGTGTCGAGGCGTTCTAGAACGAAGAGGAATGAACCGAGCGATAGTGGCTCTTGCCGCGAAGAACGCAAGAATTATATGGTCTCTTTTACACAATCAAACAGAATATGAAAACTATGCTGCTTAAATAGAAACTTAAGCAGCATAAAGAGTTAAACCCACCGGGTCATTGCAGACGCAAATGATGGAGATAGGTTAAGACCACTTGCGGAGAGCCTGTTAATGCGGCGGACACACTAGATGTCATCTAACGAATAAGGCACCGCAGTCGCGCAAAGTCATCAGGGCCACGACATATGCGAATTGTCGATAAGTAGGCCGAATGTAGAGCGGCAGTCCAAAACCCATCAACAGAAGTTTAGCGGATGTTTGACAACCGGGGGAATCCATGTAGCCGCGTTAAGTAGTGAGCAACGCCACCACCGAACCTGACCATACCACCTTAAACACAAAACCCAACGATGAAATGAAAAATGCCATGCGTTGCAAGCCATTGCGCTTTTGTGGTGCTGAATCGCTAACGTATTCTTATAACAAGCCCTAACCACTGTTTGTATGAACAGGTGAGAGGCTTTTTTATGGAACAAAAATCTGGTCAGAAGGCATTTCAGAAGCTTCACTTTTTTAAGAAGGATGTTCTGGCAGGGCAGAGGAGTGACAAAAGGTTTGGTTTATAGGTTAACAGTATCGCACCGAACAGTATCATAGTGTTCGGTGCGATACTGTCAAGTGCGATAAGTATTCATACCTAAAGTTCTTAAAGTTGCTAACTCCCAAGACTTTATCGATGGCAGACTCTACCAACCACAAGTTACAGAAATCATAAAAAGACTTCTGTAATAAAGGAAAGCATAGCTATCCTTCTTAGCACCACGAAAGCGCAATGGCTTGCATGCGTTGGGAATGTTTTAAACGCTTTGTTATACGTTTTCTTTCTCCGAGCTATTTGGTGCTTCTTTTCTTGATACATAATCATCTTCAGCTGCTTGTAGCAACTCATGAAGTGCTGATACATGCCAAACTATACCTAGATCTGATTGCAAGTTAACACGACCAGAATAGATTCCTAGAAACTCCCACACTTTTGTACCTGACAACTTTGTAACCTCTTGCCCTTCACTATCTATCGTACGATAAGTTGAAGCTCTAAATGCAATAACAGGTGAACCTGATTGTCCTTGACGTGTTCTACAGTCAATTAGGAATACAGGGTTATCTTTATCAATTAGGCTAAGCTCTTGCGCTAGAAATCCTGTTGCCCATATGGGCAATTTACCATATGAAGTTAACCCGAATGGAAAGCCAATAACGCTTACTGTCTCAGCTGGGGATAAAACCATGTTGGCACTATCCAATTCCGTCTCAAGATAATATGGGTACTTGTGAACATCATTTCCCCAATTCAAATTCAGTGCAACAATATCAGCCTTGTCTCCTAACCTAGGATGCTCAATCCAAAATGGAGAACCATCATCACGATATAGCGGCAGCCGAACCTGAAGCCAGTTGTGACCAACTTCTTCATTTTCAATGTTTTTGTGAAAATGAATGACAATTGCATCCGGAACAGCGGCATATTTGCTCAAACAATCGCCCGTTTCTTGATGTCGCCCAGTTACATTGTGGCGATTAGTCACAAGAGTTAGGTGGGAGCTTCTATCTTTAGATATTAACGTCGCAGTACCAGAGCTCAACTTAGTTTCTCCGAAATACATTTCAATATATAGAGATTTTGTTGTTGGTATTTCAATACGCATATTTTTTCTCTGAATTAACCGGAACGTATAACATTGTTAATAACAGGCTAGCTCGTTTTTCTGCTTACCTAACTTTCATTCAAGTTATCACAAATAATTGAAATATTGTGGGTATACTTCATATTTCGCATTCTGCCTTTACATAAAAACGAGCGTGCGTATTATCACTGTTTTAACAGTGCGCGTCATCTTAGATAAGAATAGCATTACTCCTTTAATAACAATAGCTTATTAAATTTACTATCGACAAAATGAGACTAGACTCTCGGCAAAACAAACCATTTTTCATACTCAACCCGAATTCAACTCGAATAAGCTGTGTAAATATAAAGCAAAAGGAGATTGGAGATGGCTAGCAAATTTCTAGAAGAAATTCGACGACATATTCGAATGCGGGGATACAGTCTCAAAACAGAAAAAGTTTACTTATATTGGATTAAATACTTCATCCGCTTCAACAAACTAAAACATCCAAAAGATATGAAAGAAAATGAAGTAACGGCTTTTCTTTCTTATCTTGCCAACGAGCAATACGTAGCAATCAACACTCAAAAAGCCGCTATCAACGCGATTGTATATCTCTACAAGCAGTTTTTACAAACACCACTGGGAGATTTAGGTTTTACCTATGCCAAAAAAACACGCAAGCTACCAAACGTGCTAACGGCCAACGAAGTGCAACTGATTCTCTCGCATCTATCAGGTGTGAATCACACGATATTTTCTTTACTTTATGGATCAGGACTTAGAGTCAATGAGTGTTTACGACTCAGGGTGCAGGATCTAGGCTTCACTAACTTGTCGCTAACCGTGCGTGACGGGAAAGGCAAAAAAGATCTAGTGACATTACTGAGCCCCACTCTCATCTGCACGACTCTTCACCACGAAAGGCATTAAAACGTGCCTTACAACAAGCAAAGATCTTTAACAAGCGAGTCACCTGTCATACTTTTCGTCATAGCTTTACAACTGCATTGCTGCGTTCTGGGCAAGACATCCGTACTGTTCAAGAATTGCTAGGCCACTCAAATGTAGCAACGACACAAATCTATACGCATGTAATTGGTGAATGCTTCGCAGGTACTATAAGTTCACTAAACTGAAATCTAGCCATTAGAAAACTTAGGGCATATTTGGAGTGAATAGTAGAACTAAGCAAATAGGCTAACAAACTTTGGGGC
>NZ_BAUJ01000073.1 GCF_000496695.1 Vibrio halioticoli NBRC 102217
CATCAGGTAATAGCTGATGTCTTTTTGGGCTTGGTTTTGGTTCATGTAACCAGTTGCCGGAATCCATTCTGTTTTCAGGCTTCTAAATAACCTTTCCATCGGCGCATTGTCCCAACAGTTTCCACGTCGGCTCATGCTTTGAGCCATTCGATATCGCCAGAGTCTTTGACGGAACTTGCGACTCCCGTATTGAACCCCTTGATCTGAGTGGAACATAACACCATCTGGTCGCCCTCGCTGTTCCCAAGCCATATCTAAAGCTTTAGTTGTTAGAGCCGAATCGGGTTTGTTGGATAGAGCCCAGCCAACAACTAGACGGCTATAAAGGTCTAGAACAACTGCCAAATATACCCATCTTGAGCCTGACCAAATATAAGTAATATCACCACACCAAACTTGATTTGGAATGGTTACCGAGAATTCTCTTTTCAACAAATTCGGGATGTCTGGACGTTCTGTTTTAGCCGATTTATATCGATGGGAGCCGGGTTGTTTACTTGCTAAACAGGCCTCATGCATTAACTTCCGTACTTTAAATCGGCCAATTTTGATGCCTTCTGAGCGCAGCATAGACACAATCGTGCGACTTCCAGCAGAGCCACGACTAATGTTAAAAAGCTCTCTTATCCTGCTAGCAAGCCGAACACGATTAGCATCGGGTTTACGCTGTTTAAACTCGTAATAGCAAGATGTAGCTACATCAAAAAGCTCACACAACAACTTGACTGATTCATGCTCCCTTAAGTGATCAATCAACGAGAGCGTTCGAGCTCGTCCGACATTAAGAGAGCTGTGGCCTTTTTTAATATCGACTTTTCCCTCTCAAGTCGATTAATCCGGGCTTCTAACTCTTGGATTTTTATCTGCTCCGAAGTCAGCGCTTTGGCCGTTGGGGTAATACCACCTCGCTCGATCTTAAGCTGTTCGATCCAGCGCCGTAAAACCGTTTCACCAACATCCATTGAGCGTGCTGCTTCGGGAACTGAGTAACCTTGATCAAGAACCAAGCATGCTGCATCCATTTTGAACTCAGAAGAAAATGTACGTCGTTGTCGTTTTGTCATTGAACACCTCATTAATTGTGGTGACTTTATCACCTAATTGGGTGTCCGGGATCATTAAACCACTACAATATACTCGAATAGTTCATAAGCTCTAAGTAAGTTATGCCCCAAACGTCGAAACATAGTTAAGCAGGCCCTCAAGCCAAGTAGACAACTTCAATCTGTCACTACACTGGTAGATAAACCTAGAACTGTTATTCTATGGAGAGAGAATTGTAAAAGATAGCTTTTATATCTGCGTCAGTTATATTATGACTTACAAAGATTTTAAGCTCTCTTTTATACACATCTTCATTGTCGCTATGGTGCTTTAGTACGAACTGTTTAATAGGAAGTAAATTATCTCTTAGCTCTACTCTATCTTCTAAGATGTTTTCAGTGTTAAAGAAATCTACAGCGAAGTCACGATTATGTGTGACTAAGTCGAGGATTGAACGAACTAGTTGTTTTTCGTGTAATTCTAATGTCATTTAATGCCTCCTGATTTTTTGATTATCTTACGAAGTTCAGTTTGCAAACTTAGTACACTCGTATTAATTATATTAGCATCTCGTGGCAAAACTGTGGTGTGTTTTTTTTTCCTTAATACCGGTTTCACTTTCTTACGACCATCTATCGTCCACATAGGCTCATCCTTAACCTCTAATTCAATAACAATACCTAAACCATCTTCGTCAATCTTCAAAGTTTCAGCACTTCCACCAGGCTCACTCCATAAAGCCACTTGTCTGCTAGGAGGATGCCCAAGACCTGTAGCTCTCTGTGTCATACCAGGTGCTGTTACGGATAATACGGATGAACCAGGATCATCGGATAAAACAGCTGAATACTTGCCTGGCCAACGGAAATCTAATTGGGGACCATCAAGTAGCAAACTAACAACTAAGTTAGGACCAACAGATCTAACTGCTTGCGCCACAGGTTCTTGCCTCGCCAAATCTTCACATATTAATGGGCACAACTTAACTCCATTAGCAGTATGGAGAGTAACTAAATGACGTCTGTCAATAGCAATATTTTCCCACCATTTTCTACCTAGATCTAACGATGAAGCAAGGTTGTAATTACGAACTTGTGTTTCATCCAAAAACCAACGGTGGTGCTTAGACTGCTCAATAGTATCAATACCTAACTCGCCAATAAATGATAGTTTGGCTTTATTTGTACTGATCGAACCAACATTCCCAAAAATTCCGGATAAAATTGAAGGTGCATTTCCATCAAATAATCGATGAAGAGTAATCATATACTTATTAAATGTTTTGTCGCTAAGGGCACATTCTGGAAAAACAATTAAATCTATAGTGCCACAACGACGAAGCGTAGCCAAAATTGCTTGTAAAAACTTTGAAGGCTCATACTTATCATCGGGAAGATAGTCGAACGAGCCAAAGTAGCCATCCATTTTGATTTGATTAGTTGTTGGCTTAAAAGCATCGCTTTCTATTGTAAATGGCCAAGGCAAAAACAAAATATTATATGATTTTTTGTTGTAACCCTGTTTTAGGTGCTTGTTAGCAACAACTTCAGGTAGTACTGACGGTTTGATACATGTGAGTGAATGTGTCAGGTTATTAAGTGTCAATCCAGTTTGAGGGACGCTAGTTTTATATGTAACGAAACCAAGTTTACAGTCATTATCTGCTAAGTTTTTTCGCTGGCTTGGGAAGTAACTATTCCTCATTAATAACAACAACTGAAGTCTATTTTCAAGTTTATAGTCACATATGTCTACATCTGAAAAAAGCTCATCAACGGATAAGAGAAGATACATTGCGCAAGTTGCAAATTCCGATGTATTCATTAAGTCATAAATATCAATATCAAAATTTTGAGAGCTAAAAACTTTCCCGAGTGAATATTCTAGATTAATAAACGATGAAATAGTTGAGTTACCTTGTTGGCCACTTTGAATAGATATAAGAGCCAACCATTCAGCTGTTATGAACTGTACAGTTTTATTGTCTTTCTGATAATCCCAAGTGAAATGAGATTGAGGAGATACCATTAAACGATATTTATCAGTATACTCTAATAGAGAGTATACGATCATAAATACATTCGGAGGCCAACTTAAAATATTATTCAGTTCATTTTTAGCTTCGAACCCTAATTTCGTTGAGAGAACTATATTTTGTTGGGTAGAAAGAGTACACTCAGGAAAGTAATTTTTAATAAATTGTCCAAATTTCATGACAACCATACTGTGAAGTAATCGATGGCGTAATTGTACCATTTCATATGATTGTTACGACAAACTTTTGAAGAAATTTAGTGATAATACCAATCTGGAAAACTAACTGGTCAGGTCAATCCAACCTCTTGTGCACATTTGAGCGATTCTACCAAACTGATTCCATGCTGATCATACCGTTTCAGTGCAGCTTTGGTTAGAAAGATAGTGCTGTCGGAGCCAACTCCAAACTTGTTCTATAGGGTTTAGCTCTGGTGAATAAGGTGGGAGTTTGATAAACTGACATTACTAAATCTCTCGGCAATATCATTGGTATGCCATCCTGCACCATCCATAATAACCACTGCGTGACGACCTTTCTCGGTTGCTTCAGATATCTGCTTAAGGTGTTCGATCATGATGTCCTTGTTTACCCAAGGAACAACCATGGCTTCTCCAATACCTTTCGAAGGACAGACTGAGCCAAACAAATACGCATACTCAAACTGTTGTTGTTTTACCACTCTCGGTCTTGAACCACGCTCAGCCCAAAGTTGAGTTGTGCTATTTTGCTGATCAAATCTGGCCTCGTCTTGAAACCATACATCAACGCTTTCAAGGCCTATATGGCCTGGGATCTTGAGGATCGTTTCAATTTTGAATTTTTTTAAAATCGTCTTGGATTTGTTGGGATTGATGAGGATGCTTAGATCGTGAAGTTATCCAAGAGAAGCCCATATGGTTGAGCAAATAATAAATGGAATCCGGGTGATAGTGTTTATCAAACTCTTGCACTATATAAGCACCGGTTAACCTTCCTCCAGATGAATCCGCAGCTCGACTCTTAATAAACTGGCTCAACTGTTCACGCTGCTCAACGTTAAGAAATGCAGGGCGACCTGTCCTTGGTTTTTCTTGTAGCCCTTCAAGGCCTTCTTCTAGGAATGTTTGAACCCACTTATTTACACTAGTCCTACTAACTTTAAGGAACTTAGCTATTTGGGTACGAGAATGACCATCCTTAAAATGAGCCAGTGCGAGTAATCGCATTTTCATCTGTATAGATTTTTGTTTGCTAGCATGCTTTTTAAAATCAATGTCATTTAGGCTGTCCATTGCATCCATTCTCTTGTAAAAGTAGCAAGCCTAATTAGATCATATTTTTACTTAGAATGGTATTAGTTAAGGCTCTGGCTCATATTGATGAACTTGAATATGAGAATGCAGAACTTCGGGAGAAGTTTGCCAAGCTAAAAAGGGGTACGGTAGTGTCAATTAAGTAGCACTACCATTGCCCGCTTGGCAGCTCACAAAAAAAGAACTCCACAAAAAAGTGGGGGTAGTCAACAATCCGAAGCCCCGCAGGGCTTTCGCGTTAGATCAAGTCCGCAAACAACCAGGGAGTTTCTTGTTTGGCTTTTTGCTCAAAAGCTTTTATTTCTGCTGCATCGTTGAGAGTGACCCCGATGTCATCCTGGCCGTTGATTAAGCGCTGCTTTCTGAACTCATCAACACTAAAGCCAAAACACTCACCACTTGGAGTCGTGACTTTTTGCCCCACCAGATCAACGTCTAATTTGTAGCCTTCGGTTTCAGCTACCTCCGTGAACAACTGCTCGACTATATGCGCGTCCAAAATGATAGGTAAAATACCGTTCCTAAAACAGTTATTGTAGAAAATGTCAGCAAATGAAGGTGCAATAACACTGCGTATACCAAAGTCTTCTAACGCCCATGGTGCATGTTCCCGGCTAGAACCACAGCCAAAATTCTCTTTTGCCAGCAGGACACTACAGCCTTGATAGCGAGGCTGGTTTAAAACAAATTCTTTGTTTAAAGAACGGTTCTCGCACGCCATATCTGGTTCGCCTTCATCAAGGTAACGCAGGCGATCAAAGAGATATTTTCCAAAACCGTGGCGTTTAATAGACTTTAAAAATTGTTTAGGGATGATCATATCGGTATCAACATTCGCTATATCAATTGGCCCGACTAGTCCATTCAAACAAATAAATTTCTTCATCACTTCCAATACTCCTTAACTAGCTACCAACATTTCAACTTCAATGAAATGGCCTGTAATACCTGCAGCGGCGGCCACTGCAGGACTGACCAGATGGGTTCTACCACCAAATCCCTGGCGACTTTCAAAGTTTCGGTTGGAAGTGGAAGCACAGCGTTCGCCAGGTAAAAGCTTATCCGGATTCATCGCAAGGCACATTGAGCACCCGGGTTCACGCCATTCAAATCCTGCGTCTTTGAAAATAACATCTAGGCCCTCTTCCTCGGCCTGACGTTTAACAGCGCCGGATCCTGGGACAACGATTACCTCGATCACTGAATCAGCCTTTCTTTGCCCCTTTACTACCTCTGCAGCAGCACGCATGTCTTCGATTCTCGAGTTTGTGCAAGAACCGATAAACACGCGGTCGATGTTAATATCTTGAACATTTTGGTCAGGCTTTAAGCCCATATAAGCCAACGCACGTTCAATAGAACGTTTCTTATCAAGATTTGACTCTTGGGCAGGGTTTGGTGTCTTTCCGTTGATATCAGTGACCATCTCAGGTGAAGTGCCCCAAGTAACTTGCTGCATGATTTTAGCGGCATCAATATTCACTTCAGTATCAAATATGGCGTCATCATCACTTCTGAGATATCCCCAAGCAGTAACCGCCTTCTCCCACATTTCATCCTTAGGTGCATGCTCTTTACCTTTCAAGTAATTCAGGGTTGTATTATCCACCGCAACTAAACCCGCTCTGCCCCCGAGCTCGACTGCCATGTTACAAATCGTCATTCGTCCTTCCATTGACAGCCGCTCTATAGCGCTCCCAGCGAATTCTACTGCGTGGCCAGTTGCACCTGCAGTTCCTATTTCACCAGTAATATACAGAACGATGTCTTTAGCAGAAACGGCCGGGCGCAGATCTCCATCAATATTGATACGCATGTTTTTCATTTTCTTGGCGACAAGCGTTTGTGTTGCCATGACGTGCTCAATTTCACTGGTACCAATACCGTGAGCTAATGCGCCAAGTGCACCATTGGTCGACGTATGCGAATCACCGCATACGATAGTCATACCAGGGAGACAGGCTCCCGTTTCAGCTCCTATGACATGAACAATACCTTGTTTGGGGTGGTTCATACCGTACTTAGTGACGTTGAATTCATCACAGTTGTCATCAAGAGCCTTTACCTGAATTTTTGCTATCGGATCAAATATGCCTTGCAATCCAGCTTCACGTTCTGTGACCGTAGTAGGGATATTGTGATCGGCCGTTGCAATGGTAGAACTCGTACGCCACATCGGTCTTTTTGCTGTGCGTAATCCTTCAAATGCTTGAGGAGATGTTACTTCGTGCAGGATGTGACGATCGATATAAATCAGTGCGGAGCCATCATCCCGCATTTTGACTAAATGTGATTGCCACAGTTTATCGTATAGTGTTAGGCCTGACATTAGCTCTACCTTCCTGTTTTCCCATATTGTTGAAACAATTGTATAAAATTTCGCGTAACGAGAATAATTGATAGTTTTTATCCCTAGCATTCCAATGTGGAATATGAAAAATTATGTACAATAAAGGCTAGTGTCTTGTACAAATGGAATTATTATGGATACCAGAAATCTACTCGCCTTTTACACAACGGCCAACCTAGGCTCGATCTCAGCAGCGGCAAAAAAACTACATGTAACACAACCTGCTATAAGCAAGCGTATTGCTAATCTCGAGGTACAGCTTGGTTGTCGCCTTTTTGATCGGATTGGACGTCAGCTTACGTTGACACAGACTGGTAACTTGCTACTACCAAAAGCTGATACCATTTTGCGAGATGTCAATTCAGTCGTGCAATTGATGAATGACGTTAGTGGCAAAGTGACAGGTAAACTCAGTATTGCTACAAGCCACCACATAGGCATGCATAGATTACCGCCAATTTTGAAGGCATTTATTCGGCACTACCCGCTAGTTGAACCCGATCTGCATTTTATGGATTCTGAGCAAATCTATGTTGAGGTATCACTGGGATACCATGATTTTGGTTTAGCAACACTGACAGAAACCCAAGCGACCAAACTTCAAACGACCCCCTTATGGTTTGACAAACTCTGCTTAGCTGTGAGCATCAACCACCCACTTGCTCTTCTTGAATGCATCTCATTGGATGACCTTAGCGATACTTTAGCAATTTTGCCAACGTGTGGTACGAGTCCATATTTACGCGTCAAAGAAACCTTTGAAAAAAATGGCTCATATCTGGTCAAGTATAAAAGTGTTCATAACCTAGACGCGATAAAGATGATGATATCAATTGGCCTAGGTTGGGGTGTGTTACCACAGAGCTTACTGGATGACGACTTGATTGAAATTCAAGTGAAGAACGTCGAGCTTGATCGTGAGTTGGGGCTCATTTTTCATCAACAACGTAGCTTAAGCAACGCAGCACAGGCTTTTATTACGATGCTCGAGGAGACGAAATGCCTTAGCCAAAGTATAGAGGGGATAGTCAAGGCGTAACTTGAATTGTTGGGTTTAAAGTAACCTGTCAGTTTTAATATTCAGCTGACAGGTTACTTTTTTAACTCAGTTGATATTGATATAGCAATTCCGTTTGGTTCAGCGCTGTCTCACACAATTGTATCACCTTGTCGTAGCAAGGCGTTTTTACCTGTATCGCCATCGTGCGATCAAAACTGTGATGAACCTGCTCTGGACGATGACCTTTCGGCATAATGTCATAAACATTAATCACACCAGGCATGTCAAGTAATGCTAGCTTATTGGCAATACCGGCGAAAGAAAGCCCTTGCGCCTTAGGTAAGGCAAACATAATGCAAGCAAAGCCGTCAGTTTTGAAATTGGCTACGAACTCTGAAAGCTCACTATCCACCGCAGGTACTATGTGCCTAACAGAAATTAATGCCCAGTAGTAAAAGAGATCCATTCCTGATACGCTGTGCAGCATCTCAGGTATTCTGTCTCCGCCGAGACGTGTGTGAGTTTCGACAACCTTGATATCTTTGTTATGAATAAAGACTTCTGTATGCGAGAAACCGTTGGTGTGACCAATGCTATCCAATACTTCTTTAACTGCCTCTGACACCGCCTCCTCCACATCGGGGGTATCTAATACTGCAGGGAGACGATGCCCTGTTTCGACGAAGTTGGCCTTGTCCACCATCTTCTCGGTAACACATAGAATTTTGTGTTGCTCTTTGTGACTGAACGCTTCCACGCTGTATTCTTTACCCAAAATGCACGATTCCAATAATGCTGGATACACCCCTTCATTGTTTCCATAGAGTGAAGCAGGGTCCTCGCAATCAGCAGGAATTCTCGTCACACCTCTACTGGCGCTCGCCGATATGGGTTTAACAATCACGTCGTAATCCACAGCAGAGACAGTCTGATACAGTTGCTCCTGATTGTCGATCAGTTGGAAATGAGGATTGTATTTGTCTGGAATAGCGGTGCGCATTAGGTGCTTGGATATGGATTGCTTAACCGCACTTTCATTCAAGTAGTACTCAAGATCTAACCGCTTCGATATTGAAAGTGCTTTTTTCTGCCACTTATCGGTATAACAAACCATGGACGCGAACGGCTTTTGACGGTGTAAACCTTCAACGAGATCTTCAAGCAATTGATCATCTTGGCGCTCTACGATGATGACCCGATCATAAATAGCACAGCAATATGCAGGTGTCATCGATGATCGGTCCATAATTAACGTCAGATTAAAACCTAGGCTCTTTAACGCGTGATGTATGGGGCGCATGGTACCGAGAATAGCTATGTTTTGTTGACAAACAGGATCACTATTACTTAACTCTCTGGTGGCCGTTACCGTTTTGACCTTGGGTATGTCTGAGTTGTTTTTATCCGGGACAGTCGTTATAGGTGCATCACGCATCGTACATAAGAGATTATCTACTTCCTTGTACTGATGTACTGGTGCAACAACCCCTATGAGTCTATCGACCACGGAATTCACATCCTTAATGGCTTTACCTCGAGGCACAAACTCCTTTGTTCGTGTTAAGCTAAAGTCTGAAAATGGGTCTAGATTGAAATCTTTAAATAGCACTGGATCATTGTAGTGATAAAACTTATAACACAGCACACTGACAACTGGCTTTTGTCGTTTGTATCGGTGTAGGTGAGGCGCTATATCCATTCCTAATACTTGTAGAGCGTTAAGCTCAATAAGGTCAACGCCATACGTACAACTGACTAAATCGGTCATTAATGCGCCGCCTACCCGTGTGTGGCTCTCGATAATTTTTACTTGATCTTGAGCTCCCTGCTTGTCCACTAGGATTTCGGTATGAGAAACACCATTCACAAACCCGAGAGCATCCAGTGCTTCAACCATGGCGCTTGTAATACCTTCTATAACGGCATCTGAGATAGGTGCCGGCGCGATGTGGGCTTCTGCTATCATCGTACCTGGGTTGAGTTGCTTCTTAGCAATCGCAACGACCTCATGATGCCCACCAATAGAAATTGCTTCAATGCTGTACTCCTGTCCTTGAACATAGGCTTCACAAAGTGCAGGAAATGATACCTTAAAAGCGCCAAGTTCCTCGCGGCTATGAACGATACCTACATCCTTCGAGCCCTCCCCACTCACCGGCTTTACCACAATGCCTGTTGAGCAATGGTCAAAAAAGGTACTAAGTTCTGCTTTATCTTGAGCCATGCACCAGTCAATATTAATTGCTGATGTGCCTAATGCCACACGCATTTTTTGTTTGGAAAAAGAGCGCTCTATTGATGCCTCTGTGTAGAGATAATTAAGCTCTAGAAATTGGGAAAGCCGGCACGCTTTAAGCTGGCAACTATCATTAAATGTAATGACAAACTGAAGGTCTAGTTGCTCAGAGACAGCTGACGCTATCTCCTTCAGAGAGTCAAGCTTGTCATACTCTTTATCCGAGACAATCACAAATTGTGCTGGAACATGACGACCAATATTGCGCTCCAGTTCATTTTGATAATCTGATCGTTTTAGCAAGCGTATAAGTTGCGCGCCATTTTCAGCGAGAACGTCTAACTGCTCTCTATAGCGACCTAAAACTAGCCCATACATAATATTTTTCTCCTTTGGCATAGAAGCATGACCGCATTAACCGTACAAAAAAGCGCACAAGCCCCCAGTAAGAACGTTGAATACTCGAAAGAGCTCAACACGACGCCAGAGAGCATATTGGCAGCACCAAACCCGAGAGCGCCAAAGATATTGACAACCCCAAGCGCAATGCCGAGGTAATCGCCTGAACTATCGGCGCACATCGCTTCTACTCTTGAAAATAAGCTGACCTCTGCCAGGGTAAAGCAGATAATACCAAGCGAAAACATCAACAGCACAGGCAAACCTGAAAGGTAAGTCATCAAATAGAACCCTAAATAGGCTAATGGAAACAGAACCAAAATCAGCGAGGCTGAATATTGTTTTGTGTAGTTGATAAAGACATCATGGAACAGAATTACCAGTAAAGCATTCACGATAAATAAGTACGTGACATACGTGGGACTAAATACTTCAGAGAAGTAAAGCGGTAGTGCATACTCCAAATTGGCGTACATGAAACACACGAGAAACTTAAACAGGAAGACTTCTGCCATGTTTTTACTGCGTGCAAAATGAAGGACTTCTTGCCAATTAAATGCCTTAGTATTAGTTTTCATCTTGTCACAGTACTTAAAGTAAAAGCCCCATAAACACAGATAGACCAATGCGTTAGCATAGCAAAACTGTTGGAAATACTCCGTCAGGGCAAGCAAACCGATTACGGGACCAACAGCGCCCCCGATGTTGATCGCTGCCATTTTCAATGAGGCAATTCGTTGTGCTTCGCAACTGTCTTTATATAGCAACTTAGTAACCGCAGGCAGAAAGAGCGACGAGCCAATACCGTTTAGAAGTACGAATAACACCATGGTGTAAATATCATCTGCAAACGCAAGCAACATGAAGGAAATCGCCCGGCTGGATAACCCCAGCAGTATCGGTAAACGCTCTCCATATCTGTCTGAAATATACCCACCAAAAATGGAAAGTGCGCGTTGCACAAAGTAGCGCAGCGCGACCAGATACCCTGCCTCAATTACAGACAGACCCAATTGTTGAACAGTGTATACCCCTAAAAATGGAACAATTGCATAGCTACCGAGACTGATGATCGCGACGCAGGCAATGTTCAGTTGATTAGTACGAGTAACTTGGCGTAAGGTAGTGAATAGCATGACTATACCGTCAGGCAGTCATCGTTTACTTGGCCAAATTTTTCGGTATAGAGATAGCTATACCTATTGGCCACCCGACTCGACTCAAAGTTATAGGTTTTGAGAAGCCAGCGCTCCGACTGTGCTGCAAAATCTTGGATCCCTGCCAATTGACGCGCATGTAACCCCTTTAAGTTTGGGAAAATAAAGAGGTCTGACTCTTGGATCTCTTTTATGTCGACTTGCGATTCATTGATGACTTTTTTCAAGTTCTCAAGTGCTTCTTTCGACTTTTCGACAGAAGGATTAAGAATATTTGTACGGTCGTCGTAGTAACGCAATTTGTCTCCTTCGTAAATGATACTGTGCGGCTCAGAGTTTTGTTGATTCGCGTTACTGTCTCGCGAGAAATCATCATACGGCGTATAAAAGCTGTTGCGATTCAGTTCATAGATATGGTGATTAGGGAGCTGGGAAATTACCTTTTTGGCATCAATATAATGGGTTTCAATGCGGTTTTGCTCCGGCACGCGTAACCCCAGTAACATTAAATAATCGGCACGCACGGGGTGTGCGGTACGGTCATTATGCCAATTAAGGGCACCATTTGTTTTTTGAGTTTGGGTTAGATTGTACTTATCCATTGCTTTCACATCTTGGAAAAAGTCACCTTCATTTCTTGTAGTGTAAGAGAGGATTGGCATGTCACAACAAATGGAGTACAAAGCCAGTAATGCCTCTCCCACAAACGTCTTTTTTGTCGCTCTTTTTACATTTACCGGATCTTCATTGCCTAATTCAGGTAAGTCCTTATCGATAGGACAGTTTCTTATCAGAAAAACTTGCTCTTTATCATTATCAATAGAATTTCGAATAGTTTTAAACATAGATGAAGTTTGTTCTGGTAATTCATTTGCGACTCTTTTTACATCGATGAGAAATCCATCGTAGTTCTTATATGGATTTGTCTTAACTTCTCTCTCGATGAGAGAATAGAGTGCATTCTTTGCTTCGTCAGTACAGATTTCCGTATACATGCGCAGTTGTTTCCTATTGAAGTATCTATATTTATTCTTAGAAATTATTTATAGTGAATCGATTAATTGCTGGGCAACGTCCAGGATTGCTCCGGATGCGTTTTCGTCAACCAGTGAAGAATTAAACCGGAACGTTAAGTGAACTTGTTGGTTCAATTGATCGATGGTGTAGAATAATGAGTAAGCATTCTTAGAAATCGCATAATTGTCTACATCTACTGACTCACAACCTAATGATTCTAATTCAGACTCGTCGAAATCTATTTCACCCCCCACGACAACATCACTGACATAGCCCCCAATATCTTTTTTGATGATATTAAAAGACACATCTGTAAGATCGAAGACGAAATTAAAGTCATCAACACTCCGTTCGACGACGGCTTGAAGATCGCCTTCAATATCGTTGTAGGCCGACACCATCAGATTCAGGTAGCAACCAATTGTGTTGTAAGAGCGTACCGTGGGTCTCTGTAAAATTGGACTGACGACGTTAACTTTTGAAAGGCCATTAACTTGACCGATTACTTTCGCAAATAGCGCACAAAAGAAATGTAGATGTGACGTGTTGGATTGCTTGAGCAGTTTGTCTACGGCTTGAGTTTGCGCAGTAGTGAGTAAGATCTCAGCAAATCTTGCTTTTCCTTCTGTCCCTGGTTTTGAGGCTGGGCAGGCTTTGAAACCTTGGTCGCTAAACAATGAGTTCAGCTTTGGCTGACTCGCTGCAAATTTCGTTTTCATCTCTTGCCAGTTTGCCTGCTCATGAGCAGAGAGTTCCGCATAGTCACCCGCGCCGTTATCGAGCAACGTCCCATCAGTCAGGAATGACTTGATCTCTTCTAATAGTATACTGTACGAGAAGCCATCGAACGCCATATGAGAGACATTGAAATAGAGATAAGTTGCATTTGGCGCCGTGACGATCAATATGTTGCACACTTTACCGTCTTCATAGCTATACGGCCAATTCGCCTCTTCTAACATGGTTAATGGGTCAAAATGCTCATCGTTGCTAATATAGTGTTTTATGTTGTCGACACGCTCGCGCACGTCAGCCACCAAACCCGCATCCGTTTCGTTGATCGCTGTTCGTAACGCATTGTGCTTAGAGATTAAAAGGGTTGAGAATGCCTCAAGTCTACATGGACGAATATCATTTCCAAACTTGAATACTGAGGTGAGGCGGTCGTTAAATGGATACGTTTTATAGTTTTTGTAGTAACGCTGTTGTGAGGTGTTTGCCGGGTATGTCTGGCAACTCTTATATTGAGTGTCATCACTTTGCGTGTTTTCAATACATGTCTCAATTTCTGCTAGTGTCGTCGCAAACGTAATGTCTTTGATGGATAAGTGGACATTAAACGCCTTTGACAAGTCGACGGTTAAGGCCATGACAGCGAGTGAGTCGAACCCTAAATCGGCTAAGGTAGAGTTCTCATTACTGAGGAATGCGGCCGTATAGCGACTGACGATTTTATGTAGTTGTGAGGAATCCATTCCACTGCTGGATTCTCTTGAGGCATCTAGAATAGCGAGTAGTGCTCTGGTATCGCGCTTACTAGACTGATTTAGAGGGATCTCCGCTACACTGACGTAGGTTTGAGGGACCATGTATTCAGGCAATAGCCGGGATAACGCATCAATGAAGTTATTTCGCTCCAGTGCAGAATCTGCAACATAGAAACACACCATATTATCCATCTGAGTACTACGGTCGACGACAACTGCGCAATCTTTCACAAGGTTTGTTGACAGTAAGTTCGATTCAATGTCTTCGAGCTCGATACGGTAGCCATTGATCTTCACCTGATTGTCTATTCGGCCAAAAATGATTAGCTCACCTGCGTCATTGAACCTTGCTAGGTCTCCCGTTCGATAGCCTCGCTGACCATCTAATTCAGTAAAACTCTGCTTAGTTTTTTCCGGGTTGTTCAAGTAGCCATCGGCAAGTTGCTTACCAAAGATGGTTAGCTCCCCTACTTCGCCGTGCTCCACTTCTTGATCGTCTTTGTATAAACGGATCTTACCGCTAGATAATGGCGTACCGATATTGCCATTGCTTTCAGCGTCGTGAGTTAGATCGAGTTGTTTAACAGATGCTAGCACAGTTGCTTCTGTTGGGCCGTAACCATTAGTCAGCTCCAGATCTTTGTAAACACTACCTTTCAAAGGCTCAAGTTTACGAATGTCTAGCGGCTCACCTCCAAAATCAACTCGACGCAACGGTAAGCAGACCTCTGATTGTTTTTCAATCATCAAACTCATCAGTGGTATAAAGGCTGAAGGAGTCTGGTGGAGGCGATTGACGTCGAATCTTTGAAGAAAATCGAAATAGGCAATTATATTTTTGCGTGTTTTGGTCGACGGGATTGCAAGCGTCGCGCCATGAACCAGAGACGCCAAATATTCATTCACAGAGATGTCAAAAGAAAGCGAGTGACTTAGAGAGTAAATATCACTTGAACGATTATCCAGTGGCACCACTGCATTCATATAAGCCAGCAGGTTATCTTCTTTGATAATCACACCTTTAGGATTACCAGTCGTTCCTGATGTGTACAGAATATAACGACAATCGTCTGTATCTCGGGTTCGACCTGATTCATTAGAGAACAGATTGTACTCAGAAATTTGTCCTACCTGCTGTAAGCGACCAGCGTCATCGTGCGATCTAATAAGAATCAACTTAGGCTCACAGTCACTGATAATGGTATTAACTCGGCTTTCTGGCATCTCTTCACTGATTGGCACGTAAGCGGCTTTCAGCTCCCAAAGTGCTAGAATAAGAGCAATAACATGTGTGCTCGGTTCAAATCGGATTACGACGACATCACCCGCAACAACACCTGCTTCTTGCAGCTGTGCAGCATATTCTTTGACACAAACTTGTAGTTCTTGGTAAGTGAATTGCGAATTTTCATCAACCAGTGCGACTTTACTTTCTATTGCATTCTCAAATATTTTTTTATTTAGTTTCATGCTCTTTATCTAATTTTATTAATATTGTGGTTGATGTGATTCTACAAAGACCTTGTTAAATGAGTCTATTTGATAATTTTTATGCTTACTATTCCATATAGTAATACTCGCATTGTTTCGTATGGTGATAAGGGTAAAGGCTTTGATGTGATGGACGCACCTCCCTTCTAGTACTGGTGTACCAAACTAATGGCGCAACCAGTAAGAATAGGAGTAATCATCATGTCTATTAAAGTTGTCGGCATCGATATAGCCAAAAATCTCTTTCAAATATGCATGTTGAGTGCTAATGAACAAATCTTGTCAAACCGAAAGGCAAAGCGTGACAAGCTTCTTGATATAGTCCGTCGGTTGCTGTAGTGCGGAAATTTAGCCCACAAGCATGGAAAGTTTGATCAGTTTTAAGTCTAAAAGTCTGTAATGGGCCTGTTGCAAAAAATTTGCTTGGCCCACTTTAGCTATCAAAGCGCGGTGTAATCACAGATCAACATACTCAACATTGAATAGTCGATTCATAAAGGCAGATCGCTCCCATATCCTCGTCTTCGGATTATCCGTGCGTAACCAGGAATCAAATTGGCCTTTGTTCAACATTCGAAGCGATTCGAATCCTTCGAGGGTTGACCAGGCCCGTTTTCGTACCTTAATCCCGCCAGTAGCCACTATTAATTTCTTGATGGGGGTATGGTCAGACTCAATACCGTTGTTGAGGTATTTCACTTGCCGGTGAGCTACATCTTCCCGCAGTCTCCCCTCCTTCTTCAGCCTGGCTATGGGATGAGCATACGAGGAATGCTTATCTGAGTTTAGCGTATAAGGTTGCTTGTCCTGTTTGTAGGGACGCAAGCAGCGCTTAAGGAACTGATAGGCCGCATGCTTATTGCGCTTCTGTGAAAAGTAGAAGTCCAGTGTTTCGCCCTGCTTATTCATAGCACGGTACAGGTACTGTCACTTTCCTTTGAACTTGATGTAGGTTTCATTAACCTGCCACGAGGAGTCATAACGAATAGACTGGTAACGGCGTAACTTCTTACGCAATGCTGGCGAGTATTCAATAAACTACCGGTAAATGGTTGAGCGGTGAACTGAAATCCCGCGTTCGGCCAAGATATCACTGAGGTTGGCATTGCTCATGGGCGTCGAGCCGTACCAACGAAGACGCCACAAGATAACCTCAGGAACAAAGTGCTTCCATTTGAACTCGGGATTCTTCATTGATGATGCTCAGCTGCCGGCCAAAATGCTGATTTTGAATTTAGACGGCTATTTTTGCAACAAGCCCATATCTTGAGCTAACGCTTCAGCCGAAGCCGAAGTGGACTTGTAATTAATGCAAACCGCATAACCCTTTGATGCAAATAATTTGGAGGTCCCTGCGCCGATACCTCGGCCGCCACCTGTGATTAAAACCACTTTTGAATCATCCTTGAATCGTAAAATTGGAGGAATGCATAGACATAATGACCCCCGCGAGGTGCTAGCCTTCAATATCGTGGGTTAGCTTGACGCCAGAGCCATAATTAGTGTGCAAACAACTAAATTTGGAGGCTAGCATGAATAACGATAGCATAATTTTCATTGGCTTAGATACACACAAGTCTTTTATGCAGGTCGCAGTTTTACAAGATCATCGTGGTGCTAAACCGGAGCACCTTGGACGTATTAAGTCTAATAAGTCCGTGCTCATTAAATTGGCGCAGCAACTGCAATCCAAATACCCTAAAGCGACGCTTCACTTTGTTTACGAAGCTGGGCCATGTGGATATTGGACTTACCGCTTGATCACTAGCCTAGGTCATTGTTGCTACGTAATTGCACCCTCTCTAATACCTAAAAAGTCAGGCGATAGAGTAAAAACAGACAAACGAGACGTAGCAAAACTTGCCAAGCTTTTTAAAGCTGAAGAGCTGACACCTATTTACGTCCCAGAATCAGAAGATGAAGCTATTCGAGATTTATCTCGCGCGCGTGAAACGGCCATGAAAGACCTCAAGGACGCCAAGTTCCAACTCAAAGGCTTCCTTCTAAGAAACAATATTCAAGCAACGGTGAAAGATAACCGGTCCAAAAAGCATCTACGGTGGCTGACCGACCTCATCTTGCCTCACCATAGTCAGCAAATCGTTCTACAAGAGATGATAATCACTATTAGTGAGCGAATGCAGCGACTACAACGACTCAATAATGAACTACTTCACCAAGTGAAAAACTGGCGCTATTACCCTGTTGTTAAAGCTATCTAAGCCATGCGTGGCGTCAGACTGCTCGTCGCTCTCGGCACCATTGCCGAACTGGGAGACTTGCGCCGGTTCGACCATCCCAGAAAGTTCATGGCTTATCTAGGATTAGTGCCAACTGAAAACTCCAGTGGTGGAAAGAGCAAGCGTGGCAGTCTCACTAAGTGTGGAAATACCCGAGCAAGGCGATTACTCGTTGAAGGGGCACATACTTACAAACACAAAGCGAATATCTCTGTAGAACTCTTACGTAGACAAGAGGGTTTACCTAAAGAGATTGTTGATATCGCCTGGCAAGCCCAACAACGGTTGTGTCGTCGTTATCAGCGATTGCTTCAAAAAGGAAAACATCGCAGTGTTGTCGTGGTCGCTATCGCCCGTGAGATGATTGCTTATATCTGGGCCATCGCAAGAGAGGTGGTTGTTAGTCAAGTCGACCCGAAAACTCGTATCGCAAGGCTGCCAGCATGAGAAAAGAATTAGTGTTATCGCATAGGATGAAACATCGGGTGTGGCGCAACCACCGACGGCGTTAGGACGGCAATAGAGCACAAGCTTTATTGAACCACGAGCATAGACTGAAGACAGGTGCCAAGACGGAATAAGTAAGGTAGGCTCTGCTCATCGGATGGTGAGTAATCCACGTATATCAGCATGAGAACCGACGACATTACTTGTTTCACCTATGCGGTAACACTACTACTGACAAAGCTAAAAGGCTTTGGGAATACAGGAGCAGGAACTCTTGTATTTTTAATTGACAGTGGGGGTCATATCAACGCCATGTTAAGGTGTAAGCAATGCAATAACGAAGTCGCGCATATCCCTTAAACACTAAACGCAACGCATAGCAAAAATGCCAAGCGTTACGAATCACCCTTGAATTTCTTGTATGGATAATAAGCACTCCAATCGGGTAATGTGAGACCCTAGCTTTAGCTGCAACTAAAGCTTTCTATGTAGCAGTTCGTTTAAATGCAGGCTCCTCTATCGAGAGACCGATAACAAACATGAACGCTACATAGGACTCCAAGCATAAACCTCGAATAGTCGACTGGGTCTCGAACCCGTATTACTCAAGCATGAGTTAGCTTATTATGAATATTAAAATCAATCAAAGCATCAACGTTGGAGTTGATACCGGCAAAACACAATTAGATATCCACATCAGGCCATTAGACCTATTTTTCTCAGTAGAGAACAATGATAAAGGCATCAAGAAAGCACTCGAAACGATTAAAAGTCATAATCCTGAACGTATAGTTATTGAAGCAACAGGCCGATTAGAAATGCCTTTTGTTTTAGCATGTGTAGAGGCTCAACTACCTATTGTTAGAGCAAACCCTGTCCATATAAAACGATTCGCTGGTGCTATTGGCCGCAGAGCCAAAAATGATCGTTTAGATGCAGAGTTGATCGTTCACTATGGAGAAGCAATCAAACCAGATCTTACTGTCATAAAACCCAAAAACATACGCTTAATGAGTGACTTAGTCATTCGCCGAAATCAGTTGCTATCTATGCAAACTATGGAAAAGAACCGAATACAGATACTTCCAGCTTCTCTCCATTCAACTATCAAACCGATGCTAACCACGATAAAAAATCAAATCACCAAGTTAGAAGAAAAACTAGTTAAGCTCATTGAAGATAGCCCGGAGTCTCAGGCAAAAAATACAATATTGCAGAGCGTCCCAGGAATAGGAAACATTGCCGCGGCATCAATAATTAGCAACGTACCAGAGCTTGGCTACATTACAAATAAACAAGCGGCATCACTGATTGGCGTCGCTCCAATAACACGCGAAAGTGGGCGTTACAAAGGTAAGCGCGTGATCCAAGGCGGTCGAGCGCAAGTACGCACAGTGTTATATATGGCAATGATGTCAGCCATGCAATGTAACCCCGTATTCAAAGCAACTTATGCTCGACTTGTAGCTGCAGGAAAGCCAAAGAAAGTTGCAATAATAGCGTGTGTTCGAAAGATGGTTGTAACCCTTAATTCTATGCTGAGAGATGGCGTCATGTGGGATGAAAACACAGCCAAAAACTAATCATTGACGCCATAGTCGTTTGTTATATGCAATATCTTGCACCATACCACATTATGAAAGATATCATGTTGAAAGATTAATAAATCATGCCAGTATTATTGCTCATTTCAAACGATCAATGGTGTACGTTATGGGAAGAATAAAAGTAAAAAAATAAGAATGGTACTGGAGATAAGAATCCTCCATCAGGTTACACAAGTTGGCTAGATTTTTGGGAACAGAAAAAAGAACAAGAAGCAAACCAATGTGAAAATATGGATTGCTCTGGCGACGCAGATGTCGGAGGTCATGTAATCAAGTCTGGTGAAGGTGGAAAAGAATATATATTGCCTTTGTGCTACTCATGTAATAACAAGCCTGATGGCGAAGAATTTGAAGCATGGAACACTGACCTAGTTTCTGTAAAGTAGCCTCTATTCAAACAATCAAGCTTCATTAAAAGTGGATAATGAAGCTTGGTTGCATATAACATTGTTAATAACAGGCCCGCTCCTTTTTCCGCTTGCCTAACTTTCATTCAAGCTACCATAAATCACTGAAATTTAATGTATATACTTCACATTTCGCATTCTGTCTTTACATAAAAACGAGCGTGCGTGTTATCACTGTTTAATAGTGCGCGTTATCTTAGATAAGAATTGCGTTATTCCCTTTAATAACAATAATTTATTAAATCCGCTATCGACAAAATGAGACTAGGTTCTCGGAAAAACAAGCCATTTTTCATACTCAAACTAAATTCAACTCGAATAAACTGTATAAATACACAGTGAAAGGAGGTGGGGGATGGCTAGCAAATTTCTAGAAGAAATTCGACGACATATTCGAATGCGGGGATATAGTCTCAAAACAGAAAAAGCCTACTTATATTGGATTAAATACTTCATCCGCTTCAACAAACTAAAACATCCTAAAGATATGAGAGAAAATGAAGTAACGGCTTTTCTTTCTTATCTTGCCAACGAGCAATACGTAGCAATCAACACTCAAAAAGTCGCTCTCAACGCGATTGCATATCTCTACAATCAGTTTTTACAAACACCATTGGGAGATTTAGGTTTTACCTATGCCAAAAAAACACGCAAGCTACCAAACGTGCTAACGGCCAACGAAGTGCAACTTATTCTCTCGCATCTATCAGGTGTGAATCACACGATATTTTCATTACTTTATGGATCAGGACTTAGAGCCAATGAGTGTTTACGACTCAGGGTGCAGGATCTAGACTTCACTAACTTGTCGTTAACCGTGCGTGATGGGAAAGGCAAAAAAGATCGAGTGACACTACTGAGCCCCGCCCTCATCCCATCACTCCAACATCAAATAGAAAGAGTATCAACAATACAGAGAAATGATAATAAACAAGGTATTGGCCCATCATTACCTCATGCTCTTGGTAAAAAGTATCCCAACGCGTTTAAACAAACTTTATGGATGTTTATCTTCCCTTCAATGACTATCTGTAGACATCCACTAACTAATCAACTTTGTCGCCATCATCTGCACGATTCTTCACCACGAAAGGCCTTAAAACGTACCGTACAACTAGCAAAAATCTTCAACAAGCGAATCACCTGTCATACTTTTCGTCATAGCTTTGCAACTGAATTGCTGCGTTCTGGGCAAGACATCCGTACTGTTCAAGAATTGCTAGGCCACTCAGATGTAGCAACGACACAAATCTATACGCATGTAATTGGTGAACACTTCGCAGGTTCTGTAAGCCCACTAAATAAAATCTTTGTTACAAACCACAAGGCAAATCCATAGTTTTTGCAGACGATTCGAGTTCACTAAACTGAACTGAAATCTAGCCATTAGAAAACTTAGGGCATATTTGGAGTGAATAGTAGAACTAAGCAAATAGTCTAACAAACTTCGGGGCGTGCGACGTGAAGTCGTATGAAGCGCTGTTCACCGCTTAATGTGTGAACCATCTGTATCACCAGATGAACCTAGGAGCCTGAATAAAGTAGCGGCTCTGACAATGTAACGAAGAACGGGGTCATGCCGTTCGGGATTTGAATCGTGAGAGGACGATCCTCCTGATAACCACAATCGGGTGAGTGCTAGGTAGTCAGCATGATGAACATATGTGAATCCGCTCAAGGCGCGTTATGTTTGCAAACAGCGGAAGTGGTTAATACGCTGTAGCCAAAAAGGCACGAGAGTCGGAAAGAGATTGCCCCATGCTCTTTCGTGATCATTGAACTCTCCGCACCATAGCGGGCATCTAAACTGACATTGCGTGACATACGGAACACGGTAAGCCTGTATCACTCCCTCTGGGAAAGCCTCTGTGGCCGATAGTGATGCAGGTATAGGAGGTTGGAAAAAGCGAAGGCTGCATTGTAACGATGCAGATACAGGCTTGTGCCTGATCATGAAAGTGAGCCCACTTCCAACTGGTCTCTCGTTGCGAGAGAGTTTGAATAACTTTATTAAGGAAGAAAAGCAAATGATGATTTCGAATGAGATTAGTGCATCTTCTGACAATGCACTGTGGCAATCCATTAACTGGAAGACCGTAGAGGCGAACGTCTTAAAGCTTCAAATGCGTATCGCAAAGGCAACTAGGGGTATTGCGCACATTTCCCCGATAAGTTCATTCTCCGTATAGGTGGCCACACGAAGGTTGGGGGAATATTGCACACAAAGAGTTTAACTGTCTATTTTTAAAGAGAAAAATACCCCAATAAGCAATTCTGAGTCACATATCTTGAAAAGCACCGCTTGTGCCCTCCTATGTTTATTGGCAATAAACTCAATTGGCAGTCATTTCGTATGATTGCGAAGACCATGATTATTAGACGTTTTTTAGAACTTAATCACGGTATGTATGACTTTGATTAGCGCATAATCCGCACTACTTAGAATAATTTTAACAACACACAAACTGTGACTGACAACATTTCCCCCAAAGACTATACCTCAGGGTTCGAGGCTTCTCTCAAGGACATCAGTAACCCCTCTGATGCTCGTTGCAAGGTCGTCTCTAAAGTCATGGAAAGTTTCCGCGTAAGTCACCCGTCGAATTACGACAATTTTAACCTTGGGGCCAATTCTTCAATAGAGCGTACATTGGTTGTTAAAGTGGGTGCCCCAGAGAATCTCTTTATAGCGGAAACATTCAGCAAAAACGTCAAATGGCAGGTTCGCTTAGAGCAAGGAGCAAATATAGAGGGGCGAAGCACCCTAGTGACGATCAAACCATCCGGTCAAAAGTGTTTTACCTTGATGACACCTTTACCCTTGGGTTACCACAAGTTGTCCATTTCAGATGACAAGTTAAACAAGGCGAACTTCAACTTAATAGTTACGCCGAAGACATGTTACCGAGCCCCAGCTTTGGTTGAGGGTAAG
>NZ_BAUJ01000072.1 GCF_000496695.1 Vibrio halioticoli NBRC 102217
ATTACAACAATCGTCAGATAGCGAAACAGCGGTTAAGCCAGCGTGTAAAAAAATAGCCGTATTCACAAGGAGATCAGCAATGAGTGAAACCCACATCTATCCAGTAAAACAGAACATAAAATCGGTCACCCATGCAGACAACGATACCTACTTGAGCATGTATCAGCAGTCCGTCAGTAACCCAGAAGCATTTTGGGCGGAGCATGGCAAAATTGTCGACTGGATTAAGCCCTTCACTAAAGTCAAAGAAACCTCTTTTGACACTGGGCATGTAGGTATCAAATGGTTTGAAGATGGCACCTTGAACGTATCGGCCAACTGTATTGACCGTCACCTTGCAACGCGCGGCGACGAAGTAGCGATTATTTGGGAAGGCGATGATCCCGCCGACGATAAAACTCTCACCTTTAATGAACTGCACCAGCAAGTGTGTTTATTTTCCAATGCGCTAAAAGCCGAAGGCGTAAAAAAAGGCGATGTGGTCTGCCTGTATATGCCAATGGTTCCCGAAGCGGCCGTCGCTATGCTGGCATGTACTCGCATTGGCGCGGTGCATACTGTGGTGTTTGGCGGTTTCTCACCTGAAGCACTGGCAGGACGCATTGACGATTCAGATGCAAAAGTCGTGATTACCGCCGACGAAGGCGTGCGTGGCGGACGCGCGGTGCCACTCAAGAAAAACGTAGACCAAGCATTGAGTAACCCCAATGTCACTACCATAAACAAAGTGATTGTTTTTCAGCGCACTGGCGCGGATGTGGCTTGGAATGCCGATGTGGATGTTTGGTGGCATGACGCTATCGCCAATGTAGACGCTGATTGTCCCCCTGAAGAAATGAACGCCGAAGATCCCCTATTTATCCTTTATACCTCTGGTTCAACGGGCAAACCGAAAGGGGTACTGCACACCACTGGCGGCTATCTTGTGTATGCCACCATGACCTTTAAATACATCTTTGATTACCAACCGGATGACATATTCTGGTGTACCGCAGATGTAGGTTGGATAACCGGTCACTCATACCTAGTGTATGGGCCTCTTGCCAATGGCGCGACTACCATCTTATTTGAAGGTGTTCCTAATTATCCCAACACTAGCCGCATGAGTGAAGTGGTTGATAAACACCAAGTCACGTTGCTCTATACAGCGCCGACCGCTATTCGCGCACTAATGGCAAAAGGCGATGAAGCCATTCAAGGCACCAGCCGCGACAGTTTGCGTATTATGGGCTCAGTGGGTGAACCGATTAACCCAGAAGCCTGGGAGTGGTATTACAACACCATTGGCGATGCCAAATCTCCAATTGTGGATACTTGGTGGCAAACCGAAACCGGCGGAATCCTCATCTCGCCACTTCCTGGGGCAACCGACCTAAAACCGGGTTCTGCCACTCGTCCATTCTTTGGCGTACAACCTGCGCTGGTGGATAACATGGGGAATCTGATTGAAGGTGAAGCGTCAGGCAACTTGGTGATTCTGGACTCATGGCCGGGACAAATGCGTACCGTGTATGGCGATCATGACCGTTTTGAACAAACTTATTTCTCTACCTTCCAAGGCATGTACTTTACCGGAGATGGCGCACGACGAGATGAAGACGGTTACTACTGGATAACAGGACGTGTGGATGATGTACTGAATGTATCCGGTCACCGCATGGGAACCGCCGAATTAGAATCCGCATTAGTCGCGCACCATAAAATTGCTGAAGCCGCTATTGTGGGAGTCCCGCACGATATTAAAGGCCAAGCCATTTACGCTTACATCACTCTCAATGCCGATGAATACCCAAGTGCGGAACTGCACAAAGAAGTGAAAGAATGGGTAAGAAAAGAAATTGGTCCTATTGCCGTTCCAGATACCTTGCACTGGACAGATTCGCTACCCAAAACCCGTTCCGGTAAGATCATGCGCCGTATTTTGCGCAAAATTGCCACCGGAGATACCAGCAATCTTGGCGATACCTCAACACTGGCCGACCCAAGCGTGGTAGAAAAATTGATTTCCGAAAAAAGTGAACTGGTTTAACCACCGATAGCAAAGTAAATAGCCGTCACATCGTGACGGCTTTTTTGTTTAAAGACGGTTACAAATTAACCATAATAAAATTAATTAGTTAACCTATGATTACTTAATCGGCATTCTGCATAATTAAATAATGACGTGACTAGACTAACTTTCAATCACTTATATGTGATTAGACCAGTAATTTGCTGTTAATTTCGCTGAATTAGCTATAATCATGCGCTAATTTGTCTTTTGACATAATTCTGACTGGAAATTATTCAGGATTCGTAAAATAATTAAAGGCAACAGTGAATAACTCACATTAACGGAAGATAGCGACAAGATGACTACAAAATCACGTGTTCTACTCCTAAACGGTCCAAACTTAAACCTACTCGGCAAACGAGAGCCAGAAGTTTATGGTTATGCGACATTAAACGATATTATCCATGAGCTGCAGCAACAAGCCGATCAAGCAGGAATAGAACTGACACACGTTCAGTCCAATCGTGAATACGAACTCATCGACGCTATCCATAATGCCATGGGAGAGATCGATTTCATTATCATCAACCCAGCCGCATTCACCCACACCAGTGTTGCTCTAAGAGATGCACTACTCGGGGTCAATATTCCGTTTATTGAAATACACCTATCCAACGTACACGCCAGAGAACCATTTCGTCATCACTCCTATTTATCCGATAAAGCGGTTGGGGTGATATGTGGACTCGGGGCACAAGGATACAACTTCGCATTGTCGGCAGCGAAACAACACCTGCAGGCAAAATAAATCTAAGCCATCTCGATAACACCGAGAGGCCACACACAAGACAAGAGAAGAATCATGGATATTCGCAAAATAAAGAAGTTAATCGAGCTAGTAGAAGAGTCTGGAATTGCAGAACTTGAGATTTCTGAAGGTGAAGAATCGGTACGTATCAGCCGTCACGGTAATGCACCTGTTGCACCAATCCATTACGCAGCAGCACCTGCACCTGTAGCAGCGCCAGCTCCTGCACCTGTAGCTCCTGCAGCAGCACCTGTTGCTGAAGCGCCTGCAGCTCCTGTTGATAACGGTCATAAAGTTCTTTCTCCAATGGTAGGTACTTTCTACCGTGCTCCTGGTCCAGATACAAAATCATTTGTAGAAGTAGGCCAATCTGTTTCTGCTGGCGACACTATCTGTATCGTTGAAGCAATGAAAATGATGAACCAAATTGAAGCCGATAAATCTGGCGTAGTTACTGCAATTCTTGTTGAAGATGGTGCTCCGGTAGAATTCGACCAAGCTCTGATCGTTATCGAATAATAGAGGTCGACATTATGCTAGACAAATTAGTCATCGCGAACCGAGGCGAAATTGCGCTTCGTATTCTTCGCGCATGTAAAGAGCTAGGTATTAAAACCGTAGCCGTTCACTCAACAGCTGACCGTGATCTTAAACACGTTCTACTTGCTGATGAGTCAATCTGTATCGGTCCTGCTCGCGGTATCGACAGCTACCTAAATATCCCACGTATCATTTCAGCAGCAGAAGTTTCTGGTGCTGTAGCGATCCACCCAGGCTATGGTTTCCTTTCTGAAAATGCAGATTTTGCAGAACAAGTAGAAAAATCAGGCTTCATTTTTGTGGGTCCTAAAGCTGAAACCATCCGCATCATGGGTGACAAAGTTGCTGCTATCAACGCAATGAAAAAAGCAGGCGTACCTTGTGTTCCTGGTTCTGACGGTCCTCTTGATGACAACGCGGCAGCCAACAAAGCTCATGCTAAACGCATTGGCTTCCCTGTTATCATCAAAGCCTCTGGCGGCGGCGGCGGTCGTGGTATGCGTGTCGTTCGCTCTGAAGATGAACTAGTAGAAGCTATCGCTATGACTCGCGCAGAAGCAAAAGCTGCTTTCAACAACGATATGGTTTACATGGAGAAATACCTAGAAAACCCTCGTCACGTTGAAGTTCAAGTAATTGCTGATGGCCAAGGTGGCGCAATCCACTTAGGCGAACGTGACTGTTCAATGCAACGTCGTCACCAAAAAGTAGTCGAAGAAGCACCAGCACCAGGTATCACTGACGATATGCGTAAGTACATCGGTGAGCGTTGTACTCGTGCTTGTCTTGAAATCAACTACCGCGGTGCAGGTACTTTTGAGTTCCTATACGAAAACGGCGAGTTCTACTTCATTGAAATGAACACCCGTATTCAGGTAGAGCACCCAGTAACTGAAATGGTAACTGGCGTTGACCTTATTAAAGAGCAGCTTCGTGTTGCAGCAGGTCAGCCTCTATCATTCACTCAAGATGACATCAAAATTCGCGGCCATGCGGTTGAATGTCGTATCAATGCTGAAGATCCAGAGCGTTTCCTACCTTGCCCAGGCAAAATTGAACGTTTCCATGCTCCAGGTGGTATGGGTGTTCGTTGGGAATCTCACATCTACTCAGGTTACACAGTGCCACCTCATTACGATTCAATGATTGGTAAACTGATCACCTTTGGTGAGAACCGTGATGTTGCTATCGCACGCATGAAAAACGCACTTAGCGAAATGATCATTGAAGGCATTAAAACTAACGTGCCTCTACAACTCGACATCATGAATGACGAGAACTTCCAACATGGTGGTGCAAACATCCACTATCTTGAGAAGAAGCTTGGTCTGCAATAAGTATTAACTAAATACTTAGCGTAATTAAGGGTGTTAGCCAACCATGTTGGCTAACACCCTTTTTATTTGTATAGATGAAGTTGGTTAAATTTACTGCTAAAATCCACGCCAATTATCAATACGCAGAGTGAACTCCATGCCTTGGATTCAAATCAAACTTAACGCCACCGACAAAAATGCCGAGCAAATCGGTGATATGTTGATGGAACAAACTGGTGCCCTTTCCGTTACCTTCCTAGATGCTAAAGATACGCCTGTATTTGAGCCACTACCGGGCGAAACACGCCTATGGGGTGAAACAGACATCCTAGCCCTATATGACGCTGAAGCCGACACACAATGGATTTTACAGCAAATCGAAGCAAGTCAGCTTCTTGAGCAAGGCTTTGCGCACAAAGTAGAGCAGCTTGAAGATAAAGACTGGGAACGCGAGTGGATGGATAACTTCCACCCAATGAAATTTGGTGAGCGTTTATGGGTATGCCCTAGCTGGCGTGAAATCCCTGAGCCAGATGCCGTCAATGTTATGCTTGACCCAGGCTTAGCCTTTGGTACCGGTACACACCCAACCACTTCACTTTGCTTAGAGTGGCTAGAAGGGTTAGACCTTGCAGGAAAAACCGTGGTCGATTTTGGTTGTGGCTCAGGCATTCTCGCGATCGCTGCGATCAAGCTAGGCGCGAAAAAAGTGATCGGGATCGACATCGATCCACAAGCGATCCTTGCCTCTACCGCTAATGCTGAGCGCAACGGTGTAAAAGAGCAATTAGAACTATACCTACCGCAAGACCAACCTGAAGGTCTGATTGCCGACGTTGTTGTGGCTAATATTTTAGCCGGTCCATTGCGTGACCTGTCCGCTGTAATCAAAGCACTGGTTAAAGAAAATGGTGAACTTGCTATGTCTGGCGTGCTCGATACACAAGCAGAAGATGTCGCAAATTACTATCGTGACCAGTTTAATGTAGACCCTATTGTAGAGATGCAAGAGTGGTGTCGCATCTCTGGAAAAAAGCACTCTAGTTGAGTCACATCAAAATTTGTGTAAAAAACAGCCAAGTTCGCAAATATTTTTTGAAATGCTCAAATATTAGGCTTTTCACGCGCGCAAAAAATGCGTAAAATGCGCGCCCTTGCTGTTAATAATGTGACCATGATTTGAAAATCGGTAAATACGAACTTAAGAATAATTTGATTGTAGCACCTATGGCTGGCGTTACAGACAGACCCTTTCGAGAGTTGTGTCTTCGATACGGTGCTGGTATGGCTGTCAGTGAAATGATGCTCGCCAACCCTAAGACATGGAATACATCAAAATCACTGCAACGAAGAGTACATGAAGCCGAATCGGGCATTCGCTCAGTACAGATTGCAGGATCAGATCCACAATTAATGGCAGAAGCTGCGCAATTTAATGTAGAGAGCGGTGCGCAAATCATCGATATCAACATGGGTTGCCCAGCTAAAAAAGTGAACAAGAAACTAGCGGGTTCAGCGCTACTAAAGCATCCAGAGCTTGTTGAACAAATTCTGAAAGCAGTAGTAGATGCGGTCGATGTCCCTGTGACATTAAAAACCAGAACCGGTTGGGATACAGAGCATAAGAACTGTGTCGA
The DNA here is from genome assembly GCF_000496695.1 of Vibrio halioticoli NBRC 102217. Lineage (GTDB taxonomy): Bacteria > Pseudomonadota > Gammaproteobacteria > Enterobacterales > Vibrionaceae > Vibrio > Vibrio halioticoli. The sequence goes on from NZ_BAUJ01000072.1 coordinate 6,295, forward strand.
AATCGCTAAAATAGCCGAAGACTGCGGCATACAGGCCCTTGCTCTACATGGTAGAACGCGAACTTGTATGTACAAAGGAGAGGCCGAATACGAGAGCATCAAAGCGGTTAAGCAAGCTATTTCGATACCTGTAATTGCCAATGGCGATATAGATAGCCCCGAAAAAGCAAAGCATGTACTGGAGTTTACCGGTGCAGACGCCTTGATGATTGGTCGTCCCGCCCAGGGTCGTCCGTGGATTTTTCAAGAAATCCAACATTATTTAGAAAACGGCACCACGATGCCCGAGCCTCCTATGCAGGAAGTAAAAGACATCATGCTTGGTCATGTTCACGAGCTTCATCAGTTTTATGGTGAGTTCTTAGGTCCGCGCATTGCAAGAAAGCATGTGGGTTGGTACCTAAAAGAGCACGAACAGGCACGTGAGTTTCGCCGTGTCTTCAATGCCATCGAAGTTGCCCCTGCGCAATTAGACGCATTAGAAGAGTATTTCAATTCCTATCATTGATAGGGATATGGTTGCATTATAATTACGAGAAGAGCTAGATTGAATATGTTCGAACAAAACCTGACTTCTGAAGCACTAACAGTTACTACAGTAACAGCTCAAGACCAAATCGCGCAAAAACCACTTCGCGACTCAGTAAAAGTTTCAGTTAAAAACTATCTTGCACAATTAAATGGTCAGGATGTAGACGACCTTTATGAGCTAGTGCTAGCTGAGGTTGAACAACCACTACTAGACATGATCATGCAATACACTCGCGGCAACCAAACTCGCGCTGCATCTATGATGGGTATCAACCGTGGTACACTTCGTAAGAAACTTAAAAAATACGGCATGAACTAAGCATAAGTTTTAGTTGCTAGAATCCTAAGGCTTGCCAAATTTGGTGAGCCTTTTTTTATACCCACGCTTAAATCTTGCAAAAATGATCTACTATAATTCCATTTATATAGTTATTGGGTTTATACAAACAAAAAGCTAGTACACCTGTCACAATCCGCGTTCTGTTTAATACTCCACCTAAAACACCATAAATGATCTCCTATCATTTCATTTTTATAGTTATTGAGCTTAAAGAGTCAAAAAGCTTGTACGTATGTACGCGTATCTCAAGGAATGTTAGTGACTTTCTGCTGTTTCCCCTGTTGAATAGATTACAGAGAGTAAAAAAGTGAATATGAATAGCTCAAGGTAGATTGCAATGAAGCAGCTAAAGTTGTGGATGTTACGTCATGGTCAATGTGAAGGTGGCAACATTTTAAGGGGACAAGTGGATGTGTTGCTCAGCCAAGCGGGGCAAGCACAGATGGATAAGGCGTTTTCTGCTATTCCTCAATTACCCACTGAGATCGTCAGTTCACCTTTGCAGCGATGCGCTCTTTGGAGCAATAAGACCGCTGTAGAGAACAAGCTAGTGATGAGCACTCTTAACGGTTTTGCGGAGATGGACTTTGGCGACTGGGATGGCAAAACCTTTGATGAGCTTTATCAGCACTCGGCGGAAAAAATGGACGCCTTTTGGCGTGATCCTTGGCAGACAAAAAATAGCCCTCCCAACGGAGAAACTTTAGCTGACTTTGAATTAAGAGTATTAAACGAGTTATCTCAACTGTTAGAAAGTCATGCCAATCAAACAACGACCTCAGAGGATGCCACAGCGTCTGTGCTAATGGTGACTCACGGCGGAGTCATCAAGGTCATTCTAGGGCATATATTAAAAGCTCAGCAAAACAACGGCCTTTTTAGTCAATTCACCTTACCTTATGCCGCGCTACTGGAGGTCGATATCTACTTTTCTACACCTGAGCAAGCATCAAATACAAATAGCCCATCTACAATAGCAACAGCAACAGCAACATCACTAGAATCGGTACAACAGCAGTTGCAAGCCTATCAATTCTGCATGCACTGGCCAAAGCTATGAATATCCTAATTACTCGCATTAAGCTGACAATAGGCGAAATAATCCTTGGCATCATAAATGGGTATTTATAATTTATTACACTTTGTAGTGCCATTCATTGAGTAGTGACGCATCAATTAGTAACACATTGAATAGTAAAGAATAACCTGCCAGTATGGTTTGCTGTTATCAGTAGTTTCTGATTACTGAATAGACCTTATACCAATCACACT
>NZ_BAUJ01000071.1 GCF_000496695.1 Vibrio halioticoli NBRC 102217
TCAAAAATTCTAACGCCGTTATCGAACATTTTAACAAGCTAGAATGACCAGTTATTTAGTACGATTGGTATTATCTCCATTTGGAGATGTGTTCATTAATATCAATAACACTAAGTATAGAAATATTTAGACCCTAATAAGAGAGAAAAGAATGAAAGCATACCAGCGTGAATTTATTGAGTTTGCACTTGAGAAACAAGTTCTTAAGTTTGGAGAGTTTACTCTAAAATCGGGCCGTACTAGCCCTTACTTCTTTAACGCTGGCCTGTTTAACACTGGTTGTGATTTGGCACGTTTAGGCCGTTTTTACGCTGCTGCTTTGGCTGATTCTGCCATTGATTACGATGTGCTATTTGGCCCTGCGTACAAAGGCATCCCAATTGCTACAACGACTGCGGTAGCACTAGCAGATCATCATGATACCGATAAGCCATACTGCTTTAACCGTAAAGAAGCTAAAGATCACGGCGAAGGTGGCAACCTTGTCGGTAGCCCACTAGAAGGTCGCATTATGCTGGTGGACGATGTGATCACCGCAGGTACTGCTATCCGTGAATCTATGGAAATCATCCAAGCCAACGGCGCTGATCTAGCTGGCGTATTAGTCGCGATTGATCGTCAAGAAAAAGGCAAAGGTGAGCTTTCGGCTATCCAAGAAGTTGAACGTGATTTTAACTGTTCAATCATCTCTATTGTCAGCCTAACTGACCTTATTACCTTCCTAGAAGAGAAGGGTGATAATGCTGAGCAACTTGAATCAGTAAAAGCTTACCGCGCGCAATACGGCGTGTAAGTTTTCGCTTAAAGCGCACTGTAATAAAAACAAAGATATAATGAAAAACGCCACAATCGTGGCGTTTTTTCGTTTTAGTAACCCTTATTAAAATCAACCATAGCCAGCAAAGGTTTACCTTCGAGCCAACGCTGATAATTGTCTTTAAACAGCCCCATTACCTGAGACGGAAAACTGTGCGCCGCATTGTGCGGAGTCACGGTAACTTTTGGGTTTTGCCAATAAGGGCATTGCTGAGAAATGGGTTCGTTTACAAACACATCTAAAAAGGCATGCTCTAGGTGGCCTTCCTCTAAAGCGCTGAGTAACCCTTGCGCGTCAATGGCATCTCCGCGCCCGACGTTAAATAACAAGGCTTGTTTACAGTGGCTTAAACTCTCTTTATTGAGCACTTGTTTGGTTTGCGCTGTTTTTGGCAATACTGATACCACAATATCCGCCAAGCTCAAGGCGTGATGCAACTCCGCAATTGGCAGTATTTGATCAAACTGTCCCTCGCTTGGTGTTCTTCCGCTAGAGTTCACCCCAATAGTGGTTAATCCAAAGGCTTTGGCGGCGACTGAAAGATGCGTACCGATAGAGCCTGTACCTAATATCACCAATGTTTTCTCGTTTAAGCACACATAAGGATGAGGTTGCCACAACTGCTGTTGTTGTTGCTGTTGGTAAATATCAAAGTGGCGAAAATGGGCGATAGAGTAACCCAGTACGTATTCACTTATCGGTTGGCCGAATATGCCTTTCACGTTAGTTAACAGGTAGTCGTCACGCGGCGGTTGCTGAGTGAGGGGGTCGACACCGGCGTAGATGGATTGCACCCATTCTAGCTTGGGACATTGGTCAATGATCTTGGCCGCCATTGGTGGGGAGGCCAATAGAATGTTGGCTAATGAAAGATCTTCGGTGATTTCCAATTGTGGTAAATCAGCATTTTTGAGTAATTCTAGATACTCAGACTTGTTTTTAGACAAGACATAAAGGTATTGAGTAGCAGTTTTCATCGAAAGCCAGTCCCTGTTTCTTTGTTATTTGGGTGTTATCAAGTACACTTTTGCTGTTTTCCCACAATTGTGAGTCGTTATGTTACAGAATCCTCTTCAGGTTCGTATTGAGAAACTAGAACCTTGGCAACAAATCACTTTTATGGTCAGTTTGTGTGAACGTATGTACCCAAACTATGCCATGTTTTGTCAAACAACGGAATTTGCCGAGGCACGAATCTACCGAGATATTCTCGATAGCATTTGGGAATTGCTTACCGTAAAGAGTGCCAAAGTAAACTTTGAGCGCCAATTAGAGAAGCTTGAAGAACTGGTCCCTAACGCTGATGAGTTTGAGTTTTACGGTGTTTACCCTGCAATTGATGCTTGTATGGGGCTTGCTGAGCTCATTCATGCGCTATTAGATCGTGACTTGCTACCCGAAGCGGTACAAAACATCAGTCAGCAGTCTGTGATGACAGTGGCCGATCTTGAAGTGGCGCAAGGCAGTGACGAAATTACTAACGACAACCAAAAACAAAATGAAGCCGTTTGTGAAGAGTGGGATGTGCAGTGGGCCATTGCGCGTCCATTGCGTGAATGCACCGAACGTAATATTGAACTGATCAAAGATTTACGCGCTGAACTGCGTGATGATGGCATCAGCAATATCGGTGTACAGCTTTAAGCTGCCTGTTCAAAAGTATCCAACAAAAACGGGAGCCTAATTAGGCTCCCGTTTTTGTTATTGAGTTTATTTCTCTTTCGAATCAGAGTGTACTGAGTTGGACTGCTCTTTGCTTGTCTCTGGGTTCGGTTCTTCGTCATCATTGTTGATGATTACGCCATGCTTTTTGGTCCATTGCTCCCAGCGGTCGTGAGCCACCTGCTGCATGTCGCGGTTTTTATCGGCCTCATCGACAATTTCTTGTCCCAATAAAAACTCAAAAATGTCTTCCAAGGTTACAATGCCTTGCACTGTGCCGTACTCATCAACCACTAGCGCAATGTGCAGCCTTTGCGCCAACATATTGGCGAAGACTTTAGGCAAAGTGCTGTTATTCAAAAATACATGAATAGGGCGCATTACATTACCCAAAAGTTCAGTGCCTTTATTTTGCTGTTGTAGTTTGAATAACTCTAAGCGATGCACAAAGCCACAAATGTTGTCCTTTTGCTCCACATACACCAAAGGTCGGGAAAATGGCGTTTCTTGGTGCTTGTCTAAAAACTCATTAATAGAAAGAGCGGCATTAACACGAAACACTACCGGTCTTGGGGTCATGGCTTTGGTTACGGACACATTTGGCAGGTTAAGTAAGTTGTTTAGAATACGCGTTTCGTCTTCACCAAACTCATCCGACTCTTCTGCCAAAATTGCCATTGCGGACATTTCATCACGTAGCTTAGGTTCAACATTGCCACGCGACAGACGTTTTGTGATTTGCTCAGAAAACCAGACGAAGGGTCTCAGGCCCCAAACCATCCAATTTAAAATATTTGCCGAGATAGGGGCCAGTTGACGCCAGTAAGTTGCGCCTATGGTTTTTGGCACAATCTCAGAGAGCACTAAAATACCCAAAGTCAGTACCGCAGAGAAAACACCAAGCCATTCACTGCCAAACACGATGGAGGCTTGAGCACCTGCGCTCGCCGCACCTATAGTGTGCGCAATGGTATTTAGGGTAAGAATAGAAGCTAGTGGGCGATCGATATCGGATTTTAGTTTGGTTAATCGGTTCGCGGCCGGGTGACCTTGTTGTCTCAATTGCGCAATGTAGCTTGGCGAAATACTCAGCAGAACAGCCTCTAACACTGAGCAGATAAATGAAACGCCAATGGCGATAGAAACATAAATTGTAAGAAGTAACATAGAACCTTAAGTGATTATTTATTAAACAAGTTGATTATGCGGTGGTTCGCTATTATCAACAATGGATAGTTTGTAAGTAGGTGCTAAGTGTTGAAAATACAAGCATCGAGCCAAATGATGGTGGTGAATTTGTGAGTTGAATTGCAGAATGAGTCAAAAAGTGTTCGCTTGAACCTAAAGATCGCCTGCAACCCTTTGCCAGATGGAGCCTTTATGATTTAGAGTGGCTTTGTTCTCAAACATTTTAGAAGGGAAACCCTAATGAACAAGACCCAATTAATCGATGCAATTGCAGAAAAAGCAGATTTGTCAAAAGCTCAAGCAAAAGCAGCTCTTGAAGCGACTTTAGAAGGCGTAACTGGTGCTCTTAAAGAAGGCGACCAAGTTCAACTAATTGGTTTTGGTACATTTAAAGTATCTCATCGTAACGCACGCACTGGTCGTAACCCTAAGACTGGTGAAGAGATTCAAATTGCAGCGGCAAATGTTCCTGCATTTACAGCAGGGAAAGCACTGAAAGATTCAGTTAATTAATGTAAAATACGCCGAGTGTCATCGCTCGGCGTATTTTTTATGAAACACCTCATTACTTCTGCTTTAGCTATTTTAACCCTAGCGGGTTGCTCTTCTGCTACAACTCCATTGCGTCAAGCAAGTTCACTTACTGAATATTCAGGCGGTTATGCTGACGATTCAAAAACAGCCCTGTACTGGTTAACTCAACGCGTCAATTCTCCAGAGACCAGCTCAGATAGTGTGACTTTCAAAGATAAGACTTGGTATAAAAGTCATTATGTTTGGGGCGATAATAATCTCCAAGAAATTATCCGCACCGGTGAAAGACTCACAAGCACAGACAAACTCGTTCCTTATCAAATGACATTGCGCTTTAGTGGTAATGGCGAGGCGGTATATCAGCGCTTACGTCTTAACGGCAAAGTCATCCCAATGGATAAAACCCAAATCGATGAAGTGAAACAACAAGCTAACGATTTGGTGAGTACCGGTAAGGTGCAACAAAAACAAGGGGTCGAATTGATTCAAGGTTACTGGGAGCGCGGAGTCTTTATGACTTGTGAAGGCCGTGCATTCAACAATATTGAATTGAAAGAAAAATTACCTACGGTAGTGATTAACCGCTTAAAAGACGAAGAAAACTTTGCTGCATTTGTGGGTGAGTACCAAAGCAAAAAAATCGTAGTGGATAAATTGCTGATACTGAAACACGGCAATGTGGATTGTATCGAAAAGCCTAATTTTAAGAGTTAGTCGTTAGTGCTACTCGTTTTCTCATCCCCTTGATGACAAAGCATCATTTATTAAAAAAGCCACTTCAATGAAGTGGCTTTTGTCGTTTTAGCGTGGCTAGACTATTTTTGCTGTTCGCGAGCAATCGCGCGGTAGCCAATATCGTTGCGATGGAACATGCCATCCCAAGAGACTTGTTTAGTTAGCTCGTAAGCGCGCTGTTGAGCTTCAGAAACGCTGTTACCTAGCGCTGTAGCACAAAGTACGCGTCCGCCGTTAGTCACTACATCGCCTGCTTCGTTGTTTGCCGTACCTGCATGGAAGATCTTTTGACCTTCAACTTCAGTGCTAGGTAGAGAAATAACATCGCCTTTTGCGTAGTCAGCTGGGTATCCGCCAGCGGCAAGAACCACACCGATAGACGCGCGAGGGTCCCATTTAGATTCGGCTTCATCCAGTTTCTCGTCGATTGCCATTAGGCAAAGTTCAACAAGATCCGATTCCATACGCATCATGATAGGTTGAGTTTCTGGGTCACCAAAGCGGCAGTTGTACTCGATTACTTTTGGTGTACCGTCAGCATCAATCATTAGACCTGCGTATAGGAAACCTGTGTAAGGAGCGCCTTCTGCATCCATACCGCGCACGGTAGGGTAGATCACTTCTTCAAGAATGCGGTTGTGGATTTCTGGAGTTACTACTGGCGCTGGAGAGTAAGCGCCCATACCGCCAGTGTTAGGACCTGTGTCCTTATCACCCACGCGTTTGTGGTCTTGGCTAGTAGCCATAGGCAGTACGCTAGAGCCATCAACCATAACGATGAAGCTTGCTTCTTCGCCTTCTAGGAACTCTTCGATAACAACGCGGCTACCGGCATCGCCAAAGGCATTACCCGCTAGCATGTCTTTGATTGCGTCTTCAGCTTCAGTAAGAGTCATCGCAACGATAACGCCTTTACCTGCTGCAAGTCCGTCAGCTTTCACTACGATTGGTGCGCCTTGCTCACGTACGTAAGCAAGTGCTGGTTCAATTTCAGTGAAGTTGGCGTAAGAACCTGTAGGGATCTTATGGCGAGCTAGGAAATCTTTAGTGAACGCTTTTGAACCTTCAAGCTGAGCAGCCGCTTGAGTTGGGCCAAAGATAGGAAGACCGGCTTCGCGGAAGGCATCAACCACACCGATAACCAATGGTGCTTCTGGGCCAACGATAGTTAGCTCGATGCTTTTTTCTTTGGCAAAAGCCACTAAAGCTGCGATATCTTCAACGCCAATGTTTACGTTTTCAAGTTTTGGTTCTAGCGCTGTACCAGCATTACCTGGTGCAACAAAAACAGTTTCAACATTTGGGTTTTGCGCGGCTTTCCAGCCTAGAGCGTGCTCACGACCGCCAGCACCGATGATTAATACGTTCATGTTTAATCCTCAACTTTTAAATTCTTAAAAGCCTCTCAAATCTGAGAGGCTAATTTTAATTACATTGCTAATCGTCTAGAAAACTCAGAACAATTAGTGACGGAAGTGACGCATACCCGTGAAGATCATCGCCATGCCGTGTTCGTCAGCAGCATCGATAACTTCTTGGTCACGCATAGAGCCACCCGGTTGGATAACACATTTAATGCCAGCTTCTGCCGCCGCGTCGATACCGTCGCGGAATGGGAAGAATGCATCTGATGCCATTACGCAACCTTCAACTTGTAGGCCTTCGTCAGCCGCTTTAATACCTGCGATTTTCGCAGAGTAAACGCGGCTCATTTGGCCTGCGCCGACACCGATAGTCATGTCACCTTTCGAGTAAACAATCGCGTTAGATTTCACGTATTTTGCTACTTTCCAGCAGAACAGTGCATCTTTTAGCTCTTCAGCCGTTGGCTGGCGTTTTGATACCACTTTAAGGTCAGCTTCAGACACCATGCCTTGGTCGCGGTCTTGCACCAACAAGCCACCGTTAACGCGTTTCACGTCAAAGCCAGTTGTCTTAGTTGTCCACTCACCACACTCTAGAAGGCGTAGGTTTTTCTTAGCCGCTACAATTTCTACTGCTTCAGCAGAAACAGAAGGAGCAATGATCACTTCAACAAATTGGCGCTCAGTGATTGCGGTTGCAGTCGCTGCATCAAGTTCGCGGTTGAAGGCAATAATGCCACCAAATGCAGATGTTGGGTCTGTTTTGAATGCACGGTCATAAGCTTCTAGGATGTTTTCGCCTAGTGCTACACCACAAGGGTTAGCGTGCTTAACAATCACACATGCAGGTTGGTCGAATTCTTTCACACACTCAAGTGCAGAGTCAGTATCTGCAATGTTGTTGTAAGAAAGTGCTTTACCTTGAATCTGACGCGCGGTAGAAACCGATGCTTCTTCAGGGTTTGCTTCGACATAGAATGCGGCTGCTTGGTGGCTGTTCTCACCGTAACGCATGTCTTGTTTCTTCTCGAACTGTTGGTTGAACGTACGAGGGAATTTAGACTCTTGGTCACCTTCTTTGTTCTCACCGTAAGATGGAACCATAGTGCCGAAGTAGTTTGCGATCATGCCGTCGTAAGAAGCGGTGTGCTCAAAGGCCGCGATAGCTAGGTCGAAACGAGTTTCTAGAGTAAGAGACTTGTCGTTTGCGTCCATTTCAGTAATCACGCGCTCGTAATCGTGAGCGTTTACTACGATAGTCACGTCTTTGTGGTTTTTAGCCGCAGAACGAACCATTGTTGGACCGCCGATATCGATGTTCTCAACAGCGTCAGCCAGAGTACAACCTTCTTTTGCTACTGTTTCAGCAAATGGGTATAGGTTTACGACAACCATATCGATAGGGTTGATACCGTGTTTTTCCATGATGTCATCATCTTGGCCACGACGACCCAGTACACCACCGTGTACTTTTGGGTGAAGGGTCTTAACACGACCGTCCATCATTTCTGGGAAGCCAGTATAGTCAGACACTTCAGTCACAGCTAGGCCTTGCTCAGCAAGCAGGCGAGCGGTGCCACCAGTTGAAAGAAGTTCAACATTGCGTTCAGCTAGGGCTTTAGCAAATTCTACGATGCCAGTTTTATCAGATACGCTGATAAGAGCGCGGCGAATTGGGTGAGCGTTACTCATGCTTCCATATTCCTCAAGTACTTAAATGTATCCGCTATCGACAGAGTAAAAAGAAGCTCTGAATCATAATTTTGATTACAGGGTGCATCTTCATAACCACTGCTGATTTTGGAATCAAGTTGGATGAAAAGATGTTTGTTAAAGTCGAGTCTGGATGAAGACTGTTAAACCACTTTGACAAAAACCTTTCGCGAGTAAAAATTCATCAATTTGAATGGCGCGTATTTTATCGAATAATTTACTAAAAAGCTCGCGCAATCGTTTGGCATTTGCATTTTATTGTCAAAAAACTGTCTCTTTGCCGTTATTGGCGCTCAGAGTGAAGAAAAAATAACTTAAACATTATTGCAAATAATGATGCAGTCTTTGCTTGACCTTGGAGTTACATCTAAGGTTTATACTTATAGAGTTAATCGGAAAATTGGTGAGAAAGGGATGTATAAAATAGGCGAACTGGCAAAGTTATTTGATATCAAGCCAGACACATTACGCTTTTATGAAAAGCACGGCATCTTAAAGCCAAGCTCGCGCAATGCCAGTGGCTATCGAGTCTATACCGCATTAGATGCCAATAGACTGGGCTTTATCATACGCGCTAAGAAAATTGGTTTTACCTTAACCGAAATAGCCGATTTGCTCTCTATTCAAATTGATCGTGACAGTTACAGTTGCCATGAAGCCAAAGACATTGTGGATCTTAAACTGGCTAACGTAGAAGAGAAGATTAAAGAGCTGCAAGTTTTTCAAAGCTCACTAAGTAAGTTGAGCGCATCTTGTTGTGGTGGCGACGAGCCAGCCACTCACTGTTGTATCTTAGAGGCGCTAGACAGCGCTGATTGTGATGTAAATGAGGAAGCGAAGTGAGTTTATTAAATAACTTTATTGATTTGTTTATCGAGTCCGGCTTTTGGATGCTATTGGGCTTATTGGTGGCAGGTCTGTTAAAAGAGTGGGTTCCTACTGATTTGCTGGCTAAGCATTTAGGGGGCAAGGGAGCGAAGACGACAATTAAAGCGGCGTTTATTGGCGCACCTTTACCACTTTGTTCATGTGGCGTGATTCCTGCCGCTCTTGGTTTACGTCGTAGCGGTGCATCGAAAAGCGCAACCACTTCATTTTTGGTGGCAACACCTGAAACGGGCATTGATTCTGTATCGGTTTCTTATGCGTTATTAGGGCCGTTTATGGCGATCATTCGCCCTATCGCGGCTATTTGCAGTGCTATTGTGGCGGGGTTATTGGTAGGTAAAGAAGATCAGCATGCTGATAAAGTAAAACCGACCTTGAGCGCAAGTAATTTAAAGCCTGTGGCAAATAAAGGTGCAGGCTTTGCGGTGAATGCGATAAAGCCAAAAGTTGCGAAAGTATCGACCTCTAGCACGTCATCATGTTGTTCTGCTAAATCTGAACAAGTAAAGGCTGAGCCAGCAGTATCGTCTTGTTGCTCTACAACGCAAACATCGTGTTGCTCTTCTAAACCTAAGCCAGTAGAGCCTAAACCTGCTACGTCATCTTGTTGTTCAACACAGCAAAGCGCTTGCTGTTCTAAGTCGCCAGCTTCTTCATCAGCGCTAGGTAAATTGAAATCAGGAATGAGCTTTGCGGCAACTGACCTAGTTAAAGACATCAGCACTTGGCTATTAATCGGTTTGTTTTTTGCAGCATTAATTGAAACCTATATAGAAACTGATTTTCTAGCACAGTGGGGCGGCACCATTTGGAGCATGCTGTTAATGGTGGTTATTAGTGTGCCTATGTATATTTGCGCTACAGCATCCACGCCGATTGCCGCTGGCTTATTAATGTCCGGCATCAGTCCTGGCGCGGTACTGGTGTTCATGTTGGCGGGGCCTGCAACCAATATTGCGACGTTAGGTGTGGTAGGAAAAGAGCTAGGTAAGCGTTCTTTATTTGCCTACGTGGTCGGCGTTGTCGGGACTGCGATAGTGTTTGGTTTGGCTACGGACTATCTGGTTTCAGCGTATGGGTTTTCTGTGCAACCGCTAAGTGCTGGTGAACATGAAGTGCTACCGCATTGGTTAAGCATTTCATCGGCGGTGGTGTTAGCGTTGTTGATGTTGCGTCATTACTTAAATAAAGCCAAAAGAACGTTGTTGAATCGCTCTCTAGCACATTAATTTAGCTATCCCCATTAATAAGGTCTGCACATACATGCAGGCCTTTTTTATGCTTGGTGATTTATGCTGGCAGTCGTATCAATATTGATTAAGATACTGACTCAAATAATGAGGATGAATTTTGCAAGCACATAAATACACCCTATACGGTATTTCCGCCATTTTGTTGTGGAGCTGTGTTATTGGCATTGCCCGTAAGGTGGCAGAGCTGTTAGGGCCTATTGGCGGCGCGGCTAGTATCTACACTGTGGCGACGCTAGTGTTGATTTGTGTCGTTGGAAGCCCACAACTAAAAACCTTATCTAAACGATATGTGCTGGTGGCGGGTGGTTTATTTGCCGCGTATGAAGTGTGCTTGTCTTTAGCGATAGGGATGGCAAATAGCCGACAACAAGCGCTAGATATGGCCGTAATTAATTATTTATGGCCTGCGTTAACGGTTTTGATTGCAGTAATAAGCAGTAGTAAGAAAACCAACCCTTGGGTGTATCCTAGTGTGGCGTTGGCATTTATTGGTGTGGCATGGGCGATAACGGGCGATCAATCTTTATCGGTTTCGCAACTGGCGCAGAATGTACAAAGCAATCCTGCCACTTATGCGATGGCTTTAATTGGTGCGTTTTTATGGGCTATTTATTGCAACATTACGAAACGACTGTCGCAGGGTAAAAACGCGATTACTTTATTCTTTGCTATGACGGCAAGCGTGTTATGGATTCGCTATGCATTTTCTAGTGAGCCTGCATTGTCGTTTAATCTCGAATCGACCTTTTACTTATTGCTCGCTGCGGTCATTATGGCTAGCGGTTATGGTTTGTGGAACAGTGGCATAATGCAGGGCAACATGTTGTTGCTTGCTACTTTGTCGTACTTTACCCCTATTTTTTCGACTTTGTTTTCCTCAATCATTCTCGGGGTCGCGTTATCGGCGAGCTTTTGGCAAGGGGTAGTGATGGTGGTTATTGGCTCTTTGATTTGTTGGCGAGTGACCCAATAAATTTTATTGAATCAAGCGACTTAATTTATCCATATCTAAGTGCTCTTCTAAAATATCCGCTAAGCGTTCTAGTTGCTGTTCTCGAATGAGGTTAATGTCTAGGGTTTGGGCTTGTTTTAACCCGGCCCATTTCAGCAGTAATTGACAGGCTTGTGGCGAATCAAATATGCCGTGTACGTAGGTGGCTAAAATGCGCTGATCTGCGCTGAGCATTCCATCCGTGATTCCTGACTCAAAGCTAATCGGAGCAAGCTCTGTGAGTAAGTTTGAGTCGTCTCGTTGTATGGTTTCACCACAGTGAATTTCATAGCCTTGGAAAGGTACTTTATCAGCACCAATCTGTAGTTCGCCCTGAACTTGGGATAAGGTTTTGTCAGCTTTTAGCTGAGTGTAGGCGGGCAATAATCCTAAACCTTGTGAACAGCCTGCGATATCTTCGATACCATCGGGATCATCAATTTCTTGTCCTAGCATTTGATAGCCACCACAAATCCCCATGACTTTACCGCCGTAGCGTAAATGACGGTTGATGGCTTCATCCCAGCCTTGCTCTTTCATAAAGGCTAAATCGGCACGGACATTTTTACTGCCCGGAACAATAATCAGATCGGTACCTTGAATGGCTTGTTCGATATCATCGTTTAAAGTGATATAGCGGAAGTTGACTTGAGGATGTAAGCGCAAAGGATCAAAGTCGGTGTGATTGCTGATGCGAGGGAAGACCAACACAAGCACGTTAAGCGTGTTGTTATTGTGGAGCTCTGTTTGATTAATTTCGTCATCAATTAAGGCATCTTCGGCATCCAGATGTAAATCGTGTAAATAGGGCAACACGCCTAATACTGGTTTTTGGGTATACTCTTCAAGCCAATCAATGCCTGATTGCAATAAGCTAATATCACCTCTAAATCGATTGATCACGAAGCCTTTTACTCGGGCTTGTTCAGATTCACTCAATAGCGCAATGGTGCCTACAAGGTGGGCAAATACACCGCCTTTATCAATGTCGGCAATGATGATGACGGGGCAATCTGCTTTTTCGGCAAAGCCCATGTTGGCGATGTCGCCTTGACGTAAATTAATCTCGGCTGGGCTACCTGCACCTTCAATTAACACCATGTCATATTGCTGTTGTAGGCGCGCATAAGAATCCATGACGGCCGCCATTGCTTTGGATTTGTAATCTTCACTTTCAGGGCCGAAAAAAGATTTGGCTTCTAAAGTGGTTAGCGCTTTTCCTTGGATTATTACCTGTGAACCAGTGTCAGAACTGGGTTTGAGCAGCACCGGATTAAAGTCGGTATGCAGAGGCAAATGGCAAGCAATGGCCTGCAATGCTTGCGCGCGACCTATTTCGCCACCGTCGATGGTGACGGCGCTATTTAACGCCATGTTTTGCGGTTTAAAAGGAGCAACATTGTAGTTTAAACGAGTAAACAAACGGCACAGACCTGCCACTAAGGTACTTTTACCTGCATCTGAGGTTGTGCCTTGCACCATCAAAGAACCGCGAATCTGCGGTGGATTTTTAGCGGAATGTAATTTACTCATTAGGTTTTGTTATTGTCCTTTTAGTGTCATTGGAATGCCTGCTACAACTAAGGTGACCCCATCGGCAATCGCCGCCACCGCTTGATTTAACCAGCCTGCTTCATCGACAAATTCACGACTTAGTTCGCCCATAGGCACTATCCCTGAACCTACTTCATTACTGATCAATATGACATTGCTTTGTAGCTTAGGTAGCACCTCTAATAGGCGTTGTTTTTGCTCTTGCCAGTGGCTACTTAAGCTTGGATAAGCTGAGTCATGTGAAGTGTGTACTAGAGGGGCTGATAATGGAGGTTCGACAAAATTGATTTGCTCAGCATCACGACAGAGATGCTGAGTGAGGTATAAGGTTAAGCAATCGATGAAGATGGTTTGATTGGGTTTATCAAGAGTGAGTAGGGATTCTGCCACATACAGTGGTTGTTCAATCAGTTGCCAATTTACTGGTGGGCTAGCTTGGTCGGTTGTTTGGCTGGCTGTTTGATTAGCTACTTGACGGGCATGGCTACGATCAAGTTGATGGCGTTTAATTCGTTCTCGCATTTCTTGGTCAAAGGCAAGGGCAGTGGCTAAGTAAATACACTCTTGTCCCTCGGCTGAAAACTCGGCAACTCTAGCCTCACCGTAGCGGCTTTTACCGCTACGAGCACCACCAATAACTAATTGAATCATTAACTAAATCCGACGCTTAAAATGATGATGTAGCAGATAATTTCAGTTATCTGTTGCGTTGCACCGAGCGTGTCACCAGTGTAACCACCAATTTGTCGTTTGAAGAATAGGCAAAGAGCGTATCGAACACAAAACAAACTGATGACTAAAGTCAGCGCGAGCATGCCGTGGAAGCCAAATAAGGCTAAACAGCCTGTAAACAGTAGAATGTATAGATCTTTTGGCTGTTGCTCATTGGCTAAGGGTTTTACTTTACTGGCATCGGTATCTTGTACGTATTTTTCACTAAAAATCATACTAGATGCGACCACGCGACTTAATACATGGCTACAAACCAATATGCTGCATACTGCCGCAGGCCCGAATACCGAAAGCTCAACCAGCAATTGCCATTTTAAAAATAGGCCCAGCATGAGCGTCAATGCGCCATAAGTGCCAAGACGAGAGTCTTTCATGATGGAGAGTTTTTTCTCTACGCTCCAACCGCCACCTAAACCATCTGCGGTGTCAGCCAAACCATCTTCATGAAAACATCCAGTAAGTAATGCGCTAGCGATCATGGCAAGGATAATCGCCACTGAAGCCGGTAAGCTAAGTTGGGCTAAATAAAACACCAAGGCACTTACGCCACCCACTAACACACCGACCGCACCAAAATAACGACTGGCACGGTTTAAGTGATCTTCTCCGTAGTCAACCCAATGCGGTACTGGAACTCGAGTGAAAAAACTGACGGCGACCAGTAGTAGATTTAGCTGGCGATATTTATTTGAGATTACCGACATTCGGGTTCCTTTTTCTGAACTGATTTACAGCAGCTTATATAGACATAAGCTGCACATTAACGGCGTTGAGCAATACAAGATTGCGGTATGCTCAACATAATGTAAGCCTAAAACTGACAGCAAATGCAGGGGTGCTTGCTGTCGTTTAGTCTTTTTTATGGGTGTAACTTTTAGGTGATGTTGCTAACTCCTGCATCACCAAAGCTGGCCATATCATTATAAAAATTAGTCGCAGCTTGAATTAACGGTAACGCTAATGCGCCACCTGTGCCTTCACCCAATCTTAAATCTAGGTGTAGCAGAGGCGTTGCCTGTAAATGCGCTAGCATTAACTTATGGCCGCTTTCATTCGATTGGTGAGCAAAAATAAGATAGTCACGAACTTCTGGGTATAACTCAACAGCAACTAATGCGGCCGAAGTAGCAATAAAGCCATCTACGACAACCAACATTTTTCTTTCTGCGGCGGCGAGGATTGCTCCAGTCATTTGTACAATTTCGAATCCGCCAACATGCGCTAAAACCTGCATAGGAGAGGTTAATTGCTGGCGGTGCAACGTAAGTGCTTCATTAAGCAGTTTGGTTTTTAACTGTAAGGTTTTATCGTCGATTCCAGTGCCGCGTCCAACACATTGGCTTACTTCTATATCTAACAGTGCCGACATTATTGCCGCAGCTGACGAGGTATTACCGATCCCCATTTCGCCTAGCGCAATTAAATTACAACCTGATTGATGATGGCGCTGAACCAGCTCGGTCGCGTAATTAAAGCCTTGTTCAACTTGGGTAAGGCTCATTGCTGGCGCAAGATGAATAGGGGCGGTACCTGCACCTAAGCGTTGTTCTGTTACTCCAGTCGGATCGGCAAGCGGCTCTAAAATACCGCAATCAATCACTTCCAGATTAAAACCTACCTGACGACTAAATACATTGATGGCCGCGCCACCTGCGACAAAGTTGTACACCATCTGCGTGGTGACAGCGCTTGGCGCGATAGATACACCATATTCAGCAATACCATGGTCGGCAGCAAACACCAGCATGGCAGGCTTGGTGATGGTGAGTCTAGCAAGGCTATCTTTACCAACGGCTTGCACTCTGGCAATTTGCGCAGCAAGTGTTTCTAGTTGCCCTAGAGCGCCTAATGGTTTGGTTTTTTGATCAATGATGTGACTAATTTGTTCGTCTAACGCGTGGTTAACCGGGTCTACAGAAAACATTGCAACTCCTATGCTATGACTCATGTATTTATAATTGAGGTTATCTGACCTGATGTTGTCATTGGTAAGTATTAACCTGAGTAATACCAATCGTACTAAGTAACTGGTCATTCTAGCTTGTT
>NZ_BAUJ01000070.1 GCF_000496695.1 Vibrio halioticoli NBRC 102217
GACCAGTTATTTAGTACGATTGGTATAAAATAGACACGCTTTTATCTTTCACTCGAAATATCCATATTTAAAGGCACCCACTTCCTTTTTGAAGGGTACCATCATGAATATCTCAACGATGATGAGTTTAGGCTTTTTCATGTGCTAGAACAAAAGCAAGCCGTGAAATATCGCCAGAGAAAAGTGTCAAACTTAATATCCACTGAAATATCTCAATAGAATCATGGCACAATTATCTGACCGGTTTATTAACACAATATAAGGTACATCATGACTAAGCTAACCATCGTGGCTAACATTATCGCTAAACAGGATAACGTTGAGCTGATCAAATCAGAGCTATTAAAACTAATCGATATTACTCGCGCAGAAGAAGGTTGCCTTAGCTACGATCTTCATCAAGACAATGAAAAACCAGCCCATTTCCTATTTTTCGAAAACTGGGCATCTCGTGAATTATGGCAAGTGCACATGAACACTCAACACCTAGCGGATTTCGTAACGGCTACCGAAGGAGCTATTGAGACATTCGAAGTGAATGAAATGACTCATATTGGCTAATACTGCTCATAGGCAACAACTAGTAAAATATAATCCCAGAGCTTACATACTCTGGGATTTTTGTTTATAGACTCTATTAACAGTATTTGTTAACTTTAGCCCAAATACACCCTCTACTTAGTACCACCAACACTATGCAAATCCGTCAAATCAGCGCCAGCTCTACCCTAGCTATACGTCATCAAGTGCTTTGGCCAAATAAGCCAATAGAGTTTTGTCAGGTAGAAGATGATGAACTGGGCATACACTTTGGCGCATTTGAAAACGAACAACTGGTATGCGTAGCTTCGGTATTTATCACCGACAGCCGTGCTAGACTGCGCAAGTTTGCCACCTTGCCCTCAGAGCAAGGCAAAGGCATTGGCACGGCAATGATCCGCCATATTATTGAGTATTTAACCCAGCACAATATCGATGTATTTTGGTGTGATGCCCGTGAATCGGCGCTCGATTTCTACCATAGATTTGACATGCACACCGAGGGAGAGCGCTTTTATAAAAGCGAGGTGGCGTATTTTAAAATGGTATTAAACATGCCCAAGGCTCAGCGTTAAACCTAGATATACGCTATAAATCATCAGCGTCAAATCTAGCTCGGCGAGCTTCCACCAGCGAGCATTGAGTCAGTTCCATCAATTCAGATAAGGTCATGTTTGGATCTTCAACTAACAACCGCTTCAAGCGCTGTTGCGGAGATTCCAACTTATCTTGATGCAACTGCAGTGCAGGTGTAATTTTTCGAATCATAAATGCTAGCGATTCAGGATGCAGCGTATTAATACACTGGCAAAACGCCTGTATCTGCAATGCCTCACCACTGATCATCCAATTACGACTGCGACGCACCCTTTTTAATTGGCAAGCGTGTTGCTGTGCCAATAACTTTGCTTCTTGTACCGCATCTCCGCCTACTCTGTGTATTAGAGAAGGCAGTGAAATGTTTATAGTTGTATCAATCACAAACCACCATTGAGTGACAGTGTAACTTGAGCGCAATTAAGATCGTTATTAAGAGCAGAGTTCTTAACTAAAGGTACTGATATATAGCGCTTCAACCTTATCTCTCGCCCATTGAGTTTTTCTTAAAAACTTCAACGATGACTTAATCGAAGGATCATTACTAAAACAATTCACACGCACTTCGGCGTACAAACCACTCCACTGGTAATGCTCAACTAATCGAACTAAGATTTTTTCTAAAGAAAGCCCGTGTAATGGGTTGTTGGGTTGTTGCTGTGTCATAATCAATGTCCGTTTAAGGATTTTTTAAAATTGTGCACAATGTGACTCTAAATCAAAGACGATGCAATCAAAATTCGTCATTATGCGCACTTTCTGATACACATAACGTTAAGTTGGCCTATCCCATGAAATTACTCGCAGACAAAACTGGAGAACTTTTTCTTGAAATCATCGAGCAACAAGGTGATTCCGTGACAGTGCAGTTCATCAGCAACGAAGGCAAACACAAAGGTAAACCTTTCGTCGATACTTTAACTGGGTTATTTCTGGCCGGATGGACACACCGTTCAACCTCAACGGCAATTGGACTGCAACGTTTTAAACAAGGAATACTGCAAGATGCAAAAGTCAGCTTTGCCCTGCACCAACTCTTTCCTTTGGGGCGTAAAGTAAAATTGCCCAATGGCACTGTCGGTATTATTGCAAGCTATGCTAACACGCATACAGATGGCTATTTTATGTACCTGCGTATCGAAGGTACGTTACATCGCCATAAAATCACCCCTGACTGGCAACTGCTACCTTCAGAAAAATTATTACTGCTACCTTACTACCCTGCACCTTTAACAAAGGCTGAAAAGAAAGCGATACAAGAGTACGATGCATGGGCGGGTGGATTTTAACTTGGTATTCGCAGATTAACCTGAGACAATCCGTCTCGAATCAATTTATTAAGGTCAAAGATGAAACTTTTAGTTCGTAACCTGTCACGCCAAATGACTGAACATGAAATTCGTGTTCTATTTACCGAGCACGGTGAAGTGTCCGTATGCAACCTAGTCCTCGATCAAGAGACAGGGCTTTCTAAGGGCTTTGCATTCGTAGAAATGCCAGACGCAGAACAAGCTAAAGCAGCAATAACAGCACTTGACCAAAGCACAGTGCAAAAAAGCAAAATACGCGTCAAACTCGCTAAAAACTAGCACGGTTGATATAAAAAACGCCAGCTCACAATGAGCTGGCGTTTTTATTTGCATTCAATTACTTAGTAAAAACTACTGCTATTTGGTTCAGAAAGCGTTAATACAGCAGAGCAGCCCAGTAGCACAACTTTTAGTCCTAATACCGCACTCACCACAAATACACCATCAACCGACAAACCACTAATAAGCATCGCTAAACAAATCAATGTCACCATAAGATCTATAGCGGGCAACACTAAGCATTTAACACTACGTTGGCGTACAGTTCGTACAATGGTAGACACTTCATCTAATAGAAAATAACCGATAACCATAGCCGCAATCATAAACAGGGCGTGGTCTGAAGATAAGTTAATCGCGTAAGCGGCTGCAAATAACAATACAATTAAGGCTGCGTATCCTTTAAACCCTTTCGCATTCACCACTTGTTGTAATGAATAACCACCGGTAGAAAGAAGGAGCATAAGAACAACGGCCATACTAGATAGGCCAATAGTGAAGAGTTGAATGAAAATTTCACGAGGTATTAAAGGGAAAGCCATTGTGACAAAGCCAACAGCAATAGTGCCAACACCGGCTCCTACTCGTACGCGGGTATCGTTGCTGAAATCGAGAACAACATCGTTTTTAGTTTTGGCATCATGAACAGGTGGTTGATTAAAAGTGTGAATTGACATGAGCAAGTCCTTGTTTAACAACGTAAATATACGTCATCAGGTAATAGGTCAATCGTACTTGCTAAATATTACACCCTCGTCTCAAACCATTATTAGTTCATTCATTTAGATTTACTAACTTGCAAAACAGTCAAAACATACCCCATATCTCGACAAACCTTCACTGATTTGAGTGAACTTGATAGTGGGTGCAACATCTAGTAGTACTAAAAGCACCCACAACATTGTTGTAAGTGCTTTTAAAACCAAATTATTACTGGGTGGACAATTCCCTTAACAGTGGAAAGGCTTGCTTGGTTTTTTCTTTTGTAGCAACGAATCCGATCATCACGTCTTCTTCATTAAATGCTTTTGCTACAATACCATCAGCTTGTACATCTAGGTTCCAACGACTTACAGCACGTTCTAAAGTTGTGCCGCCAATCTGAATCGGATAACTAGGTGTTTTTACCTTAACCATCATATTAGGTAGTACCACAGAGGTACGTTCACCCAGTAGCGTTTTCGCTAATGACGATGCACTAATAACGGTTGGTTGAAGATAGGCTCTTACTTGGCCATTCTGCTCGGCACAATCACCCAGTGCGTAAATATCTTCACAAGACGTTTGCATGGCATCATCCACACAAATCCCTCTATTAGTAGATATACCCGCATCTTTCGCTAAAATAGTGTTTGAAATCAAGCCGGTACAAACTATTACTTCATCAACGTTGACTACATCGCCGTTGTCTAACAATAACACAAAACCTGCATCAGTTTTTGAGACCTGTTTCACGCCTTGACCTAATTTCAGGTCAACATTCATTGATCTCATCGATTGATCAAGCTTCAAAGCAATAAGCTCAGGCAATTGGTTGGACATTAAACGAGCACTTGGCTCAGATAATGTCACTTTTTTGTTAGCAGATGCAAGATCCATACTGATCTCAACACCGATCAAACCGCCACCAATTACCATCACAGATTCAGCTTTATTCAATCGCGCTTCGTATTGAGCAAACTCTTGTAAGCTGTTCAGCGTGATAGGTTGGCTCTCTTTTAAACCCTCAATAGGTGGCATAAAAGGTTTTGCACCCGTTGCTAATACTAAACTTGAGTAAGCAAAACTGTTGTCGTTTGCTACTACTACTTTTTGCTCAGTATCGATGTTGCTTACAAAGTGCTCTGCACACAATTCAATGTTTTGCTGCTCTACAAACTCGCTTGCTGTAGCAGTGATTAAATCTGCTGGCGATTGTTGTTTTGAAACAACATGGCTCAAATCTGGCTTGTTGTAATCATGACCTTCATCAGCAGTAATTACGCGGATAGGCACTTCTGCATTAAAACGGCGCAGTGTTTTAACAAGTTGGTAAGCGGCAAAGCCGCTACCAATGATAGTAATTGGATTCATAACAGTCCCCTTAGCGGTTGTGTACAGCAAAAACGTCTTTGCCTAGGTTACAATCTGGGCATAGGAAGTAATCTGGAACGTCGTTCCATGCTGTACCTGGTTCTACGCCTTGGTTTGGTTCGCCGATTGCTGGATCGTATACCCAGTTACAAACTGTACAAATCATGCATTGGCAATCATCGCCGTGAGATTCTTGAGCTGCAGCTGCTGGCTTAGCCGCTGGTACTGCTACAGACAATGGTTGAACTTCTGCTTCTTCAACAATCATTGGTTGAACGTTTAATTCATGTAGAGCCCATTGTTTTGCCACTTGTTGGCCGTGTGCACGACAAATGCGCATTGCTTTGCCATCTGGACGCCATTTGCTCTTAAGGCCAGCAACAGTTTCAAAACCTGCATCTGTTAAACGAGAGTGGATACGGTCAACCGCGCCGCCATTCCAGCCGTAGCTACCGAATGCGCCCGCTTTTTTCTGTTTGAAACGTAGACCAGTAATTTCTTCTAGCATGCCTGCTACTTTTGGCATCATTACGTTGTTCATTGTTGATGAACCAACCAAAATACCTTTAGAGCGGAAAACCTGCGCTAGGATTTCGTTTTTGTCTTGGCGAGAAACGTTAAATACTTTAACGGCTACACCTGGATCAACGTCATGGATACCTTGTGCGATAGCATCTGCCATCATGCGAGTGTTGTTTGACATTGAATCATAGAAAATAGTAATGCGATCTTCTTGATAATTATCAGCCCACTCCAAGTATTTCTCGATGATTTGTACAGGGTTTTCACGCCATACAATACCGTGAGAAGTTGCAATCATATCTACAGGTAGATTGAAGCTTAGAACTTCTTTAATTTTAGCAATTACTAGGTTGCTAAATGGAGTTAGGATGTTTGAGTAGTAACGTAAGCACTGCTCCATCAATTCAGCTTGGTCAACTTCGTCATTGAACAAGTGCTCATCACAGTAGTGCTGACCAAATGCATCGTTACTGAACAAGATTGCATCGCCTGTTAGGTAAGTCATCATGCTGTCAGGCCAATGCAACATTGGAGATTCAACAAACACAAGTTGCTTGCCGTTACCAATATCTAAGCTATCGCCTGTTTTAACTGTGTTGAAGTTCCACTCAGGGTGATGATGGTGGCCAACAATTGAATCAATCGCAGCTTCAGTACAGTAAATAGGAGTGTTCGGAATACGCTCAAGTAATGCAGCCAATGCACCAGCGTGATCTTCTTCAGCGTGGTTAACTACGATGTAATCGATAGTGTTCAGATCAATTTCCATTTCAAGGTTTTGTAGGAATTGATGACTGAAACGATGATCAACAGTATCGATTAGTACTGTTTTTTCTTCGCGGATAAGGTAACTGTTGTAACTCGTACCTTTCGTCATTTTAAATTCTGTACCGTGGAATTCTTGAATTTCCCAGTCGCGTTGGCCAACCCAGTGAACGTTATTTTTTACATGAATAGTCATTTTATATGCCTTGTTGCTATATTTTTTAAATTAGAATTACTCTTGTAATAGCATTAAGCGTGCCAACTTTTTAAGGTGTTGATAAATAAGGTATTTATATTTTACCCATTGTTTTCATTGTATTATTGACAACTAGTATTCATTGTTTTTTTGATAAGAATTGTAAATATGACAATCATGAACAGCATCAATTTGGCATCCAACAAAAAAAAACGCAGCAGCCTTAACATAAGTTAAGGCTGCTGCGTTTTTTAAACGTGAATACCTGCCATTGTCAGTGATTATGACAGGTGCTAAACATTAAAAAGTCATCTATTTACCAATAGTTCTCTGAACTGAAGTGACCAGACTTTCTTCTTAAGTGCTTATTGTATCCCCTATCCGTTAAACTCTGGGCACTGTCTCGCACCATTGCAGGATTACCACACAAATAGACAAAGCTCTTATCCATATCTAGCTTTAGACCTGCATGAGACTCTAAAATGCGCTTCTCAATTAAATGCGGCACTCTGCCCTGCAAACTACCTGGAACTTCTTCTCTAGAAACAATTGGGATGTATTGGAATTTTTCTCCATACTTTAACTGCAGCGCAGACACCACTTCTTTATAGACTAAATCTTCTTCGTAACGCACTGCATGCACTAGTACCACATCGGTATAATGATCAGGAAACTCGTCAGATTGCAGCATAGAGAAATATGGACCAATCCCCGTCCCTGTTGCAATCAACCACAGTTCGGTCGCTTGTGATGGAATTTCCTCTAGGGTCATAAAGCCCGCACACTGTTCGCCAACCATCACTTGATCACCGGAATAGAGTGTATGTAAATTTGGCGACAATGCGCCATCAGGATCGGCGATGATAAGGAATTCTAATTCGCCGGTTGCGTAATAGTTTTCAGGTGAGTTCACGATAGAATACGCCTTACGTAGAAACTCTCCGCTATTATCATACATACCTAGTTTAGTGAATTGACCTGCCACATATGACAAGCCTTCAACTTTAACTCGTAATGAAAATAAACGTGCTGTCCAGTCCACTCTTGAAACTACTGAACCACAAACAAACCCAATATGTGGAGTCATCACGCCTCACCTCTGTTGATTTTATTCGATTAAACTTAGTACAAACATACGCAATAAGTATGCCAACTAAAATTTATACTTAAAATTCAATGCGTTAAATTTGCGCACCTTATTTCCTTGTCATTATGATAACAGACTTTGCTATATCTAAATGACAAAACCTTGTTATACTGACAAAATAATAATTAAGGAATAACGTTTAATGGCACAATATAAAAGTGAATGGATACAAGTTGCGCGCGATATTACTTCTGGGATATCAGAGCAAGACCGCTTTGAACGTCTACTTGTCACCATACGAGATATGTTGCAATGTGATGCAGCTGCCTTGTTATTGTTTCAGAAACAAAACTTTATTCCTCTTGCGATTAACGGCCTAAGTGAAGATGTATTAGGTCGCCGCTTTAACATAGAACAGCATCCAAGGCTTGAAGCTATTGCAAGAGCCGGTGATATTGTGCGCTTTCCACCGGACAGT
The DNA here is from genome assembly GCF_000496695.1 of Vibrio halioticoli NBRC 102217. GTDB lineage: Bacteria > Pseudomonadota > Gammaproteobacteria > Enterobacterales > Vibrionaceae > Vibrio > Vibrio halioticoli. Next base: position 7,848 of record NZ_BAUJ01000070.1, read on the forward strand.
GATCTTCCCGACCCATACGATGCCCTCATTCCAAACCACGCGCAAAAACTGGAAGTACACTCCTGCATCGGTTTACCCCTGTTTCAAGAAGACCGATTAATTGGCGCAGTCACCATAGATGCCTTTGACCCGACTCAATTTAATGATTTTCCAGATGATGATTTTCGTTTGATCAGTGCGCTTGCCGCCAATAGTTTGCACACGGCCCTGTTGGTCGCAAAGTTGGAAGAAAACATTGGCGTAACCTCAGCACCTAAAAGCAAGAGAGCCAAATACGCACAACTGGATTTCATTGGCCAGTCACAAGGGATTATTGAACTTAAATCTCATATCTCTGCCGTGGCCAATACTGATTTATCGGTTCTGATCATGGGGGAAACGGGTGTGGGTAAAGAGTTGGTTGCGCACGCTATTTACTCGCAATCAAATCGCAAAGATGAATCCTTTGTCTATCTTAACTGTGCAGCTTTGCCTGAGTCAGCCGCCGAAAGTGAGTTATTTGGACACATTAAAGGGGCGTTTACTGGTGCCATTAGTGATCGTAAAGGTAAATTTGAACTTGCTAACAAAGGTACGTTATTTCTTGATGAGGTAGGCGAATTATCGTTGGCGCTACAAGCAAAACTGCTTCGTGCGTTGCAATATGGTGATATCCAGCGCGTGGGTGACGACAGCAATATCAAAGTCGATGTGCGCATTATCGCCGCGACTAACCGCACCATGCATGAGGAAGTTAAAGAAGGTAATTTCCGCTCCGATCTCTACCACCGTTTAAGTGTATTCCCAATTTTTGTGCCACCATTGCGCGACCGAGAAAAAGATGTGATTTTATTAGCAGGCTTTTTTGCCGAGCAGTGCCAACACAAACTGAATCTCTCTAGCATTACATTAGATGGTGACGTATTGGTTTTACTGCAAAACAATCCTTGGGAAGGGAATGTACGTGAACTTGAGCACGCCATCAATCGTGCCAGTGTTATTGCCAAAGCAGAAAGTAATGCCCCGCATTTAATATTAAAAGCACATCATTTTCAGTTTGCTCATTCTGATCTGACTGAATCGAATACAAACACAGCAATAAGCGCGCCCAGTGATGCGCCGCTACTGCCTGTCGAACAGTTCCAAGACTTACCGCTAAAAGAGGCCACTGAGCAATTTCAAATGAAATTAATCCAATCGGCCTATTTGACCAACGAACAAAAACTCAGTGCTACCGCCAAACAACTGGGTCTCAACCCTGGAAATTTACACCGCTTAATGAAACGACTCGGTTTAAAATAATCTAGCTAAGTACACGCCTTAATTATGAGCGGCAGAGACAATCAAGATCATGATCATTGATAAGACCTGTCGCTTGTAAAAATGCATACAAGGTGGTGCTACCTAAGAATTTAAAGCCCTTCTTTTTCAAATCTTTGGCAAGTTGATCGGATAGCGCCGAGGTGGCAAGCGGTGTATCCCCTTTCGCACGAACATCGATAGGTTTATTGTCCACATACCCCCAGATAAACTGGCTAAAACTGCCATATTCAGCTTGGATTTGTAGAAACAGCTTCGCATTATTGATGGCGGCTTCTATTTTGGCTCGATTACGAATAATCGCGCTATCTTGCATCAATTCTTCTACTTTAGCGGGCGTAAATGTCGCCACTATAGCGGGATCAAAATCTGCAAATGCTTTTCGATAGCCCTGACGCCTTTTTAAGATGGTGTACCAGCTCAATCCTGCTTGCGCTGACTCTAGAATTAAAAATTCAAAGAAGACTTTATCGTCGAAAACAGGAACGCCCCACTCTTTATCATGATATTCCACATAATCAGGCTTACTTTCATCTAACCAAAAACATCGCGTCATTACCTTGCCCCTTTCACAAATTGTCTTCTTCCTTTTACAAAAAAGGCTGACAATCTGCCAGCCTTTAAAAGAATAACGCTTATTGAACGATTACGCTTTCACAACATCGATTTTATGGAACATTCGATACAGTACCGGCACAACAATAAGCGTCAGTACCGTTGCAAAGCCTAAACCAAACATGATGGTTACTGCCATTGGCTTAAAGAAAATATCCGGAAGCAGTGGAATCATACCCAAAATGGTAGTAATTGCCGCCATACATACCGGACGTACACGACTTAACGCCGCTTCTACAATAGCAAGGTAAGGCTCTTTTCCCGACTTCATTTCCAACTCAATTTGATCGATAAGCACGATGCCATTTTTAAGTAACATCCCCGATAAGCTCAAGAAGCCAAGTAGCGCCATAAAGCCAAATGGCGTATTAAGCACCAGCAAGCCGGTGGTTACGCCAATTAATGCCAGTGGCACGGTTAACCAGACAATCAAAGGTTCTTTAACGGAGTTAAACAAGAACACCGTAATTAAGAACATGAACAGATAACCCATTGGCATGCTGGAAAATAATGAGCCTTTCGCTTCATTGGATGACTCATATTCTCCGCCCCATTCTAAGCTGTAACCTGGTGGCATTTCGATAGCTTCGATCTTACCTTGGATTCTGGCTTGTAGGGTCGCAGCAGTTTCATCACCTAAAATATCGGGATCAGCAAACACGGTCAGCATGCGCTTTCTGTTTTTACGCACAATCAAAGGATCTTCCCAACGCACTTCATTCCCTAACGTGATTTGCTGCAATGGAATGTAGTCGTTAAGCACCGGACTCCATATTTTCATACCTTCAATGCTTCTAAAGTCGATACGCTCTTTTTCCGTAAGGCGAGTCACAATTGGCATTAAGGTTGTGCCATCGCGGTACACCCCAACCGTTAAGCCCGAGAAACTCATCTGCAAAAAGTCATCCATATCGTTTTTGCTAATGCCGTAACGACGAGCCTGACTTTCGTTAAATAAAGGTTCGATCACTTTGGTACGTTCACGCCAATCATGACGCACACCCGTAGCCCCCGGATCGGCATTTAAAATATCCACCACTTGCGCAGCGATGCCTCGCATAACCGTTGGATCAGAGCCTATGATTCTCGCCTCAATTTTTGCCCCGCCACTTGGCCCGAGCTCAATTTGTTTAAGCTTGTAATCAATTTCGGGGAAGTGATTAGACACATAATCTTGGTATTTCTGCATGATGTCGTGCAGCACTTCATAGCTTTCAACGCGAGTGACAATTTCACCATAAGCGGCGTAACTTTTCTCTGGTGTATAAGTGAGCATGAAACGAGCCAGACCTTTGCCCGAAGTCGTAGTCACCGCTTCTACACCGTCTTGTTGTAATAACCAACTTTCAATGGCTTTTAGCTTGGTATTAGTCACACGAATGTCGCTGCCTTCGGGTAACCAAACATCAGATAAAAACATCGGCGTGGTTGAGGATGGGAAAAAGGCTTGCTTGATAAAACCAAACCCATAAATACTGGCCGCCAGTGCCAACACTAAGGTACCCATCGTCAGCCACGCTCTGCGCATACAAAACTCTAGGAACTTCTTGTACCACACAAACAAAAAGCCGTTGTATGGGTCATCATCGGCATTGCCTTTGAACTTTTGCCCTTTAAAGAACATATCCGCAAAAAACGGGGTTAATGAAATGGCAGTAAACCAAGACAACATTAAAGAGATCAGCAGTACCGTAAATAAGGTTCGACAGTATTCACCGGTAGAATCTTCAGATAATCCAATTGGCGCAAAAGCGGTAACTGCAATCACAGTCGCGCCCAGTAGCGGCCATTTGGTTTGAGTGACAATATCAGTTGCCGCTTGTAGGCGTGTTCGCCCTCGCTGCGTGCCGACCAATATGCCCTCCACCACCACAATGGCGTTATCCACCAGCATCCCCAATGCGATAACCAATGCACCCAAAGAGATACGTTGTAAGTCGATGGCAAAATACTTCATGAACACAAACGTGCCCAGTACTGTCACTAGCAAAATCAAACCAATTAACAGCCCAGAGCGCAGCCCCATAAAGAACAGCAGTACAATAATCACTATCGCCACCGCTTGCCCTAAACTCACCACAAATCCACTGACCGATTTATCGACTTCTTTAGGTTGGCTGTATATTTCCGAAATGGAAATACCCACTGGCTGCTGATACTTCAGCTCAGCCAAACGCGCGTCTAGCTTTTTGCCGATGTCTACAACGTTGACACCCGCATTAAAGGATACGCCCATGTTGAGCGCAAAATTTCCGTTGTAGTTAACGATGTTAACGGGTACATCAATGTAGCCGCGTTTAACCTCAGCCACATCACGCAGATAAATAAGCCCTGAATTTTCTTTGGCTGAATCGGTGATGATTAAATCACCCAGTTGTTCCACGTTTTTAAATTCGCCCGTAGGATGGATGCGAATATATTCATCCCCGATCACCACCGCACCCGCAGGCGAAATAGTATTTTGCGTATTCAAAAGGTTAGTGACAGTACTTGGGGAAATACCCAAAGTATTCAAACGCTTCATCGACATTTCGATAAAGACTTGCTCTTGTTGATCCCCAGAAACTGCGACTTTACTGACGCCATCCACTAGCTCAAGCTCACGGCGCAGATAATCAACGTAATCCAGCAGCTCTTTGTATGAATACCCTTCTCCGGTCACGGCAAGTAGTACCCCATACACATCACCAAAGTCATCAATTACCGATGGCGTATTCACTCCCGGCGGAAGACTGCCCTCTAAATCGGTAACTTTACGGCGCAATTCATCCCATATTTGTGGCAAATCATCAGGGCCGTAATTGTTTTTCATGGTTACCGTAATTTGTGATAAACCACGGCTAGAGATGGAATTGACTTCATCTACATAAGTTAATTGCTGAATGGCTTTTTCTAAGGGATAGGTGACCTCTTCTTCTACTTGTTGCGGAGTCGCTCCCGGATAGCTAGTGACAACCATGGCATCTTTGATGGTAAAGGCCGGATCTTCTAAGCGCCCTAGTTCAAAGAAAGACGCAATGCCACCAAAAAAGAAGATTAAGGAGATCATCCAACTGATCACCTTATTCTTTATGAAGTAGGCTGCGATTCCCTTGCTGCCATCATCATTTTGCTGCTCTAGATTATTCTGGCTCATAGAACAGCCTCCTTCTTAATCACTTCCACTACCGATCCCTCTCGTAGTTTCGATAAGCCTTTGACGACAATTTGTTCTGCGCCTTGTAGACCACTGATAACTTGTACCGTTTTATCGCGCATTTTGCCCAGTTTAATGAGCTGTTTTCGGACCTTATTCCCTTCTAATACCCAAACGTAGGTTTCACTACGATCAAGAGAGTCACCATCGGTATTCACCACAGCGCTAAGGGGAATATCTGAACCAAAGCTCACATTTAACCCGGCATCACTGCTTTTCGCGGTCACTTCTAACGCCATGCCATCTAAAATAATTTCATTGTCTGGCATTGGCATAATTAAAGTCAGGTTATAAGTACCGGTGGCAGGGTCAGGTTCGGTGGTAAATTCTTTGATTTTGGCATCATACACATTGCCACTTTCAACTTTGACCTTGGCCGTCACCCTACGTAAATCACGCTGAGTCGGCTGATGTACAAATAAACGATCAGGAACTTGAATCAACACCTCTACGTCGTCGGTACTGTGAATGTTTACGATCTGTTGTCCCACCTGAATGTTTTCAAAACGATCAACATTCACCCGTGAGATAATTCCATCAATCGGTGCTTTTAAGGTGGTAAATTTGAGATACAGCTCTGCCAGTTTTAAATCAACTAAGGCGATGCTTCTTTGTGCGGCTAATTCATCAAATTGGGATTGAGCGAGCAAGCCTTTCGCTACTAGAGGTTTAGAACGTTTGTACTGGCTATTTATCGCGGCGTAACTGGCTCTTGTATTATCCACCGCAATTTTAAAATCGCGCGGATCGAGTTGAGCAAGCAAATCACCTTTTTTTACTCTGTCCCCTTCATTCACGACTAACTCTGAAATTTCTCCAGAGACTTGAAAGCTAAGATGCGAACGCAACGCCGCTTGTGCTACAGCAGGAAAATAAATGCGGTCACTGGCTTCTGGCTTACCCAACTGCAACACTTCAACTTTCGATACATGTTGAATTGGTTCGACTACGGCTTTTTCACAACCTACTAACGCAATGGCAAGCGCAGCCAATAGACAAACTCGACCAAGCCTGTTTATTTTGCTCATCATAAACCTCTCTCCTTGATCCACTCTCTCACCTTCATCCCTGATTTGAGCTCTTTTACCCCAGAGACAATGATTTCATCGCCATCACTAAGCCCTGACACTACCGCACCTAATGAACTAAGTGAGACTGTCACTTGTTCTACTGTTGAATCTTGTTTTACTCGCCAAACGCATTGTTGATCGCCACAGGCGAATAATGAGGTTTGGGGGAGTTGTGAAGGTTTGGTTCTCGGTATCGTCATATGAATATTGCCTGACATACCCGGCAATATTCCCAAATCCTTTGGACGCTCCATAATCATGGTGACTTTGTAGCTTCCGGTAGAATTATCCGACTCAGTATCAATTTCTTGAAAAGTCAGTGGGAATTTTTGATTTGGAAATGAATCAAATACCATGTACGACTGCGTCGCAGTATTTTGATCAAAGCTATTTAACATAGAATCTGGCAGTGGGAAGATGACTTTCAATAACTCGTTTGATTGAATATTCATCACCCCTTGTTTTGCCGCAACGTACTCGTGATTATCGATGTTAATCAGCGAGATGGTGCCTTCAAATGGGGCTATCAGTTTGGTATAGCTGTAATTGGCTAAGGCTTGATCGTAATTTGCTCTAGCAGATTTATGTTTTGCTCTAGCTTGATCAAACTCTTGCTCTGACACCACTTTATCGGCAATCAGTTTTTTACTTCGATCAAATTGCACCGTTGCAAGGTCATAGTTCGCTTTGGCTTGCATGCGAAGCAGCTTATATTCTTGGTCGTCAAGCACGGCCAGCACGTCGCCCTTTTTCACCTCTAATCCTGCGATTGCAGGAAGTTCCAATAGCTCACCAGGAACCCTAAAAGCCAGCACCGCTCTATCTCCAGCAGCCGAGCTAGCCGGAAAGATACGTTCAAAGCTTTTATCTCCTACAGAAACTGTAAGAAATTTAGCCGGACGAGACTCAGGTTCCGAAATGGTGGCTTGCTTTTCACCACAGGCGACAGTGCCAAACACAGCAAAGAGCACAACAAACCAGTTAGTACGCATAATATTCCCTTATTCAGCGACATTAAGAGTAATCATATATGTATCAAGATGTTATATCTAGGTTGCAGTGTTATTTCTTTTTTGTTTTTTTGCTGCGTGGCGGTGAGTGATTTGGCTTTACATAGAATCGATGTCAGACGAAAGAGAGGCAAAAAGTAGAATTGGAAGATAAATAGTTAAGATGTTGTCTATCCACTATGGACTGCAAAAAAATGGCCATACATAAGTATGGCCATTTTATCGTTGCACGATAGCTTTTAAGCTTACTGTCTAAGACTCAGCTTGATGAAAAATTTGTTCAGTTTTCAACTCGGTCATTGCACGGATTTGACGCCAAATATAATAAAAAATACCCAACATCATTAACATGCTTGGGATAGCAATCACTGGATAACTATATAGAGTCAATTTACCCAACTCTTCATTGAAAGCCGCAGTTCCGGCAGGGCTGGTCACAATGTAAGTGGCTAGCACATAATTCATTATCGAAGAGAAGGCGAAAGTACTGGCAAAAAAGTAATTTGAGTTCATCAAACAGCGGTCAAATGCTTGCTCATTCCCCGACTCTTTTAAACGCTCTTCAATCAGAGACAGATTCAAAATCGATTTATTAAACACCAGCTTTTGCATCAATGGATGACGAGTGAATGTCGAGCCAAGTACTGCGATGCCAATTAACCCAGGGATTAATGCTTCTTTAAACGCTAACCACTGCGTATCTAATTCAAGTAAACCGATACCGCCAGTTAAAAGGACACTGACAAAACCTAAAGCTGAGATAAAGTTAAACTTTTTGTCTCGAATCAGTTCCAAACCACCGTAAGCAACAGGAAAAGCCAGCGCCACTATCAGTGAATACACAGTGCCTAGATGTTCTTCTCCACTGAACTTCATTAAAATAAATGAAGGGATAAAGACATTAAACAGGATCTCAAAGAGTGGATTTGATTTCTTTTTACTCACGTTACTCATAATTTACCCATCTCAGGTACAGTATTCTTATTAAATGGTGAAGGATTGTTCCTTGGGTTGTTGTAAATGTAAAGTATTTAAGTTCAAAAATCGTAACAAAAAATGCGCAAGCCATCAGAGCTTCACATTGAAGATCAACAGTTCAGTCATTTACTCATATTTTCTATCATATCACTGCTATTTCAGTCTATAACCTCAATGGACCAATAACCAAAAAGCAATAAAGCGACATAAAGTGAACATTTTAAATAAGCAAATACGGCCATTTTCACATATCGATCAAAACTCAATCAAAACTCAATCAAAAACCATTTATTTGGACCAAAATTCACTCACATACAGGATAATTTAAACATGAACAACCGCCAAATGCGGTTAATTTACCACTTCTTGTTTAAACTTTGACATATGCCATCCTGTGACTATTCGACCCATTTTCCCTTACAAAACTGTCTTGTCAGTCACAAAAACTCATACAATATTATTGTAATCTTTTCGTCATCAAATAAAGAACACACTTAATGAGTGAGAAAAGATTATGAAAAAAATGTATCTAGCACTAGCTATCGCAGGTCTATTAGCAGGTTGTGCAACTCAAGGTAACAACGCTCCTAGCGCGACTCCAGCAAAAGCAACGGCAACAACAGCTATGGCAACTGGTGACAATCTAATCGTCGATCCACAAATTAGTGAGTTCCGTGCTAACAGTGGTAAAAGTGATGTTTGGGTTAAAGACGCAAACAAAAGTGAAGGCCTAGGCGATGTAGGTAGCTCTAAAGTTTCTGCATTCCAATCAGACGAAGGTTCTGCTCGTCTTCGCTTTGTAAGTGCAAACGATGACTTCTCTGCAACTCCTGGTCTACTACAAACAGTAAACGGCCTATCTGCTAACACCGATTACGTTTTCTCTTTGTACTTTGAAGACAGAAAAGGCGCAATGTCTCCAACTGAACTGATCGCAGGTGTTGAAGGCATCAACGGTAAAGTTATTGAAGAAAAAACAGTGAGCGCAGCTGACCTATCTGATGCCCCTCACGCTGACAGAAAATCATTCAAACAAGTGACTGTTGCATTCAACTCTGGCAACAACACTTCAGCAACTGTCTTTGCTAAGCTAAAACTTGCTGATAAATCTGCTCTAAACATGGATGGCAACATCGGTAAACAAACTGAAGTTCGTGTTGACGGATTCTCTCTAACAGCAAAATAATCTTACTGACTAAGACTATTTAGAGAACACTATTGAAAAGCGACAATCATGATTCATGATTGTCGCTTTTTTATTGATTGCCTAGTCCTGAAATGTAACCGCGACTCACTTACAAATTACGAAATTCGGCATGCGTTTTACGAGAATCCGAAGTAACAAATGCTTCCATGTCACGCAAAGTGACTTCCATCTCGGAAAAGTCTTGCTCCATAACGCTTAATAACTCTTTCGGCGCACGACCTGATTGCCAGGGTTTTTGCTTCATTTGATGATCAAACTGTTGTTGTCTGGTCTGAAATATCTGCGGAGTCTGTTTCTCTAACATCAAGCTAGTGGCAAAATACGCCAATATCATTAAAAATCCGCCTCCTAACAGAGTTGCCGAAACAAATAATATCCGCACAACCCAAACTTCAAAGCCAAATCGAGCCGCAATGCCTGCACATACACCGGTCAATTTACCTTTGTGTGTGTCTCTGTATAAGCCTTTCATTGTCCGGATCTCCAGTTTGGCGATTCCGCGTCTAATATTTTTTCAAGGTTTTCAATTCGCTGCTTCATAGTGACCGCTTTTTGCGATAACTGTTGCAGCTGCGCTCGCTCGCTTTCGGATAAGCCTTGGTTTAATTTACGCTTACTTCTGTAATGCAGTATTAGCCAAAGCGGCGCAACAAAAATTAAAAATACACTCAGTGGTACAGTGATCAGTGCTGTAGACATCTAACCCCCTAATAATTATTTATTAACGTTATCTTTCATTTTTTGCAGTTCTTTTTCTATCTCATCATCGGCTTGCAGTTGGGCAAACTGATCGTCTAAGTTTGATTCTTGGCCCATTTGATAACTATCGGCGTCAGCTTCTAATCGATCAATTTTTTGTTCGTACTGCTCAAACTTAGCCAAAGTGTCTTTGGTGCGGCTATTGTGCAAATGTTGTTGAATATCTTTGCGGCTCTTGGCAGTATTTTGACGCATAACCAGCGCTGATTGTCTGGCTCGGGTTTCATTGATTTTGTTTTCCAATTTGCCCACTTCATCACTCAATTTAGTAATGGTCTCGTCTAGCAATGTTTGCTCGGTTTGCAAAGACGCAAGCACTTTACTCATGCGCTGTTTTTCAATTAATGCCGCGCGGGCTAACTCTTCTCTTTCTCGACTCAATGCCAACGAAGCTTTTTGTTGCCAATCCCCTACTTGCTCTTCAACTTGGATAATACGTCGCTGCAAATCTTTACGCTCTGCCAACGCTTTTGCAGAGTTGGTGCGCACCTCAACTAAAGTATCTTCCATTTCTTGAATAATAAGACGAATCATCTTTTCTGGATCTTCGGCTTTGTCTAACAAAGAGTTGATATTTGAATTTACGATGTCAGCAAAACGAGAAAATATACTCATTTTGGTTCTCCTTAATCTACAGTGAACACAGCAATAAAGTGTCAGTAGTAAAACATCACGATGTAATATTGACGTTCTACGTTAACTATCCCAATTGCCTCTACTATCTTTGACTATCCAAATATCATGCCAAATTGTATCTGACCCCTTTTGCTTGACTCTCTTTTACTCAAATATGATCTACACAACACGTTAACGCTAGTGATTATGGGAGATATACAAAACCACTCATAAACCCAATCCAGATCCCACTCTGTGTTATGCAACACGAAATATTTTGACTTTGAAGGCAAATAGTAAATTATTAACCAATAATCGGTGAAAAATACCAACAGGCATAAAATGAAGCAGACACTCATTGGACAATCGAGCCCTTTTCTGGCTGTATTAGATAAAGTCTCAAAGTTAGCGCCTATTGAGCGCCCTGTTTTAATTATGGGTGAGCGAGGAACAGGCAAAGAACTCATCGCCCAGCGTTTGCACTATCTTTCCAAGCGTTGGGACCAGCCTTTAGTTAGCCTTAATTGCGCCACGTTAAATGAAGGCGTTGTTGATTCGGAGTTGTTTGGTCATGAAGCCGGTTCATTTTCTGGCGCAACCGGTAAACACTTAGGCCGCTTTGAACGCGCGGAAGGTGGCAGCTTATTTCTCGACGAACTGGCAACTGCGCCTACTTCAGTACAAGAGAAATTACTACGAGTGATCGAATACGGAGAATACGAGCGTGTTGGGGGTAGAAAAACCTTACAATCAAATGTCCGTTTAATTTGTGCCACCAATGTCAATCTTTTGCAACTGGCCAAGCAAGGTGATTTCCGCCATGATCTTCTCGACCGACTCGCCTTTGATGTGATTCATCTGCCTAGTTTACAGCAACGCCAAGACGACATTTTATTGCTAGCTGAGCACTTTGCCCTGCGTATGTGCCAAGAACTTGCACTGCCTCTGTTTGCAGGTTTTAGTTCGCAATGTCAGCAACAGTTGCTCGATTACCCATGGCCGGGGAATGTTCGTGAATTAAAAAACGTGATTGAGCGTGCGGTTTATTTAAATCCTCAGCCAAGCCAGCCTATTGCAGAGATTATCTTCAATCCCTTTCAAGCGCTTGCCACCATTGAAGATAAGCGTCATACGACGCCAAATCAGCAAGATATTGAAAATAAAATATTTTCTTTGCCTCTTGATTATAAAAACTGGCAACAAACACAAGATATAGAGTTGCTTAAACAAGCGTTAAAACAAGCACAACATAATCAAAAGAAAGCCGCAGGTCTGCTAGGCTTGAGTTATCATCAGTTTCGAGGAATGCTCAGAAAGTACAAAATGGTTTAAGATCAAGCGTTAACCTAATGGAGCTTACAGGATAGAAGTGTTAAATTATGCAGTTCATTTTCAAAGAGCAATCAATGGTACGTCAGAATATGCAGACGGATATCTGGAAAAAACTGAAACTTGGATTTCTAGGAGCGTGTTTCTTAGCCCTAACCGGCTGTGGAGAAGTCAACGTTTCTAATCAGATAAAACAAGATGGTTTCATTTTTTGTGGTCAAGGCACACCAAGCTCTTTTAATCCTCAGTTAGTGAATAACGACTTAGCGGCGGATACCGTTGCGCCGCAAATTTTCAATACCCTGATTCATTTTTCTAACCTTAATTCTAAGTTAGAGCCAATGCTCGCTAGCAGTTGGAGTGTGGATAAAACGGGGACTCGCTACCAATTTAACTTACGCAAAGACGTTTCATTTCAAACCACGTCTTGGTTTACCCCAACGCGTTTATTTAATGCACAAGATGTAGTGTTTACCTTCAAGCGTGTCATTGATAGCCATCATCCGTTCCACTACGTTGGTGGCGGTCACTATCCTTGGTTTGACGCCATCGGCTTTAAAAACATTTTAAAAGACGTTATCGCCATTGATGAGCACACTGTAGTCTTTGAACTCAATAAGCCTGACAACACCTTTTTGTCTAATCTTTCGACTACTTATGCCAGCATTCACTCTGCCGAATACGCCAATAATTTGATGAAAATTGACCAAAAACAACGCCTAGATCGTTACCCAGTTGGGACGGGGCCTTTTTATCTGGATCAGTTTAGCGTGAATGATTTTATTCGCTTACGTCGTAACCCTGACTTTTGGGGCTCCCCTGCTAAAATGAAGCAAGTGGTTCTAGATATCACCTCGCGTGGCACTGGCACATTGGCAAAGTTATTGCGTAATGAATGTGACGTACTGTTTTCACCACGTTCAAGCCAAATTCCAACCATTCAAGCGCACCCAGATCTTGAGTTACAGGCCTATCCTAGTATGAACGTGGCGTTTGTCGCCTTGCGTACTTTAAACCCAGCGCTCCATGACAGCCGAGTGCGTAAAGCGTTGAACCTTGCCATCAACCGTGACTCTATTATTGACTCAGTTTATTACGGCTATGGCGTACCCGCGTATTCAATATTGCCTCCAGAATCTTGGGCGTATGAGAAAAATTCGTCACAAGTTCGTTATGACCGGAATTATGCACGAGCCCTGATTCGTGACGCGGGTTATGCCAACGGACTGGAGCTTTCTATGTGGGTATCCCTTGAACCTACCGCTTACAATCCAAGCCCGAGAAAAGTCGCTGAATTGCTTCAATCCAACTTTGCCGATATTGGTGTAAAACTGAAAATTTTCTTAGATGAGCGCTCAACGTTTCAAAGCATCGCTGACGCGGATTTAATTCTTTCTGGATGGAGCGCCGATACTAGCGACCCTGATAACTTTTTCAGACCACTATTATCATGCAACGCCGATCATACTACGGTAAATATTGCGTCTTGGTGTAATGCCGACTTTGATTCCATCATTGATTTGGCTAAAGAAACCAAGCAAAGACGTTATCGTTTGAACTTGTATCATCAAGCACAAAACTTGCTTGATGAAGAAGTCCCTATTATCCCTATTGCGCACGGTATGCAATTTAGAGCAAAACACAAAACATTAAAGGGCTTTAACGAGAACCCATTTAATACCCTGAGTTTTGAAAACGTTGAGAGGAGAAAATAGTGTTTATTTACGCCGTTCGACGTTTAAACTTATTCATCATCACATTACTGATCTTAACCTTAGTGGGCTATAGCATTTTACGTCTAGACCCTACTTCACCTTGGGCCATTTCTGATTTTTGGCAAGGATGGACGCTTTATTTACAAGAGATCAGCCATTTAAACTTTGGCACTACCGCGCAAGGACAACCTGCATTTGAAGAAGTTAAAGCCGTATTCACAGCTACATTAGAATTATGCTTTTTTGCTTTCATTTTGGCATTGTGCATAGGTTTACCGTTGGGAACACTTGCCGGAGTAAGACAGAATAAATGGTCAGATAGATTAATTTCGTTCTTTTCTATGGCAGGATATTCAGCGCCTTTATTTTGGGTGGCACTGTTATTGGTGATGCTATTTTCACTGCGCCTTGAATGGTTGCCTATTTCAGGTCGCTATAACCTTTTGTACGACATTCCGCACATTACCGGCTTTGCCATGATTGATGCATGGCTAAGTAATAGCCCTAATCGAGAAGCCGCCTTTGCCAGCGTTGTCATGCATTTAATTTTACCCGCTCTAGTTCTCGCCTTGGCACCCACTACGCATTTTATTCGCTTGATGCGCGCCTCAGTTGCCGACGTCATCGGTAAAAATTACATTCGTGTGGCACGCATTAAAGGTTTGTCCCAATTAGAGATCATCCTGCAACATGTCTTGAGAAATGCGATCCCCCCTATCATTCCACTGATAGGCGTTCAGCTATCAAGCATGCTGACCTTTGCCATCATTACCGAATCCATTTTTAACTGGCCGGGCATTGGCCGTTGGTTACTGGATGCGGTTGCCAATCGTGATTACGTCTCGATACAGGCAGGCGTAATGGTGGTTGCCAGTTTTGTATTGGCGACACAAATTTTATCAGAGCTGATTGGCACTGTGATTAATCCACTAGCAAGAAAGGAATGGTATGCTAAACACTAGCGTTTATCTCGAAGAGAGCATACCCACGCAAAGAGAACGTTTCTGGCGTCACTTCAGAAGCAATAATTTAGCGATGTTTGGGTTATGGAACCTTGGTTTCATCTTTATCATTACGTTAATTTCACCGCTTATTGCGCCTCACGATCCGTTGGCGCAATCGTCGGTATTGCTGCAGGCCCCTTCTTGGGCAAAAGAAGGCAGCATTGAATATTTCCTTGGCACCGATGATTTAGGGCGCGACATTTTATCGCGCCTATTAATGGGCTCACAAATTACACTAGGCTCAGCGATCTCGATTACCTTAATCGCCGCCTTTATTGGTTGTTTTATTGGCGCATTAGCCGGAATGACCAAAGGATTACTGTCCAGTATCCTAAACCACATCTTAGATACCGTAATGTCGATCCCTTCATTATTATTGGCGCTGATTTTTGTGGCCTTTTTAGGCACCGGCATGACCTCAATTATGATGGCTATTTGTCTGGCACTGATCCCAAGATTTATTCGTAGTGTGTATCAAACCATTCATGCTGAAGTCGAAAAAGACTACATCATGTCGGCAAAACTCGATGGTGCTGATAACTGGTATTTACTGACCGTATCCATTCTACCCAACGTTTTAGCACCCATTACCGCAGAATTTACCTTTGCCTTAACCGTCGCGCTTCTTGATATCACCGCACTAGGCTTTTTAGGCTTAGGTGCACAAGCACCAAGCCCCGAATGGGGCGCGATATTAGGCGATTCGGTAGAGCTTATCTATCTTGCGCCTTGGACAGTAGTACTACCAGGACTGGCTATTATGTACAGCGTAATCAATATCAACCTTGTTGGTGAAGGCATTCGTGATGCCTTAAATGCGGGAGTCGAATAATGCCAGTTTTAGACTTTAGACACGTCACCATTGAAATTGAAACTCCACAAGGTATTGTTAAAGCAGTAGACCGCATGAGCCTCACTATCAACGAAGGTGAAATTCGTGGCTTGGTGGGTGAATCCGGTTCAGGTAAAAGTCTATTGGCAAAAGCCATTGTTGGACTGGCAAAAGACAACTGGAAAATTACGGCCGATAGAATGCGTCTGGGCGATGTCGACTTGTTGGCACTCAAGCCCAAAGAGCGACGTAAAGTCATTGCGCGTGAAATTGCGATGATTTTTCAAGAGCCATCCACTTGTCTTGATCCTAGTGAACGTGTCGGCCAACAGTTAGCCGAATCGATTCCTTCACGCACTTTCCAAGGCAAACTTTGGCAGCGTTGGGGTTGGCGCAAAAAGACATCAATTGCCCTACTGCATAAAGTAGGTATTAAAGATCACTCACGAATCATGCGCAGTTACCCTTACGAGCTAACCGATGGTGAGTGTCAAAAAGTAATGATCGCTATGGCCATTGCCGCTAAGCCTAAAATTCTGGTGGCCGATGAACCTACTAATGACCTTGATCCTATTACACAGACGCAAATTTTAAAATTACTCAGCCGTATGAATCAACTTCACAACACGACCATTATTTTGATTGGGCATGATCTTGCCGCCATTACTCAGTGGGCGAAAAAAATCACGGTTATGTATTGTGGACAAAGTGTCGAATCTGCGCCAACTGAACGCTTGATGAACGGCGCTAAGCACCCGTACACTCAAGCCCTGCTTGAAGCACTTCCTGATTTTAGTGGCCGTCTTCCGCACAAACAGAAGTTACAATCTCTGTCGGGAAGTATTCCACCGCTGCAGCATTTGCCGATTGGTTGTCGCCTTGGACCTCGCTGCCCTTACGCGCAACACAAATGCGTCAAAGCGCCGTTTTCTAAAAAAGAAAAGGGCCACAAGTACAACTGTCACTTCCCTCTTAATACTAAGGTTGTTGAATGAGCTCATTATTAGAGGTGAGAAACCTAAGCAAAACTTTTGTTAACCGTTATGGCTTGTTTAGAAAACAACATTTTGAGGCGGTAAAACCTGTCAGCTTTACCTTAGAGCCGGGGCAAACTTTAGCGTTAATTGGACAAAACTCATCGGGGAAATCCACTTTAGCCAAGATGATTGCAGGCGTAATTGAGCCGAGCTCAGGTGAAATTTTTGTGAATGGCGAAAAGCTTGAGCACAAAGATTATTCCACGCGTTGTAAGCTGATTCGAGTCGTGTTTCAAGATCCCAACTCTTCACTGAATCCGCGCATTCAAATTGGGCGAATTTTAGAAGGGCCGCTTAAAAGAAACACCGCCATGACGCCAGAGGCGCGCAAAAAACGAGTCATTAGCACCTTAAAACGAGTCGGTCTGCTGGCTGAACATGCCTATTTTTATCCGCAAATGTTAGCTGCAGGACAAAAGCAAAGAGTCTGTATTGCCAGAGCATTGATTTTGCAACCATCGATCATCATTGCCGATGAAGCGCTCAACGGTTTAGACATGGCGATGCGCTCGCAGATCATCAATTTATTATTAGAACTGCAAGACGAAATGGGGCTGTCATTTATCTATGTATCCCAACAAATAGGCATTGTTAAGCACATTTCAGATAAAGTAATGGTGATGGCAAACGGTGAAGTGGTAGAGGCTGGTGATACCCAGCAAGTGCTCTCAGATCCTGCGCACCCTATTACTAAAAAGCTGGTGGATAATCACTTCTTTAAAGCGCCAAACTATTCGAAGTAATACCAATCACACT
>NZ_BAUJ01000069.1 GCF_000496695.1 Vibrio halioticoli NBRC 102217
AGTGTGATTGGTATTACTGTATCGGATGCACTTTAACCATCTTGATTTTGTTTTCCGAAAAGTCGATGACTTCCATATTGTGCTCGGCAATCATGATACTGATGTTGGTTTCAGGAAGATCTTGCAGATGCTCTAAAATCAAACCATTTAGCGTTCGTGGACCATCGGTAGGTAAGCTCCACTGCAGTCCTTTGTTGATGTCCCTGATGTTGGCACTGCCCTCAATGAGATAGCAACCATCCGCTTGTGGGGTGATCTCTTCGGCTAAGCTCGGCGCCATAGAAGTGGTAAACTCACCTACAATCTCTTCCAGAATATCTTCGAGTGTCACTAGGCCGATAATGTCGCCATATTCATCCACCACTAAACCGATGCGTTCATTGTTACGTTGAAATTTTATCAACTGCACATTCAGTGGTGTGCCTTCTGGAATAAAGTAAATTTCGTCGGCAGACTTTAGTAGTGTCTGTTTATTAAATTCATTCTTCTCTAGCATTAAACGATAGGCTTCACGTAAGCGAACCATGCCTACCACTTCATCAATTTGGTCACGATACAGTACCACTCGCGCATGTGGTGAGTGAGTTAACTGACGAACAATGGATTTCCAATCGTCATTAACATCGATACCAGTGATTTCGTTACGTGGCACCATGATGCCGTCTACGGTCACGTGCTCTAAATCTAAAATAGACACCAACATATCTTGGTGGCGACTTGGGATAAGGCTTCCAGCTTCGTTGACCACAGTTCTTAACTCTTCTGAGCTAAGATGATCGGCTTTGTTATTTAAGCTCTTGATGCCAAGTAAACGCAGAAAGCCATTGGTAATAAAGTTCACCAGAATAACCAGTGGTGCAAGCACCTTCATCAGCACTCTTAACAGTAGGCTACTGGCATAAGAGACACGCTCAGGATAGATAGCGGCAAGAGTTTTAGGGGTCACTTCAGCAAAGACCAGCACCACTAAGGTCAAAATACCCGTTGCAATGGCTACACCTAGATCGCCGTATAAGCGCATACCTATGATGGTAGCGATGGCTGACGCCAAAATGTTGACGAGGTTGTTTCCGATAAGGATAAGACCAATAAGGCGATCTGGACGGTCAAGCAGCTTCTCAACGCGCTTTGCCCCTTTATGCCCTTGATTAGAGAGATGCTTTAATCGATAACGATTAAGAGACATCATTCCTGTTTCTGAGCCTGAGAAATAGCCGGAGATAACGATAAGACATGCAAGGAGAGTGAATAATAACTCCGTTGATATGTTGTCCAAGTGCAAAGAATCCTTTTGTTATGGTCTTTTCAATTAATGAATGAGTTATGAGCCAGTGTCAATAAAACTAAGATTGCAGGTTAGGTCAATATGATTTCGCGCACGAAACGACTGCCAAAGTAGGCCAGTGTTAGGATAAAAGCACCAATAATTGAGAACCAAGAAACCTTTTTACCGCGCCAACCTAGTTTATAATGCCCCCAAAGCAGAGTATTAAAGACTAACCAAGCGATAAAAGAGAGCAGGGCTTTGTGCGTTTTGCCACTACTGAAGAAGTCGTCGACAAACATAGGGCCGCTGATCAAAGTGAGGGTAAGTAGGCTATTACCAATCAGAATGATATTGAAAAGCTGACGTTCCACCTTCATTAATGGAGGTAGGTTAGGATTTAATGCCTGACAGGTTTTTTGCTTTAATTTGTAATCTAGCCACGCCAACTGCATAGCATACAGTGCGGCAATCATCAGTGTTGCGTAGGCAAATAGCGCTAGAATAATATGAACAACTAAGCCCGGAGAGTGTTCAAAATGAGTGATGAACGCACCTGGGATAAACTCAGCAGCAATAAGACTTAAACATGAAAAGCCAAACGCAATAGGCAGTAAGAACCACAAACGGATCTTAAACATTGCCAAGGTTAAGGCACATGAAATAATAAAGCTGACTAGCGAAGCAACATTGAGAATACTCATATTTTGCCCTGATGAGGCAAAGATGGTCTCGATAAGAGTTGAAAAGTGTAGGATCAAAGCAATAGAGGTTATGCTTAAAACAACTTTTTTATTTATCTCAGACTGGCGTAACAGCCCGGGAAGGATAAGAAAGGTTGCCGCTAAGTATAAAAGCACGGCTAAAATAACAACTACAAAGTTCATATATTGTCGATACTAGTATTTAGAGTTAAAAGAAAATTATACACCTAATACCACATTACTGGCTATGTACTTCTTTTGCATGGTTTTGTAAATAGTGCCTCTGGGTTATACTTTACCTAATGAATCGCAATTTCACGCGAAGAGAGCAAGATGTTTGATAACTTAAGTGAACGATTATCCAAGACGCTGAAGAACATCAGCGGTAAAGGTCGTCTGACCGAAGACAATATAAAAGAGACGCTACGTGAAGTGCGCATGGCACTTCTTGAAGCGGATGTGGCCCTTCCTGTTGTACGTGAATTTATTAAACGCGTGAAAGAGGGAGCTGTGGGTGTTGAGGTTTCTAAATCTCTTACTCCGGGTCAAGAATTCATTAAAATTGTTCAGGCTGAATTAGAAGCGGTGATGGGGGAGTCCAACGAAGGGCTTAACCTAGCTGCGCAACCGCCAGCGGTAGTATTGATGGCAGGTCTACAAGGTGCGGGTAAAACCACCAGTGTAGGTAAACTGTCTAAACTTCTATCTGAACGTGATAAGAAAAAAGTACTGGTTGTTTCTGTCGATGTTTACCGTCCTGCGGCGATCAAACAGTTAGAAACATTAGCCGCTGATGTGGGTGTGGATTTCTTCCCATCTAGCGCTGATCAAAAGCCTATCGATATTGCTAATGCGGCAATTGACCACGCGAAGAAGAAATTCTACGACGTACTTTTGGTCGATACCGCCGGTCGTTTAGCGGTCGATGAAGAAATGATGGCTGAGATCCAGCAGCTGCATACCGCAATCAACCCTGTTGAAACCTTGTTTGTGGTGGATGCCATGACAGGTCAAGATGCGGCGAACACCGCTAAAGCCTTTGGCGATGCTCTACCACTAACCGGTGTGATTCTAACCAAAGTTGATGGTGATGCACGTGGTGGTGCGGCGCTTTCTGTTAAACAGATTACCGGTAAGCCAATCAAATTCTTGGGTGTGGGTGAAAAAACCGACGCACTAGAAGCTTTCCACCCAGATCGTATTGCTTCACGTATCTTAGGTATGGGCGACGTACTGTCTCTTATCGAAGATCTACAGCGCAATGTCGATACTGAAAAAGCCCAAAAAATGGCGAAGAAGTTCAAGGAGAAGAAAGGGTTCGACCTTGAAGACTTCCGTGAACAGCTTGGCCAAATGCAAAACATGGGCGGTATGGCGAGCATGATGGGTAAATTGCCTGGCATGAGTAACCTACCTGACAATGTGAAAGACAAAGTCGACGATAAAATGTTTAAGCAGATGGAAGCGATCATCAGCTCAATGACCATGAAAGAGCGTCTGCGCCCAGAGCTTATTAAAGGCTCTCGTAAAAAACGTATCGCGGCAGGTTCTGGTACTCAAGTACAAGACGTTAACCGCTTGCTTAAGCAATTCACCCAGATGCAGAAGATGATGAAAAAAATGCAGAAAGGTGGCATGCGCGGCATGATGCGCAACATGCAAGGCATGATGGGCGGCATGGGTGGCGGCGGTATGGGCGGAATGGGTGGACCATTCGGCCGATAAGCTACGCACTATTTGCTTAAAGTCTTGTAAGGCTCCAATTTATTGGGGCCTTAGCTTTTTCTAGCCTCTATTTTTAAACTGTTAACTGGCTCACATTCAATTAGTTGGCTAAAAAATAGCTAAACCCCTTGCAAAGACTGGGAATAAGAGTAAAATTCCCGAGCTTAATTTTGGCACGAGACCCCACACAACTCTGAGGAGTAGTTTGGGGTTAATTTTATTATTGAGAAAGCAAAGAGGACGACATGGTTACCATTCGTTTGGCACGTCACGGCGCTAAAAAGCGTCCATTTTATCAAATCGTAGTAGCAGACAGCCGTCGCGCAGCTACTGGTCGTTTCATCGAGAAAGTAGGTTTCTTCAACCCTACTGCTCAAGGTCAAGAAGAAGGTCTACGTTTAGACCTAGACCGTGTGAACCATTGGGTTTCACAAGGCGCTACAGTTTCTGACCGCGTAGCTAAGCTAGTTAAAGACGCTCAAAAAGCGGCTTAATCAGCAAATATCTTGATGTAAGGAAAAGAATGAATGAGTGAACAAAACGAGAAAATTGTTGTAGGAAAGCTCGGCGCTACTTATGGCATTCGTGGTTGGCTTAAAGTTCATTCCTTTACAGACGATGCTGAAAACATCTTCAGTTATAGCCCTTGGTTCTTGAACCAAAAGGGGACATGGGTAGAGCACAAAGTAGAAAGCTGGAAGCGTCATAACAAAGGTTATGTGTGTAAGCTGGAAGGTCTTGATGTACGTGAAGACGCGCATCTGTTGACTAACTTTGAAATCTCGGTAGCCCCATCTTCATTACCGGAACTGTCAGAAGAAGAATTCTACTGGCGTGAATTGTTTGGAATGAAGGTTGTAACCACAAAAGGTTACGACCTAGGCGAAGTCTCAGACATGCTTGAGACGGGTTCAAATGATGTTTTAGTAGTGAAAGCTAATTTGAAAGATGCTTTTGGCCAAAAGGAACGATTAATTCCGTTCCTTGAAGAGCAAGTGATCATAAAAGTTGATCGCGAAGCTCAACGGATCGAAGTTGACTGGGATCCTGCCTTTTAAATCAAAATTAGAGAGTGAACTATGTGGGTTGGCATAATAAGCCTGTTTCCAGAGATGTTCCGCTCTGTCACTGATTTTGGTGTAACAGGTCAAGCGGTAAAAAAAGGTCTTTTGTCAGTAGAAACGTGGAACCCCCGCGATTTTACTCATGACAAACATCGCACTGTTGATGATAGACCTTACGGGGGCGGCCCTGGCATGTTGATGATGGTACAGCCTTTGCGCGATGCTATTAACACAGCCAAACAAGCAGCACCCGGTAAGACGAAGGTTATCTATCTTAGCCCTCAAGGTCGCAAGCTCGACCAACAAGGCGTAGAAGAGCTGGCAACAAGTGAGAACTTGCTTCTTATTTGTGGTCGCTATGAAGGGGTAGATGAGCGCATCATTCAATCCGAAGTTGACGAAGAATGGTCAATTGGTGATTTTGTGATGACAGGTGGTGAACTGCCAGCCATGACCTTAATCGACTCAGTATCTCGGTTTATTCCGGGTGTACTAGGCGATTTTGCGTCAGCAGAGGAAGATTCCTTTGCTAATGGGTTACTGGATTGTCCCCACTATACGCGTCCTGAAGTGTTAGACGGAGAAGAAGTACCAGCGGTACTAAAATCCGGAAATCATAAGGACATTCGTCGCTGGCGATTAAAACAATCGTTAGGCCGTACTTGGCTAAGAAGGCCAGAGATGCTGGAAAACCTAGCTCTGACTGACGAACAGGAAAATTTACTAGCCGAGTTCGTGATTGAGCGTAAGCGCACGAGCAAAGACAGCAAGTAACCTATTAAATATAGATTCAGTTTATTCTAGGGTATAGAAACATGAGTAATATCATCAACGCTCTTGAGCAAGAGCAAATGAAACAAGACCTACCTACATTCGCACCTGGTGACACTGTAGTAGTTCAAGTTAAAGTTAAAGAAGGCGACCGTGAGCGTCTACAGGCATTCGAAGGCGTTGTAATCGCTATTCGTAACCGTGGTCTACACTCTGCATTCACAGTTCGTAAAATCTCGAACGGTGAAGGTGTTGAGCGTACATTCCAAACTCACTCTCCAATGGTTGATAGCATTGAAGTTAAACGCCGTGGTGCAGTACGTCGTGCCAAGTTGTACTACCTACGTGAGCGTTCTGGTAAGTCAGCTCGTATTAAAGAGAAACTTGCTAAGAAGTAATGCACAACCTGCATTTCTCATAAAGTTAAACGGGAGCCAATTGGCTCCCGTTTTTTTATCTGTCGTTTTTTATCTATTTACTTGTATCAGTTATCAGCTTAGTACTGATCTTCTGACCAACCGTCACTGTCTGACATATCAGGTGCGCCGGCAATGGCGTTCTCTTCATCGGCCCAAGTTCCAAAGTCGATCATTTGACACTTCTTGCTACAGAAAGGGCGGTAAGGGCTATGTTCTCCCCACTCAACATCCGCTTTGCATGTTGGGCAAGATACGATGGTAATTTTAGTCATGTTTCATTCTCTTGATTGATACCTACAGATCATTTTAGCTAAAGCAGAACAGAGCAAAGATGTTCCATGCTCATATCCACTAGAATCAGCTACAAATAGCCAATTCAAACTCAATATCTTGGGTACTGGCTTGGCCAGTATCAAAGTGAATGAACTTTATCGCAAAACGGTTCTTATGTCCCGAAACCATAGGGTATACACCGTATTCATGGTTAAAATGCACTCTGAGTATATTCGCTTCATGGGCATCGCTTTGATAAAAGCCACTGCGCGCTATTTGCGACTTAAATTGTGCCGAACTTCTAGTGAGGTTCAACCATTGTTGCAAAGCATGGTTGAGTGGCGCCAAAGAGGTCAGCCATTGCTGTGCATCAGCCATACGTTTTTCTAATGGTTGGTGGAGCCAGTAGTGCAATGCAGGTAAATCAAAGCAACAGGCGCCACCGGGTAGGTTGAAGCGCTGTCGAATAGAAGACAAGAAGCTGTCTTCTTTTAGCTCGGTGCCAAATCGTTGTGCTTGCATCACTTCGGTGTGCACTAACGCAATTTCACCGAGTAAGCCTTGTAGGCGTTGTTGATCAACACCGGGTACATTTAGCCAGTTACTATAGGTTAATTTGAGTTTATCTAGATCTTTTAGAATTTCTGGTTTGAGCTGAATCTGTTCAAATATATCTAAAAGATCAAACAATGAACGAAACAGAACTTGATAATGTTGTGTATCTGAAAAAGTGGCACAGTGTTGCATCTGACGTAGAAGGCTTTCAATACGCAGGTAAGTTCTGGTTTTCTCATTCAGAGGATGTTCATATTTTTGAATGGTCATATATTGCATCCTGCTTTAGACATAATAGCTATTGTCACGAAATCATTTGCATAACGCCAGATATTTACGATGTAACTGGGCAATTTTTTCAGTTAGCAATTCGCTACAGCCATCATTGCAAATAATATCGTCCGCAATAGCCAATCTTTGCTCTCTGCTCGCTTGTGCTTTTAAAATCGCCTGTACTTGTTCTTTCGACACACCATCCCTGGCTAAGGTGCGCTGTATTTGTGTTTCTGGTGACACATCAACGACTAATACTTTATCAGCCATGCTCTGCAAATTGTTTTCTGCCATCAGTGGAATCACTAATAAACAGTAAGCAGATGTTGATTGTTGCAGTTGTAGCTGCATTTTTTGGCGTATCATTGGATGCAGCAGTTGGTCGATCCACGCTTTATTTTTAGGATCGGCAAAAACCAATTCTCGCAGTTTCACTCGATTAAGGGTGCCATCACTATGGATGATGTCACCACCAAATTGAGTAATTATAGCTTGTAAGCCGTCACTGCCAGGCTCAACCACTTCTCGTGCCACAAGGTCAGCATCTACGATATCGATGTGGTAATTGTCATGAAAATGATTGGCGACGGTTGTTTTTCCGCTTCCGATGCCACCTGTGATACCTATGACTAATCCCATAGCTCAATCCTTCTAGTAATCATTATTAATAAGCTGGGATGTAGCGGCTTAGATACCAAGCCACAATATCGTTACCCACAATCAAATAGACCCAACCGGCAATTGCCAGATATGGACCAAAAGGAAAGGCTTTTTCGATGCCTTGTTTTTTGAGGCGTAGCTGAATAATGCCAAAAATCAGTCCAACTAGAGACGACAACAAAATGATCAAAGGTAGCGATTGCCAACCTAACCAAGCTCCTAGCGCAGCTAACAGTTTAAAGTCGCCATAACCCATACCTTCCTTGCCTGTGAGCAGTTTAAACAGCCAGTAGACACTCCATAGAGACAGGTAGCCTGCCATTGCGCCAATAATGGCATCAGGTAGTGAGATAGGGCTGATACCGAGTACAGACAGCGCAATACCGGCCCACATTAAAGGTAAGGTCAGGCTGTCAGGCAACAGCATAGTATCAAGGTCAATAAAGGTGGCGCAGATCAATACCCAAGTAAACCCAAGTAATGCGACCGCGTACAGACCCGGAGAAAAATACAGAGAAATGGTTAAGCATAATGCGCCAGATAACAGTTCAATCAGAGGGTAACGCGCACTGATTTTAGTGCTACAAGCACGGCAACGACCTTTAAGGCACAGCCAACCCAATACTGGAATATTGTCTTTAGCTTTTATTGGGGTGTTGCATTTAGGGCAATGTGAGCCGGGTAGGCTGATATTAAACACCCCTTCAGGGACTTTTAATTTAAGCTCAGGATAGGCTTCGGCAAACTCTTTCTGCCACTCTCTTTCCATCATGATAGGAAGTCGATGGATCACCACATTGAGAAAGCTACCAATAATCAAACCAAGAATGGTCACCATTATCGGAAACAGCATCGGGAAGTACGTAAAATAATAATCGAGCATTGTCGGCTCACAATAAAAAATTCTATTGGTATGTTATCGCAACTTAGGGCAGTTGTTTATCCTTATCATAGAGATAAAGCTAACCAACCGCGCTCATAAGGCTAAAAATAGGCAAATACATAGATAACACCAATCCGCCCACTAAGCTGCCAAGAAAAACAATCATTAATGGCTCGATCAGCTGACCTATCTTGTTGGTTGATTCATTCAGCTGCTCTTCAAATAGTCTAGCCAGTTTTTCGGTCATAAATGCCAGTCTGCCTGTTAACTCGCCAATATTCAGCATTTTTAACATTAAGGGAGGCACAAGAGATACCGAGGACAGAGCCAAGCTAAAACTGCTTCCTGCACGGATTTGATGATGGATACCACTGAGTTTGTGTTTAAGGAAAGGGTTGTGTATTGCGCCTATGGCATTGTCTAAACAGGATAAAAGGGGCAGTCCGGCTTGGATGCCGTTACACAATAACAGATTAAAACGAGCCAATTCGCCAACTAAAATACACGGCCCAAGTATGGGCAGCTTTAAAAGCAATTGAGCGCATTGACGGCGCACTGTTGGGATTTTGCGTATTAGGATGTGCACACTCATACTAACCACCGCAGTGGCAATAAGGATTGTGCCAATATGCGCTTGAAACCACTGCGAAGCATCTAAGGTAAATTGTGTCAAAGCTGGAAGCTCAGCACCAAAGCTTCGAAATAGACTGGAGAATTGTGGAACCACGAAGATCATCATAATGATCATCACAATGCAGGCGACAATCAGCACCGATAGGGGATAAATCAGCGCTGATTTGATCTGTTTTATAAGCTGGTGGTTTTTCTCTCTATGCTCGGCGCAGTAATTCAGTGCTTGCGCGAGATCGCCATTACTCTCTCCAATACGAACAAATTGTAAATACAGGGCATCAAAATAACTAAAACCTTGCATGGCGGTAGATAACGAATGTCCTTGCTGAACTTGAAAAGACAGCTCTTCGAGTAATGCGCTTAATCCTTGTCGAGAATTAGATTGGCTGAGCTCTTGCATTGCCAAGCTGATAGGAAGTCCAGCATCTAACATGATTGCCAGTTGTTGTGTGAAGGTGGTGATCTGGCGATCATTGACGCTGTGTTTGATACTGGTAAAGAAGGGCATAGGTTTGGCGATACTTTTGTGTAGGCGAATTCCTTTATGATCCATTTCTCTTTGCAATTGTTCGGCAGAATACGCCAATTGACTGCCAGTGGTTTTTTGCCCGCATGAGTTCACTCCTAGCCAGTAATAAAGGCGCAGCTTACTCATGCCCTAATACTCTTTGTAGCTCTTGTGTTGTAGTGAGGCCTTGCTTGAGCAGTTGCGTTGCGCAGGCTTTGAGATCTTGCTGTGAAACCAAGTGCGCTGTTATTTGCTGCGCATCGAAGTTTGGCTGGGTGACTTGTTGCAACAGGTCACGATTGATTGGCAGCAGTTCAAAAATACCGACTCGGCCCTTGTATCCCTGATTACATTGGAAACAGCCGCTGTTTTTAGCAAGCTTGGCACAATACGGACAACTTTTACGCAGTAACCTTTGGGCAATCACTAGCTTTAGGCTGTTTTGTAAGTCGGTGGGATGAATGCCTAATTGATAAAGACGGTCTAACGCGCTAAAGGCAGAGTTGGTATGCAGTGTCGAGAGCACTAAATGCCCGGTTTGCGCTGCTTGTATCGCCATTTCAGCTGTTTCTTGATCGCGAATTTCACCAAGCATAATCACATCGGGATCTTGCCGAAGCAGTGAGCGTAAACATTTAGCAAAGGTGAGGGCGATATTGGCGTTAACTTGTATCTGGTTAAAGCCCGCCAAGTGGATCTCCACCGGATCTTCAACCGTACAAATATTGATGTTGTCATTGGCAATGCTATTGAGACAAGAGTAGAGAGTGATCGTTTTGCCACTGCCGGTGGGGCCGGTGACTAATATCAATCCTTGCGGTTGATGCAATTCTTGCTCAAGTAAAGCGTGCTGTGCTTGGTTCATTCCTAACTGATTTAATGTTGGCAGTGCTTGAGTATTGTTGGCTAACCTCATCACCAGTTTCTCGCCCCATAATGTCGGCAGTGTGGCGACGCGCAGTTCGATAGATTGTTCCTTAGAAAGGGAATAATGCATTCGCCCGTCTTGCGGTAAACGTTGCTCTGCAATATCTAGCTCAGCATTGATCTTTATCTGGCTTATGAGCGCTTTTACTTCACGATTGGATAGCGTCATGACGCTAATCAGTAGCCCATCACAACGCATCCGTATCCGAGCTTGCTCTTTATCCGGTTCGATATGAATATCGGAAGCATTGCGCTGTAAGCTGATTTGCATGACCTCAAATAGCAAGCTTGCGTGTTCGTTTGAGTTATGATGATCTTTTAGCTCACTATGTACTTTTTGCTGTAGAAATTGGAACTGTTCAAGGTCGGTCAGTATCAGTTGTGTCGGCAGGTTATGATGAAATTGCAATTCTAATGCGACTGTTTTTAGGCAAGGATCGTAGCTGAGTAAGTGTAAACCGTGTTTGCTTAATGCAATGGGAATGAGCGGCTGAGTCAGGGTGATAGGCTCTAGTTTAAGCTCAATGATAATCGCCATCACTTTTGTGAGTTCAAATTGCTGTGTAGGTTGAGGCTCGTAATGTAACTGATGCTGATTAGCCAAAAAAATGCCAATGTCGGCCTGTGAATGACCGCTAACCTGAGAGACTCTATACAGTAATTGTTCAGTAGTCAGGGCTTCTCGCTCCAACAATACCTCAGTTTGTTCTGCCGTTAGTAAAGTTGGAGAGAGTATGTGGATTAAAGGATGACTCACTGGCAACCTTTTGGCGCATCAACACCACTCGCACCACTGACGGTACAACTCCAACCGTTGCTTTCATCTCGACTAAACGAAACTGACGCACCATCTAATGAACTTTTATCACTATCAAAAGTGAATTGTAAGGCATTGGTTGCAATGCTGATTTCGCCTAAACTTCCCGCAGCACTGGAAACGGCGCTGATTTCATCAAGGGAAGAGGGGAATGCCCCGTTGTCTAAATAGTACAGTTCGGTTTTGGTGAGCAAACCTCTTAAGGTTGCAGTGGCAGAGGCGAGCTCTGATTTCTTCACATAATCCTGATGCATAGGAACGCCAATCGCGGAGAGTACGCCAATGATGGCGACCACTATCATCAGTTCAATTAAGGTAAATCCTTTTTGTTTGTTGTTCATGTTCACTTCTGTGCCTCGACAAATAATTGCTGGTGGCTGTAAAACTAGAAGCTATTAATAGGAATAAAAGAGCGTACAGCAGGGCTTGGCAACCGTCTCGCAATTCTATGTTGAGGGCATGCAAAGCTGCGCATGAAAAAATGAGAGCTAGGTAGGAGTAGGGCAGTCGTGAGTTAATACTGGGCAATAAAAAGGCCAGCTACGCTGACCTTATCGGGAATAATTTCTTTTGAAATTATTTATTTGAAACGCATAGATAGGTCCATACACTTCAGGTGCTTAGTCAGCGCACCGACCGAGATGTAATCGACGCCTGTTTCCGCAATTGAGCGAATAGTCTCTAGGGTCACGTTACCTGAGTTTTCTAGTACCGCTTGACCTTGGTTGATTGCTACCGCTTCTCTCATCATATCTAACGTAAAGTTATCTAACATAATAATGTCTGCGCCAGCTTTAATAGCGGCCTGCATCTCAGCAATGCTTTCGGTTTCCACTTCTACAGGTTTACCCGGTGATAGTTTTTTCGCCGTTGAGATAGCTTGTTCAATGCCACCACAAGCAATGATGTGGTTTTCTTTAATCAAGTAAGCGTCAAACACACCGATGCGATGGTTAAAACCGCCACCACAAGCGACGGCATATTTAAGAGCACTGCGCAGGCATGGGATAGTTTTACGAGTATCGAGCAATTTACATCCAGTGCCTTCAATCTTGCTGACGTATTCCGCAACTACCGTCGCACAGCCAGATAAGGTTTGGATGAAGTTCATCGCATTACGCTCACCAGTAAGCAGGGTGCGGGCTGGACCACTTAAGGTACATAGCGTTTGGTTTGGCTGAACGGTGTCGCCATCTTCTACGTGCCAGTCAATCGAGACTTGTCCGCCAAGTTGCTTAAAGACTTCATCAGCCCACATTTTTCCACAAAAGACGCCATGCTCACGAGTAATGATGGTGGCGACACCTTGCGTATCAGCCGCAATAAGGTTTGCTGTGATATCTACAGATGCATCTGAAGTACCGCCAAGATCTTCTCTTAGAGTTTCTTCTACTGCGCGAGTCACTTCATGAGGTAATTGTTGCTTTAGGTACGCTAAACGAGCACCGCTGTCGTGGGTATTTTTCATATCCAAAACTTTCACTATGTTGTTTAAAACCAATTTGTGCTGAATGATACTCTGGCTTGAATTATAATTCAGCAACAATTGATCTAGGATAATAAAAATGTCCACTTCATCATGGTATTCGAACGCGAAAATTGTGCCTTCTCCCTATTGCGACGATAGGCCAAACCTTCGAGACATTTCACTACTTGTCATACATAATATTTCCCTGCCTCCCGGGGAGTTCTCGCAAAACAATATCGAAGCTTTTTTTCAAGGGAAGTTAAGTGCTGATGCGCATCCTTTTTTTGAAAGAATCAGTCAGATGCGAGTTTCTGCACATTGCCTTATCAAAAGAGACGGAGAAATAATCCAGTTTGTCCCATTTGAAAAAAGGGCGTGGCATGCGGGCGTTTCCTCTTTTGCAGGCAGAGAACGTTGCAATGATTTTTCTATTGGTATTGAACTTGAAGGGACAGATTTTGTTGCCTATACCGATGCGCAATACCAAGCGTTAGCGGAAGTAACAAGGTATTTACTCCAGCAGTATCCAAAATTAACGCCGTTGCGTATCACTGGGCATCAATATATTGCACCATTGCGCAAAACCGACCCCGGATTGTCATTTCATTGGTCAAAATTTAATAAGTTGATTGCAAAATAATATATGTTTGATAAATTTGTCATACAAATAGAGTTTGTGGCGTTAAGCTCGAACACGACAACTTAGGTAACAAAATATTTACATTATGGGCTTTAAATAGCGATTTTATGTTATCGCTATCGCCATTCTATGATTTAAATCAATTTTCCCTAGACAGAAAATAAATTGCTATGTTAAGTTTCGCTTCAAGTTAAAATTGGTAATACCAATTTACAACGTGCAGGACGCAGAGAATTAAATGCCAAAAGTTTCCTTTCGAAGTATTCGCCAACCTAAGCTATCTGATGTGATAGAAAAAGAGTTGGAAACATTAATTTTGGACGGAATTTTATCTCCTGGGAAAAAACTACCTTCGGAGAGAGAGCTGGCGAAACAGTTTGATGTTTCAAGACCTTCAGTAAGAGAGGCAATTCAACGGCTAGAAGCTAAGGGATTGCTTACTCGACGCCAAGGTGGCGGAACTTTCGTCAGTGAAAGCTTGTCTTCTAATTTAGCTGATCCGTTACTTAATCTGTTGGCGAGTCATTCTGATACGCAAAGAGATTTATTAGAAACGCGTCATGCTTTAGAAGGTATCTCAGCATATTTTGCGGCATTACGAGGAACGGCTGAAGATTTTCAGCGTATTACTGAATGTCAAAAATCGCTGAGTATTCCAGTAAATAGCGATGATATAGAAAGTGAAACTAAAGCAATCATGGAGTTTTTGATTGCTATTTCAGAGGCTTCACACAATGTAGTGCTTTTGCATATTGTTCGTAGTCTTGCACCACTATTACAAGAGAACGTGTCACAAAACCTGATGCTTTTGCACGGTCGTGATGACGCCATACAAAAGCTAAATGAATACCGAGAAGAGATAGTAGACGCTATCACTTCTAGACAACCACAACGAGCTCGCGAGCTGTGTGAAGTTCATTTGGCCTTTATCGATGAAATATTGTCGGATTTGACCGAAGAGCAAGAAAGACGAGCTCTGTCATTACGTCGGATTCAACAGAACAAATAGTAAGCTTTTGCTTAGGGTATGTGACCCTAGTAGTTGACCTAACTTAATAAAAGGATAGTTCGCAATGTCTGATAAGAAGCATGACGTTGATGCTCTGGAAACTCAAGATTGGCTAGAAGCGCTTGAGTCAGTAGTACGTGAAGAAGGTGTAGAGCGTGCACAATTCTTACTAGAACAAGTTCTAGATAAGGCGCGTTTAGATGGTGTTGATATGCCAACCGGCATCAATACTAACTACATTAATACAATTCCAGCAGCGCAAGAGCCAGCTTACCCTGGTGACATTACGCTAGAGCGTCGTATTCGCTCAATCATTCGCTGGAACGCAATTATGATTGTATTGCGTGCTTCTAAGAAAGACTTAGACCTTGGTGGCCACATGGCGTCTTACCAGTCTGCAGCTGCTTTCTACGAAGTGTGTTTCAACCATTTCTTCCGTGCTCCAAATGAGACGGACGGTGGCGACTTAGTTTATTATCAAGGTCATATTTCTCCAGGAATCTACTCTCGCGCATTCGTTGAGGGTCGTCTAACTGAAGAGCAACTAGATAACTTCCGCCAAGAAGTTGATGGTAAAGGTATCCCTTCATACCCACACCCTAAGTTGATGCCTGAATTCTGGCAGTTCCCAACAGTATCTATGGGCCTAGGTCCAATCTCAGCTATCTACCAAGCTCGCTTCCTTAAGTACCTAGAAGGCCGTGGCTTGAAAGAAACTTCAGCACAGCGTGTATACGCCTTCCTAGGTGATGGTGAGATGGATGAGCCAGAATCACGCGGCGCAATCTCTTTTGCTGCTCGTGAAAAACTGGACAACCTATGTTTCCTAATTAACTGTAACCTACAGCGTCTAGATGGCCCTGTAATGGGTAACGGTAGCATCATCCAAGAACTTGAAGGTCTATTTAAAGGCGCAGGTTGGAACGTTGTTAAAGTTATCTGGGGTAGCAACTGGGATTCACTACTTGCTAAAGACACCACTGGTAAGCTTCTTCAACTAATGAACGAAACTGTCGACGGTGACTACCAAACATTCAAATCTAAAGATGGCGCATACGTACGTGAGCACTTCTTTGGTAAATACCCTGAAACAGCCGCACTTGTTGCTGATATGACTGATGACGAAATCTTCGCTCTTAAGCGTGGTGGTCATGATTCATCTAAACTGTTTGCTGCATTTAACAATGCAAAAGAAACAGGCGGCAAGCCAACGGTAATCCTAGCTAAAACTGTTAAAGGTTACGGCATGGGTGATGCAGCTGAAGGTAAAAACATTGCGCACGGCGTGAAGAAAATGGACATGACTCATGTTCTACATCTACGTGATCGTTTAGGCCTACAAGACATTCTTTCTGATGAAAAAGTAAGTGAACTACCTTACTTGAAACTAGAAGAAGGTACGCCTGAGTACGAATACATGCACGCTCGTCGTAACGCTCTGCACGGTTACACGCCGCAACGTCTGCCTAAATTCACTGAAGAATTTAAAGTTCCTGAGCTAGAAGAGTTTGCTCCACTACTTGGCGCGCAGAAACGTGAAATCTCGACTACAATGGCTTATGTTCGTACTTTGAATATTTTGTTGAAAAACAAAAATATCGGTAAGAACATCGTACCTATCATCTGTGACGAAGCTCGTACATTTGGTATGGAAGGTCTATTCCGTCAGATCGGTATCTACAACCCGCATGGTCAGGAATACACTCCTGAAGATAAGGGCATTGTTTCTTACTACAAAGAAGCAACTTCTGGTCAAGTTCTACAAGAAGGTATCAACGAATTAGGTTCAATGGCGTCTTGGGTTGCTGCTGCGACTTCATACAGCACCAACAACCTGCCAATGATTCCGTTCTACATCTACTACTCAATGTTTGGTTTCCAACGTATTGGTGACATGGCATGGTTAGCAGGTGACCAACAAGCTCGTGGCTTCCTACTAGGTGCTACAGCTGGCCGTACAACATTGAACGGTGAAGGTCTACAGCACGAAGATGGTCATTCGCACATCCAAGCGAACACTATCCCTAACTGTGTGACTTACGACCCAACGTTTGCTTACGAGCTGGCGGTAATCATGCAAGACGGTATCCGTCGCATGTACGGTCCTGAGCAAGAAAGTATTTACTACTACCTAACAGTAATGAACGAAAACTACGCAATGCCAGCAATGCCAGAAGGCGCTGAAGAAGGCATTCGTAAAGGCATTTACAAGCTTCAATCTCACGAAGGTAGCAAAGGTAAAGTTCAGCTATTGAGCTCTGGTACTATCATGAATGAAGTACGCAAAGCGGCTGAAATCCTAAGCGAAGAGTACGGCGTAGCATCTGACGTATTCTCTGTAACTTCTTTCAACGAACTGACTCGTGATGGTCAAAATGTTGAGCGTTACAACATGCTTCACCCTGAAGCTGAAGATCAAGTACCTTACATCACTACTGTTCTGGGTAATGAGCCAGCAATCGCGGCAACAGATTACATGAAGAACTACGCTGAGCAAGTACGTGCTTACGTTCCTGCTGAGTCATATAAAGTACTGGGTACTGACGGCTTTGGTCGTTCAGATAGCCGTGACAATCTACGTCGTCACTTTGAAGTTAACGCGGGCTACGTTGTGG
Organism: Vibrio halioticoli NBRC 102217; assembly: GCF_000496695.1. GTDB lineage: Bacteria > Pseudomonadota > Gammaproteobacteria > Enterobacterales > Vibrionaceae > Vibrio > Vibrio halioticoli. The sequence goes on from NZ_BAUJ01000069.1 coordinate 17,209, forward strand.
TTGCTGCGCTAACTGAATTGGCTAAACGTGGTGATGTTGAGAAATCTGTAGTTGCAGAGGCAATTGCTAAATTCAACATCGATACAGAAAAAACTAACCCGCAATTTGCATAAGACTTCCATTGAGTAAGGGAAATAAACAATGACAATCGAAATTAATGTACCTGACATTGGTGCTGATGAGGTTGAAGTAACTGAGATTCTAGTTAACGTTGGTGACAAGGTTGAGGAAGAACAGTCACTAATCACTGTTGAGGGCGACAAGGCTTCAATGGAAGTTCCTGCGTCTCAGGCGGGTATTGTTAAAGAAATCAAAGTATCTGAAGGTGATTCAGTTTCTACAGGTTCTTTAATTATGATTTTTGAAGAAGAGTCTGGTGCTGCTGCAGCACCAGTTGCTCCAGCAGTTGAAGCGGCTCCAGTAGCTGCTCCTGCGGGCGCTTCTGAACTAAAAGAAGTTCACGTTCCAGATATCGGTGGCGACGAAGTAGAAGTTACTGAAATCATGGTTGCGGTTGGCGATACAGTAGAAGAAGAGCAATCACTTCTTACTGTTGAAGGCGACAAAGCTTCTATGGAAGTACCGGCTCCATTTGCAGGTACAGTTAAAGAAATCAAAGTAGCATCTGGCGACGCTGTTTCTACTGGTTCTCTTATCATGGTATTTGAAACTGGCGCTAGCGCTCCAGCAGCTCCTGTTGCTGCTGCACCTGCGGCCGCGCCGGTTGCGACTGCTTCTGCAGTACAAGACGTTAATGTACCTGATATCGGCGGTGACGAAGTTGAAGTGACTGAAATCATGGTTGCGGTTGGCGATACAGTAGAAGAAGAGCAATCTCTAATTACTGTTGAAGGTGACAAGGCTTCTATGGAAGTACCTGCACCATTTGCTGGCACAGTTAAAGAAATCAAAGTTGCTGAAGGCGATTCAGTTTCTACTGGTTCTTTAATCATGGTATTTGAAACAGCAGGCGGCGCAGTAGTTGCAGCTCCTGTTGCTCAAGCAGCGGCACCAGCAGCAGCTCCTGCTCTAGCGCCAGCGGCGGCACCTAAAGCGGCAGCCGCTCCACAAGCTAACGATTTCCAAGAAAATCATGAGTACACTCATGCTTCTCCAGTGGTTCGTCGTCTTGCTCGTGAGTTTGGTGTTAACCTTTCTAAAGTTAAAGGTACTGGCCGTAAGAACCGCATCCTAAAAGAAGACGTACAGTCTTTCGTTAAAGATGCGCTTAAACGTCTTGAGTCTGGTGCAGCAGCATCTGGCAAAGGCGACGGCAGTGCACTTGGCCTACTACCTTGGCCGAAAGTGGACTTTAGCAAATTTGGTGACACAGAAGTTAAGAAGCTTTCTAAGATTAAGAAAATTTCTGGCGCTAACCTGCACCGTAACTGGGTAATGATCCCGCACGTTACACAGTGGGATAATGCTGATATCACTGAGCTTGAGAAGTTCCGTAAAGAGCAGAACGCATTTGAAGCCAAGAAAGATTCTGGCATCAAGATCACACCTCTAGTGTTTATCTTGAAAGCAGTAGCGAAAGCACTTGAAGAGTTCCCATCGTTTAACTCATCTCTTTCTGAAGACGGCGAAAGCATCATTCTGAAGAAATACGTAAACGTAGGTATTGCGGTAGATACGCCAAATGGCCTAGTGGTTCCTGTCTTTAAAGACGTGAACAAGAAAGGCATTTACGAGCTATCAGCAGAACTTGCAGCGATTTCTAAGAAAGCTCGTGCAGGTAAACTGACTGCAGGTGATATGCAAGGTGGCTGTTTCACTATCTCTAGCCTAGGTGGCATTGGTGGTACAGCATTTACGCCTATCGTAAATGCTCCTGAAGTCGGTATCCTTGGTGTGTCTAAGTCTGAGATTAAGCCAGTATGGAATGGCAGCGAGTTTACTCCTCGTCTAATGCTTCCACTGTCTCTATCTTATGATCACCGTGTGATTGATGGTGCAGAAGGTGCTCGTTTCATTACCTTCTTGAACCAGTGCATGAGCGATATTCGTCGCCTTGTAATGTAATCATAGAGAGCAGCTCACAAGAGCTGCTCTTTCTCACTCACAGTAAAGGGTATCCCCTTATTTTATGTGAGTGATTTTTATCGAAATTTTTTAACAAAATTCGGCGAAATCTAAGATAATAGACGTCGAATTGTTGTATAGCTCACAGCCTAAATGGAATTAGTTTTCTCTTAGTTTACAAATTTGTAAACTGGAGTGACGCAAAATCCAATTAGCCTGTTAGGGATAATGACTACAAGAGGTCAAAATGAGCAAAGAAATTAAAGCCCAAGTTGTAGTACTTGGTTCAGGTCCTGCTGGATACTCTGCTGCTTTCCGTTGTGCAGATTTAGGTCTTGAAACGGTACTGGTTGAACGCTATAGCACCCTAGGTGGTGTTTGTCTAAACGTGGGTTGTATCCCATCGAAAGCACTTCTTCACGTATCTAAAGTAATTGAAGAAGCAAAAGCAATGGCTGAGCACGGTGTTGTATTTGGTGAACCAACTACAGACATCAGCAAAATCCGTATCTGGAAAGAAAAAGTTGTTGATCAGCTAACTGGCGGCCTTAACGGCATGGCTAAAATGCGTAAAGTAACAGTAGTGAATGGTTACGGTAAATTTACTGGCCCTAACACTATTCAAGTTGAAGGCGAAGAGTCGACAACTGTGACTTTTGATAACGCAATCATTGCGGCGGGTTCTCGCCCAATCAAACTGCCATTCATTCCACATGAAGACCCACGTATTTGGGATTCTACGGATGCACTTGAGCTTAAAGAAGTCCCTGAGAAACTGCTTATCATGGGCGGCGGTATCATCGGTCTAGAAATGGGTACGGTTTACCACTCTCTAGGTTCTAAAGTTGAAGTTGTAGAGATGTTTGACCAAGTTATCCCAGCGGCGGATAAAGACATCGTTAAAGTCTTCACTAAGCGCATTAAAAACAAGTTCAAGCTAATGCTTGAAACTAAAGTAACTGCGGTTGAAGCGAAAGAAGACGGTATCTACGTTTCAATGGAAGGCAAAAAAGCACCAGCAGAAGCTGAGCGTTACGATGCGGTTCTTGTGGCTATCGGTCGTGTACCAAACGGCGCACTAATCGATGCTGAAAAAGCGGGTATCGAAGTGGATGAGCGTGGTTTCATCAACGTTGATAAGCAAATGCGTACTAACGTACCGCACATTCACGCTATTGGTGATGTGGTTGGTCAACCTATGCTTGCGCACAAAGGTGTGCATGAAGGTCACGTAGCGGCAGAGGTTATCTCTGGTAAGAAACACTACTTTGACCCTAAAGTGATTCCTTCAATTGCTTACACTGAGCCAGAAGTGGCATGGGTAGGTAAGACTGAGAAAGAAGCAAAAGCTGAAGGCATTAACTACGAAGTTTCTACTTTCCCTTGGGCTGCTTCTGGTCGTGCAATCGCATCAGATTGTGCTGACGGTATGACTAAGATGATCTTTGATAAAGATACTCATCGCGTAATCGGTGGTGCTATTGTCGGTACTAACGGTGGTGAACTTCTTGGTGAAATCGGTCTAGCTATCGAGATGGGTTGTGATGCGGAAGATATCGCATTGACTATCCATGCTCACCCAACACTACACGAATCTGTAGGCTTGGCTGCTGAAGTATTTGAAGGTTCTATTACTGACCTTCCAAACAAAAAAGCAGTTAAAAAGAAGTAATTGATTAACTTCTGAAAATTAAGATTCACTATAAAACCCAGCGCTTTCGCTGGGTTTTGTTTTTCTGTTTGAAAATTTGTTTGTTACAATGCTCGCCTATTTTAAGCTCAACGGATTTTCACAATTAGAAAGGCAAATATTAGCCAAATTTGTAGGCTTATAGCTATAGTTGATGCGAGTCTAGTTAACGAGAGAACTGTATGAAACATACCGTAGAAGTGATGATCTCTGAACAAGAGGTTCAGGAACGAGTGCAACAACTTGGCGCTCAAATTAATGAGCACTATAAAGACAGCAACGAATTAGTTTTAGTAGGGCTTCTACGTGGTTCATTTGTCTTTATGGCGGATTTATCTCGCGCTGTCACTGTGAACCATAGCGTCGATTTTATGACAGCTTCTAGCTATGGCAATAGCATGGAAAGTTCTCGTGACGTACGTATCCTTAAAGATCTCGATGACGATATTAAGGGCAAAGATGTTTTGCTAGTAGAAGACATCATTGATACTGGCAATACGCTAAGTAAAGTGTGCGAAATTTTGTCGATTCGTGAGCCAAACTCTATTCAAATCGCGACGTTATTAGATAAACCTTCTCGACGTGAAGTGCATGTTGATGTGAAGTGGATTGGTTTTGAAATTCCGGACGAATTTGTAGTAGGTGTTGGCATCGATTACGCACAAAAATACCGTAATCTTCCGTACATCGGTAAAGTTATCCCGTTATAAAAACAGAGATTAAAAGCTAGGTTATTGACTTGGTTATCGAATGGGATCGAAACAAATACTCGACATGAATCATGCGAGTATTTGTTCTTTAAAACGCTAGAACTTAATCTTGGCCTAATATTTTTGCCATCGCTTTCGGGAAGTTTTCCTCTAAGCTTTCATGGCTAGAACAGCGCACACCAAGATCTTCCAGTTTGCCATCACTGATACCGTAAACAACGCCATGAATTTCAACTTCCTGTCCTCGCTCCCATGCCGATTGCATGATGGTTGAGTTGGCTAAGTTGTACACTTGCCCAGCCACGTTGATTTCGCATAATTTGTCAGTTCGGACTTCTGGAGGCAGTTTATCTAACATATCGCGATGTTTTAGGTATAGGTCGCGAATATGCAGTAGCCAGTTGTTAATTAAGCCCAGTTTTGGATTTTCAATCGAGGCGTTTACACCGCCACAACCATAGTGACCACAGATAATAATGTGTTTTACTTTGAGAACGTCTACCGCATATTGCACTACAGATAAGCAATTTAAATCTGTGTGTATTACTTGGTTAGCTACGTTGCGGTGAACAAACAGTTCTCCTGAGAATAGACCGGTAAGACGCTCTGCCGGAACTCGGCTGTCAGAACAACCAATCCATAGAAAATCGGGGCTTTGTCCTTGTGCTAGAGTAGAAAAATACTCAGGTTGGTCGTCTTTAAGTGTTTGTGACCATTTAGAATTGTTTTCAAACAAAAGTTTAATTTCTGGCATGTTAAGTCCTTTTTTGTATATTCAGTTACTATACCTAAAATATTGCCAAATCAAATCGGATTTGTGACAAATAACCATTGAGAAATTCAAATCATATGTATGCATTAGAAATAGATAATCTACGTAAAACTTACAAAGGTGGCTTTGAAGCACTAAAGGGAGTCTCTCTTCGTGTGCAGCAAGGTGATTTTTATGCTCTGCTTGGGCCAAATGGCGCAGGTAAGTCTACGACAATTGGTATTATTTCATCACTGGTGAATAAAACATCAGGGGATGTCTCGGTATTTGGTCATAATTTAAGTCAAGATTTAGAGTTAGCCAAGCAGTATTTAGGGTTAGTTCCGCAAGAATTTAATTTCAACATGTTTGAGACTGTAGAGCAGATAGTTATGCAGCAAGCAGGCTACTACGGCGTCTCTAGAAGCGAAGCAAAAGAAAGGGCACAGAAGTACCTAACTCAGCTCGATCTATGGGAGAAGCGCCATGAGAGAGCGCGTAGCCTATCTGGCGGCATGAAGCGCAGATTGATGATTGTGCGTGCGTTAATGCATGAACCAAAGCTACTGATCCTTGATGAACCCACTGCTGGAGTTGATATTGAACTGCGACGTTCCATGTGGGAGTTCTTGCAAAAGATTAATAAAGAAGGGATCACCATTATCCTGACGACTCACTATCTTGAAGAAGCTGAAATGCTGTGTCGCAATATTGGCATTATCAATCGCGGTGAGTTGATTGAAGATACCAGTATGAAAAGCCTATTGAACAAACTGCAGGTAGAAACTTTTATTCTCGATCTAGAGGAAGGGGCGCAACCTGGAATACTAGAAGGTGTAGAGAATCAAAATCTAGTCAATGGTTCGCTTGAAATAGAATTAAAGAAAGAAGAAGGGCTTAACCATGTATTTTCTCAGTTGAGTGATGCGGGTATCAAAGTGCTTTCAATGCGCAATAAGGCTAATCGTTTAGAAGAACTGTTTGTCACTATCGTTCGAGATCAAACTAAGGAACAACAATAATGTACGCGGTATATTGGACAGCATTTAAAAGCTTGCTAAGAAAAGAGATCAATCGATTCACCCGTATTTGGGTGCAAACATTGGTCCCACCGGCAATTACTATGACTCTCTATTTTATCATTTTCGGCAATCTGATCGGTTCTCGAATTGGTCAAATGAACGGCTTTAGCTACATGGAATATATTGTACCAGGCCTTATTATGATGAGCGTGATTACCAACTCTTATTCTAATGTGGCTTCTTCATTCTTTAGCGCCAAATTCCAAAAAAACATTGAAGAGCTATTGGTAGCCCCTGTACCAACCTATGTCATCATCGCAGGTTTTGTTATGGGCGGCGTAGTGCGAGGCTTGTTGGTGGGCAGTATAGTGACGTTAGTCTCCCTGTTTTTTGTTGATCTGAATGTACATCATTGGGGCCTCATCATTGCCACCGTATTTTTGACCTCAGTAGTGTTCTCACTGGGCGGTTTAATCAATGCGGTTTTTGTCGGTACATTTGATGATATTTCAATTATCCCTACCTTTATATTGACGCCTCTTACCTACCTTGGTGGTGTCTTTTACTCAATTAATCTACTCCCTGATTTTTGGCAAGCAGTCTCAAAGATCAACCCAATAGTATACATGGTAAATGCTTTTCGTTATGGCTTCTTAGGGGTATCTGATGTGGGTATTGTAAGCTCATTTACAGTACTGATTATTTTTGTGGCCGTGCTTTTTGCCATTGCTTATCGATTGGTAGATAAAGGCATTGGCTTAAGAAGCTAACTAAGTAGTAAGTGACCGTAATATAAACAAAAAATGGCAGTATTGACTGCCATTTTTAATGCGGTATTTTTATGAAATATCGATGATTTAAGCTCAATCTTACCTTCCTTATGTAATAACAAAACTCTCAAATGTTGCAATGATCTGCATAGTCTCTTTTAGCTCAATCATTCGCAGCCCTTCAGGAATATTCCTTTCTATATAACGTAAAAATTTCTTGTCATATGTGGCGTAAAATTCCATGTATTCTGCAGCTGATTCTGGGGTAGTTTTTGCGATAACAAGTTGCCCTGAAGTGGGGAGCTTTTTATGGTCAAAATAAAGGTATCCAGCATGGTTGATCCTACCTATTGGTTGGCTTTGCCAAATGGCAAAAATGCTTGGTTTATTACCTGTTGGGCACATAAAGCGCGGAATAGTATCGCTTTGTGAAACCTTCAATAACAGATCTTCAATATTTTGCTCAGTAATATCGTTGAGCAAAAGTAACGGCGCACCTGAGCGTCTTTGGTGGTTTATTTCATCGTCATGATTTATTGGACCCTCTCCAGTCAGAAGCCACTCAATACGACATTTTAGATGCTTACTGAGAAGTAATGCACTATCAGCCATGATGGATTTTTCTGGATGTCGCAAAATATTAGTGATTACGACACGACTTACCCCCGACGCTTTTGACAGCGCTAAGTTAGATGGGATGTTTAAATCATGCATTCGTTTTTCAATGTTCTTAGCAAGAACGGATTGTCTAGATTGCATATGTTTTCCTACAAATTTCGAGTGTAGTGTTCAGTACATATCCTCGCGTATTTTATGCCGTTTCAAAATAAAAAATGTGATGTCTAGCATGTTTTCGATGGTTAAGTGCTTGGTGAAATTATCACCCATTTTTGATAATTAGATCTTAACTACTTGATTATTATAAATAAGAACATAATTTCCAAAAATGGAAAGTATGTATACAGTTATTGACAGTGAATAATAAATTTAAAGGCATATATTAATCCTCATGGTGAATCGTTCGATAACAAGTGTGTACCGTTCGTTTTCTTTATTGTTTTTGTCTGTGCTCATGTAGAGCGTAGAAAGGTGTAAGAAGATGAGAAAATTAACTTTAGTGGCAGCAGCCGTATCTGCAATTATTTCAACTGGTGTATTGGCAAGTAATACACCAATAACTAGCGAAGGAGTTGATACAACTGCTCCTACATCAACTCAGGTAATTCCTTTACCCTCTAAAGTGATA
>NZ_BAUJ01000068.1 GCF_000496695.1 Vibrio halioticoli NBRC 102217
GGAAAAATGCTCGAGAACAAGGCAGAATTTTTCGATAAGTAGTTATTCTACAATCAAACATTCTAATGCCGTTATCGAGCATTTTAACAAGCTAGAATGACCCGTTATTTAGTACGATTGATATTACACCCTTTACGTATTGCCGTTTGCCATGCTGATCACCCGTTTTAAGGTCCAACGAATCAGTATTGGAATGATGTCATCACCATGAATTTCACAATACTCAACAATGGCGATTGCTACATCGGGTTTTGCATGTTTTTTTAGCGCACGCATAATGACTTTTTTCGGTGGAATAGGGTGATCGTAAGGGATTTTACCCATATCCCTGAAGAACTTTTCAAAACCATTGTTGTAAAGGTAATGCTCGATGTCTTTATCAGGCAGTTCAGTGATTCGATGTCTTTCTTGTTCACCATGCAGCATCGCTCGGGCTGAAGTAGCGTATTTTTTACCGGCGGCGTCACCATCGGTGACCACATGCCAATCTATGTCTAACGCTCTTGCTACTTTAAGTAGGGATTTTAAGCCAGATTGAGCAAATTCAACAATTTGTACCCCTTCCGAGGCTAAATCATAGCCACACAATTTGGCCAATTCGTTAAATAGCCATACTTCAGTTTCTCCTTCGACTAATAACCAACAGCGTGCAAACAGAGCACTAGAGCGGTGAAAACGAATGTGAAAGCTGACTTTTCGTAATTCATCGGCGGAGAGCATTTCTGGGCGAATGTATTTTGCTTCGGTTCGATCTGATTTTCTGACTAAACGTTTGATGCTTCGAAGGGGTACAGCCCCAAGCAATACCGCTGAGTTGGTAGTTAAGATTTTTTGCATCGGCATCATTTGCAACAGAGCCCATGCCCTTGATAAATGGGTAGGGTGCAAGCGCCCTTCAGGATCTTCCACAATCAATAACGGCCGAGCGCATCTTCTGAGCTCGGTGTTTCCTTTTGCTTGTAGATAATTATTCAGAAGCCCCATTAATAACAAGCGGGTTTGTTTATCTTGGGTTTGATCAACAAACTGCTTTAGAGACATTTTTTGCCCCAAACTGGAGGTAAATAAACCGTCTCTGGTGGCTCTTGGATCGTGCCGAACATGAGTTTTATAAGAAAAATAGTGATCGACTAAATCATGCATGGTTTTAACGCTGCTTTTCATTTCGTCTTTACTGACTAACCCTGGGTGGGCAATGAGACGACGACAGGTATTTTTAATGCGCTGTTCTATTTTTGAATTTGGCGTTTTGCGCTCTATCGGTTTGTCTATGCGCTGAAAATGCCTTGAATCTCGCAGGCGAATCACCGGATGCAAGATCATCAATTGTATAGCGAGCTTCTCGGGGTGATGCAATTTTTTAGGTTGACCTTGTCTATCTAAAAAAGCGTAATGAGTGGTGACTTTAGTGCCTTCTAAGGTCGCACTAAGGCGATAAATTATTTCGCACTGACCGCTACTACACTCGTTCCAAATTGGCTTTATTTTCCGGTAACGCCCGGATTTGGCTTCTTTTGGATTACTTGAACACAGTTTTAGAATGATTTGTAAATGTTGAGTTTGTGGATGGGAAATGGCGTAATCAACATGGAAGTCACGCATTTCAAATTGATAAGGTTCACCATTTATCGGAAGTGCCACTGATAACGCGTCAAGCAATGAGGATTTACCCCAGGTATTTTCGCCAATCAAGGTTGTCAGTTGCTCAAAAGGGAGCGAAAGGCGCTTAATGCCGCGAAAACCAGATATTTCGATCCGCTCTAATTGCATACACTCTTCCTTTGTTTTTAATTCCTATCACAACACTTTCGTGATCAGAGGTAACGCCGTTGGCAAGAGCTTTAACTCTGTATAATGATAAGTTAATTACTCTGTTTGTTCTTATTATAGAAAATGGACGCTGTTTACACTGAGAAGATGGGCAAGTTTCTGTTATTGAACCACTAATTAGTCTTGGCGATATCTATTATCGCTCACTGGCAATGAGGTACATGCGAACTATTTTTCCCTTCAAAAAAACTTTCATTGGTTTGTCATATCGTGGCGACTACAATGGCGGTGAACTCAGAGAAGATAATATGAAGAATAGAATGCAAAAAGCGACAAGGATACGGGTCGCCCATATCAATGATACACACTCTTATTTTGAACCTACTACGGTTCAACTGTCACTCAATACCAACAGTTCGACAAACAATGCAGTTACAGACGTTGCAAAAGACGCAACAAATAACGCAGCAAAGCATGCAACCGTTTCTCCCTATGTCAGCGTTGGGGGATTTGCACGCATACAAACTCGAGCGAAACAATTAAGACATCAAGCCGACCAACAGGGTCGAGAATTTCTATTTTTACATGCCGGTGACTGCTTTCAAGGTACGCTGTATTTTTCCCTTTTCAAAGGTGAAGCGAACTCAAGGCTATTAAATCAATTTGGCCTAACGGCGATGACATTAGGCAACCATGAATTGGACATGGGCAATGCCCCGGTGGCCAGTTTTGTTAATCAAATAAACTTTCCTTTGCTGTGTGGCAACTGGGACTTGTCACAAGAGTCTGCAAGCAAAGCGGTAAAAATCAGTGATGCAGAGAATGTGTATCCGTTCCAAGTACAGCAACAATGCGCAAAATGGATGCAGCATCAAGCCGGTGATGAGTGCATTGCTATTTTTGGTCTTTCTATTGATAAAATGGTCGATATTGCCAATCCAGATATAGATACGCCGTTTGTTAATGCACTGCAAACCGCCAAGAACACAGTACAACAGATCCAAGCGTCAGGTATCAATAAGGTTATTTTATTAAGTCACCTTGGCTATGAGGCTGATTTAGCCTTAGCCAAAGCTGTAGACGGCATTAGCTTAATCGTTGGCGGACATTCACATGTATTGCAAGGAGACTTTAGCGACCTTGGTATTGCCAGCAAAGACACTTACGGCCGCTGCGTGAATGATACTTATATTGTGCAAGCCGGTATGCACGCGCAATCACTAGGCCATTGTGATATTGATTTTGATGAATCGGGTAAGGTGGTGGCCTTTAACGGACGTAACGAGTTGCTGATAGGCCGTAGGGTTTGCTTTGATGCAACCATGAGTAACTGTGATTGCGAGGGTGAATATCAGGATGTATTTGATTACTTAACCGCGCACCCAAATGTGGTGCGCTGTAAAAAAGACGAACAAGTGAATCGACTGATAACAAACACTTACAAGCCGGAAGTGTTTGCCTTACAACGCAGTATCGTTGGGCATTTACAATCACCATTACGACACATTCGAGTGCCGGATGAAAAGGGCGCGAGTGAGATTTGTTCTTTGGTGGCAGAGTCTTTTTATCATGCTATGCGTTATCGTGGTCACGACATTGATTTTGCCATTCACAATGCAGGTGGCGTGCGCTGTTCGTTAAATGCAGGCCCTGTCAGTAAAGCCGATATAGCGGGTCGATTGTTACCTTTTGCGGTTCCTATTGGCGTCTATTCAATACAGGGGTGTTATATCAAAGGGATTTTGGAGGGCGCAATAGACAATGCCATTGATGCCAATGGTACAGGTAGCGGCAGCTATCCGTATTGTTATCAATTGGACTATCAAGTGGTACTTGATGCGCCAAAAGGCGATAGGGTGAAAAATCTTCGAATTTACGATGATATTCGAGGTTGGATGCCACTCAATGAACAACAGATTTATTGGGGGACGTCCTCTGCTTACTCAATGAAAGGCAAAGAGGGTTATTCCGCTATACTAAATTGTCGTGATGATTGGGTGGTAACGGAAATGTCGATGGCCGATTGTTTTTTAGAGTTTGTTTCTCGTGATGAATTACGAATTGAAACCCAAGCCAAATTAGGTCTAATCACATAATCAACATTTAAATATTGTAAAGAAAATGTAATCAAATGCAGGTGTGAAATTGCTATACGCATGTTTATGCGAATATTCAGTGCCATACGCTGAATTATTCACTTATATTATGTGTTGATGTTCATAGATGTTGCCTGCCTGTAAAATTAGAAAAACTAATGCGAAAGTGTAAATTTACTCGTTTTATTCTTTAGTTCAGTTTGCTTATATTTGCGCCATAACTTATTGAAACTTACAGAATTTAAAGAGGCACGTATGGCACAAGTAATGCAAATTAATACCATAGCAGTACCAAGCTCTCAGGAAGGCAAGAGCTATTCTATTGATTTCAAAGGACTGATTATGCATCTTGTCGATATATTGTTCGGCAAAGGTCACCCAAGTAAGACGTATTATGCTTCTGAGCTTTCAGAGCATATGCAAAAAGATTTAGGTATGATGCGATAGTTATTATCGACTATATCTTAGATTATGCGAAGCCCTGCACAGTTTGTGCGGGGCTTTTTATTTATTGGCCGTCTGATTTTCGATTTATCATCTACACTCATAGGTAGTTGTTTTACAAAACATTAATAAGCTAGGACGGCATTAGTGTACAAAATCTTTTCTGCCAGTATTGGCGCATTATCTTTATTATCTGCAGGTTGTGCCTCGCACATCCCCCCTGAAGACATTAAACCCACACGAAATGCGATTAAATCAGAATCTAATGCATTGATAACAAAAATGAGCTCCATCTATCCAGAAGTAGATCAAAAGTTATCTAATTCTGCCGGTTTTGCGACGGCCAGTATGTCTGGTGTTAACGTCGTATTATTAGGCGGCGGTTATGGTAGAGGGATGATTAAGAACAAGTCGGATGGTTCAATTACCTATGTGGATGTTAAACGTTACGATTTAGGTGCTGGCTTAGGGCTAGGCACCTACGACGTGTTAGCCATTTTTGATAATCAAGATGCATTGCAACGCTACAAAGAACGCAATTGGCGGACGTCTGTCGGTGCTCAATGGAGCGTAAATGATGCGGGGTCAAGCGCTTATACTGATGTTTGGCGCGCTGATGATGATGTTTCTTTGTATGTAACCTCTAACTCTGGCGCTGGCGCACAAGGTTCTGCTCGCCTGGTTTCCATCTCGACAAATTATGATTTGACCAATACCGGGTTAGGCAGCAATCGGGTTGCGAATATCAATAATAAACCGGCAAATGATCGTTCTTCGTCTGAAGACCCTAAAGTATGGGATAGGGCGTTACCGTTTTTTGCACAAGACGTTGTAGAGCAAGGGTTTGATTTACCTCTTCCTTTTGGGGTAAGTATCATCTATGTGCAAACAGAGCAAGCAATGACACTGAGGGATTTGGAAATCGGCTTTAATGGTGGAGATAAAACGCCAACCCCGTTTGTGTCGTTTAGTGACAATTCAGCGGTTACTTATACCCCTCAGTTAAAGCTTGATGCTTGGTTATTTCCATTTATGAACGTGTTTGCGTCAGTGGGGGCCATTAATGGTCATGCACTGGTGAACTTCACTCTAGATGGCAATGGAATCATAGACATGGCAGGAGCCAATTGTGGGCGTTTACCGATAGAACCAGTCTGTGCCTTTGAAGACAAGTCGTTAACCGTAGCCACTCCTAAAATCGACATCAATGGCGTTAATTATACCGTGGGAACGGTTCTGGCTGCGGGTTGGAACGACTATTTCTTTGTTTTACCAATCAGTTATTCTTATGCCGACATGAAGGGCAGTGTAACTAAAGGGGATGTTTGGAATATTTCACCTCGTTTGGGTAAACAGTTTCCTTTGCAAGGCAGTCAATCTATCGCGGTATTTATAGGGGCAAGTTACCTTGATAGTCGCTTGACCATCACTGGAAGTGTTGATGTACCCGGGACCGGAAGCACGTTAGACACCATTGATTATAAATTGGAACAAGAGAATTTAGATAAATGGATGGCGCTGGCGGGAATGAACTATAACTTCAATCGTGAGTGGTCATTGTCTGTAGAATACGGGCAAAAGAGCAGTGATAAGAAGCAATTTATTTCCAGTTTGAATTATCGATATTAAAAATGTGGACTTGCTAAAACAATGCGCTTTGGCTGGACGTAAAAAAGGGTTCTCAATGAGAACCCTAAATTTTGTCTAACTAAACATATAGTAGTGTTTAATTAGAAAGTAACTTTAGCACCTAGCATGCCTTTAAGTTCTTCGTTTTGAGTAAACTGTTTGTTCACACCAACGTAAGTGATGAAGTAATCAGTAAAGTTGTAGCCTAGGTCTAGAGACGCTGTGTTACGGTCATCGTTTTCTGAATCAAATTTAGCACTTGTGTAAGTACCAGATAGAGTCAGTTTTTCAGTGAAGTCGTAAGAAGTAGCAAGTTCAAATCCGTTGAAGTCATCACCGAATTTAGAACCGTTCACGTACAATGCACCAACGTAAAGTTCATCAGTGATGTCAGAACCTAAGCTTACTAGTAGGTTGTCGCTGTCTTTGCTTAGCACGCCATCGTGAGTTTCTTTAGCGTAACCAGCACCAGCTTTTAGGATACCGAAGTCGTAGCTAGCAGAAATGCCGTAGCCTTTATCGATAGTTGTACCAGTACCTGTAGTATCAACTGTTTCGCCACCACCATTTAATGCAGCATTAACAGTCAAATCACCGTAGTTACCAATGTAAAGTAGTTGGTTATCTGCACGGTCAGCAGTTACTGATTTGCTTGACGCTTCAGCACCGTAAGTGTTTAGGATATCAGTGTAGTTAGTAATTTGAACTAGAGCGCCATCTGTTTTACCAAATTGCAATTCATTGTTTTCGTTACCCACTGCAACGAACAAGTAACGAGTGTCGTTAGAGTTGTCTTTAGTGAATTCTTTTTCAACGAAGCCACGAGCAAAAACGTCATCAGTGATGTTAGTTTTAGCTTCAAAGTTCAAACGAGCACGTGAAATATCAGCTTGCTTTTCGTTTGCTTTGTTGTCTTTACCTTGGTCAGATAGTTGAGTACGTGCTTCAACACGGCCACCTAATGCAAGAGATACGTTGTCTGCTTTGTAAACATCAGCTGCATTTGCGTTAACTGCGAATGCGGAAGTAATTGCGAGGGCTGTTAGGGTCAGTTTATTCATTTTTGTTACATCCTTGATTGTATAGTACAAAGTACAAAAAATATGATTGAGTACGGAACTAAGACTATATATTTTGCAGAGTAGATATAAGATGCATAAATAGAATCTAATTTTGAATATCTAGTAAACAATAAGATGCATACAAATGAATTGCAGTCTGAGGTGTGATTAAAATATAAACTATTGATTAAAGGTTAAAGTTTTCCAAATAGAGCAGAGATTTATCTTAAAAACGAATAACTTACCCTTACATTAAGCGTGGAAATTAAAGTGGTCTATTGCATCGCTATTCGTCAAGAATCGTTATTTTTAAGACTTTTTATTACAACTAAAGTTCATTCGTATGGGGTAAAAATGAACAAAAATAGGTGTTATTTAATTGTGTGTTCCTGTCACATTTATACTTAATTTCAACATTGTGAGTAAGTCCTAAAATTTTTATATCTAAATCTGTATTTGGATGATTTTGATTGATAAATGTGAGCTTTGAAGCGTTTTTATGCGAATTGGGGCGATTTAGGCCCCAATAGTCATATTATAATGCATTTCGCTCTCTTTGCAGTTTTACTAGGCATTCTTTATCTAAGGCAATCTTGGCTTGTTTAAATCCTTGACTTGGGAATGTAGCTGTCGTGCCAATATCGGATTTTATAGTGACAGGGGTACCTTGTTGAAACTCATGAATCAAAAACTCTTGGCCTTTTGGATTTTTTGCGCGGTACATACGAGCTTGATCATTAACCTTATGTACATATTTAAAGTGAACATCTTGTCCGTTGACATTAAAGATGCCACTAATTCGGTTGCTGTAAAAAGGACCAGTGATATACATCTGAGGAGCACAATCATCAGGATTGGCGCTGTAACTGGCGACAAAATTTAAGTCACCTCTGTGCGCTAAATCGTTCCAACCTACATTTTTGACCATACCATCTCCATGATAGTTCCATTTTTCACTGTCAAACCACGCCTGCTTCTCTTCTGAAAACTCAGAGTTTTGAATAGTATTGTTTTGTGTAAGTTGGCTTTGCTTACTGTTTGATGCTGCATCTATAGAGTGATGACCGTTTACTATTGGATTATTTGCAGCAGGGGTGCTCTGCGTAGAGCTGCATCCTTGAACAAGCAGTAATAGTGAAGCTATTAATAGTGGAGCTTTAGTCATGAGCCTTCCTTGAGAGTATTGGTACGGAATACGTTAATGATAAGCTGAGCTTCAATTTACATGGTTAGGGGAGTGTTGGCATTGGTTTAGTTTTATGTGCTGTTACTGTCAGCTAATGGTAAGTATTTTAAAGTAGTTACGCGTGGCTTGGCGATTGCCTATGGCTATGAATGATGAGTTTTCTTGAGCGCAGAGCCTGCATTGTCTACAATGGCGCTCTCTATCTATAATTCAGGTCATGAACATGAGCGACACTAACGAAAAGCCAACTCTTCCGGATCACCTTTCTGGTAACCCTCGCAGCCCACATTATGTGGAAGAGTGCTTTCATCATAGAATTGGTATTCGACTAAACGGTAAAGAGCGTACCGATGTAGAAGAATACTGCATCAGTGAAGGTTGGGTTAAAATCCCTTCACCAAAAGCACTTGATCGTCGTGGTCAACCTATTTTGATTACGCTTAAAGGCACTGTTGAAGCTTTCTATATCTAATTAAAGCCTGTTAAATCTATTATCAACGCACAAGATCATTATGATTTTGTGCGTTTTGTTTTCTTAATCGTTAAATATACATCTGTGGTTATTTATTTCGATAAGCAATTTTTCTAATGTCGGCTTTTATTAGCCGATTTGTGGACGCTTGTTTATCAGAGTTTGTATCTACTTGATTATTTAGTAACTTCTATCGAGAGGATTGTTCTTGAGTATTTTATTTTCACCATCAAAAATTGGTAGCATGACCCTGAAAAACCGTTTTGTCCGCAGTGCAACGTGGGAAAACATGGCTACAGAAGAAGGTTATATGACGGATAAGTTGTATGACGTCTATGAAGAGTTAGCCAAGGGAGAGGTTGGGCTTATTGTGACAGGTTACGCCAATATTGTTGCAGATGAAAAACCTAACGCAGGCATGATGGGGATCTATAACGACTCTTTTATTGATGGCTACAAAAAGCTCACTGATTTAGTGCATCAATATGGTTCTAAAATCGTTAAGCAAATTGCTTATGGCGGCACAAAAACCACTTACAATTTAGGTGAGAGAACGATTTTTGCACCAAGTGACATTCCTGAACGCGGTACTCAAACGCAAGGCAAAGCGATGACTACTGATGAGATAGAGTATATTGTTCAGGCTTTCGCCAAAGCCAGTTTACGCGCCAAACAATCAGGTTTTGATGGGGTTGAGATTCATGCCGCGCACACTTATCTTATTAATCAGTTCTTAAGTCCTTATTACAATCAGCGAGACGATCAATACGGTGGCAGTTTAGAAAACCGCATGCGCTTCTTAGTCGAGATTTATCAGCAAACTCGGTTATTAGTGGGTGAAGATTTTCCTATCCTAGTTAAATTAACCGCCACTGAATTTTTTGACGGTGGCCAAAGCTTCGCTGAAACGCGAACAATTTGTAAAAAACTAGAAGAGATTGGTGTCGATGCGATTGTGGTATCGGGCAATATTCACGGCAAAGCCAGTGATATGGTCGGTCAATCGTTCGATGGGCATACTTTGCAAAGCGAAGGATATTTTCACGAATATGGCGACGTAATCAGCCAAGAGGTCAATGTGCCTATCATTACCGTAGGCGGATTAAGTGACATCAATGCAATAGAAAGCATCGCCGAAAAAACCAATATCCAATATTTTGCACTATCTAGACCTTTACTCGCCGAACCCCACCTAGTAAAACGCTGGAAAGAAGGCGTCACTACCCCAGTTGAATGCGAACGCTGCTCCAAATGTCGCACCCGACGCGGCAACTTCTGCGTAGTCTTCAAAAACGGCATCCGCAAAGGCAAAGGGGTCAGATAACGTGCGGGGTCAGGTCTTGAAATTTGCAGCTTATGTTTAGATATTGATAGCTAGCTATCCTTTATCAACAAGATAGATAAGAAAATGCAGTTTTAGGAAGAAATAGGCTAAAAACAAATGCGAATGGGGTCCGGTCTTGAAATTTGCAGCGAATGCTTAAGATATTGACAACTAACTATTCTTTATCAATCAGATAGATAAGAGAATGTAGTTTTAGGAAGGAATAAGCTAAAAACAAAAATGGGTCAGGCTTAAATTTGCTCAGTGCAAATTTCAAGACCTGACCCCGCTTTTATCCCGCTAAGGGGTTATTTTTCAATCGCGTTTTGGATTGATGGGCTGATTTGGCGTTTACGTGATGTTACGCCGTCTAGCGTTAGGATGTCGCTCGTGACGTCTGTGTTAAACGCTGTTTTCAGGATTTGTTGTTCAGCACTGTCTACCCAAAGAAGGTTAGCACGTTTGTGCTTAGTGTCTGTGATAGAGAAGAACAAGTAATCAAGACCTTCCGCTTCTTTGTACGCTTTCATTGCTTTATGGAATTCAGCTTTACGCTCGATAAGTTGATCAGCAGTTAGCGTCTCAGCTACACCGATACCCACTTTCTTACCGCCAAATTCAAAGTTTTTGTAATCCATCGTTAGGATAGCGTCAGCTGAAAGGTGGCTCAGATCTGATTTTGCGATCAACATTTGCTGGCCGAAATCATTGATGTCTGTAACGCCAGCCAGTTTAGCCAGTTTCTCAGCGTAGTGGTGGTCGTAGTCAGTTGTTGTAGAAGAATCGAATACAACAGTATCAGACAAAATAGCACCAAGACCAACACAAGCAATAGACTTAGGCAGAGTAACGTTTAGTGATTCTGCGTTTGCTGCCAAGATAGTAGCAGTAGAGCCCCACTCACGAACGTCCATAGAAATAACTTGTGGAGCATTGATTGGCGCGCCGCCGATAGCGTGGTGGTCAATAATAGCCACTACTGATTCAGGATTGATCGTTGGTGCTAGTTGAGTTCTTTGGTTAAAGTCAACAAGACCTACTTGGAACTTAGAGTAGTCTGAAGTCACTTTTGGGCTCTCAACATTACAGTAGTTAAGAACAAAAGTTGTCTCTGGGTTAATGGCTTCTGCCGCTGTTGGCGTACCGCCGTAAAGGTGAGATGCCATGATTGCACCCACAACAGAATCGGTATCAGGGCTCATGTGACCAACCCAAACTAAATCGTCTGTTTTATTGTTTTCAGGTTGGAAAAGATCAAGAGCGGCGTGTGCTGAAGTTGCACCTGTCATTGCTGCTAGAACGGCTAACTTTAACATTGTTGTTTTCATTTTTTATGTGTCTTAGTGAATAAATTTAGGATGAGATTAATCCACTTTTGTGACGGCAATAAGTCAGAAATATTGCGTGTAGATGACTGAGTTGCTCAATAATAAACCAATAAAATCAAATGGTTAATAGGTATACAGTGGTGGGGAGTCTATCGCTAATAAAAGAAAACCAAGGTTTATATGTTGCCGATACATAAATAACAGGTATAAAAAAGGCTCATTAAAGAGCCTTAATAAAATAGCGGTTATTCATCTATTTTTTACGACAAAACTCGCAACGTAACCACATAGATTGACCTTCAACTTTACCTGAGAACAATTCAGGATCATCTTGCGCAAGGCTGATGTTTCTTACCATTGTGCCTATCTTAACGACCATTGAAGACCCCTTAACAGGTAGGTCTTTGATGATAGTGACCGTGTCACCTTTAGCCAGTGGTGCGCCGTGGCAATCAACGTGTTTTTTACCGTCGTTTTCCATGCCAGTTTCAGCCCAAAGCTTAGTTTCTTCTTCCATGTACATCATATCAAGTAGGTCTTGTGCCCAACCTTCGCTGCGGCCTAGGCGAGTCAGTTGACGCCATGCTAGCACTTGTACTGGTGGCTCTTGGCTCCACATGCTGTCGTTTAGGCAGCGCCAGTGGTTCACATCCATTTGGTCTGCGTCTTCAACTTGAGTGCGGCAGGTATCACACAGCAAGGCACCGTGGTCAACAGTGGCTTGAGTATGAGGTGCAACAGCAAAAGGTTGTAGATCGTGAGTTGCGCCGCAAAGCTCGCATTTGTCGCCGCTACGTTGGCGCAATGTTGATTCAATAGACATGTATTAACCTTGTTTATTTCTTGTATTTGGCGACATTATCCATATTTCGACGCCTTAATGAAAGTAGAACGCGATTAATGTTGATTTAAGATAAGTTCCTTGTTCCTTTTCAACATTATCAGTATCAATATTAGCCAACAATAAACGCTCTTTACCACCAATTAAACAGGCTTAGCACAATTGGGTTTTGTACCCGAAAAAGCGGGTAAACGTCGCGCTTTATCGGTGAGTTCGTTAATTCGAGTATCGTGGGAAGGGTGTGTTGATAAAAGCTCGGGTGTGTGACTTCCGCCAGAGGCCTTTGCCATATTTTTCCACAACTCGACGCTTTGATACGGATCAAAGCCTGCCTTTGCCATTAACTCTAATCCGACAACATCGGCTTCGCTTTCTTGGGTACGTCCATAGGGAAGCAGTACTCCGTATTGTACGCCAACGCCCATTAATGCCATGATTTCGTTACGATAATCTTGGCTTGCGAGAGCAATATTACTGATTTGCAATCCGGTGTTGGCAATGTGTGCGTGTGACATGCGCTCGTTACTATGATCGGCAAGTACATGCGCAATTTCGTGACCAATGACGGTTGCCAGTTGGTCTTGATTTACCGCAACATCGAGTAATCCGGTATAGACGCCAATCTTACCGCCGGGCAGGGCAAAGGCGTTAACTTGCGGACTATCAAAGACCACCACTTCCCATTGACTAAAACTGCCTTGAATAGGCACATAATCCAAAATGGCATTGGTAACGCACTGCACATAAGCGTTAATTTTTGTATCCTTACTGATAGGCAGTTCATTTTTCGTTTCTGAAAATGATTGCTGACCTAAGCTCGACATTTGCGTATCGGAAAACAACACCACTTGATTGCGCCCTGTAGGCGAACTGGAGCAAGCAGAAATCATTAAAGTTGAGGCTATAGAAAGCACGATACCTTTATATCGCATTCAAGGGTGTCCTTATCGATTGTTGCGTGATTATGAGTGTATTTATCTGTTTATAAGTGTGGTAGATAGCGCAAAAATTGCATAGCATGAACGACAAATAATACAAATAAAGCCCCCCACAATATTAGGAAGTTCCTCAATGACAATATGGAAGCGCGATATTGATTTAGATACGCTCAATGCCACTTCAAACAATACCCTTATGCAGCATTTGGGTATCGTATATACCGATATTTCCGACAATTCGATAGCCGCCACTATGCCTGTGTGTGCCAACACCCATCAACCGTTTGGTTTGTTGCATGGCGGAGCCTCAGTGGTACTCGCAGAATCATTAGGCTCAGTGGCTGCAAACTTTTGCTGTGCGCCAGATAGCTTTTGTGTTGGCTTAGAAATTAATGCCAATCATTTAAAAGCAGCGCGCAGTGGAGTGGTTACTGGGGTTGCTTCACCGATACATCTGGGTGGCACCACGCAAATTTGGTCGATTGAAATTCGCGACGAAGCTGGTGATTTGGTGTGTATTTCTCGCCATACTGTGATGGTAAGGAAGACCAAAAAAGGCAAACAAATGCTAGAAAAGAAACAGAGAATAGACGTTAAGGAACAACAATGACCTTAGATTTTGAATTGGGCAAGATCATTGTCAACGCGCACGAATTAATGATTCGCATTGATGGTGAACAGCGTTTAACACTGCACGCGCAAACCGATGCGATTCAATTACTAGGGCAAGTGTTAGTGGTGACTGACGCACAAAGTCGTTTCTCATTAAAACTTCCTGAAGCAGTTATTGCAGAAATTTCACAAACTACAGGTATACCGGTCACGTAATGGGTCAATATTCCGTGCTAAAATGAGGAAATACCCACTTAATTTTGAAATTGGAATTTCCTCTTTATGAGTAGCCCTCGTCTTAGAACTCAGTTTGAAACCCTGTTTGAACACTTTAAAGGTCAAGATAGTGACACTCGTATCGAAGAGATCACCGAGGTCTTGTTTTGTACTCGTCGTAATGCGCGCATAGTGCTAAATAAATTGAGTGAAGAGGGTTGGATTGAGTGGCATCCGTCAGCGGGGCGAGGCAAGCAATCACAGCTTATCTTTAAGCAAAACCGACAAGATGTAGGCGAGGGCTTAGCGAAGCGATACCTTGAAGAGGGGCGCATAGGTCAAGCGCTACAAGTGCTTAACCAAGATGCCAACCGTTTAACTCAAGTTATTCAAGACTATCTGGGTGTGCAGCATCGTCAAGGTCAGCAAGTGGTTAGTCTGCCTTATTACCGCCCACTGGCAATGCTAAACCCGAGTAAACCGCATCGCCGCTCAGAGCAAAATATTATCCAACAAGTGTTTAGCGGACTGACCCAACTGGATGAAAATGATCACCTGATTGCCGATCTTGCCCATACTTGGGAGAATATAGAAGGGCGTCACTGGCGCTTTTATCTGCGCGCTAAAGTACGTTTTCATAACGGTCAACTATTAGAAACCGAACACGTAGTCAATCATTTGATGACGCTGTCGACCTTGCCAATGTTTGCGCATATTAAAAAAGCGTCAACGCCATCGCCTCTGGTGATTGATATTGAATTAACCCGCGCTGATTATTACTTCGATGTGTTGTTAGCGGAAACGGCGGCCAAGGTGCTGCCTTATAATAGCGCCGAACTTGACGATTTTGATCGACTGCCGTCAGGTACCGGTCCCTATCGCGTCTCAGTCAACAATGATAAAAGGCTGATTCTTGAAGCTTTTG
This sequence comes from Vibrio halioticoli NBRC 102217, assembly GCF_000496695.1. GTDB lineage: Bacteria > Pseudomonadota > Gammaproteobacteria > Enterobacterales > Vibrionaceae > Vibrio > Vibrio halioticoli. Next base: position 14,843 of record NZ_BAUJ01000068.1, read on the forward strand.
ACAGTTACTTTGGGTTTCGTCCGCTGGTGGACAGAGTCGAAGTCTGGGTTATCGATGAAATCCATTCCAGTATGGTCTATCCAAGCCTGTCACAACCAATTATCTCAACTCAAAGAACCGATGACGATGTCGCCCTTGATCCCGGCTGTACCTACATCGCAGTCAATCAAGCCTCTGGTTTGGGCGTAGACAGCGATTGGCAAAACTATTTTGCGGCCAAATTAAATACCTTTAACCTGTTTTCTCAGTTGTCAGAAGAAGCCATCGTCGAATTAGGTCTGCTGCCTGCACATGGCTTAAAGCCAGGTTGGTATCACAGCCATCCGCAAAAAGCGCTGACACCGCCTGCAATACAGACTATTAGTATTGCTTATCATAGCGAACATCCAGTTTTCCCGACCTTAGCGAAAGCCATCGCGTCATTGTTAAAACAAGATGGACTGGCGGTGAGGTTTATCCGCTACGAGCATATCCCCGATGATGTGAGCGATATTGATTTGTGGATAAAACCTATGGGTTTGGGCACCCATCGTGACGATACACTGCGCGGTTGGCTACTTGGCTACAGTGATATTGAACAATTAAGCACTGCAGAGCAATTTGGCCATATTCAGCAAAGCATCGAACATTGGCAACAGCTGCCAAATGCCGCTTTTCCCGCAAGAGAAATCGGACGCTATGTTGTGGAAAATAAGCTGATTATTCCTATGTTTCACTGCTGGCTTGGCGTGAGTAAAGATCATTGCGGCGCATTGCAAAATGCCAAATGCAATGCGCTGGGTTGGTTTGATTTCTCTAAGGTATGGGTGATGCCAGAGCACCCTGAGCGTTTGTCACATCAGTAAATGTCTAGGATGAACAACTTAAACAATGGCCTTTTTGCTCATTACTTGGCGGCTGTGACCAATGCGGCGGGCAATCGTGCGCAATGAAGGGGTTTTCCAACACCTTTAGCCATTGCTCTATCACGTCATATTGCCCATTTTCCACTAAGGTAATGGCTTCTTGAGCAAGGTGAGTCCGCAGTAGATATTTAGGGTTTACAGCTTGCATTGCTTGCTGGCGTTGCTTGTCTTTATTGTCGTGGTCGTGAATATAGTCAACGGATAGGCGTGCTTGATAGCGAGTTAACCATTCACTAAATTCAGCATTATTAATGTCATGGGCTAGGTCACTATGCCAGTTCCTGCAATCTATCTCTGACAAACACCGCAAGGTATAGTGATAATCCAGTTCGAGCTTTTCCATTAGGAATAAACATTCATTGATCAACTCAGGATCGCCATCTTGCTCACTGATCAAGCCAAAACGGGCACGCATTAAACGTCGATATTCACTTTGTACAATAGAGGAATAACGGTGCAAGGCGGTTTCGATAGCGTCAGTATCAATAAGTTTGGATAAGGCGTAGCCTAACGCAGATAGATTCCACTGCCCAATGCCAGGCTGCTCATCAAAGGCATAGCGCCCGCTGTAATCACTGTGATTGCAAATATAGTTGGGTTGATAAGTGTCTAAAAATGCAAAAGGCCCATAATCGAAAGTCAGCCCCAAAATAGACATGTTATCGGTATTCATCACCCCATGACAAAAGCCATAAGCATGCCATTGGGCTATGGTATTGGCGGTGCGAGAGACTACTTGCGCAAAAAATTGTTCATATTTATCAGGTGCATTTAGATCGATTTCGGGCATATGCCAATGCATTACATGCTCCGCAAGTAGCTTAAGTTGCTGGTCTTGACCGCTGTAAAACAGGTATTCAAAGTGCCCAAAACGAATATGACTGGGGGCGACTCGCAATAACGTGGCGGCGCACTCCGTTTCTTCTCTTTGTACTAGAGTTGTTGAGCCTAACATCGCTAATGCTTGTGTGGTGGGGATGCGCAGGCCCTGCATAGCGGCGCTGATGAGATACTCTCTTACGGTGGAACGTATTACCGCGCGACCGTCGCCATTTCGAGAATAAGGGGTTTGTCCGCTGCCTTTTAGGTGAAAATCCCACTTTTTACTATCCAGATCAGCACTGTTTGGCGCAATAAATTCCGCCAATAATAGACCGCGTCCATCACCTAAGTCTGGATTGTATTGGCCAAATTGATGCCCTGTGTACTTCATTGCCAAGGGTTGCCAGTTTGGTAAAACTTCACTGCCTGCTAGCAGTGAAGTCAGTAACTCTTGCTCAGTATTTAAGAGATCGACACCAAGGCGTTTAGCCAGAGATTGATTAATATGAATAAGATAAGGATGCGTTAAAGGCTCTGGCATCACGGGTGTGGAGAGCGAAGCACCTAATTTAGCGTAACTGTATGGGTGATCATGTAAATACTCTAATTGCGCTAAACTTTTCATTAAAACCAATCCTTGGTTGAAGTTTCTGAACTGAATTTATAACTATCAGTGTGTTACAGGTGTGACAATGTCACTAATTGTTTTGTGTATTGATGCTGCGGCGCATTAAATACTTGTTCTGTGGCGCCATATTCAATCACTTTCCCTTCTTTTAACACCATAGTATCGTGGCACAGTGAGCGCACCACATTCAGATCATGACTGATAAATAGATAGGTGAGACCGTATTTCACTTGTAACTCTTTTAATAATTGTAGAACTTGTGCTTGTACGGTTCTATCTAATGATGAGGTTGGTTCATCTAATAGAAGAAATTCAGGTTTTAATATTAGCGCTCGCGCGATGGCAATTCGTTGCCTTTGCCCACCTGAAAACTCATTAGGGTAGCGATGCCGAGTCTGTTTATCCAGATCGACTTCTTCCATTACTTGACAAATTTGCTCATCAATTTGTTGCTCGCTAAGCTGTTGATGCACTCGCAGTCCTTCACCAATAATTTGCGCCACCGACATTCTAGGGTTAAGCGCCGAGAAAGGGTCTTGAAACACCACTTGCATGCGACGCCTTACAGGCAACATCTGTTTGCGATCTAATTGTGAGAGCTCTTCTTTATCAAAGACGATGCCGCCTTCGCTTTCAACTAAGCGCAAAATCGCCATACCTGTAGTCGATTTCCCGGAGCCACTTTCACCCACCAGCCCCAAAGTGTGGCCTTTTTTAAGTGTGAAATTCACCCCGGTGACGGCTTTAGTATGATCAATGACGCGCTTAAATACGCCGCCCATAATTGGGAACCATACTTTTAAATCATGAGTTTGTACCAGATGTGCATTATTAGCATCAACGGTTACCGGTTTGCCAGAAGGATCGGCGTCAATGAGCATCTTAGTGTAAGGGTGTTTAGGGCTTGCAAATAGCGTATGACAATCGGCAGTTTCTACCAATTTTCCTTCTTTCATCACACATACACGATTGGCGATGCGTTTTACAATGCTTAGATCGTGGGTAATAAACAGCATTGCCATTCCTAACTCTTGTTGCAAATCTTTTAACAAGTCCAGTATTTGCGCTTGAACTGAGACATCAAGAGCGGTAGTAGGCTCATCGGCAATGAGCAGTTCAGGTTCGTTAATTAAGGCCAGTGCAATCATCACTCTTTGCCTTTCACCGCCACTGAGTTCATGAGGGTAGGCGTTAATTTTACGTTCGGGATGACGAATTCCGACTTTGTTTAGCCAACTGAGCGCCAATGCTTTAGCTTTGTTTGGGCGCAGTCCTCGATGAATTTCAACGGTTTCGACGAGCTGTTTACCGATTTTATGTAAAGGGTTTAACGACACCATCGGCTCTTGAAAAATCATACCAATGCGCCCGCCACGCACACCTCGCATGCGGCGTTCGGACAAAGAAAGTAGCTCTTGATCATCAAAATGAATACGACCAGATTGATAGACGGTGCTTGCTTTAGGCAGTAGACGAAGAATGGCATTAGCGGTGACCGATTTTCCCGAACCACTTTCGCCTACTAAAGCTAAGGTTTCGCCCTTATTTACGGTTAAACTTACATTGTAAGTCACTGTTCTTGGGTTGTTTTTCCCACCAAATGCCACTGAAAGATCTTGAATGTTTAAAAGTGGCTCAGTCATGTGAATGTCCTATTCTTTGCGCCATGTGTCGATAATCAACTAAAAATGTCGAATTGCTTGAATGAAAGCCAATCATAATCTACGTAACTAAATGTACACTAACTAAACAATAATTGCGTATTAGCTCTCAATTTTTCAAATTATGTGTAGCTCTATCAAATAAACTAATATAAGGTTATTTGTAGTATTAAAATACAACCACAAAATTACAAAACTTTGTCTGGTGATCCCCCTAAACTGACTCAGGAGGCTAAAATGCCAAAAGAAATCTATCAATCAGCGTACAGCCTCGCAAAAGAAGCTGAATTACACCTTCAGTTACTGCAAAAATGCTTGCGTTCTTTAGATGTCACTATCAACAATTCGTTGCCTCAAGCAACCTCTATGATTGAAAATATTTCTGCGCAAAGCGCAACGAGCCTTTCTGCAACTGCTGAGCTTGCTACTGAACTGCGTGAAGCTATTGCTCAAGCTAAACTTTCAGAGCAAGCCGTTTAAATTCGTTTTGCTCGTTTAGTTAAAAGGCGCGGTTAGCGCCTTTTTTGTTATCTGCGCTATGGTTTTTACTGTTGTTATTAAGAGTTTTCACGGATTTTACGCTTGCGCATGCGGATCAAAGGCATCTCGCACGGCTTCACCAATGAACACCAACAAGCTGAGCATGATTGACAGTACAATAAAGGCGGAAAACCCGAGCCAAGGCGCTTGTAAATTGGCTTTCCCTTGCGCGAGTAATTCCCCTAATGACGGCGAACCGCTAGGTAAACCAAAACCTAAGAAATCAAGAGAGGTTAAGGTCGTTACCGAACCTGATAAAATAAACGGAATCATGGTCAGCGTTGCCACCATAGCGTTAGGCAACATATGTCGGCTGATAATGCGCTTATCACTCACCCCAAGCGCATGTGCCGCTTTAATGTAATCGAAGTTACGACAGCGTAAGAACTCAGCACGCACCACACCGACTAAACTCATCCAACTAAACAGCACCATGATGCCAAGTAGCCACCAAAAGTTCGGTTCAACGAAGCTTGATAAAATAATCAGCAAGAAAAGGGTTGGCATGCCTGACCACACTTCAATAAATCGCTGACCAATCAGATCCAGCTTGCCACCGTAATAGCCTTGCGTTGAACCGACAATCACCCCAATAATGCTACTGACAATGGTCAGCACTACGCCAAACAAAACCGAAATACGAAAACCATAAATAATGCGTGCCAATACATCACGCCCGCGGTCGTCAGTGCCTAACCAATTAGTGCTATCGGGCGCAGATGGAGCAGGGGTGGGCAAATCGTAGTTGATGGTGTCATAGCTAAAACGAATGATAGGCCAAACGATATAGCCTTTTTCGTTAATTAAATCTTGTACATACGGGTCGGTATAATCTGCTTCTGCGGCAAATTCTCCGCCAAAATCTGTCTCTGAATAATGCTTAGCAATAGGAAAGTACCAGCCGTTATCAAAGCTAATAAACAGCGGTTTGTCATTGGCGACTAATTCAGCAAATAAACTGACGGTAAACAAAATGGTAAAAATCCATAACGACCAATATCCACGGCGATTGCCTTTAAAACGCTCAATTCGTAATTTAATGAGTGGATTCATTTATCTGGCCTCAAAATCAATGCGTGGGTCGACCCATGAATAGGTGAGATCGGAAATAATGCTCAGCAAAAGCCCCAGTAAGGTCATGATATACAACGAGCTAAACACCACAGGGTAGTCGCGCTGAATGGTTGATTCAAAGCCAAGTAAGCCGATGCCTTCTAACGAAAACATCACTTCAATCAACATAGAACCGGTGAAAAATATGCTGATAAAGGCGCTCGGGAATCCGGCGATAATGATGAGCATGGCATTACGAAAAACGTGTTTATATAAAATGCTTTTTTCATCCAAGCCTTTTGCTCTGGCTGTGACCACATATTGTTTATTAATTTCGTCCAGAAATGAGTTTTTAGTCAGCATGGTTAAGGTGGCAAAACCGCCAATCACCATAGCTAAAGTAGGGAGTGCTAAGTGCCAGAAATAATCGATGACTTTTTGATACCAATTGAGCGAGTCAAAATCGGATGACACTAAGCCGCGCAGAGGGAACCAGTCTAAATAATTGCCACTGGCAAAGACAATAATCAGCAAGATAGCGAACAGGAATCCGGGGATGGCATATCCGATAATCACCAGCGCACTGGTCCAAATATCAAAGCGAGAACCGTGATGAATGGCTTTTATAATACCCAGAGGAATGGAGACTAAGTAGATGATTAAAGTGCTCCACAAGCCAAGGGAGATGGAGACTGGCAGTCTTTCAACAATCAAATCTATGACGTCGCCGCCTTTAAATAGGCTTTCGCCAAAATCGAAGGTAATGTAGTTTTTGAGCATTTCAAAGTAGCGGACATGCAAAGGCTTATCGAAGCCAAATTGCTTTTTAATCGCGTCGATCACTTCAGGATCCATACCTCTTGAACCGCGATAGCCGGTGGTTTGTGCATCTTGATTAGCAGCGCTAAGCTCAACTTCTTGACCGCCTCCGGTAAAGCGTTCCATCACCCCAGAATCTAAGCCTTCCATCTGCGCAATAGCCTGTTCTACGGGGCCACCGGGCGCAATTTGGATGACAAAAAAGTTAATGGTGATGATCGCCCATAAGGTAGGGATGACAAGCAAAAGGCGTCGGATGATATAGGCTGACATTGCTACTCTATGTGTGAAATGGAAATAAAGGGGGAATAATTCCCCCTACGTATTGGGTCTTTGCTAAATATTTATTTTTATCAAAGCGTTAGGTTTTATTAACGACGTTTAGCGGGCAGTTTTTGCGCTTTGTCATTGTCAATCCACCAAGTATCTAAACCAAGATCGTATTCAGGGCGAACCTCTGGGCGCGAGAACTTATCCCAACTGGCAACGCGAAAACGACTAGTGTGCCACGTCGGAATTGCGTAGAAGTTCCATGTCAGCACGCGATCCAGCGCAGGTCCTAACGCTTTGAGCTTTTCCGGGTCTTGCTGGTGGAGGTCAATTTGCTCGGTTAAATAATCGATGGCTTTATTGTTTACGCCCGCTTGATTATAAGTGCTGTCGATAAAGTGGCTGTGCCAAGCAATTTTTAGATTATTGCTTGGATACGCGTTGGCCGAATAAGAGGAGAAAATCATATCATAATCACGCTCGTGCCAACGTTTGAGGTATTGCGTGGTATCAACCGTGCGAATTTTCATGTTGATGCCCAAATTACTCAGATTTTTCTTTAACGGATCGGCAATTCGCTCTGTAGTTGGGCTATACGCCATCAATTCAAATTCGAACGGTTTACCCGTTTTGCTGTTGGTCAGTACGCCTTTTTGGATTTCCCATCCGGCTTCTTTTAATAGCTTGAGCGCAGTGCGCATTTGGGTACGAATACGTCCCGAGCCATCACTTGCCGGAGGCGCGTAAGCGCTGCCAAATACACGCGCAGGAATTTGTTCTTTCAGCGGAGTTAATATCTCAAGCTCTGCAGCACTGGGCGCGTTTTTCGCTTGGTAGATAGTGTTTTGGAAATAGCTGCTCGTGCGAGTGTATTGTTGGTAGAACATATTTTTGTTCATCCACTCAAAATCAAGGGCGTAGGTGAGCGCCTCGCGCACTTTGGGATCTTTAAAAATATCGCTTTCGGTATTGTAGATAAAACCTTGCATGCCACGTGGCATGGTATTGCTGATCTCTTCTTTAACAATATAACCTTTGTCAAAATTGCTGCCGGTATAAGAGGTTGCCCAAAACTTGGCGGTGCCTTCTTGCCTAAGATCGTATTCACCGGCTTTAAAAGCTTCTAGCATCACAGTGTCATCACGATAGTAATCGTATTGAATGGTATCGAAATTGTTTCTGCCGACATTCACCGCTAGATCTTGCGCCCAATAATCCTTAACGCGAGTGTAAGTGATACTTTGACCGGGTTTAAAAGAGTCAACTTTATATGGGCCACTGCCTACAGGCGGCTGTGACAGTGGCTGACTTAAATCTTTGTCTTGCCAAAAATGAGCGGGTAATACAGCGCTTCCTTGTACAAATGAGAACAACACGTCTCTGTCAGATTGCTTCATTTCAATGCGTACAGTTTTATCGTTTAACGCTTTGACGGACTTAATGTTTTTATAATAAGTTTTGTATTGTGGCACACCTTGCTCAACAAACTTTTGGAAGGTAAATTCCACATCTTTTGCAGTAATGGCGACACCGTCATGAAACTTTGCCTTGGGATTAATATCCACTTCCATCCATGTGTAATCGTCACTGTAACGCAGCTTTTCAGCGATTAATGGATAAGAGGTATTAATCTCGTCGGTCGGTGAGAACATCAAGGTATCGTACAGTTCACCTGTCATAGCCCCAGGCTTGCCCCGCGAACCATAGCGGTTAAAACTGTCGTAGGTACCGATGGCACCATAGGTTACATGGCCGCCTTTTGGCGCCTTAGGATTTACGTATTCAAGATGGGTAAAATTAGCAGGATATTTAGCCTCGCCAAAGCCTGATAAATGTGTAGATTCAATCACCTGCGCGTGAAGCCATGGTGAACAAAAAATAGCAGCTATGATCAGCGTCCTTTCTAGCATGTCGCTCTCCGTTTCCCTAAAAATGTGCGTACTGATGATGAGTTTTATACCAATATTATACGCAACTAGTTGTGCTTATTATCCTATTATCTTAGCTAAAACACAGCTAAGTATTTCAATAATAGTGATAAATATTTGGTTAATTTTTGATTAAAAAGCTGAGGTGCTGTGTACAAAAGGCATAAGTGAGGGTTTATTGAACAGTTATGGCATGAGCCTGTATCAAAAATGGAAGTGGCTGATGGTTTTTAAGAAGCTTAAAGGTATATACTAAATGTATGTATCGGTATGAGATTTGGCAATGCAAAAACAGTTAGACGAGATTTTAAGCGGTGAGTTGCTAAAAGAGCACAAAACCGTGCATGCCATGATTAAGATCTACTGCGCTAAACATCATCAAACCGTACATGGCTTATGCGGTGAGTGTAGCGAACTTAGTAACTACGCAAAAACAAAATTAGACCGCTGCGTATTTGGGCAAAATAAACCGACGTGTAATCGATGTCCTGTGCATTGTTATCGACCTGAGCAAAAAGAGCAGATGAAAACGGTGATGCGTTTTTCTGGCCCTAGAATGCTATTAAAGCATCCTCTATTAGCTATTCGACATTTAAGGCATGAAAAAAAGCCTGCCCCTGAAGTGCCAAAACAAAATGTTTCGAATCGACACTTAAGAAAGCAGGCTAAATAATACTAATGCAATAGAGCGCTAAAAAACGCTTCTAGCGGTTACCACCGGAGTTGTTGTTCGCAGTATGATTGCGTTGCGGACGACGACGTCTTGGCTTATTGGCGCCATCATTTGCAACAGATGGCGCATTGCCCTTAGCGCTGCTATTCCCTTGCGACTGATTTTTAGTATTACCTTGCGTATTACCCTGACTGCTACCCTGTGGCGTGCGCTTTGCAGAGGGGCGTCGGCCTTTATTCGCAGGTTTGTTTCCACTTGAATTGTCGCCGGAACGTTGTCCGTCTTTATGTCCAGTTCTTGGTCGTTTTGGCTTGCTAGAGCGAATAGGGCGAGCATTAAGGTTCGACTCTGGAATTGGATGGACCGGTAGGAAACCAGGCATTACGTGACGCTCTAGCACTTTGCCGATTAGACGTTCTATCGAAAACAACTCTGAGGCTTCATCTATACAGACTAATGAATAGGCTTTGCCTGTTTCTCCAGCACGACCAGTACGACCGATGCGGTGTACATAGTCTTCAGATACGTGAGGTAAATCAAAGTTAACCACTTGCGGCAATTGTGGGATATCTAAACCTCTAGCGGCGATATCAGTTGCTACTAACACACGAATTTTACCTGTTTTAAACTCTTCAAGTGCTTTAGTACGTGCACCTTGGCTTTTATTACCGTGGATAGGGAGTGCAGAGATGCCTTCTGCGTCTAGGTAACGAGCAAGGCGATTGGCGCCGTGTTTAGTTTTGCTAAACACCAATACTTGTTGCCAATTTCCTTCCTTGATTAAATTAGCCAAAATTGCCGATTTTTGCTTCTTATCTGCAACGTAAATACTTTGCTCAACTAATTGAGTGGTTGAGTTAGGTGGACTAACCGACACTTCGACCGGGTTATTAACCAAGCCGCGTGCTAAGTCACGAATTTCAGGTGAAAAGGTCGCTGAAAACAGTAGGTTTTGACGCTGTTTTGGTAGCAAATCAAGAATTCGTTTTATGTCACGAAAGAAGCCCATATCCAACATACGGTCAGCTTCATCAAGTACTAACACTTCTAGCTGCGAAAACTTCACTGCGTTTTGGTTATATAAATCTATTAGACGTCCTGGCGTTGCCACCAATACGTCACAACCTTTGCGAAGATTGGCAATTTGCGGGTTAATTTTTACTCCACCAAATACAACCGTTGAAGTGGTTTCAAGGTGCGCACCATATTGAACCACACTTTCATGCACTTGCGCGGCTAATTCTCGAGTCGGCGTTAATATTAACGCTCTTACATGATTTCCCTTAGGTCTTGGGCCTGAGCTTAATCTTTCTAACAATGGCAAACTGAAACCGCCGGTTTTACCGGTACCGGTTTGCGCTGCAGCCATAACGTCTTTACCTGCAATAATAGCAGGGATGGCTTTTTCTTGGATAGGAGAAGCCTTTGTATAACCTAGATCGTCAATAGCGCGAAGAATAGGGGCAGATAGACCAAGGGAGTCAAAACTCATAGATGTTCTCGATGTGAAAGGGTGGAGGCGGATTTGCCTGCAAACTAAGAAACTAGTAGGAGCGTAGTTGAATAATACCAATCACACT
>NZ_BAUJ01000067.1 GCF_000496695.1 Vibrio halioticoli NBRC 102217
ACAGGCAGTTTATTTATATAATAAACTGCCTGTGTTTTATTTAATAAAGAAAATATTAATCTTCAAAATCAGAAATAAGTAAATTTGCAGCTGCAAATGCCGCTCGTTCACGAATCTCTTTAGGAAGTGTTACATCTCCCGCAACGTCATTGAGCGTTTTGATTGCGCAAGTGATCGCTTGCGGAATATAGCCTTGATCACCACTACCAATTTGAGCATACAACTCACGAATGAGTTCACAACAATCATAGATTTTCATCATCTTCTCCAGAAATGAATAAGGCAGCCGAAGCTGCCTTTATTAGAATTTGCTTCTTCCCCAAACAAGGAGAGCAATAGCGCAAAGGCTTACTTTAGTAGACCTTGTAGATGAGCAACGATGTTGTCCATTTCTACAGGTACTTTTTCGCCATCGCGACGGTTTTTATATTCAAAGTGGCCGTTGTCCATACTACGATCACCGATAACTACCGTGTGCGGAATACCGATAAGTTCGATATCTTTGAACATAACGCCAGGGCGCTCTTTACGATCATCAAATAGCACTTCGATACCTTGCGCCGTTAGGTCTGCGTAAAGTTTCTCTGCTGCTTCTTTTACTCGTTCAGATTTGTGCATGTTCATTGGCACAATCGCCACTTGGAACGGTGCAATGGCTTCTGGCCAGATGATGCCGTTTTGGTCATGGTTTTGTTCGATAGCCGCTGCTACTACGCGAGTACAGCCAATGCCGTAACAACCCATTTCAACGATAGCACTCTTACCATTTGCATCCAGAACTGTCGCGTTCATAGATTTAGAGTAGTTGTTACCAAGCTGGAAGATATGACCCACTTCGATACCGCGTTTTAGTTGGATAACACCTTTACCACATGGGCTTGGATCGCCTTCCACTACGTTACGCAAGTCTTCAACTTGAGCAAGCTCAACATCACGTCCCCAGTTGATGCCAAAGTAGTGTTGACCATCTACGTTTGCACCTGCGCCAAAGTCGCTCATTACCGCTACGCTACGGTCAACGATGAATGGCAGTTTTAGACCAACTGGACCTAGAGAACCTGGGCCTGCGCCAATGGCTGCGCGAATTTCTTCTTCGCCGGCCATTTCTAGTGGTTCAGCCACTTGTGGCAGTTTCTCAGCTTTGATTTCGTTGAGTTCGTGATCGCCACGGATAATTAGTGCAATGATCTCAAACTCAGACTCTTCAGAGGCTTTAACGAATAAAGTCTTCACTGTTTTCTCGATTGGCAGTTCAAATTGCTCAACTAACTCAGCGATGGTTTTCGCGTTTGGCGTATCCACCAAAGTCATTTCTTGAGTTGGCGCCGCCAGCTCAGTAGTAGGTGCAATAGCTTCTGCTTTTTCGATGTTAGCCGCAAAATCAGATTCAGTTGAGAAGGCAATTAAATCTTCGCCACTTTCTGCCAGTACATGGAATTCATGTGAAGCGCTACCGCCGATAGAACCTGTGTCAGCCAGTACTGGACGGAAGTCCAATCCCATACGGTTGAAGACATTGCAGTATGCTTGGTGCATTTCAGCGTATGTTTCATCTAGGCTGTCTTGGTCTAGGTGGAAAGAGTAAGCATCTTTCATGATGAATTCACGAGAGCGCATCACACCAAAACGTGGGCGAACTTCGTCACGGAATTTAGTTTGGATCTGGTATAGATTTAGAGGCAGTTGCTTATAAGACTTCACCTCGTTACGAATCATATCCGTGATCACTTCTTCGTGAGTTGGACCTAATACGAATGAACGTTGGTTACGGTCTTTAATACGAAGTAGTTCTGGTCCAAATTTTTCCCAACGGCCAGTTTCTTCCCACAAGTCAGAGGGTTGTACAACGGGCATTAGGGTTTCAACTGACCCTGCATTGTCCATTTCTTCTCGAACAATGTTTTCCACTTTACGCAATACGCGTAAGCCTGTGGGCAACCAAGTGTAAAGGCCTGAGGCCAATTTACGAATCATACCTGCACGAAGCATTAGCTGGTGGCTAACTACTTCTGCGTCGTTAGGCGTTTCTTTCAATGTAGAAACTAGGTATTTACTGGTACGCATTGATGCTTTCCGTTGTAGATTTATAGAGATGTTAGGGAGTTATTTCCCTAAAAATAGCCTCTATAATAACAGTCAATCGCTTTGTGCTAAAGGGGCAATGTTCTGCACTGCAATGCAATTATCAGTAGCGATAAAGCTAACGTTCCATTCAAATAAGCTCACCGCATACGTTTTGGGATCAGGTTTGCCTTTTTTATAAGCAGGTCTGGGATCTTGCGCCAAAATTTCACTCAACGCTTGTCTGCGATAGCGGCCGTCTTGGTGCTGTTGTAAAACCGCTTCTGCCGCAGCAGAAAAGTGTACATCGACTGGGTTTGGCGCTGAATCGGCGTAGCCTCCAATGGCATCAGGAATGCTATCGGAGTACGGAATATAAGGTTTGATGTCGATAATCGGGGTGCCATCTACAAGATCAACATTACCGAGTTTGATGACCACTTGTCCTTGTTGCAGTTCCACATCGATGAGCTCTACCGCGGACATGCCAATTGCGTTAGGTCTGAATGTTGAGCGACTGGCAAACACACCCACTCTTTCATTTCCCCCCAAACGAGGTGGTCGCACGGTCGGTTTCCAACCGGATTCTATATTTTGGTCAAATAGAAACAACAGCCATAAATGTGAAAATTGCTTTAACTCACGCACCGAGGCTTCGGTATTGGCTTCTCCGACAAGATGCAGTTCGGTGGTTACTGTTGGCGCAAGGTTCGGCTGTCTAGGAATCGCAAATTTCTCTTTATATGGAGTACGTATAGTGCCGATAGGCGAAATAGTGTGCATTGTTGTTCATTCCTAGAGTTAATTTTGAGCGTCGACAATATCTGGATTTCGAGAACTAGTTGCTGAGAAACGTTCACCTGACAGGGTGTTCCTTCTTAGCAATGTAAGCTCTGCATCACTTTATTACAAACATATACTGAAAATGATGCATTGATTTGTAACTGAATATAAACGGCGCTTACTTGTTAATTATTAAAGTTTTTTTTGCAATAAATCCCTTTAAATATTGTGGTGAAAGGCACCGTTTAGCGTGCTGATGTAACTTGTCATAACTGCGTCATCTTTTCAATTTATAGCCACTCATGTATGTTTCCGCCTCCTTTTTGTCGCGCTCTAGGAATAACGCGTCATACGCTGCATACAGCAGCGCTTGAGAGCAAAAAGGAATATAAAAATAATTAAAGGAGAACTCAGGTGAATACATCTGCTTCACAGACACAACAACCGCCTAAAAAGCCGTTGTTTACTCGTTTTTTAGATACCGTTGAATACCTAGGAAACTTACTACCACACCCAATCACCTTATTTGCTCTTTTTTGTGTGGGTATTTTAGTCCTATCGGGCATTGCTGGATATTTTGACGTCTCAGTTATTGACCCTCGCCCAGAAGGAGCAGCAGGTCGCAGTGCCGATGGCATTATTGAAGTTGTTAGCCTGCTTAATGGTGAAGGGCTGCGCTTGATCGTGACTAACCTTGTCACCAACTTTACTGGGTTTGCCCCACTAGGCACCGTGTTGGTGGCAATGCTAGGTGTTGCTATTGCTGAGCACTCTGGCATGTTGTCTGCGGCAATGCGTGGCTTGGTGATGAACGCGTCACAGCGTATGGTGACCGTGACGGTTGTTTTTGCCGGTATCATCTCAAACACCGCCTCTGAGCTTGGCTATGTAGTGTTAATTCCACTTGCGGCAATGCTCTTTCACTCTTTAGGTCGTCACCCATTAGCCGGACTAGCCGCCGCATTTGCGGGTGTCTCGGGCGGTTATTCAGCCAATCTACTGATCGGTACGGTTGATCCATTGCTATCAGGGATCACCGAAACAGCGGCGCAGATGATTGATCCTAACTATTCGGTAGGTCCTGAATCAAACTGGTACTTTATGTTTGTTTCAACCTTCTTCATCTCGATCACTGGTGCATTTGTGACTGAGAAAATCGTTGAGCCTAAATTGGGCAAATACAATGATGAAGAAGCATCAGAAGATCTCTCCAATGACAGCATGGGCGCACTAAAGCCTGAAGAGAAGCGCGGTCTTAAATTTGCCGCTGTTGCTGTGCTCGCCGTTAGTGGTTTGATAGCGCTGACTGTAGTACCTGAATGGGGCGCACTGCGTCACCCTGAGACAGGCCTTGTGGCAGGCTCTCCATTTTTGAAGAGTATCGTGGCATTTATCTTTGTGTTCTTTGCCATCCCAGGTTTCGTGTATGGGCGCGTAGTGGGCACCATGAAAAACGATCGTGACGTGATTGATGCGATGGCGAAGTCGATGTCGTCGATGGGGCTGTATATTGTACTGGTGTTCTTTGCCGCGCAATTTGTCGCCTTCTTTAAGTGGACTAATTTTGGGCAAGTGTTTGCCGTTGCTGGCGCGGAATTTTTACAAACCATTGGCTTAACAGGCCCAATGTTGTTCTTTGCGTTCATTTTGATGTGCGGGTTTATTAACTTAATGATTGGCTCAGCATCGGCACAATGGGCGGTGACCGCACCTATTTTTGTACCTATGTTAATGCTAGTTGGATACGCTCCAGAAACGATTCAAGCGGCGTATCGTATTGGTGATTCCACAACGAACATCATTACGCCTATGATGAGTTACTTTGGCTTAATATTGGCTGTGGCGACGCGCTATATGAAAAACTTAGGGATAGGCACTTTGATATCGACCATGTTGCCGTATTCGATTTGCTTCTTGTTTGGCTGGTCTATTTTATTCTACGTGTGGGTATTTGTATTTGGCCTACCGGTAGGGCCGGGAGCCGCCACTTTCTACACACCTTAGGGTAGATAGGGTCGAGATATTTAAACAGAAAGTCTAAACGAAAAAATGGTCAGCGATAGCTGACCATTTTCTTCTGGAGTTTAGCAACGAGCAACTACCAACATTCCTTATTGATTCCTTGTCGCAGCATTGCCCCAATAGATTATCCTATCTCGTATTCGCTGTGTTCTTTGCAAGATTAGATTTATCAACATCTATTAAATTTGGTGCGTAAGCATTTGGTTTTATAGGTGTTTAACTATATTTAATTAACGGTAACGGTTAGGGCTAAAACGAAAAAAGCGCCATTCAAAGAATGGCGCTTAAAAGAGGAGGCTTAAAGTAATTTTATTATTTCAAGAAAAGGTATTACTTTAAAAAAGGTCTTACCAACCTTTAACTAGGCCACCTTTAAAGATTTCATCAGCAGCTTTGTAAACTTCGTCAGTTTGGTACGCTTTAACGAAGTTTTTAACGTTTTCGCTGTTTACGTTTTCTTCACGAGCAACGATAAGGTTTACGTATGGAGATTCTTTGCTTTCTACAAAGATGCCGTCACGTTGTGGAGTAAGGTCGATAGAGCTTGCGAATGTGTTGTTGATGATAGCAAGAGTCATATCGTCTAGAGAACGAGTTAGTTGCGCTGCTTCTAGCTCAACAATTTCGATTTTCTTAGGGTTTGCTGTGATATCACGAACTGTTGCTAGCAGACCTGCGCCTTCACGTAGCTCAATAATGCCTTGTTGTTGTAGAAGAAGCAGTGAACGACCTAGGTTAGTTGGATCGTTTGGTACTGCGATGCGATCGCCTTCTTTCAACTCATCAATAGATTTGATTTTTTTAGAGTAACCCGCGATTGGGTAAACAAATGTAGTACCAGCAATAGCTAGTTTGTAACCACGATCAGCAATTTGTTGGTCTAGGTATGGTTTGTGTTGGAATGCGTTGATATCAACAGAACCATCATCAAGAGCAGCGTTTGGTGTAACGTAATCTGTGAAAGTTACTAGCTCAACATCTAGGCCGTATTTTTCTTTCGCTACTTTAGCCGCAATCTCAGCAACTTGTGCTTCAGCACCAGCCATAACGCCCAGTTTGATCTTGTTGCTGTCTTGTTCTTTATCACCACAGCCAGCAAGGATTAGCGCTGAAGCCGCTACTGCAACCGTGAAAATTTGCTTAAGATTAAATTTCATGAGTTTCTCCGTGTAATATTTCGTTTCTTATCTGTGGTCAACTTTACTAACCAGTGCGTCACCCACAGATTGAATGATTTGCACTAATATAATGAGCATAACAATAGTCACAGCCATGATGATGATATCGTAGCGGTAGAAACCGTAACGAATGGCAACATCACCTAGACCGCCACCGCCAACAGTGCCTGCCATTGCCGAGTAGCTAACCAAGGTAACTAACGTAATGGTGACAGAGTTAATGATGGTTGGTAGCGCTTCTGGAAGCAGTACCTTAGTAATAATTTGCAGTGGCGTAGCGCCCATAGATTGCGCCGCTTCTACCAGCCCACTTGGAACTTCTAACAGTGCGCCTTCAATTAAGCGTGCCACAAATGGGATTGCGCCAATGGTCAAAGGAACGATAGCTGCTGTAGTACCGATAAAAGTACCAATTAGTAGTTTCGTTAATGGGATTATAGCTACCATCAATACAATAAATGGAACACTTCGACCAATATTGATGATTGCGCCTAATACAGAGTTAAGGCGCGGGCTTTCTAATAGACCACCACGTTTGGTGGTGTGCAGAATAACCCCTAGCGGGATACCAACTAAAAAGCCAACAATGCCTGAAAACGCCACCATATAAAGTGTTTGCCATGTTGCCTTGAGCAAAAGGCTGTTATTTGCGCTGAACCAGTCAGCAAATACATCATAAGACATAGCCTAGAACCTCGACTTTAATTTTTTGTTCTTGAAGATAGTTAATAGCCGCATCGTAGGATTCTTCATCGCCATACACTTCTGCGACCATCATGCCGAACTTAACGCCGCCAGCATAATCCAAGTCTGAACTTAGAATAGAAATATCAATATTGAATTTACGTGCAATTTGGCTGATAACCGGTGCATTCACACTGGCGCCAGTAAACTCTAAGCGAACTAAAGCGTAGCTTCCTTCGCAGCGCTCTTTTTGCAGGCGTGATTCATAATCTTCTGGAATAGAGAGATCAAGTGTAGAGCGTATAAATTGATGGGCCAGCTCTGTTTTAGGGTGCGCAAAAATAGTGCCCACAGTGCCTTTTTCGACCAGTTCGCCACCACCAATAATCGCCACTTCGTGACAGATGTTTTTCACCACATCCATTTCGTGGGTGATGATTAAAATGGTAATTCCCAGTTGACGGTTGATGGTTTTTAATAGCGCAAGGATAGATTGCGTAGTCGCAGGATCAAGTGCGCTGGTGGCTTCATCACACAGCAATACTTTAGGGTCACTGGAAAGCGCTCTCGCTATTGCCACACGTTGTTTTTGACCGCCACTTAAATTGGCAGGGTAGGTATTACGTTTGTCAGCCAGACCAACAAGACCTAATAGCTCAACCACTTTGTTTTCGATGTATTGTTTGTCTTTACCCGCAAGCTCTAACGGCAATGCGATGTTTTCAAACACAGTACGAGATGAAAGCAAATTAAAGTGTTGAAAAATCATACCTATGTTGCGGCGTGCTTCTGACAATTCTTTTTTAGATAACTTAGTCAGATCGATACCATCAACGATAACTTCGCCACTGGTCGGTGCTTCAAGCATGTTTACACAACGAATTAGAGTACTTTTACCGGCACCAGAAGAACCAATAACACCAAAGATATTGCCTTTGCCGATGGTTAAATTGATATCTTTCAAGGCATTGATTGCGGTTTTGCCTTGGTAGAATACCTTGTTAACTTGCTTAATCTCTATCATCAAAAAGCCTGCTTGATTAGGGAGAGGATCTAAAATCTTCCAGAGATGCTAGATAGTTCACAGAATGAAGTCAATAGATATTTTTACGTCTAGACGTCTAAAGCTGAAAACGTAGGTGCGAGTGATTCCAAAGCGTGCGATAATTATCCCCATATCAAGCAAACAATGCAGAGTAATTTACCGTGTCTAAACCCGCTGTTTTTTTGGATCGTGATGGTGTCATTAATGTTGATCATGGTTATGTCCATGATGAGCATGATTTTGAATATATTCCTGGAGTTTTTGAAGCGACAGAACAGCTACAAAAAATGGGTTATATGCTAGTGCTAGTGACCAATCAATCGGGCATTGCACGCGGTAAGTTCACCGAAGAGCGATTTGAATCGTTAACACAGTGGATGGATTGGAATTTCTCTGATCATGATGTGGAGTTTGATGGTATCTATTATTGCCCACACCATCCTGAACACGGTATCGGTGAATACAAACAAGATTGTGACTGTCGCAAACCTAAGCCGGGTATGTTTATCTCGGCGCGAGATTTTCTAAACATTGATATGGAAAACTCGGTTATGGTTGGTGATAAAGCAGAAGATCTTATGGCTGCAGAAGCTGCGGGTGTTAAAACTAAGATTTTAGTGCGTACGGGTAAGCCGGTTACTGACAAAGGTGAAGCCATTGCCTCGGTTGTACTCGATAGTATTAAAGACGTACCAGCCTATTTAGCACAGCAGTAGAACGACTTAGTCATTAAGTCGCTTAGCTTTGTAAGTTAAATGATTGTTCAGGCTTTGATTATGTCAAAGCCTGTTTTGTCTGTATTTTTAATCATGCGTATTTTTATCTAGCAGATTTTTCGCTATATCCAAACTTGTATCCGATAAATAGCGCTCCCTTCATCAACCACTAACTATCTACAATTCAATACAACTTCTCAACGTAATTGCAGTGATCATTACTGTCGAAACGTCAAAAAAATCGATAATTTCGCATTAAATTGCGTTTCACAAAATTAAGAGTTAGTTATCTTTTATCGAACAGTTTGGCCGAAATTGTTGTTAACATCGTGTAATTTTCAATTTACACGGTGTAAAGTTGA
Source organism: Vibrio halioticoli NBRC 102217 (assembly GCF_000496695.1). Classification (GTDB taxonomy): domain Bacteria; phylum Pseudomonadota; class Gammaproteobacteria; order Enterobacterales; family Vibrionaceae; genus Vibrio; species Vibrio halioticoli. The sequence goes on from NZ_BAUJ01000067.1 coordinate 8,852, forward strand.
AGACCTCAAATAAGATAATCCCATATTAGACCTTTATTCTGTAGGAAAATTAGGTAAATATACCTATAAGAAACAGGGACAAAAAGAATTTGTGATACAAATTTATTTCGGTAAAATGCCGCCATTGCCGTGACGAAAACGTTTGCGTTTAGTCATTGTATGGCTTTTTTAGCTATTTACAGTTTAATCTGAGTCAGGAGATACAGATGCTAAAGCGTGATATGAACATCGCTGATTACGATGCGGATCTATTTGCCGCTATTCAAGAAGAGACAGTGCGCCAAGAAGAGCACATTGAGCTTATCGCTTCAGAAAACTACACAAGCCCACGGGTAATGGAAGCACAGGGTTCACAGCTAACTAACAAATACGCCGAAGGTTATCCGGGCAAGCGTTACTACGGTGGTTGTGAGTATGTTGATAAAGTTGAAACTTTAGCTATCGAACGTGCATGTGAATTGTTTGGTGCAGATTACGCGAACGTTCAGCCACACTCTGGCTCACAAGCCAACAATGCTGTTTACATGGCGTTGCTCAATGCAGGTGATACTGTTCTAGGTATGAGCCTTGCACACGGCGGTCACTTAACTCACGGTTCTCCAGTTAACTTCTCTGGCAAGCTATACAACATCATCCCTTACGGTATTGATGAGAATGGTCAAATTGACTATGAAGAAATGGAAGCACTGGCTGTTGAACACAAGCCTAAGATGATCATCGGTGGCTTCTCTGCTTACTCACAAGTGTGTGATTGGGCTCGTATGCGTGAAATTGCTGACAAAGTGGACGCTTACTTCTTCGTTGATATGGCGCACGTTGCAGGTCTTATTGCAGCAGGTGTTTACCCTAACCCAGTTCCACATGCGCACGTTGTAACAACTACAACGCATAAAACTCTGGCAGGCCCTCGTGGCGGCTTAATCCTTTCTAACGAAGGTGAAGCGCTGTACAAGAAACTGAATTCAGCGGTATTCCCTGGCGGTCAAGGTGGCCCTCTAATGCACGTTATCGCGGGTAAAGCGGTAGCCTTTAAAGAAGCACTAGAGCCAGAATTTAAAGATTACCAAGCTCGCGTTGTTGCTAACGCAAAAGCAATGGTTGCTGAGTTCTTAGCGCGTGGATACAACATTGTATCTGGCTCTACTGAGAACCACTTGTTCCTTGTTGATCTTATTGATAAAGACATCACAGGTAAAGAAGCCGATGCTGCTCTAGGCTCTGCGAACATTACCGTGAACAAAAACTCGGTACCGAATGATCCTCGCAGCCCATTTGTAACATCGGGTATTCGTGTAGGTTCACCTTCAATCACTCGTCGTGGCTTCACTGAAGAAGACGCGAAAAACCTTGCGGGCTGGATGTGTGACATCCTAGACAACCTAGGTGATGAGTCTGTTATTGAAGCAACTAAAGCGAAAGTACTAGAGATTTGTAAGCGTAAACCTGTTTACGCATAACGGACAAAACGATAGTGAAAACAAAAGCGAGCCTTTAACGGTTCGCTTTTTTATTGCGAGCAAGATAGCGACTTAGCTTTCTAGGTAGATCATAAATAAACGCGCATCGAGCTCAAGTTGGTGATAGTTCGGTTCCATATGACAGCACAAAGCGTAAAACGCTTTGTTGTGCTCTTTTTCTTTGAGGTGCGCCAGTTCGTGCACGATCAACATACGCAATAAAGGCTCAGGCGCATTTTTAAATACGCTAGCGATACGAATTTCGTTCTTAGATTTTACTTTACTGCCTTGTACTCGTTGTACATAAGAGTGCAAACCCAGCGCATTGTTGATGAGATGAATTTTGTTGTCATAGATAACTTTACTCAGCGGCGCTGTTTTCTTTAAAAAACGGTTTTTAATCTGCATCGTGTACTCAAACAGGGCTTTTTCATGTTTGATACTATGTTGGGTAGGGTAGCGCTGCTCAAACCATTTTTTGAGATTGCCTGACTCGATTAGTTGGCTAACAGGCGTCACTATATGTTCGGGATAACCTTGAACATATCGAAGTAAAGGGTTCATCGTATTCCAATTGAAAGGCTAGAAGTGCTTTATTTTACCTGATTTGGTTACATGGCAAATAAAAAAAAGTATCCACTTCATGTAAGGCATTGCGCTTTTGTGGTGCTTTAACCGAGTAATTGCGCTCAAAACGCCTTAATGTATAGTTATCAGACTCATTGAGGCGTTGCTTTCTCGGACAGATATTTGTTCTAAGTCCTACTCTTTGGCACAGCTTTCTAACTCGTTATTGGACAAAACCTTGCTAGAGTGTTTGTTTAATTTAGCAAAACACGGATTAAGTAAGGCATGGCAAACTTCGCTTTCAACATCCTAGGCTGGCTAATCAGGATGGAAATCAGTCTTGGATAACCCCAAGTTTGCCGTCATCTGTGAAGTATAGTGGTGCGTCAAATAAAGCCTTTTTATGTAAGTAATGTGGATGAGTTTCAGTAAGAGGTTCAATAACAAACATATGATCATCACACCAGAATTCAGTATCTAATGTCGTTGTCATAAGTGGATAGCAAATCGTTAAGTCTTTCCCATCCTTATCCAATACTACGTAACCAAGAACCTGAAGTTTACCAAATGACTCGTCATGCTCTACTGGATTCCCATCTTTATCAACGAACACTTGATTATGAGAAATAGATGTTTTTTCACATGAAATACGGCAATACCCTTGCTTGTGGGCACCATATTCAAACTTTGCTTCGTGCAAAAGAAGCATCACACAAATTACGATCCTGTCAGAGTGCTTTAAGAATTCCGCATCCTCTACTACTAGCTTATTTGCTTTAATAACTCTCAGCAGCTCAGACACTACTTCCGTATGTTCAAAAGCAGGTTGGCTACCTATAAAGCTAAGGATGTGCTGAATGGCTCGAAATGTCTGTTCAGACATCTTGCCTTTTTTCATAGTAACAACTTGCTTCTTTTTATCTTCTGCGAAGATATTATCTAGCCTACATTTAAGCCGTTTCTTACTGACATTAAATTTCTGTTTGAGGTCACTTTCTTTGCACTTATCAATCTGAAACTTCATCAGTTTTTTTATGTAAAGTGGAAAAGGACTGGTGATGTCGAGGGACTTTTTAGGGGAGGTATATTCTTGAAAAAACTTGAAACTCAAGTAGAAAGCCTCAAGTGACTCGTTAGCAATACCTCTGTTTCTCTCATCATTATGCGCAACAAAGTCGGCCACTTCTCGAAATAGCCTATTGCCCTGAGAGTAAGCTCTTAACCTCATAAAAAGATTATCAACATCGTTTTCATCGAAGTTACCAGATTCCAACTTTTTAACGAGCTTCTGAGCTTTATTTTTTTCAATCGGTTTCATTTTTGCGAGCCGTTTAGTCTAGTTTTCCTCAATCAAGTGCTCAGGCTACTGGTATTAGGATACTTTAGTCAAATGAAGCAATAGGTTGGTGTGATATAAACAAGTCGAAACAAGGAATGGGGCAAAAATGAGTTTACTTACTTATCAATCGAACCCTTGTTGAGACTCGTAGAATGAGGGGTGTATACCCTCATCACTCTTTAAACATGACTAAGTGTAAACATCTTATTTTGCGCTATGTTCATTTTAATTTCTGAGAGTAAAAGAACAATTCAGGTTGTTTCTCAAATAATGATAATGGTGAATCTACTCGTTGGCCGCTCACAATTTTATATGGATGCATGTTGTACGAATAACCTATTTCTAAGAATGCAGTTATTTTAGTATCTTTATCAAACTCTACTATGTACTGTTTTGTTACGTTTTCCTCTAGGCCGCTTGAAAATGTGTTTATAGTTCCCTGAACAATCATCATTCGGCACTTATCACCAAGCCATACATTATTGCGAACATCAACAAACTCTCTTTGTTGGAATGTAACACCATCGTCGTCAGTAACAGCCTTTGTATTGTACTGATAGGAACTACCGTTGGCACAGTCGTTATTACCACTGGCATTAAGAACGAATGTTGTACTATCATTCCACTGGTATTCGTTCGCGTCCCAGTATGTAATTTCATATGTTCCATCGCCATTCCCTACGGCCCTAACTCGACCTTTATCACCAGTTTTCTTGTTATCCATTCGAAGGTCTGAATAATTAACCTCCCAATTGTTGTAAGAATCTTGGGGTGGAAGCTCCTGACCATTAAATGTTTCGTACGTGCCATCGATTATTCCTAATACCTCTGGCCGCGACTCATTAGAAATGGATTCAACATCCATCTTCATATCGACTTGATGCTCTACGGCAACACTCTTTGGGGTCTCGTCAATTTTTTTGCTTGGACTTGAAGAAGATCCACCACAACCAGAGAGAGCAGCTACAGTTAATACAGTTAGGGTTACATTTTTCATCGACAAACCACCCCATCTCGTTCAATCAATCCGTCATGATCTCTTGCCATTACCTCTAGTGTCTTGCTTATTATTTTCATGTATACGTCTCAGAATTTTTTAGATGTAAATAGTAGTGGTGACAAATCAGATAAAGAATGAACAATTTATTGGGCTTTGTTCTCCTTTTTGGCGACGTTATATACCCCTGACCTAAAGATTCACTTAGATACTTCTGGTCGTACTGTAGTGGCTTATCAAATTTTCTCTACTAGTTAGAATTTTGGTAGGGGAAAAGCAATTTAAATTGCAGGTTTTGAAATCAAATTAAACCCTGTTCTAGCTTATTTTGGGGCAAAGATGAGTTAGCGCTAGTCGCCCCAACACATCTCTGAATAAAAGTGAGTTTGCTAACATCCCCTATCTGTCGTTAAAAAGAACAAACTTAAAAACCTACAGAGCATTAAAAAGGAACTCCTACGAGTTCCTTTTGGTATGAGCACCACCAAAGCACAATGCCTTACACTTCATGGCCTTTCTAATATCCGTTAAACCAAGCTAATTATTGGTTTTTATTGATACTCAGTTGAGTCCCCGATTTGCAACGGAAAGTATAGTATCGGCGGCTTTCATTGAACTTTGACAGCCCTTCACCGGAACAATAATCCACGTTAATGTCGCGCATTATTTCTAATGTTTGTTCGTTATTTAAAGCAAACTTGGAGCCATCGGCGCAGATGATGCGTACTTTGCCATCATCACTGACAGAGTAGAGCGAAACTTCAGTGTTACATAATTCAAATGAAGCATCTAAATAATTGTCTTCTTGTGTATTTTTATCAGCACAACCCCAAATAAACAGAGTTAACACGGCGCATACTATGAGTCGCATGAAACGACCTCCCTTATAAAATTAAGCATTCCTTTACGGTATCTTAGCCATTAATTGAACATCCTAGCGTGGTAAAACGCGCACTAACGGCGTTTTCTGGCGCTATTTTCGTTCAGTTAATAACTGTGATTGTTATAAGCATAATTGGGATACTCCAGAAAGCAAAAAAGCACTCGAATTGAGTGCTTTTGTCACTTGTTGCCTGACAAGTCATAAATAAACGTAATCGTTCGGGCAATAGTGTGCGCAATAGAAAAGAGTTACTTAACTTCTTCGCCTTTTGCTTGCATATCAGCATGGTACGATGAACGTACAAATGGGCCACAAGCGGCGTGAGTAAAGCCTAGTTCAAGCGCAATTTCTTTTAGCTCATCAAACTCTGCTGGTGGCACGTAACGCTCAACCGGAAGGTGATGGCGGCTTGGCGCAAGATATTGACCTAGAGTAAGCATAGTGACGCCGTGCGCTCTAAGATCTTTAAGCACTTCAACGATCTCTTCTTTGGTTTCACCCAGTCCCATCATCAGTCCTGACTTAGTAGGAACATCTGGATGTTGCTGTTTGAATTTTTGTAGCAATTCTAAAGACCACTTGTAGTTGGCACCAGGGCGAACTCGACGATACAGGCGTGGCGCTGTTTCAAGGTTGTGGTTGAACACATCAGGTGGGTTCAGTTTTAGCTCATCCAGTGCCTTATCCATACGACCACGGAAATCAGGAACCAGAGTTTCAATACGAATGTTAGGGCTAAGTTTGCGGATTTCAGCATTACAATCAGCGAAGTGTTTTGCACCACCATCACGTAGATCATCGCGATCCACAGAGGTAATAACCACGTACTTAAGCTTCATATCTTTGATAGTTTGAGCAAGTCTTTGTGGCTCATTGGCTTCAGGTGTTACCGGACGGCCATGGGCAACATCACAGAAAGGACAACGACGAGTACAGATTGCACCCAAAATCATAAAGGTAGCAGTACCGTGGTTAAAACATTCAGCCAAGTTCGGGCATGAAGCCTCTTCACAGACTGAGTTTAAATTGTTTTTACGCATTGCAGACTTAATGTCTTGGATACGTTGACTATCGGCAGGTAGTTTGATCTTCATCCATTCAGGTTTGCGGAGCACTTCACTGCGCTCAACAGGTACTGTCTTGGTTGGGATCAGTGCCATTTTGTCTGCGTCACGGTATTTAACGCCTTTTTCCATTTGAATTGGTTTACTCATCGCTTTCTGCCATTTCTATTACGTCTGTGTACCCCAGTAGGACGCTGAGTTCCTTTACTAGAATACTTTGAATATTTGTACGTTGCTCTTCGGTGGTGAAGTCAGCAACCTGAGCCATTTCCAAGCCCGCATAACCACATGGATTAATGCGTAGGAAAGGAGAGAGATCCATATCGATATTTAAAGCAAGCCCATGGAAGGAGCAACCTTTACGGATCCTCAGTCCAAGTGAACAGATTTTCTTGCCGTCAACATAGACACCCGGCGCATCAGGACGAGCCGCAGACTGTATACCTAGCTTAGCTAGGGTCTGTATCACGATATCTTCAATATGTGTAACGAGTTTCCTTACACCTAAATTACGTCGACGTAGATTGAGTAGGAAATACACCACCATTTGACCGGGACCATGGTAGGTCACTTGTCCGCCACGATCACTTTTTACAACAGGGATGTCACCAGTATTGAGGAGGTGCTCCTCTTTACCTGCTTGACCTTGTGTAAAGACTGGGTTGTGTTCAACAATCCAAACCTGATCAACCGTATTTTCGTCACGTTCATCGGTAAATTGGTGCATTCGATCAAATACTGGCTCGTAGTCTTGAAGGCCAAGATGATGAATTTCCAATCGGTTTACCAATGAGAATGGCGTGGTAGTTTCTTGTTTTGCTATGTCGCTAGGCAATTCGTTATTTCCCTGAACCATCTATATCGATGTAGGCACATTACTAGCAAGTTGCTGCTATTTCTACTAGAAAAAGAGGATCTTGCTATATTTGTATGATTAAAGACCTAGCTAAGATAAGCATCACTTAAAGATCAATAGCTTAGACGTCGGTCGATAATAAGCTGTTAACTACTACTAAAGAACTACGCGTACGATTTCGATATCGCTCAGCTCTTTATATAGGATTTCAACTTGTTCAATTGAAGTAGCGGTGATCGTTACAGAAATAGCGTTGTAAGTACCTTTGCCACTTGGCGTGATTGAAGGGCTGTAGTTGCCAGGAGCATGACGTTGGATAACTTCCAGCACTAGGTCTGGCAGTTCTGGTTTAGCATAACCCATTACTTTATAGGTAAATGTACACGGAAATTCCAACAGGTCTTTCAGTTTTGGCTGCTCTTGCATGGTTGCGACTCCAAATGAAAATGGTGTGAAAGGGTCATTCAAGGCGCGCATGTTACTTTGAATGAGCTAAAAACTCAATATGAGGTCGGGTTGGCTACATATCAAGCTAGCATCCAATAAAAAAGGAAGCCACTGATGCAGTAGCTTCCTTTTGTGTCTCTTAGTGCTTTATATTAGAACCAGCTGTTAAACAGCAGTACTAGGTAGTCAATCAGACGGCTAAATAGACCACCTTCATTGACGTCTTCTAAAGAAAGTAATGGGTATTGAGCAATATCCTGACCATCAACTTGGTAGAATACGCGTCCAACTACATCGCCTTTCTTGATCGGTGCTTTAAGCTCTTTATCCAGTACGAAGCTTGCTTTTAGGTTTTTAGCTACGCCACGAGGAAGAGTCACGTATGTGTCTTCAGCTAGACCCAGTTTGACTGTGTCTTGGCTACCCATCCAGATTTTTTCTTCAGCGAACACTTCACCTTTTTTGTGAGGAGCAACAGTTTCAAAGAAACGGAATCCGTAGTTGAGTAGTTTTTTACTTTCTGCTTTACGAGCATTAGAGCTCTTAGTTCCCATCACTACGGCAACCAGACGCATTTGTCCTTCTGTACCAGAGCTGACTAAGTTGTATCCTGCACCACTAGTGTGGCCAGTTTTGATACCATCAACGTGCATGCTCTTATCCCAAAGCAAACCGTTACGGTTGTATTGGGTAATGCCGTTGTAAGTGAATTGTTTTTGCGAGTAAATTGCGTATTCGTCTGGCACGTCACGAATCAATGCTTGGCCTAGTAGCGCCATATCGTAAGGTGTTGAGAATAAGCCATCGTTATCCAGACCATGAACATTCGCAAAGTGTGAATTTTTCATGCCGATAGATTTAGCCCATGCATTCATCAGATCAACAAATGCATCTTCTGAACCCGCAACGTGCTCAGCCATAGCCACACATGCATCGTTACCCGATTGGATGATAATGCCGTGGTTCAGTTTATCAACAGTAACCGTAGTGCCTACTTCGATGAACATTTTTGATGAATCAGGAAAGTTCTTCGCCCATGCATTCTTGCTGACAACAACTTCATCATCTTTAGAGATGTTACCGCGTTTTAGCTCTTGGCCGATAACGTAACTGGTCATCATCTTAGTTAAGCTCGCAGGGTGAAGCTTAGTGTTAGCTTCTTTTTGAGCGATGACTTTACCTGAGTTGAAATCCATCAGCACGTAGCCCTTCGCTGCAATTTGCGGTGCATCAGGTAGTACTATTGGTGCTGCTTGCGAAACTGCACTAAATGCAATTGACGCTAAAGCACTCGTTACAGCAAGAGATTTGAGTGATTGGGTTATTTTTTTCATCTGTATTGTGTAATGTCCAAAGTGAAGGCAAAACTGTTTATATAGTAGCCAAATCAATAGTCTAAACCTAAACCAGAGATACGGCTACTATGCTCGCCAAAGAGTGATTTTTAATCCGTTTCTGAATTATATCAATCATAGTAATTAACGTATCATGCGAGTAGGGTAAACGCTGGATAACGACGTTTTTCCTACTCTGTGTCTGATCACTTAATTACTGTGATTGGCATTATTCAGCTTTGTGCTTTTTAATAAAAGCGCTCGGATGTCCATTTTTTTGTATTTTCTTTAGAATTTCTTGTGCCGTCATTGCGTTATCAATCGGGCCGATAAAAATTCTATTGATGCTATTGTTCTTTTCTACATAGCTAGGTTGCTTATACTCACTAGCAAGTTGATCGGATAACTTCTTCGACGAAGTGGCATTCCCAAGGCTCGCCACTTGAATGATATAGCGAGGATGAGTATTCGACGTTTTGTTTCCATTCGGTTCTGGTTTAGTGGAGATGTATTCAATCTCTACGTTTGCCACGCCAGTTTGTATTACTCCAAGCTTAGTCGCTGCAGCGTAACTCAGGTCAATAATTCGACCTTCATGGAAAGGGCCTCTATCGTTGACGCGCACGATAGCTGTCTTGCCGTTATCTAAATTTTTTACTTTGACGTAACTAGGAATAGGCAGGTTTTTATGCGCTGCACTCATTGAGTACATGTCATAAGTTTCGCCGTTAGAGGTTAAATGGCCATGAAATTTCTTGCCATACCACGACGCTTTACCTTTCTCCTTAAAACCCTGCGGATTATTTATCACAGAATAGGATTTGCCACGTACAGTGTAATCTTTGTTTCCACCTAAACTGTAAGGTTCATAGCGCGGAGTTGCATCTTCAATATGCTGTAAAGTGATTGGTGAATCCGGTGCCACATCTTGTGATATCGCATATCTATCTTCATTTGAACCTGAACATCCAGCAAGGATCATCAGGGGAATAGCCAGTATTAAACTTTTAAATAATTGCATTAATTTGCCTTTGAAAGCATTTTTCTATGGGTTTGAATAGACATCAAGATGCCAAAGCCGGCCATCAAGGTCACCATGGAAGTACCACCATAGCTGATTAAAGGCAGTGGAACGCCAACAACAGGTAAAATTCCGCTCACCATCCCCATGTTTACGAAAATATACACGAAGAAGCTTAGTACAATACTGCCTGCCATCATGCGACCGAAAGCGGTCTGTGCTTGGCTAGCAAGGTAAAGGCCGCGCCCAATAACAAAGAGATAGATACAAAGTAGGGCACTTACACCAATTAAGCCCCACTCTTCGGCAATAACGGCAAAGATAAAGTCAGTGTGGCGCTCGGGTAGAAATTCTAGCTGTGACTGAGTGCCATGCAACCAACCCTTACCCATTAAACCACCAGAACCAATGGCGATTTTACTTTGAATAATATGGTAGCCTGCGCCGAGGGGATCGGACTCAGGATTAAATAGAGTTCGGACCCGGACTTTTTGATATTCCCGCATCAAGAAAAACCACAAGATAGGGACAAATGCCCCGACCGCCATCGCCGCCGACAGAATGATTTTCCAGCTGATACCGGCTAGGAAAATAACAAAAATGCCTGAGGCTGCGATTAATATCGAGGTGCCTAAGTCCGGTTGTTTTGCGATTAAAATGGTCGGTAGCATCACCAACACTAGTGAAGTGACTAACACTCTAAAACTAGGAGGCAGTGGGCGATTACCAATATAGCGCGCCACCATCAGTGGCACGGCAAGTTTCATTAATTCCGATGGCTGAAAGCGGATAAAGCCAAGGTTGAGCCAGCGCTGCGCCCCTTTGGAGGCTTCACCAAAGAAGATAACGCCTAATAGTAGGATCAAGCCTCCAGTAAAGAGCAGTGGAGCAAGTGTTTCATAAGTTCTGGGTGTAATTTGCGCCATCACCACCATCACACTCAGAGCCAACAACATGCGCATCATCTGGCGTTCCATCATGGCAAGGTTTTGACCGCTGGCGCTATACATGATGACTAGAGCACATCCCATCAAAACTAAGATGCCCAAGATTAAGGGGAGATCTAAGTGCATGCGCTCAAATAGGGAGCGGTTTTTGCCTGTTTCTGGATCTAGTTTCATTTGTCAGGCCCAATATAGTGAGAGTTTTTATCTAATAACATATGGTCAAATATCTGTCTTACTACTGGGGCGCCGTGACTTGAACCGCCACCGGCATTTTCCAGTACTACTGTTACCACAACTTTTGGGTTTTCATACGGAGCAAACCCTGTAAATAAGGCGTGATCGCGCAAGTGCTCGGCAATTTCATCAGCGTTGTATTTTTGGTCTTCGGCAAGACCAAATACTTGAGCAGTACCCGATTTCCCCGCGCTCTTATATTGCAAACCGTAGAAGGCGCGACGTGCAGTGCCTCGTTTACCGTGGTTAACCAAATACATACCGTGTTTAGCGATAGTCCAAAACTCTTTTTTAACCCCAGTAATTGGCGGGTAAAGCTCTGGCTGTTTAAACTCTTCGACGGTTTTATTATCGTCTGTGCGATGAATGGTCGAGCGCAGTAACTGCGGCGCCATTACTTTGCCTTCATTGACCAACACTGAGGTTGCTTTTGCAATTTGTAACGGCGTTGCCGTCCAATATCCTTGACCGATACCAACAGGGATGGTGTCACCTTGATACCAAGGGGTTTTGTGGCGAGATCTTTTCCATTCACGAGTCGGCATATTCGCTTTACTCTCTTCAAAGATATCGATGCCAGTGTAGTCACCAAATCCAAACTCTTGCATCCAAGTGGATATGCGGTCGATACCTAAATCATAAGCAACTTGGTAGAAGAAAGTATCCACCGATTCTTCGAGTGCTTTATTGACATCCACTACGCCGTGTCCCCAACGCAACCAATCTCTAAATGGACGGGTTTTAGAATTAGGAATACGCCAGTATCCTGGGTCATTACGAGTGGTTTTAGGAGTGATGACTTTTTCTTGTAATGCTGCCACAGCCATAAACGGTTTCACCGTAGAGGCCGGTGGATAGATGCCAAGAGTCGCTCTATTTACCAGCGGGCGATTAATGTCATTTAATAGGGCGCGATAGTCATTACCTGATATGCCATTAACAAAAGCATTCGGGTCGTAACTCGGGCTAGAAACCATTGCCAGCACACCTTCTGTGTGAGGGTCTAGAATGACGGCGCTGCCACGACGTTTATCCAATAACTTGAATAAATAGCTTTGTAATTTAATATCGATATTTAGAACAATGTCACTGCCAGGGATCGGTGGTTCATATTTTAAGGTGCGGATAACGCGACCTCGGCTGTTGACTTCTACTTCCTGATAACCGGGCTTACCGTGCAGGGTATCTTCGTAATAACGTTCGATACCTAACTTACCAATATCGTGTGTGGCGCGATATTCTTGCAGTTTTTCAGCGCGCGCTAGACGACGTAAATCTCGGTCATTAATCCGTGAGACGTAACCGAGCACATGCGTCAGAATTTTTCCATAAGGATAAAAGCGTTTTAAGGTGGCATTGACTTCCACGCCAGGAAAATCTTGCTGATGCACCGAAAATATCGCCACTTGCTTTTCCGTTAGCTGATTGAGTAGCGGTACGGATTTAAAGCGTCGTGTGCGTTTGCGATCGCGTTCAAAGCGATGTATAGAATCTTCAGAAATAGGAAACAGCTTTTGTAAGCGCTGGATGGTCTCATCCAGATCAGAGACTTTTTCTGGAGTGATCTCAAGGGAGAAAACGGGTCTGTTTTCGGCCAGTACAATGCCATTTCTGTCGTAAATTAAACCGCGGTTTGGCGCAATAGGCACAATCTTGATGCGGTTGTCATTGGAGCGGGTTTGATAATCTTTAAACTGGTTTACCTGAATATGGTAAAGGTTGCCGATAAGTACGCCAATCAGTAATAAAATACCGATGAAAGCGACTAAAGCTCGATTACCAAATAATCGAGCTTCAAATTTATGATCTCTAAAGTGAGAGCGTTTACGCATCATGCTGGATTACTCACGATGATAAGGGTGGTTCGCGTTAACGCTCCAAGCTCGGTATAGGCTTTCGGCCATTACCACTCGCACCAAAGGGTGAGGGAGTGTTAAAGGGGAAAGTGACCAACTTTGTTCTGCGGCTGCTTTACACGCTGGCGCTAAACCTTCTGGTCCACCGATAAGAATAGAAACATCACGAGCATCGAGTTTCCAACGCTCCAACTGTTGTGCGAGTTGCGGAGTATCCCAAGGCTTGCCTGGAATATCTAAGGTCACAATTCGGTTTCCTTTAGGTACTGCCGCCAACATGGATTCGCCTTCTTTTTGTAAGATGCGCGCAATGTCAGCGTTTTTACCTCGTTTACCAGCAGTGATCTCAATCAGTTCCAGAGGCATATCGTTGGGAAAACGACGCTTGTACTCATTAAAGCCTTCTTCTACCCATTTTGGCATTTTAGTGCCAACGGCAACGAGTTGGATTTTCACAGATTAACCCCAAAGTTTTTCTAGTTGATAAAGTTCGCGGTGTTCTTCTTGCATCACATGAATCATGGTAGATCCCATATCTACGACAACCCATTCGCCTTCAAGTTCACCATCCATACCTAAAGGTTCGATGCCGATCTTTTTCGCTTCACTGGCAACATGCTCTGCAATGGAGGAAACGTGGCGCTTAGAGGTGCCTGTGCAGATAATCATGTAATCGGTCACGCTAGATTTTCCTTGAACGTCTAGGGTTACGATTTGTTGTGCTTTTATATCGTCTGCTTTATCAGCCAAAAAGTCTTTTAATTCCTTGCCTTGCAATGCAGGCTCCTTATTCAAATTGTCATAGGTGGAAAGTATATCGCGCTGATCTTAAGCGTTTTGCGACATACTCATGTCGAGTGTTAATTGCGTCAGCATTGGCCATACGCTGGTGTCATAATCGGTTTTTGCTGTGTGCTCGGCTTCTGCTAGAGCGCAGACCATCGAATACAAAGAGCGTGCAGTATGGCGATTAAGCGCTGCGGTATACAGTGGGCGCTTGTTGTTCCAAACGCGGTATTGGTCAAATACTTGCTGTAAACTTTTTTGATTCAATTGTTGCTTGTAGCTCATTAAAGTATTGAGCTCTTTTTGCAATGTGCGCAGTAAGATAACCGCTTCGATACCTTCACCGTGCAATTCACGCAAAATACGCTGGCTACGCTTGGCTTTTCCTTCAAGCATAGCGTCAATCCAGTTAAACGCTGTAAAGTGGTTATGTCTGCTCAGGGCTGATTCTATACGAATTAGCGTCAAGACTCCGTCAGGATAGAGTAAACAAAGCTTCTCTAAGCTCTGACTAAGGGCTAAAAGGTTCCCTTCATGCCATTGCGCCAGCATTTGCACCGCTTCTGCATCGGGTTTTAGCCCCAATTTATGGCAGCGCTGCATAACAAACTGCGGTAAACGTTGTGCATCAGGAGTTAAGCAACTGACCCATAAGCCGTTAGCATTGAGTGCTTTGAACCATTTGGTGTTTTCTTGCGCTTTAGTGAGCTTGCTTCCGATGACAATCAATATCACGTCAGGATTGAGCATTTGCTGTAAATTCAGCAGCTCTTTACTTATGGTTTGATTGGTGCCCGATTCTGGTAACTCGAGTTGTAGGATCTTTTTTTCAGCAAAAAGACTCATTGAGTTACAGGCATTAAAGATCTCATTCCAATCGGTTTGCGCGTTAATGGCAAAGCGGAAGGTTTCACTAAAACCTTGTGCTTTGGCGCTTTGTTCGATTTGATTTTGAGACTCCTGCACTAAAAGAGCTTCACCACCAAACACAAGATACACGGGGTGTAACTGTCTTTGTAAAGTGTTCTCTAGTTTGTCAGCAAAGATACGCATGATAACTGTCTACTCCGCAGCAGGCGTTTCAGCCTCTGTGGTTGTCGTATCAGTGCTTACTGTTTCTGTCGCGCTAGTCTCAGTAGCTGAAGATGAATCATCCGCTTTATTTTCGTCAGTTGCGCTTGGTTGCGGAGCAACCGGTGCAGGATCAGATTTCTCGAATTCAGCTTCTAATGAAATTTGATCTTTTTTCTGCAAAGAAGGGTCAACAAGCATGCCTTCTTCATTCACTTCTAGTTGTTGTGAATCTTCATTATCGAGGCTATTGCGTAGACGTGCTAGCTGTCGAATGATTTGTCGAGAGGCTTGCTTACGCATTTCATTTTCTAGCATCTCTTGCTCTACCGATTTAGCCAAAGCGGTGAGTGGGTTATCTAGATAGCTACGGCTTACTTGAGTAGTAAAGGTTCGAGAATAGACTTCAGGTACGATAACTCGGTAAGTGACTACCAGTTTGATCTCTTTTTCGGCCGCGCGGCTGTTTTGATAGAGAGAAAGTGTGCGATCACTGATGCTTTCTGATAACAGGTGCAGGTTAGTGACATTGGCCGCAGGAGTCACAAGATCAATGTCGTTGTTTCTGAGCTCAGTGGTGACATCTCGGGTTAATCGAGAATAATCATCGTAACTGGTAAGGGACATCGAGCCTACTTCTTCAGGAACTAGGTAATTGCCACGTAAATGAAAACCACACCCACTGAGTAGTGATGCAAACAGTAGAGCAATAGTGAGACGTAAATAGGGTAGGCGTGCAATTTGAATCAAAAGAATACTCTCTACAGGAAGTTCGGTTTTTATGGTGCTTCTCTAAATAAAAAGTGAGTTAAAAAGCACTATAAAAAACGAAGTGTGAAGGCGAAATTTTTCGCCCTCACACTAAGGTTAGATTAGTTTGCTACAATATTCAGCAACTTACCTGGTACGTAGATCACTTTACGCACAGTTTTATCTTCAATGAATTTAACCACGTTTTCATCGTTTAGACCCAGTTCTTCAACTTGCTCTTTTGATGCGTCTGCAGCAACGGTTAGTTTGGCGCGAAGTTTACCGTTTACTTGAACAACGATAAGTTTTTCGTCTTCTACTAACGCTTTTTCATCAAAGGTTGGCCATTGCGCGTGATCGATGTCGCTGCCACCTAATGCTGTCCACATTTCAAAGCTGATGTGCGGAGTGATTGGGTAAAGCATAGTCACAACCGCTTTAAGTGCTTCGTCTAGGATGGCGCGATCTTGAGCTGATGCTTGTGGCGCTTTCGCCAGTTTGTTCATCAGTTCCATGATAGCGGCAATCGCAGTGTTGAAGGTTTGACGACGTGCAACGTCATCGGTCACTTTAGCAATGGTTTTGTGTACGTCACGACGCAGTGCTTTTTGCTCAGAAGAAAGCGCTTTAGCGTCTACTGCTTCGGCTGCGCCTTGTGCAGAGTGCTCACGAACCAGTTTCCAAACACGTTTTAGGAAGCGGTTAGCCCCTTCAACGCCAGATTCTTGCCACTCAAGAGTCATGTCAGCAGGAGAGGCAAACATCATGAATAGACGTACTGTATCTGCGCCGTATTTGTTGACCATTTCTTGTGGGTCGATACCGTTGTTTTTCGACTTAGACATTTTGATCATGCCTGAGTGTTCAACGTCGCGGCCTTGGGTATCTACAGCTTTTTCAATGCGACCTTTACCATCACGTTCAACAGTCACATCAGTAGGTGCGATCCACTCTTTAGTGCCTTTTTCGTTAGTGTGGTAGAAAGCATCAGCCAATACCATACCTTGACAAAGCAGTTGCTTGAACGGTTCGTCTGAAGTGACGTAGCCCGCATCACGCAATAGTTTGTGGAAGAAGCGCGAGTACAATAGGTGCATACAAGCGTGTTCGATACCACCAACGTATTGATCAACAGGTAGCCAGTAGTTGGCTTTTTCTGGATCTAGAATATCGTCAGCTTGTGGTGAACAGTAACGTGCGTAGTACCAAGATGATTCCATGAAGGTATCAAAAGTATCCGTTTCACGCAGTGCAGGTTCGCCATTGAATGTGGTTTTAGCCCATTCTAAATCGGCTTTAATTGGGCTAGTTACGCCGTCCATTACTACATCTTCTGGCAGGATAACTGGCAGTTGATCAGCAGGAACTGGGTGAACTTCACCGTCTTGTGTAGTGACCATTGGGATTGGTGCACCCCAGTAACGTTGACGAGATACGCCCCAGTCACGTAGACGGAAGTTAACGGTTTTAGTGCCTTTACCTTCTGACTCTAGTTTGGCTGCGATAGCATCAAACGCGGCTTGGAATTCAAGGCCGTCAAATTCGCCTGAATCAAACAGTACACCTTTTTCAGTGTAAGCTTCTTCAGAGACATTAAGCTCAGAACCATCGGCTGGTTTGATCACAGGGATGATGTCTAGGCCGTATTTAGTGGCAAATTCGTAGTCACGTTGATCGTGTGCAGGAACTGCCATTACAGCGCCTGTGCCGTAATCCATCAGTACGAAGTTAGCCACGTAAACTGGAACTTCACGGCCGTTCAATGGGTGAATAGCAGTAAGGCCTGTCGCCATACCTTTCTTCTCCATTGTCGCCAGTTCAGCTTCGGCTACTTTAGTGTTGCGACACTCATCAATGAAAGCCGCAAGCTCAGGGTTAGTTTGAGCGGCGATATCAGCCAGAGGGTGACCTGCTGCGATGCCCACGTACGTTACACCCATAAGAGTGTCAGGACGAGTGGTGTACACTTCTAAGTCTTGTTGACCTTTAACTTCAAATTTAAGTTCAACACCTTCAGAGCGACCAATCCAGTTGCGTTGCATGGTTTTTACCATGTCAGGCCAACCGTCAAGGTTGTCTAGATCATCAAGTAGCTCTTGTGCGTACTCAGTGATTTTAATAAACCATTGTGGGATTTTTTTCTGTTCAACAGGGGTGTCACAACGCCAGCAGCAGCCGTCTTCAACTTGTTCGTTTGCTAGAACAGTTTTATCGTTTGGACACCAGTTAACAGATGAAGTCTTTTTGTACACTAGGCCTTTTTCGTACAGCTTAGTGAAGAACTCTTGTTCCCAGCGGTAGTATTCTGGAGTACAAGTGGCAAATTCACGGTTCCAGTCGTAACCAAAGCCAAGTAGCTTAAGTTGGTTTTTCATGTACTCAATGTTTTCGTAAGTCCATGGTGCTGGAGCTGTGTTGTTCTTAACAGCAGCGTTTTCTGCTGGTAGACCAAAAGCATCCCAACCAATCGGCTGCATCACGTTTTTACCTTGCAGGCGTTGGAAACGAGATACTACATCACCAATGGTGTAGTTGCGCACATGGCCCATGTGGAGACGACCACTTGGGTAAGGGAACATTGAAAGACAGTAAAATTTTTCTTTGCTTGAGTCTTCAGTTACAACAAACGTTTTGTTGCTGTCCCAGTGCTGTTGAACTTTCTGTTCAATATCTTGCGGGTTGTATTGTTCTTGCATGGACGCTATCCGTTTTCTAGGAAACTATTAGAACGATTAAATCAGTTCATTAGAGATCCGCTTAGAATACCTAATGCAGCTAAAAGCAACAACCACAAAGCTAGCTTTAAACGAGGATATTTGCGTTTATGCGTCTCGATGACTGACTGTTGTGACAATTTTAGTCTGTTAGATACTGCTTAGGCTAAGTTCTAGCAAAAGGGCATTCGGCAGGATGTAAAACTTTAGCTCAGGATTTGCGATGAATTTTAGGGAAGTGTTTGAGGGTATAGCGCAAGATGCTTTTTAGAAAATAGCTTTAAATAATAATGACATAGTTATTTATTTTTTGAAAACTGTGAGTGGCACGACCTTTGTCTGAATCTACAGAGACTAAAATAATGGTATTCAAAAGGTATTTTTAGTGGTTATCTATTGTCATTAGATCGTCATAGAAAAGGAGTTGGTATGCCAAAACGCCAATCAGGATATGAAAAGTTATTGTCGAACGTTGTTGAATCTCTAAAAAATAGCCCAGAAGAAATTAACAACGTGATTGCCACTTCAGAGAAAGTTGTAGAAGCGGCTAATGACATGACAAAAGACGAACTCGCACTTGTTTCTGCCTATGTGAAATCGGATTTGCAAGAATTTGCCAATAGCTTTGAAAAAAGTAAATCAGGGCCTTTTTATCTCACCATCGCCAATACTCTTTGGCAATCACTTTCAGATATTACCGATAAAACCAAAGTTGAGTGGGTCGAGTTCTTTAAAGACTTAGATCATCAAGGTGTGTACAAAAGCGGTGAGTTGATTGGACTTGGTGTGCTTGTGTGTGAAAAATGCGGGCATAAAACAACTTACAATCACCCAACTGAAATTATTGCATGTACTCAGTGTGGGCACGATGAGTTCACTCGTTTGCCTCTAAAACCTTAGATTCGAGTGTTTAAGTACTAAGTACTAAGTGCTAGGTCAGCATTTCAAATTAAAAAGGCTAAGC
>NZ_BAUJ01000066.1 GCF_000496695.1 Vibrio halioticoli NBRC 102217
GCCTACTGATTCACTGCGAAGCGTTGTGCGCTCTACCGTGTCAGTGAGGCGCATTATAGAGATGCTCAGCTTATTGGCAAGGCTTTTCTTCATTTATTTTCATACGCTTTCTTTTATGCTCAACAAACAAACAGCCTGCTCGAAAAGCAGGCTGTTTATGGGTGTTTCTTACTATATAGGAAGTAAATCCCGTTTTATAAGTGTTTAAATGAAGGCAAACGCATCTGAGTATATTTGTTCTATCTTAGCTTTCTTATTAAAAATAAACTGTTCTCTTGCACTACCCGCCATTTCAAAGCGACCTGCAATATAAATGTCGTGTTGAGATAGATCGGAAAAGTCGCCCATCACAGCTTGCAATACGTTTCCAGTTTTTCCAGTCCAGATCCCTTCATCATTTTCGACCACTGGCACAAAATGAATATTGGCATATTCACTGTCAATAGCACTGAGTTCTGCAAAAGCATACAGCTGAGACTTTGCTCTTGCGCCCCAATATAGATGAATGGAGTTTTCTAGCCCTTGGCTAATACAGTGATCAAGAATAGAGCGAACATAACTAAAGCCTGTTCCACCGGCTATCAATAGCATTGCTCTGTCACTTTGATGAAGGAATGCATCACCGTGTGGTGCATCGATAATAATATCGCCATCATGGTTTTGCGCTTCTTGCATTCTATTAACGACTTCTAGGGCATAGGCGTTTTCTTCTGCTGCACCAATATGAAGCTCTAACTCTCCCTCATGGCGACACGGACTACTGGCAATAGAGAAAGGACGTTTATCTTTCTCTCCCATTACGACCATTAAGTATTGGCCTGCTTTAAACGCTACTGGAGTTTCTGGATGAAGCAATACGCGAAAGGTATTGCTGGCTAGCGCCTCAATCGACTTTACTTTACAACGAATGGTCATATATCCCTCTATTTCTTACTCTTCAAAAGTAAGTACTAAATCTGTAGTGGCAAACGCCTGACAAGCAAATACCCAACCTAGGGCTTGCTCTTTCTCTGTTAATACGGGCTGTAATTGGTACTCGACAGTACCTGCCTTTAAACGACATAAACACATTCCACACGCCCCTACTTGGCAACGATTGGGAAATGCGATGTTTTGTGCAAGAGCGGCATCCAATATTGTCTGCTGATCATCCACCTCAAAAACGATTCCACTCGGTAAGAGCTCTACCTTATAGGTCATAATATATCGAGCTTTTCCCAAATCTGATCAATACGCTCAACCAACTGCTTATCTTTGTGTATTGGTCTCCCCCACTCACGACTAGCTTCACCTTCTAGCTTGTTAGTCGCGTCAATGCCAAGCTGAGATTGAGTGCCATCAATAAACTGACTATCACGAGCAGGGTCCATACGAGTTGTTATCGCCCAAATCACATCATTCCAATCGCGGATATTGACATCATCATCACAGACAATGACAAACTTAATTGCAGCATATTGGGAAAACTCAGTTAAGGCAGCTTCAATCACTTGCTCACCTTGACCTTGCTCTGTCTTGTCTATGGATATTATCGCCATGCCAGCATTGCCCGCTTCTGCCGGCAGATAGCAATCCAGAACATAAGAATGTTTGCTCTTAAATTGTTCGCAAAGCTCTTGCGCTTTTGCTGGTTCCAATGTGGGAAATACCCAAGGTTTATCATTAGACATGACTAACTCCGCAGGCCATTTTATTGTGGCATCCAATCCCATTTTTGAACCAAGCCCAATAACGGGCGAGGCAAAATCTAGAGAGTCAATTGGGGTATTCTCGATCATTACTATGTCACGCTTGGGTTGCAAATGCTCGGTCATAGCCGCAATAACTTGATCCCAATCTCTCGCATTTACATTCGCATCGCAGACTAATACATATTTTGTGTACATGAACTGACGCAGAAAAGACCAAACACCCATCATGACTCGCTTAGCGTGCCCCGGATATTGCTTCTTCATGGTCACTACAGCCATTCGATAAGAACAGCCTTCTGGCGGCAGATAGAAATCTTCTATTTCAGGGAATTGCTTTTGCAGAATAGGCACAAACACTTCGTTCAGTGCCACCCCGAGTACCGCAGGCTCATCCGGCGGACGACCAGTATAGGTACTATGGTAAATCGGGTCTTTACGCATAGTGATATGCGTAATAGTAAATACGTTGTGGCTTTCTACCTCGTTGTAATAACCGGTATGGTCACCATAAGGGCCTTCATCAGCAAATTCATTCGGGTCGATATACCCTTCTAAAACAATTTCAGCGCCTGCGGGAACATCTAAATCATTACTAATCGACTTAGTCACTTCGGTTTTACTGCCGCGCAGTAGTCCGGCAAAGGCATACTCAGATAATGAGTCTGGCACGGGCGTCACTGCACCTAAAATCGTGGCGGGATCGGCACCAAAGGCCACAGAGACAGGAAACGGTTTTCCTGGATTAGCCTCAACCCAATCTCTTAAATCGAGTGCGCCGCCTCGATGAGCCAACCAACGCATAATGACTTTGTTTTTGCTTAACTTCTGCTGACGATAAATGCCTAAGTTTTGACGTTTCTGATTCGGGCCTTTAGTAATGGTTAAACCCCAAGTTAATAGCGGCGCGACATCATCAGGCCAACAACTCATGACTGGGATTTTATCCAGATCAACGTCTTCACCCTGCCACACTATCTCTTGGCATCGAGCTTTACGCAGCCTTTTGACTGGCATATTGAGCACTTGTTTGAAAACAGGCAGTTTATCTAGAGCATCTTTAAAGCCTTTCGGTGGCTCTGGCTCTTTAAGGTAGGCTAATAGCTTTCCCACTTCTCGCAGATCACTGACCTTTTGACGCCCCATACCTAAAGCCACCCGTTTGGAAGTACCAAATAGGTTGGTCAATACTGGCATGTTATAACCAATGGGATTTTCAAATAGAAGTGCGGGGCCACCAGCACGTAATGTGCGGTCGCTAATTTCCGTCATTTCATAGTTGGGATCAACAGGGTGGGAAATGCGCTTCAATTGCCCCTCTTTTTCCAAAAGAGCAAGAAAATCTCGCAAGTCTTTGCAGCTCATAGCAGTCCATTTAGCCTAGAAAGATTGCCGCAGTATAACAAAAAGCGCGCGGGCTTCAGCTAACAAATTTAATGATTAAAGAGTTCTGGGTGCTCGATCACCCACTGCTTAAACCAACTGCTATATCCGTATTCTTGAATACTGGTCGATATCACTTGAGCATCATTTCTATTGTTCATCTTCGATACCAAGAAATCTTCTGCTGGTTGGGAGGTGGGTGCGTACTTGGCTAACAATTGCAGGCTACGCTTATTGAGAGAAGGATTACTACTGGCCAAGATCAACTGTTGTATCGAAAATTCACTGCCATCCGCGCCTAGCCTTTCTAATTCGCGGTTAACTGCACTATTGGTCTTCATCTTCCAAAGGATATTGTATAACTCAGGACTGTGCGAAGCAGAGGCTATAGCCACCATCACTTCGGTACTGGGTAACCAAGATACAACATTATTGGTGGTGACTTGTTGTGCAAGAAAGCTCATCCCATCTTCCGATAGCTTTACTACATTCTCAATCAGCAGTCTTTCTCTAGGAGAGGTAAGCTCAGGGTTTTCCGTCAGCCATGTGCGTAAATTCAGTTTTCCATTCTCAACAGCGATGTAAAAATTCATCTCTTGTTCATTTAAATCCCAATCATCCATTAAACGTTGCGCTAACTGTTGGTAGGCAAATGCGGGAGAGCTAAAACGGAATCCATCGCCTTGCTCGACTAAGGTTAAAGAGGATGGAACTTTACGCTGAGAATCAACGAAAACGGCCAGATCGGAGGTGTATTGTGGATGATTTTCTGCAATAGACTTGATGGCGAGAAATCTTACTACTTCTTGTTGGGGTTGTTTAATGCGTAGCAGGTCAAAGTTTGCTTTGTCTGATTGGTCAGAAAGTGCGAGTGCGACAATACGTTGAGCGTCATCATGAGATTGAGTATCGGCAAGCATTTGCTGTTTTTGTTGTTGAGTTAACTCAACCGCCTGCACCATGCTTAGGCCACTTAACATGACGGATAGCAATATTACTAATAGCCTTTTATGCATACTCTCGCTCCTTGTAATTGTACTCGCCTTCCTGGCTTTATATCTTAGTTATTAAAACCAACGATTAAAAAACGTCACCTAATTAGGTGACGTTTTTAACAATAAGTTCAATAAACTACGAATTACTGAGATGCAGTTTTTAAGATGCCTTGTTACTGGCGTCTCATTGCATCAAAAAATTCATTGTTTGTTTTAGTCATTGCTAACTTATCAATTAAGAATTCCATTGCATCGATTTCACCCATTGGATGAACAATCTTACGCAGAATCCACATCTTCTGTAGCTCATCTGGTTTCGTCAGTAATTCTTCACGACGCGTACCTGAACGATTGAAGTCGATTGCTGGGAAAACTCGCTTCTCTGCAATCTTACGGTTTAAGTGTAGTTCCATATTACCGGTACCCTTAAACTCTTCGTAAATAACTTCATCCATTTTAGAACCGGTATCGACAAGTGCTGTAGCGATGATAGTCAGGCTTCCACCTTCCTCAACGTTACGAGCGGCACCGAAGAAACGCTTAGGACGATGTAGAGCATTGGCATCTACACCACCGGTCAGTACTTTACCTGATGATGGAATCACGGTGTTATATGCACGAGCAAGACGAGTGATTGAATCAAGTAAGATAACCACGTCTTTTTTGTGCTCTACGAGACGTTTCGCTTTTTCGATGATCATCTCAGCCACTTGTACGTGTCTTGATGCTGGTTCATCAAATGTTGAAGCCACTACTTCACCTTGAACTAGGCGTTGCATTTCAGTTACTTCTTCAGGACGCTCATCAATTAGCAGAACCATCAACTCACACTCTGGGTGGTTACGAGCAATGCTTTGTGCAATGTTTTGTAGCAACATTGTCTTACCCGCTTTTGGCGGAGCAACGATCAAGCCACGTTGGCCTTTACCGATTGGCGAGGCTAAGTCTAAGATACGAGCAGTAATATCTTCTGTCGCACCATTACCTACTTCCATTGTCATACGTTCATTGGCATGCAGTGGAGTCAGGTTTTCAAATAAGATTTTATTACGTGCGTTATCAGGCTTATCGTGGTTAACAGAGTTAACTTTTAACAGTGCAAAGTAACGTTCGCCATCTTTTGGTGGACGAATTTTTCCTGCAATGCTGTCGCCAGTACGTAAATTAAAACGTCGAATCTGACTTGGAGATACATAGGTGTCATCTGGGCCAGCTAGATATGAGCTATCTGAACTGCGCAGAAAACCAAATCCATCTTGTAGAATTTCAAGGACGCCATCGCCAAAGATATCTTCACCGCTTTTAGCGTGAGCTTTTAGCGTAGCGAAAATGATGTCCTGTTTTCTCAACCTAGCAAGGTCTTCAAGACCAAGGCTCTCACCAAGCTTCACTAAATCCGAGACAGGTCTTTTCTTCAACTCAGTCAAGTTCATAGTGGTCGATTTTGAATTCGATTTGGTAACGGTCTTTATATTAGATTTAGTAGTCAAAATAAGATCTGTATGTGTTAGTTAAGAGAGATTTGGTCTCAGGATCGACCAAGAAATGAAAATTGTATGATTTACGTGCAATAAACTAGCACTAAAAACAAGCGTAGTCTAGCTTATGGAAAAAACAAAACCGTGTACTGAGAAATACACGGTTAATTTAAGTTTTTATTTTAGATATTTGCGTCCAAGAACTCTTTTAGTTGAGTTTTTGATAGCGCGCCTACCTTGGTGGCTGCCACACTGCCGTCTTTAAACAACAATAGTGTTGGGATACCACGGATACCATATTTTGGTGGCGTTGCTGGGTTGTGATCGATATTTAGCTTACCAATGGTAAGCTTACCAGCGTACTCTTCAGATATTTCATTCAAAATAGGGGCAATCATTTTACAAGGGCCACACCATTCTGCCCAAAAATCTACCAGCACAGGGCCTGCAGCTTTAATTACATCACTTTCAAAACCATCGTCAGAAAGCTGCAAAATCTTATCGCTCATCTTTAGCTCCAAATCAATTTTCTGTTGCCGATTAGATGATCATCAGCAATTAGATTGCCTATTGGAATGGATTTCCTTTCTTAATGCAAGCGTAAGCTGATATTCTATGTTCATGAAAAAGACACACATCACAGAGCAAAAATTCGCCGACTTCGATTTGCACCCTAGTATTATTACTGGATTGCAAGCAAAAGGATTTGAGTATTGTACTCCGATTCAAGCGTTAGCGCTGCCAGTACTGCTCACTGGCCAAGACATTGCGGGGCAAGCTCAGACGGGTACTGGTAAAACATTAGCCTTTCTAACCGCTACTTTTGATTACCTACTAAAAAACCCTGCCGATGAGTCTCGAGCAGTGAACCAGCCGCGTGCCATTATTATGGCGCCAACACGTGAATTGGCGATTCAGATCCATCGAGATGCTGAATCTTTGATTGCAAGTACGGGGGTAAAAGCGGCCCTTGCTTATGGTGGTGAAAGCTACGATAAGCAGCTCCATGAGATTCAACAGGGTGTTGATATCTTAATTGGTACGACTGGTCGTATTATCGATTTCTTTAAACAGAAAGCATTTAATCTAAATCACATTCAAGCCGTTGTATTAGACGAAGCTGATCGAATGTTTGATTTAGGCTTTATTAAAGACATTCGCTTTTTGTTCCGTCGTATGCCTGAACCTAAAGATCGTCTAAACATGCTTTTCTCTGCCACGCTGTCTTATCGCGTACAAGAATTAGCGTTTGAACACATGAATAATCCTGAGCATGTAGAAGTTGAGCCTGAGCGCCGAACAAATGTGCGAATTAAAGAAGAGTTATTCCAACCTTCTAACGAAGATAAAATTGCTCTACTAATGACCTTGATTGAGCAAGATTGGCCAGAGAAAGCCATTATCTTTGCCAACACTAAATATAAGTGTGAACAAGTATGGGGTTATTTAGCCGCTGATGAGCATCGTGTAGGTCTTTTAACTGGGGACATTCCTCAGAAAAAACGTGAACGCATTTTAGAGCAATTCTCTGCTGGCGAATTAGACTTCTTAGTTGCCACCGATGTTGCCGCTCGTGGTCTGCATATTCCTCTTGTTACGCACGTATTCAACTATGACCTACCCGATGACAGTGAAGATTATGTTCACCGTATCGGTCGTACAGGTCGTGCAGGAGAAAGCGGACATTCAATCAGCTTTGCTTGTGAAGAATACGCTATCAATCTACCTGCGATTGAAGAATATATTGGTCATTCAATTCCAGCATCAGATTATGATCCGGAAGCACTAATTCAAGAATTACCAAAACCTATTCGTTTACGTCACTCATCAAGCAACCGTCGTCCTGGTGGCAAACCACAAGGTCGCAATAACAACCAGCGACGTAATAATCGACCATCTCGACCTTACAACAAACCATCAGGGAATAGCTAATCTGGTTATGACAAACTCATCTCCTCTTTATGCCGCCATTGACCTTGGCTCGAACAGCTTCCACATGCTTGTGGTTAAACACGTTCATGGAAGCGTTCGAACTATGGCAAAAATCAAACGCAAAGTTCGTTTAGCTGCTGGATTAGACAGCACTAACGCATTAAGCCAAGAAGCAATGCAAAGAGGTTGGGACTGTTTGTCTCTGTTTGCCGAACGCTTACAAGATATACCTGAACAGAACATCCGTATTGTGGGTACAGCAACATTGCGTGTCGCCACGAATATTGATGTGTTTTTAGAGAAGGCGAACCATATTCTAGGTAAGAATATTCAAGTCATCTCTGGAGACGAAGAAGCGGCAACTATCTATAAAGGTGTTGCTCACACCTCCGGTGGTAAAGGAAAACGTCTTGTTGTCGATATTGGCGGCGCAAGTACCGAACTTATTATCGGAGAAGGCTTTGATGCCAAAGTGCTACATAGCCTGCAAATGGGCTGTGTTACTTGGTTAGAGCAACACTTTAGTGATAGACAACTTACCGCTGAAAACTTTCGCTGTGCCATTGAGGCCGCGAAGCAAACCTTAGCACCGGTATTGCATGAATATACTCAGCTGGGTTGGGACATGTGTGTCGGAGCAAGTGGTACAGTTCAAGCACTGCAAGAGATAATGCTAGCGCAAGGTATGGACGAAGTGATTACTCACTCCAAACTCAAGCGCTTGCAAAAGCAAGCCATGCGCTCTAATGCACTAGAAGAGCTTGAGATTGAAGGTTTAACCCTAGAACGAGCACTGGTGTTCCCTAGCGGACTGTCCATTTTATTAGCCATCTTTGAACTGCTAGAAATAGAAGACATGACCCTCGCGGGCGGAGCATTACGCGAAGGTATGGTGTATGAAATGATTAAGGAGCTGCATCAAGACGATATTCGTCAGCGCACCTTAGCGAGCGTCCAACAACGCTTCCAACTGGATCAAGACTACGCTCAGCAAGTCTCACACACCGCATTAAAGTTAGTTGAGCAGTGTGGGGCAAACTTCTTAACCGAACCTGTCGCTATCGACCTATTAAAAGCCGCCGCTCAATTGCACGAAATCGGTCTGACTATCGATTTCAAAAAGGCTGGCAAACACAATGCCTACCTGTTGCAGTACCTTGACCTACCGGGCTATACACAAGCACAAAAATCTCTATTAGCAGAAATTACCGCTCGCTATAAAGATGCCCTGTCATCTTTACCTGAGCAACATGCGGTCAGCCGGCAAAGCGCTGAAAACATCCTGCGAATTTTAAGGCTATCTGTGTTGTTAACCCATAGGCGCAACGTTGACCTGCAACCTCATGTTAGCCTACAAGCCCAAGGGAAAAACCTCGATTTAAGCATAGAGGCAAGCTGGTGTTTGCTTAATCCATTGACCGTTGCAGAACTCGAAATTGAAGCGCATCGGCAAAGTGACCAAAATTGGCCCCTGCAAATCAAACAAATTTAATTCAATCAGCCCAGCTCAATAAGTTGGGCTTTTTTACATGACAACTTCTATAGGATAGGAGCTAAACTTTTCTATAGAAACTTAAGCAAGGAGAGCTTAGTTAATGAGCATAATTTTAGAATGTATCCGTTGTGTCGGTCGCGGAGAAAGAGGTCGTAAACCACTTTCTTTTGATCAGGCCTACGCTGTGATGGATCAATACCTCGACGGTAAGATCGATGATGATCAAATGGCAATGTTGATGATGCTCATTCGAGTCAATAATGAAACTGCCGCCGAAATTGCAGGATTCACCAAAGCCTTCCACCAGCGACTACCCAAAATAGAAGTGGATATTGACTGGCCTTGTTACGCAGGTAAGAAAAGTAAACTGGATGCAAATGGGCAGCAGCAAGCACTGCCGTGGAACTTAATTGCCGCTTCTATCTTGGCAGAAGCCGGCTATAAAGTGCTTATTCACGGACATTTGGATATCGGCTCAGACCGTATCCATAGCCAACACTATTTAGCTAAGCTTAATATTCAACAAGCGCAAGATATTACTCAGGCTGCCTCATTCATCGAATCATCCAATATTGCCTACCTACCTTTAGCTCACTTTGCGCCGATAGCAGAAAAAATGCTGGACTGGAAAAAGCGCTACGGTCTGCGCACTCCAATGAATACCGTAGTAAGGGGGCTTAACCCAGGTAGTGCGAAATACGGTGTTCGCGGAAGTTTTCACCCAGGATTTCAAGAACTGCACGCTGAAATAGAAACCAATATTGGTCACTCAAGCTGCTCTGTGGTGTCTTTTAAAGGGGTATCTGGAGAATCAGAATATAACCCCAAGGTAAGTCAAACTGTTTGGTCAAGTGATAGTGAGGGCTTACATGCACACTATTGGAATGAGATTTACAACGAAGCAATTAGTACGCCTACACACTGCCCACTGGGCACTGTCGAAGACGACAAAGTGCAAATGGCCAATCATGTAGTTTCTTCTTTGACGGCCTTACTGTTTAACAAACTAAAAGATAAACAACTGGCCGATCAGGAAGCCAATAAGCTTTGGCAACACTACTGCTCAATGCATTAATAACAACCATTTAGATCGTCAGTACATACTTAAAAGCCCCAATAATTGACTGCTCAACTATTGGGGCTTTTAGTATCAATACGTAGCTCTAAGTGTATCTTTTATGCCTGAGCAGGAAGCCCCTGCTCTGAACGAGTGGTAAGCTTGCGAATAAGATAATTCAACAATACACCGTACATAGGAACAAATAAGCCTAAGCTAATGATCAGCTTAAAGGTGTAATCAACCAGCGCAATTTCCTGCCAATGTTGCGCCATAAACGCATCAGGGCTGTTGTAAAACGCAATACCAAAGAATGCCAATGTATCCAATGCATTACCAAATAGCGTGGAGCACGTTGGCGCTATCCACCACTGCTTCATTTGACGTAGACGATTAAATACGTGCACATCTAATATTTGCCCTAGTAAGTAAGCCATAAATGAAGCAATCGCGATTCGCGCAATAAATAAGTTAAATTCAGCGAGCGGCGCCATACCTTGAAATTGCCCTTCAAAAAAGATGACAGATAACAAATACGACACTAACAACGAAGGGAGCATGACTAAGAAAATGATCTTACGAGCCATTGGTGCGCCAAAAATACGCACAGTCAAATCAGTAGCCAAAAACACAAACGGAAAAGTAAATGCACCCCAAGTGGTATGGAAACCAAATACGGTAAATGGCAGCTGCACAAGATAATTACTAGAAGCAATAATGATTAAGTGGAAGGACGCTAACAGGAATAGCGCTTTACGCAGTTGGGACGGATCAAAACGGTTCATACTGTACCTTTTTAGTAGATGGGGGCGAGGGAACCCATTCGAAGCAGTTTGCTTCATCTCAAATTTTAAAGTCCAGCCAAATGGCGGGCTCGGCATTATACATAACGCATACAATTGTGCAATAGATGAACAATGCTAAGACTTATCAGCTATTAGCTTACGAAGCTTAAGTTTATAAAAGAGTTGATTGATAAATGTTCAGGTTTCATGTGAAACCTAGTACCCTATTTTTATTAAGTACGTACTATTAAATACCTGTTATTAAATGCCTTTAGCCACTAGGCTAGCCAAAAACTGTAGCTCTGGCTGTGATTCTGTCGCAGATAAGCTCTCTAACCACATAGCTTCACTATAGTGTTCGGCACGAAGCATCAATTGGCAACCTTCAAAGTCGATCAACCATGAATGTAGATCCGCATCTTGTTGCTTCTCAATAACGCTAGCATCAATCAAGTCGACAAATTTTTGCCCTATAACGGCAAAGTCATCGTGATCAAAAGAAGGAGCAACCAGTGATAGTCGCCCATTTTCTAGGTCTAAATGACGAAGGAAAAAACTAGACACCTGTAATATGCTCCTGAATCAAATCTAAAAATTTATCGGCGTATTTATCAAGTTTACGTTGCCCTACACCATTCACCGCCAGCATTTCACCGTATGAAGTAGGCAGAATATCCGCCATATCAATCAAGGTAGCATCGTTAAACACTACATAAGGTGGTAATCCTTCTTCGTCTGCCACTCGCTTACGAAGATTACGCAATTTGGCAAATAGCTTTTTATCGTAGTGCTTAGTTGGCGTCTTATCTGACTTAGAGGATAGTGTTAGATCCAATCTTGGTACGGCCAACTCTAATGTCATTTCACCGCGCAGTAATGGGCGCGCTTCTTCGGTCAATTGCAAGGTAGAGTTACGAGCAATATTTTGTGTCAGTAGTCCTTTGTGCACCAACTGACGCATGATGCTTACCCAGTAATCATGGCTGTTTTCACGTCCAATACCGTAAGTCGAGATTTTGTCATGACCATTTTCTCGAATACGAATATTTTGCATGCCACGCAATACTTCAGTGACATAACCCATGCCGAACGATTGTTTCACTCGATACACACAAGACAATGCTTTTCGCGCCGCTTCTGTTCCATCAAAGGTTTTTGGAGGGTCGATACAAATATCACAGTTACCGCATGCTTTTTCGCGATACTCACCAAAATAATGCAGCAATACTTGGCGACGGCAGGTTTGTGCTTCAGCAAATGCACTCATGGCATTTAGCTTGTGCATCTCTACCTTTTTCTGTTGTTCATCTTCTTTCTCATCCAACATACGGCGTAGCCAGTTGATGTCCGATGGATCATAGAGCGTCATTGCCTCAGCAGGCAAACCATCACGACCCGCACGGCCGGTTTCTTGGTAATAGGACTCTATATTTCTTGGAATATCAAAGTGCAGTACAAAACGCACGTTGGGTTTATTGATCCCCATACCAAACGCCACTGTTGCCACTACAATTTGAATATCGTCTTTTTGAAAGGCTTCTTGAACATAAGCACGTTCATCAGACTCCATTCCGGCATGGTATCCCATAGCGCGAATGCCGTTATTGCACAGCTTCTCGGTAAGCATTTCTACTTTTTTACGACTGCCACAATAAATAATGCCGCACTGCCCTTTTTGCGTAGCCAAATAGCGAATGATCTGCGCAACAGGTTTTGCTTTTTCTACCAAGGTATAGCGAATATTGGGTCTATCGAAACTGCCCAAGTAAAACAAAGGATCATTAAGTTGTAATCGCGCATCAATATCGAGACGAGTGGTGTCGTCAGCCGTTGCCGTGAGAGCCATAAATGGTACATGGCTAAATCGCTGTTTCAACTGTCCTAGAGAGGCATATTCAGGTCTAAAATCATGTCCCCATTGAGAGATACAGTGTGCTTCATCAATGGCAATTAAATTGATTTCTAAATACTGGATACGCTCCATAAAATCACGCATCAACACACGCTCAGGTGAAACGTAAATCAGCTTGATTTTGCCTTGATGCATTCGGTTATACACCGACAGCAAATCTTCTCGACTCATACTAGAGTTAATGCACTCAGCCGCAACACCATTCGCTTTTAACTGGTCCACTTGGTCTTTCATCAAAGAGATAAGAGGAGAGATAACTAGCCCCATTCCCGGAGCCACTAGCATAGGCACTTGGTAACACAATGACTTACCACCACCGGTTGGCATGATCACCATCGAGTCTCGACCAGACAGTGCGGCCTCCACTACCTCTTGTTGTCCATCACGAAATTCTTGATAGCCAAATACATCCTCTAGTACACGCTGAGGTGTTGCTTGAGTATCAGATTCCTCAATCATAGGCAGATGGGTGGACATGTAGAATGTATTACCTGTTGGTGATTAGTCGAAATGAGCGCTCATTGTAATGGGGATGATCTAGGATGGAAACCGCATTTTACTGGCTCTGAGTCTATAGGCTCTCTATACTTCCCTCTTTTCCAGTCAGTATCCCGAGAAATTTATGGATCCCCAAGCTCAACAACGCACTCGACAAGGTGTGATATTTGCCATTATGGCTTACACCATGTGGGGAATATCTCCCATATACTTCAAAGCATTAGCCGCTGTGCCCGCTTCTGAGATACTGATGCACCGTATTATATGGTCGTTCTTTTTACTTGCCGGACTGATTCACTTTGGCCAAGGTTGGCACTGTGTACGTGAGGTATTAAAAAATAAAACAAAACTGATTTATTTAATCTCGTCTTCTGTTCTTATTGGTTTGAATTGGTTGATATTTATTTGGGCTATCAATAGCAACCATATGTTAGAAGCGAGCTTAGGCTATTACATCAACCCACTGGTCAATATTATTCTTGGGATGATCTTCTTACAGGAGCGCCTACGAGCAATTCAATGGGTTGCGGTCGCTCTCGCATTTTTAGGTGTAGCCATTGAGCTAATTGCGTTTGGTTCTATACCCTATATCTCATTTGCTTTAGCCTGCAGTTTTGGCGCTTATGGGCTATTAAGAAAAAAAGTAAACCTGGATGCACAAACTGGATTATTTATAGAAACTTTATTCTTAGTTCCCCTGACTATTATTTATTGGGTATTCTTTGCTAATAGCGAAACTTCCAACCTGCTACACAATAGTTTGAGCCTAAATACCTTACTGATTCTCGCAGGTTTAGTCACTACTGCCCCACTGCTTTGCTTTACCGGTGCGGCTACCCGAATCAAGTTATCTACACTCGGCTTTTTCCAATACATAGGACCAAGCTTGATGTTTATTTTGGCCATCACTGTTTATGGTGAGCATTTAAGCATAAACAAAATTATTACTTTCATGTTCATTTGGGTTGCACTTGTCATCTTTAGTTACGATGGCATTAAAAATTCCATGGCACGCAAAAAATGAATGAACTACACGTCCTTATGACACTGGCAGGGATACACTTTCTTGCTTTAATGAGCCCCGGCCCTGATTTTGCTCTAGTTGTCCAAAACTCGACTCGTTATGGACGTCAAACTGGGGTTTTAATTGCGCTTGGGCTTTCGATGGGGATTCTCACCCATTCAATTCTTAGCTTAACCGGAATCAGTTACCTCGTACATGCTCGTCCACAGCTGTTTTTCATCGTGCAGTTGCTAGGAGGGAGTTATCTCGCATATCTTGGTTTAAATGGCTTAAAAAGCATATTCCATCAGCGAAAAACGACCTCAACTAGTCCGAAAAAAAGCAAAGATTTTACTCTCACTAGCAAAAGACAGGCATTTACGCGCGGGTTTACTACTAACCTACTAAACCCTAAAGCATTAGTGTTTTTTGTCAGTCTAATGTCGACTCTTGTGCCTCAAAGTATGTCTCTGCAAGGCAAGTTTGCAGCCTTAGTTATCTTATGGAGCTTGTCGTTTTTCTGGTTTGCTTTGCTTGCTTGGGCTTTATCAACACAACGCTTACAACAAGCTTTGACTCGATATGCAAAATATATCGATCTACTTTGTAGTCTTTTGTTTACCATTTTGGGCTGTACCATCATCAGTGAAGCCGTTATTCACACTCTATTAGGCTAAGTAAGTGATTGAAAATAGAACATTTATAGATCATTCATTGGTCAGACAATAAAGACATTCACCATATTTTTGTGCGAGATCTCTTACAAAGATGTGCGTGATCGAAGCGAATATATGCCAGAAATGAAGATATATACAGCTAACTTATTGTTTTTTAAAAGATTGATATTTGTAGGTGTATATATGACTGAAATTAATTGCCTTTGACCCTATTGAGCAAATTAGAGAAAAGCTTAATATTAAAAGGGTCGGAAGGAAGCTGACACGGAAAAGGAAATCACCAAGGATTAGGTGTTCTTCAGGATGAAGATTCGGTTATTCAGGATGAATAGTCGGCATGGAAAGCAAATTGGACATTGAATGGACGCAATAGTAACTAGGATGGTTGCTACTAAGGAAAGACAATGGACACCTCTGGATGAGGAAAGGACTGAACATCAGGATGATGTAAAGGACACCACTAAAGGATTTAGTGAAGCGTACTAACGAGGATTGTTAGTAGACCAGGATAAGGTCACATGGACACCGCTAGGATGGCGAGAAAAGGAATACGCTGAAGGATAACAGCACACTATCAAGGATTTGATGCAGGGAGCACACTTAGTAGCCGGATTGCTGCAAGTAAGACAACGACCCCGAAGAGCGCAAGCTCTCGGGGTTTTTCTTTATGTGCTATTTGACGTAACCTCCCTACTCACAATTATCCAAACTCAGCTAACCTCCAAGTTATGTCACCCCTGAAATCTAACCTGTACCTGGTTCACTAAACCATTGATTTTATGTTGAAGATACAAAAGAAAGACCACATTATAAAATACAGTCACTCGTGGTATAGAAAGCGTTAGGTTGCAGGAAGAATACATAGAATGTTTACTCGAAATTATAGGTTACTGACCCAAGAGGGACATTTGACACGGTCTAGTCTTTTGGCGGGATTAAATTCAATAAGAAGTGCCAACATTGGTGAGAATCATCGAGGTTTGTTTTATTCAGGCCTGTTCGATCTTGCAACTGGCTTTGAGCGTTTGATGAAAATAGTGCTTATTCTTGATCACCAACAAAAAAATAATCTCACAAACCCAACAGATACAGAGTTGAGATCTTTTGGACATAATATAAAAAATCTTTTCGAAAGATGTTCAGTACTACCCCTAGAAAATGGAATACAACAAAAACTAAGCCTCAATGACAAACAAACTAAAATAGTTTCTACCCTTACAGAGTTTGCAAAAGGTTCGCGATATTACAATCTTAATGTGCTAACTAGTCATAGTAAGAATGATGACCCTATCTGTCTTTGGTTGTCTGTAATTGATGATCATATCTGGAGTCTACGTAGCGATGTACGTACAAAGTTACATAAAGAGGCTGTTCAAGTTATAGATCACTCAGGTATGGCTAACAATTGGCAGCAAAATGTAGATGGTGAGTGGGTTACAATGCTCGAATTTTACTATTTGATGTCTGTGACAGAAAAAGCTAATCCACATGTAGTATGGTCAATTATTGAAATACTACGCCCATTCTATGGATTACTGCGTCATCAATGTTATGAACTGCACAAACTATATGCGCTGCATGGTAAGAAAGATGAAATACCGTTTATGCATGAGTTTTTCCCTTTTTTCTTAATCCCCAAAAGCTCTGCTTTGAGAAAGAAACAATGGAAGCTGGGGAAATAAACCATATAAGTCTTGTTATACTGGCCGATAATCATAGAAATACGCTACTTGCCACTCAATGAATAGCTTATAGCAAGTTATATCGCCTAATAGCAAAAGCCCCAGCAAATTGCTGGGGCTTAATAATTTTAAAGCTGTTCTAATTTGGCGTATTGAGTAATCAGCCACTTTATCCCTTCACCATTAAAGGCAACCTGAACGCGACTTTGCGCGCCACTGCCTTCAAAGTTGATAATGGTGCCTTCCCCAAACTTAGGGTGTTTGACTCTTTGCCCTAAACCAAAGCCTGTTTCATTGAAGCTTTCTTGCTTAACGGTTTGGCTAAATCGACCGGTATTGGTTGGTCGGCTTACTTGAGCTTTCATACGTACTTCTTGGGTACAGGCTTCTGGCAACTCTTTGATAAATCGAGACGGTTTATGGTATTTGTCTTGTCCATATAAACGACGCATCTCAGCATAGGTCAGGTAGAGCTTCTGCATTGCGCGTGTCATTCCCACATAACAAAGCCTGCGCTCTTCTTCTAGTCGCCCTGCTTCTTCTGCTGACATTTGGCTCGGGAACATCCCCTCTTCAACACCAACCATAAAGACTAGAGGAAACTCCAAGCCTTTGGCACTGTGCAACGTCATAAGCTGTACGGCATCGTCAAACTCATCGGCTTGCCCTTCACCCGCCTCTAAAGCAGCATGAGTCAAGAATGCAGTAAGATCGCTCATCTCATCTGCTTCTTCAGGCTTCTCATATTGACGCGTTGCCGTGACCAATTCTTCCAAGTTTTCTATACGTGCTTGTGCCTTTTCACCTTTTTCTTGCTGATACATAGCAAACAAACCGGATGCTTTAATAACGTGGTCTGTCTTTTTGTGTAGCTCCATAGGTGCCGTGTCGTCTTCAAGCGCATTCACTAGCTCAACAAAACGCCCTAAAGCCCCTGCTGCACGACCCGCAAACACCTTTTCTTCCAATAACTGAGTACTGGCTTGCCATAATGTTGCGCCGCGATCTCTGGCGGCATAACGAATAGTTTCTAAGGTTTTTTCCCCTAGGCCACGCGTTGGCGTATTCACGATACGCTCAAAAGCAGCATCATCATTACGATTGGACATCAAACGCAAATAACCCAGAGCATCTTTGATCTCTTGACGTTCGAAGAAGCGCATTCCGCCATAAATACGATATGGCATACCGGCTTGGATTAAGGCCTCTTCCATAACACGAGATTGGGCGTTATTGCGGTACAAAATGGCTGAATCTTTTAACATTCCGCCAGTGCTTTGCCATTCTTTGATTTTATTGACCGCAAAACGCGCTTCGTCTAATTCATTGTAAGCGGAGTAAACCGAGATAAGTTCACCATCACTGCCATCGGTCCACAACTCTTTCCCCATACGTTCAACGTTATTGGCAATCAAGTGGTTTGCCGCCGTTAGTATGTTTTTGGTCGAGCGATAGTTTTGCTCAAGACGAACCGTTGATGCTTGTTTAAACTCATTAAGGAAGCGTTGAATATTCTCGATCTTCGCTCCGCGCCAGCCATAAATAGATTGGTCATCATCACCTACGATCATGACGTTACATTCAGGGCTTGCCATCATTCGAAGCCAAGCGTATTGGATGTTGTTGGTATCTTGAAACTCATCCACGAGAATATGTTTAAAACGGGCTTGATAGTGTTCGCGAATGTGTTGTTTATCACGCAGTAACTCGTGGCAGCGTAATAAAATCTCAGCAAAATCGACCAAGCCTGCTCTATCACACGCTTCTTGATAAACCGAATAGATACGTAACCATGTTTTAGTCACTGGATCGTGGTAGCTATCAATATGTGAAGGTCTTAAACCTTCGTCTTTTTTACCGTTGATCCACCATGCCGCTTGCTTCGCTGGCCACTGCTTTTCGTCTAAGTTTTGCGCTTTGATCAAACGACGCAATAAACGCTGCTGATCTTCTGAATCTAAAATTTGGAAATCTTCTGGCAGTTTCGCATCCAAATAATGAGCACGAAGAATACGATGACAAATACCATGGAAAGTACCATTCCACATACCAGAGGCTGTGCCTCTCATTAACTCTTCAATACGACCGCGCATTTCTGCCGCCGCTTTATTGGTAAAAGTTACTGACATAACAGAAAATGGCGAGGCTTGCTCTACTGACATAAGCCAAGCAATACGATGAACTAATACCCGAGTTTTACCACTGCCTGCGCCAGCAAGAATCAATAGATTACCTAAAGGGGCAGCTACCGCCTCTCGTTGTTTGTCGTTTAGCCCATCGAGTAATAATGATGCGTCCATCGTACCTTTCCAATCTATTACTGTTTATTTATACATTAATGGTCAGTATACAGCGTAAGCGACACAATCTCTAACTTCCATACCCTGCAATTTCATCACTTTTTACGTAAAAAACTTATTCTTATATTTCATACCATTAGAGCAAAAAGTGGTCTTTTTTGAATTTCTTTGAAATAAATCCCTAATTCATCGCATCTTCTTTAACAAGCAATCGCAACATATTATTAACAAATCATTGTCGATTGCCTACACAACTAAGGATCATATTGAGGAAGATATTATGAAAAAGTCTAATCTTGCAGTTACAGCGGCAGTTACTGGTTTACTGGCTTTAGGTGGCACTATGCTTACCGCAACCCACGCCGTAGCAGCAGAAAAAGAGAAGTGCTATGGAGTGGCAAAAGCAGGGAAAAATGACTGCGCCACTAAAACCAGTTCTTGTGCAGGGACATCAAAAGAAGATCATCAAAAAGATGCCTTTGTTGTGGTACCAAAAGGATTATGTGACAAATTAGCTGGCGGAAGTATGTCATCGTCGTAACCCATCCTCGTAAGTCCCTTGGGGTACCGCTGTATCGTACCCCTCTTTCCCCGCTAAAATATAGAGCTAACTAAGATGCAAAATAATAATATTCATAGCGCAGTTGGAGTTGGATTACGTCATCCACACTTGGATTTCTTCGCACAAAATCCAGATCATCTCTCTTGGTTAGAAGTACACAGTGAAAATTTTTTTGAAGTTAATTCTTTAGCGCGTAAACAACTAAGAAGCATACGCCAGCAACACGATGTTTCATGTCATGGTGTTGGGCTATCTCTAGGCTCAGTACAAACACCAGACTCTTCACACCTCCAAGCATTAGTCGACCTAGTTAATGAACTGCAACCGACAATGGTGTCTGATCATTTAAGCTGGAGCGAAAACGGCGGTGTGCATTTCAATGATTTACTTCCACTTCCATACACCGAAGAGGCTTTACAGGTTTTTGTACGTAACGTGATGCAAGTGCAAGACGCCCTACAACGCCCTCTGCTAATCGAAAACCCAAGCAGTTACCTAAGATTTAATCATTCAACAATTGCTGAATGGGAGTTTTTAAATGAAGTTCAGCGCCGTACTGATTGCCATTTACTGCTCGATCTAAACAATATTTATGTCTCATCGCTGAATCATGATTTTGACGCACAGCATTACCTAAACGCCATTACACACAGTGCAGTAAAAGAGATACACCTTGCGGGGTTCACCGTAAAAGAAATTCAAAATAAAAAAATATGGATTGATACGCACAGCACGCACGTCTGCAAAGAAGTGTGGGATTTATACCGCACTTGGAATCAAACCAACCCAACAGTACCTACTTTAATTGAATGGGACACTGATATCCCTGAGCCACAAATTTTGCTCGGCGAGGCACACAAAGCCTCCATCATCATAAATGAAATTAGCAATGTACAGGTGGCGTGATGATCTCTCTTGCCAAGCTACAAGCCAACTTTGCTCAGTCACTGATTTACCAAGGTGCTGCGGAAAATTGCGATATACATAGCGACCACTTCTCGGCAGAGCAACGTATGCAAGTGTATAGAAACAACGTTATTCTCAGTTTAAGCGATGTACTTAAAGCTGTTTACCCAAATACACTGGCCATGGTTGGAGAGGAGTGCTTTGAGCAGATGGCCAGACAACATGTATTAACCACACCCTCAATGAGCGGAAATGTGTCTCATTACGGACAAGGGTTTGATAAAACTATTTGCCAATTTACCAAAGTGTTAGAAGTTGCACCTTACTTAACTGAACTGGCTCGTTTTGAAGCCTTATGTGATGAATTACAAAACAGAGTCGATAATCAACAACACATCGGCTGTTTGCCTTTATCTGCCCTTACTAACCTAGCAGAGGACCAACAGCCACATATTCGCCTAACCAGCAATATTGGGGTCGCTAGCTTTAATTCTAGTATCGCTGTCTTTGATCTTATGGCAGGCATTGAACGTCGTTCATTTGATGACTTAGAGATACAACAAGCTCAATCTGGTTTTATCTCTATTAAGCCTGATGGACAGCTCCACTACAAAGCTCTAGATGCCGATTGCTACCAACTTCTATTAGCCATAGAAGCCCAACGCCCACTCTCACAAATTGATGAGTCGTTATTACCTTACATTTCGTCTTTGGTGAAAGAAGAGGTAATTTCAGGGTTCTTAATGCCTACAATTGCTGAAATCAATACAAGGAATGGATATGAACAGTAGCATTCAAACTCAATATCAAGCCTATCAAAATACAGTATCCAACTTACAGCGCGTAACGGTTCCGCTACTACTATTGTTCTGTAGACTTTGGGTGGCGTGGGTATTTTTCAATTCAGGTTTAATTAAAATAAGTACCTGGGAGAGCACTTTATTTTTATTTGAATATGAATATCAGGTGCCATTACTGCCGTGGGAAATAGCCGCATATGTAGGAACGGCTACTGAGCTTATAATTCCTGTACTTCTTGCTTTAGGATTATTCACTCGACTGTTTGCAGCCATTTTATTTGTGTTTAATATCATGGCAGTGGTGTCTTACCCAGCCCTTTGGGAAAATGGTTTTTATGACCATCAACTTTGGGGCTTAATGATTCTCATCAATGTGATATGGGGAGCAGGATTCTTCTCGACTGACCATATACTTAGCAAAACATTTTTTAATCGTAGTGAATTGAATCGCAGTAAGTAGCCATTTCCTAAATGAAACTATTTATTTAAAAAAGCTTTTAGATCTTCAATGGTGATTCCATCTTTAGATAATTGCTGAGCCATTAATTCCACTTGCTCACCTTTTCTTGATTCAATCACTTTTT
The DNA here is from genome assembly GCF_000496695.1 of Vibrio halioticoli NBRC 102217. Classification (GTDB taxonomy): domain Bacteria; phylum Pseudomonadota; class Gammaproteobacteria; order Enterobacterales; family Vibrionaceae; genus Vibrio; species Vibrio halioticoli. The sequence goes on from NZ_BAUJ01000066.1 coordinate 21,738, forward strand.
GAAACTGATATACGATATCCTTAAGAGTGGTTAGTGGGAGTTGCTTAGCTGCACTTCTAATTCTTTCTTCGCTTTGATTGCCGAGCTCTACCAGTAATTTACCATACATTACTTTTTCTGGAGACTCTTCAAGTTGCTCTAATCTGCGAGCCATTTCGTAAGTCGTTAGTGCCATATTACTTCACTTAAATAAGAGTTTATCGGGTTTTGAAGAAATCAAAACTCACGGTAGGACGAAAAACTTTCCTGTACATAGAATATACTTTTTTATCCGAAACTAGAACTGTTTTCAGTTACAGCAATCACAGTAATTTGTTATTCAGAAATCGTGTTGGGAAAATACTTGAGAACAAAGCCACAAGATCTGAATAAGAAACAACTCTACAATCAAAATTTGTCTCGCCATTATCAAGCCTTTTTCTAAGCGAGATTGCTAAGTTAATTACTATGCTTGTCATTCCCAATATATAAAGGCTTGTTAAGCACTATAGAATTGCACAGCGACATCAAAAAGGGTAGCTTAATTGCCATACGCATATTAGGTAGTAATGATGAGGAGAGATTATGCCATCTCAGATTAATAGCCGAGTTACGGATTTCCGTAACTGGTTAAACACAAATAAACTTGATGCTTTTATTGTTCCCCATGAAGACGAGTTCTTAGGTGAATACATTCCAGAGCACAACGAACGTTTACATTGGCTAACGGGTTTCACAGGCTCTGCTGGAGCCGCTGTTGTTACAACTGAAGATGCCGCTATCTTTGTTGACGGACGCTACACGGTTCAGGTCACTAAGCAAACTCCATCTGACGTATTTTCGTATCAGCACCTAATTCAAACCCCTCCTATCGCTTGGATTCAAGCTAATTTAAAAGCGGGTAGCAAAGTAGGCATTGACCCTAAAATGCATTCTGCTCGTTGGTTAAATGCGGCCAAACAAGCCTTAGCTGAAGATTACGACCTTATCTATTTTGAGAATAATCCTGTTGATGAGCTTTGGAGCGATCGACCTGCTGTTGCCCTTTCCGATCTTCGTCTAATGGGTAACGAATGGGTCGGTGTGGGTAGCCAAGAAAAACGCACCAACATTGCGGCTCTATTAAAAGAAAATAAAGCTGACAGTGCAGTACTAACAGCATTAGATTCCATCTGTTGGTTACTCAACATTCGTGGTAGTGACATATCAAGATTACCAGCAGCGCTATCGCACGCCATTATTCATAACGACGGTCAGCTTGAGTTCTTCATTGATCAAGAGCGTGTGCCTGCAGAGTTTAACCAGCACACTGGAGAAGGCGTCACTCTATTCTCACCAAGCCAACTAAAAGAACGCTTAGCTAATTTGAATAACAAAAAAGTTATCCTAGATCCTGCGACAAGTAACGCATGGTTTGGCATCGTTCTTAATGAAGTGGGTGCAGAAGTTCTGCCTATCGCAGATCCTTGTCGACTGCCTAAAGCAACCAAAAATAGTGTTGAAGCATTAGGTATGAAAAACTGTCATATTCGCGATGGTGTGGCGATGGTTAAGTTCTTATCTTGGTTTGATGCAGAAAATGCTAAAGGCCAATATCACGATGAAGCACAGATTGCAGACCAACTTGAAGCCTTTAGACGTGAAGATGAGTCTCTAGCAGATCTTAGCTTTGATACTATTTCAGCGGCTTCAAATAATGCTGCTATGTGTCACTACAACCACAACAACGAACCGGCTCCAAGTGTCGTGTACGATAACTCTATGTATCTTGTGGATTCAGGCGGTCAATACCCAGACGGCACCACAGACATCACTCGTACTATTGCGATTGGTCAACCGACTTCAGAAATGAAGAAACAATTTACCTTGGTGCTTAAAGGTCACATTGCTTTAGCCGAAGCTCGATTCCCGAAAGGCACTTGTGGTCATCAATTGGATATTCTTGCTCGTCAACATTTGTGGGCGCAAGGCTTTGATTATGACCATGGTACAGGTCATGGTGTAGGACACTTTTTAAGTGTGCATGAAGGCCCGCAAGGCATCTCTAAAAACTACAATAATATTCCATTAGAAGCTGGTATGGTTCTTTCAAATGAACCAGGATATTACCGAACTGATGAGTTTGGTATCCGTATTGAAAACCTAGAGATCGTGGTGGAAATAGAAACTCAAGGCGACTTCTCTGTGCTTGGTTTTGAATCTCTAACTCGTGCACCGATCGATAAACGTAATATCGAGCAGTCACTTCTGACCGCGCATGAGATTGAATGGCTTAATGAGTATCATCAAAAAGTGTGGAATGATTTATCACCACTAGTTGATGGCGATGTGAAGCAATGGTTGCAACAAGCAACTCTAGCTCTCTAGCTCTCTAGCTCTCTAGCTCTCTAGCTCTAATAGCAAAGCCCCTCAATAGTTGGTTATCCAATTATTGAGGGGCTATTTTATTTCTCTGCTGTTTCACGTGAAACACTAACCAGAATAAATCGACGTCCAATCTCTCCATACCGGTTCAAAACCGCGACTACGAATTGCAGATTCAACTTCTAACGCTGTACGCTCATCCGATATTTCAAATTGCTCCAGTTCTTGATCATCGATATCAACTGCGTAACCACCAGGCTGAGTCTTAGATGCCGCCGAAACAGTAGTAACACCTAACGGTAAGATGTTGTCTCTAAATGAAGCTGATTCACGAGTAGATAAAGAGATATCCACATGTTGATTGAATAGACGATAAGCACAAATCAATTGCACCATCTGTTTGTCATTCAATATCGACTTAGGTTGTACACCCCCCTCGCAAGGTCTTAACCTTGGCAATGAAATGCTATAGCGAGTTTTCCAATATGTTTTCTCTAGATAATCAAGATGACAAGCAACAAACATGCTATCCACTCGCCAGTTATCTAAACCAATTAATGCACCAATACCTATCTTGTCTATTCCAGCTTTAGCCAATCTATCAGGAGTTTCTAGTCGATAGTAAAAGTCCGTCTTCGAGCCTTTTAAGTGATGCTCTGCATACGTGGATGGATTGTACGTCTCTTGGTAAACCATGACTGCGTCCAAGCCAAGACCTTTCAGTTCAGCATATTCCTGTTGTTCAAGAGGCTGCACTTCCATGGCCAGATAATTAAATTGTTCTTTTATCTGAGGCACGGCTTGGCGGAAATATTCCATACCGACTTTTTTCTGATGCTCACCAGTAACTAAAAGTACGCTGTCGAACTTCATTGCTTTTAATACATTAACTTCTAAATCGATCTCTTCTTTAGTTAGAGTCTTACGCTTAATGCGATTGTTCATTGAGAACCCGCAGTACGTACAATCATTAGAGCAAAGATTTGAAAGATACAGAGGCACATATAAACCAATGGTAGAACCAAAACGCTGTCTCGTTTTTTGGTAAGAAAGCTGAGCCATGTTTTCTAAGTATGGTTCTGCAGCTGGCGAAATGAGCGCTTTAAAGTCTTCAAGATCTAGCTTCGTTTTAGCCAAAGCTCTTTCTACATCAGTAGCGGTTTTGGACATAATAGATAGGTAGCTTTCACTCCAATCTATCGATTCGAATACGTCGACAAAACTCATAGTTTCGCCTCGTATGAGGAATCAAGAAATGCAGTCATAGGGCTTGATGCCATCGCTTTAACTTGTTGTGCGCCTAAGCCAGATTCGTAAGCAATCCTACCCGCTTCTACCGCTAACTTAAAAGCACGTCCAATTGCAATCGGATCGCCAGCAGTTGCCATCGCGGTATTGACCAAAACCGCATCTGCGCCAATTTCCATTGCTTGCGCAGCATGAGATGGAGCGCCAATTCCTGCGTCAACAATCACCGGAACATTTGCTTGTTCGATAATAATCTTTAAGAAATCAATTGAGGCCAAGCCTTTATTGGTGCCAATAGGAGCACCAAGTGGCATTACGGCTGCGCAACCTACTTCTTCTAAGCGCTTACATAACACAGGATCAGCATGGCAGTAAGGTAATACTACAAAGCCATCTTTAACCAACTGCTCTGCCGCTTTTAGTGTTTCGATTGGATCGGGCATTAAGTACTTAGGGTCAGGATGAATCTCTAGTTTAAGCCAGTTCGTTTGCAAGGCTTCTCTTGCTAGATGCGCAGCAAATATTGCATCTTGCGCATTCTTAGCGCCTGAAGTATTGGGTAATAAATTCACGCCAATATTGTTTAATGAACCTAGAATATCGTCTTGCTTGTCGAATACGTCTACGCGCTTCAATGCCATAGTCACCAGTTCGGATTCAGAAGCTGCAATTGATGATGCCATTAATTGGTTGTTTGCGTACTTACCCGTGCCGGTAAACAGTCGTGAATTAAATGTCTTATCTGCTATTTTCAACATAATTAGCCTCCAGCTATCGCGCGAAATACAGAAAGAGTGTCGCCCTTCTGTAGCTTGATGCTGTCCCATTTTGATTGTGGAACAACTTTATTGTTTAGAGCAATTGCACAGCCTTGGGTTGGCAATCCTTGGTTTTCCAATGCGTCGACTAAGGTACTATCAGCACCAAGCGTTATCGACTTATCGTTAATGGTTATTGCAATATCAGTCATCAATTACTTCCTTTTTTGCAGACGGCACAGGTGTCATCTTTAGCAATTTCAAATTTTTGTTGAGTCATAGTGCGTCCTTGAAAGACCATCAACTCTGCCGCGTTCAGTGTTTCAGGTTCAATAAGTGCACGTATCGCAAGCATCGATTGCAAACTCGCAATCATATTTACGTTTGGTCCCATCACACCTGATTCGCTACATTTGGTTGCTTGGTTCGATTCGGTAAATGGATATAGGCAGTGATAGCAAGGTGCTTTCTCTCCTTGATAATCAAAATACGCAAGCTGACCATCCCAGCCTATGGCAGCACCAGAAACTAACGGCGTGGTATTAGAAAAGCAGGCTTTATTGATATCTTGTCGGGTAGGAAAGTTATCACTGCAATCTACAACCAGATCAGCCATGTTAACTTCTAACAACAACGTGTCTAAGCTCATACGTCGATTAACACTGCGTACATTAATTGAGGAATTTAGCTGGCGAACTTGATTGGCTAAAGAGATGGCCTTTGAGCTACCAAGATCGGATTCGCGATAGCTTAATTGTCGATGCAAGTTACTAATTTCTACGCTGTCATCATCACAAAGAACTAGCTTACCCACCCCAGCACCTGCCAGTTGTAGTGCCACAGCGCTACCTAAACCACCACAACCAACAACCAGTACCCTGGCGTTTAATAGTGACTGCTGTCCTTGCTCTCCGATCTCAGGCAACATGATTTGCCGTTGATAACGTACAAATTCCTTATCAGTGAGCATTGGTCACTCCATCCACTGATTGTTCAGAGTTAAACAACACTTGAAATTGATCGACTGCTCTCTTCTTATCATCCGCTAATGTTACAGCCCTAACCACTGCCACACTCGAAACACCAGTATCGATCACCTTAGGCGCACGCGCTAAATCAATACCACCAATCGCAACACTAGGTAGGAGTGATCCTCTTTGCTTACCAATAGATGAAATAAGGGCTTGGTATAGTTTGAGTTTGATCAGTCCTTGCGGAGATGAAGGCATATCTTTTGTGGTAGTTGGGAATATATGCCCCAATGCAAGGTATGAAGGTTTGTACTGCAAGGCATTGATAATCTCAAAATAGCCATGAGTTGAGATACCTAAACCGATATCGCTATCCAATAAACTGCTATCTTCTAGCTCAGCTAAGTCCTCTTGGCCTAAATGAATACAGGATGCTCCATACTCTAAAGCAAGCCCCCAGTAATCATTGATAACGATATCAACACCACGTTCTTTGCCTATTTGAATAGCACGTTTTACATCATCAGAAACTTCACTAGCCGCTTTGTCTTTTATTCTGAGCTGTAAAATTTCCACACCACAAGTAGCTAACTCTTCCACTAATTCTATGCTGTCTACTACTGGATATAGACCAAAGCATCGCGTCTGTTTACGAACTGTTGTTGCGAGATTATTGTTTCTTAAGCGGGGAAAGTAACGGATATCTGATGGCCATGTTTCACATGAAACATGCTGTGCACTACGAGAAATTAGCGCAGAATCTTCAATCGTAAAGCCAAGAGAAAGTGAAACCAATAACCAGGCAATGTAACTATCGTGTGTTGTTGCAAACTCTTCCGACACATAGTCCCATTCAAACTGAGTGCCATTAACGAGGCAGACAATGTCTTTGCCTTGGGTAAACAACGTTGTGATAGAAGCGATGTGCTGGTTATTTTGATCGTGAATGGTAATAGATTGTTGTGATGAATCACTGTTGTCTACAGCTAGATTATAAGATTGTTCAGGAGCAGTTAGACTGACAGCAAAGCCATCGCCTTGCCTGTATTCCATAATTAGATTTGTAAAACCAGCATCACGTGCGCACTCAATAACAGAGTCGATCGCTGCGCGAAAAGCTAGAGTAGCATTGGGGGATTGTATAAAGCTAGTAAGTGGGGATTCCATCGCCCTATCCTTCTGTAATAAACACAGCTTGTCGGATAGATTGATGGCAGGTGGTATTAAGTTAAAATCTTAATACCTAAATAGAATTGACCACCTTGTTTCCTTCGCAGGTATTATCCTGTATCAGGTTCTACGGATTCCGTATTCACGGTCTCAGCTTCTTGTGATTAACACTTCAGCACTCCGACAAGCAGATTCATTATATAGAAACTATCAAAAGAACAAAGCAAACTTACTCAGTTTTTGAACACAAGGTGAAAACCGATCATTGCAGCAGAGATACTAAACACAACGTTGAGTAAGATATTTAGACCCGCTTTCCAATAGTCGCCTTGTTGGAACATAAGAACATTATCCATAGAGAATGTTGAGAAGGTAGTTAAAGCACCAAGGAAGCCAAGCCCAACGATTTGGCGCCATGGGTCTACAGCAATGACTTCGTTTTCGAATAGCGCAATAAGCGTACCCATGATAAATGAGCCAACAATATTTACGGTTAACGTACCATAAGGAAAACCTCGGCCTAAAATAAGTACGCAAAGTTCAGATATTAAATAACGTGAACAAGCACCAAAAGCGCCACCTATTGCGATAAAACCTAGGGTTGCAAACTGTCCCATTACCACTTATCTCCAAAGAAAACTGTTTAGATTTAAAAAGTTACATGCGTCACTTTATGTGACGTTAATGTGATCTAGATCATTAGCATAGCAAACATATGCACTCGATATAATGTAAAAGTTTAGATTGCAGAAAATAGTAGCAATTAGGTCAATAATCGTAATAAGAAAGAGAAATTCGCAGCTTAAAAAATATTGTTTGGCATAAGCTATTAAATGCGAATATAGAATCTCTAGAAGAGGCTCAGAAGTGGCATAAAGATAAATAGGCATCAATATAGTAACCAAAGGAAATGCATCCTTAAATTCCATTTGAGGAAAAATAGTGACAGTTTTATAAATGGAAAGAACATGCAGCTTCAAATAGAAAGAGGGACAACAATCTAGATACAAAAAA
>NZ_BAUJ01000065.1 GCF_000496695.1 Vibrio halioticoli NBRC 102217
GATTAATGGAATTATTTGGCGGCTTTAAATTGCGCTTTGCGTAAGCGGTTTAAGGTTGCTAGCAAATCTAATACTCGCGGCTTAGCAATATCACCATTATTTGGCATAGCGGCATGCCAATCGAGGGTTTCTAGTATCGCTTCACTCTCAAGGCTGAGATCGGAACTCCAACCCGGTTGCTGAGCCAATTGAAACAGTGTCCAGCCAATGGCATTGATTTCATTGGATGTTTGAAGCTGCTCTAGGGCCGAGATGTCGATAAATTCTTTACCAAAACGCAAAGCGCTTTTCCCTTTCGCGCCGACTCTAAATTTGCCTTCTGCAAGTAAGGTTTGCAGACAAGCACGATTAAACGAGCGCGGCTTGCTTTCTTGTAGCGGTTGTTCGCACTCATGACTGCGCGCAGAAGGGTGCAGCGCGATCACTTGCTTGGCTTTTTCACTGACATCAACAGGTTGATACTCATGCATTTGTATCACATTGTCTGCTTCGTCAAGATAATCCCCTGATCCTCCCATCACTATGATGGAACTGATGTTTTCTTGGTCGCGCAATTCGGCAATTCTATCGACCAAAGGAGTGATAGGTTCGGCGTCTTTTGCCACTAGCGCTTGCATGCGCTCATCTCTGATCATGAAGTTGGTCGCTGAGGTATCTTCATCGATAAGCAAACATTTAGCGCCAGATTCTATTGATTCTTGTAGCCAAGCCGCTTGTGAGGTTGATCCAGAAGCATCTTGGGTGGAGAAATCGGTAGTGGATTTCTGCATTGGCAGATGATTAATAAAGTTGGCAATGTTGAGGTTATGCACGCAACGTCCGTCTTCAGCGCGGATCTTCATGCTCAATGGATCGGTGACGCAATATTCACGACCGTCACCGGGGATATGATCGTAAATGGATTTTTCAATGGCGTTCAGCAGCGTGGATTTACCGTGGAAACCACCGCCGACAATTAAGGTGATGCCTTTTTTAATGCCAAGACCGGTGACATAGCCTCTATTAGGCGTGTGCAATGTCACTGCAAGCTCCGATGGCGCTTTCATTGGCAGGGCATCTTTCATGGGCATATCACTTTCACCAGATAGGCGGGGCAATACACTGTTGTTGGCGATAAAGCTGACTAAATCGTGCTCGGCAAGTTGCTCTCTAAGCGCGCTTTGATCTTCAATCACTTCACAATGTTTAGCAAAGCGGGCTTGGTCAAGCTCGCGCCACAGCGTGGCTTTACGAATGTATTTCGGCAAATAGAAAGTAATGATATTGAGCGCTTTCTTAGCCAGAATAGAGCGTCCATCGGCCGGAAGATTAATTCTAAAGCGTAGCTCTATGCCTTGTTCGGTAAACAAGACTGCGGTGTTATCTAACACTACCTGCGCCGTTGTGGCAACAGAGATGGCATTGTCTTGTTTAGCAAATTCGGCAAGGGTGCGCCCAATAAAATCACGCGCCGCTAATTGATACGCCTCAGAGGTTTCTTTTATGAAATCTAAACCCGTTACAGACCACGGACGAATGGCTCTAAATCGGGAAGGGGAAGCGTAGGAGTCACCTTGAACATGGTCGATGTGCAAGGTGAAGTCAGTGAAGTCGTAACTTCCCTTGATCTGTTGATAAGCGCTGTAGTTTTGTTTTTCGAGTTTTTTCAGTTTTGCGGTAAGCAGATCCATTTGGGAACCCTAGATTTCAAGCATTGGCGGATTATAACAACCCTTTGGTGACTATGTTTATAAAAATGTTTATAAACCCCTTTATAAACACCCTAAGACAGTTATTTAGCCAATTGCCATGCTAATGCTGGTTTATCTCACTTTGTTTATATAAGAACTGCTCAAAGTCTTTGCGCGTCATAGGCCCGTGATACTTCTTGCCTTCGGCATACGGGGTATCAAACTGCAATAACCATTGTTCTTGCTCTTTACTTTCCACGCCCGTAAGCACGGTATCTAAGCCTAAACGGGTGGTAATTTGCATTAACGAATGTAAAAAGCTGCGATCTTCGGAGCTGTGCTGCAAATTATCGGTAAAGGATTTATCGATTTTAATGCGCTTAAACGGGCTGTGTTTTAAATAGCTAAATGAGGCGTGCCCATGCCCAAAATCGCACAAGGTTAAATTAATGCCCAGTGAAGATATTTGTTCTAGTGTGGCTTGCAGGGTAGATTCGTTGGCAAACAGTTGTTTTTCCGATACTTCAATTTCTAATGCTTCGCCGGGGATCTGTGCTTCTTTAAGCCATAAGTGTAGATACATAGCTAAATCTTTAGAGGCGAGTTGGCAAGCATTGAGCTTAATTGCCACTCTAAAGTGAGGCTTAATCGCGCGCCATTGCTTGGCGATATAAATGGACTTTCTGACCATAAAATGGCACAGCGCGTCCGCAATTTCCGGCTGATCGCACAACTGGCTAATAGAGAGTTCAGACACATTTCCCAAAATAGGGTGGTCCCAACGAATAGAAGTGCTGGCGCTATGCCATTGACCATTTTTTATCGCTATCTGAGGTTGATAAAACAGTTTGATCGCATTGTCGCGAATGGATTCAATAAAGTAGCTCTCAAGACGATTGAGCTTAGTGCCGCCTTCAATCTGGTTATCATCATAAAATAGAATACGTTTACCCGATTCGCGGGCATTTTGCATCGCTTGATAGGCTTGCACCGTTAAAGCCATGTTTTGTGGGTTGCGTTGCGGATGACTAATAGAAGCGCCGACATACACTTGTAAGCGCACTTTTCCCGATGGCACATCAAAGTCTTGCGAGGTAACGTCCATGATGTGGCGAATAATCGCGTCGTAGTTTTTGTTGTCGTTATTCGATAATAGGGTAAAGGCGATGTCATTCGATCGCGGGCGAGCACTCAATTGAGTTTTTGGCCCCAGTTCACCAAGTTTGTCTTTGATTTGTTTGATGATCTGATCGAGCGTTTCAGCGCCCATATCAATTTGGATTCGTTGCCCATTACTGATACCAAGATAAAACACTGACACTTCTTGGTTATGCAGATCCGCTTGATTAACGATGCGATTGGTTTCTAATTCCCACGCTTTGGCATTTAACAGTCCGCTACCGGTATCATGATGTTGCTGGTAGTGAATTTCTCGTTCAAGTTGTTTACGTTTTGTGGATTCTTTGTCCAGTTGATAGCTTAGGTTAGCCAGCTCGACAGTGCGGTTTTGTATGCGTGAATGTAGCTCTTTATTGACCAGTTGCAGTTTTTGGTTTTGATAGATGACGGTGAGTTGCGCTTCGACGGAATCCTTAAACACCGATAACAATTCTCGAATAGAGATTTTAAAGTGATTAATTTTATTATCCAGAATCGATAAGGTGCCAAATGGAGTACCGTTAGGCCAATGCAACGGAATCCCTAAGTAAGATTGGGTTTTAGCTGTGAGAGGTTTAGATAATTGTTGCCATTTTGGATCTAAGTTACGATCGGGGACAACCAAAATCGAATCCGTCTTTAAGGTTGTTTCACAAAAGTGATCCTCTCCAAGGGCAAAGGTGTCGCCCACTCGAATTGGGTTATCAATATTGTGATTGCAACAAAATACATCCAGTTGATGCTGATTTAAACGATTTATCATGGCCACAGGCACATGCGAAAACTGCGCTAGGATCTCTAACATATCTTGCCATGAGCAGTAGATCTTATTAGGGACTTCTAACTGTTGTGTATTAACTCTGGCCATACGTAATCCATTACTTTGCCATTGATGAATATTAAGTGAGTGTCGATTAAATCTATTTATGCCATACCGATAAGGTGTTCATGCTTGTGCGAGATAGAGCTAACTCAATAGCAAGGCTATGCAATAAAACGAATCAGTATTTTGCGGCAATTGCTTAAGGTGGACCTTTCACCGATCACCGGTTGAGATTAACACGCTGACATGTACTGGGTATTTAGCCAGTAATAGATGATCAACCCGACAAAAACTCACTTAAATTTGGTGACTAGTATAAGGATAGCCGTAGTTTGCCTGACCTGCAGAGGGATTCGCGGTTATCTTGTATGACAACCGCGAAGAGACGATATTCAAGATGTTAAGGGCGTAACGCCTGCAATTGTTCTAGGGTGTAATCTTGCTGATAATCGACCCCATCGATGGCAAAACCGTTCAGTTGTAAGAACTCGGTTTTAAAGCCGTGATAGTCGCCTAGCTGGCTAAAGTTATCCGCCGTTAACTGAGGAAGCAGTGCCGAGACGTTTTGTTGCACGCTGTGCTTTAATTCCCAATCATCCATCCGAATCAGTCGCTCTCCATCCACAATGGGGTGTGGGTATAACTTAGAGTTAAACAAGCGCTGCATCTGTTCAATACAAGTTTCATGCAGTCCCTGCGCTTTCATGGTTTTGTAGAGCGCTAATACATAAGGGGCAAAGGTAGGAATAAATACGCTAGCTTTGGTCACTAATGCTTTGCAAACACAGGCGTATGCACCGCCTTTAAAAGGCGCCAATTTTAAATTAATGGCATGGCTGGTTTGGTGTAAATCGACCTTAGCGCGTCCCAATGTCCCTTGATGGTAAATAGGGTGCGTACACTCTGGGCCAATATAAGAAAAGGCAATGCTTTGGCAATTTGGCGCAATGGCGTCTTTGTTGATCAGTAAATCTATCCAGCTTTGCCAATCTTCTCCGCCCATTACTTTTTGCGTATCTATGATCTCTTGCTCGCTCGCCGCCGGCAATTCAGTTTCTTGCCAAACATCATCTTCTAGTCGAATGCTTGCGCCTGTTAAAGACTCGCCAATCGGTTTTATTGATGAGCGCCACAGTTCGTCTGAATCCGGTTTAGGGCGCACGCCAGTGGCAAGGCTGTAGATGATTAAATCGACTTGTCCGTTAAATTGTGTCTCAATCGCGTCTAATACTTGCTGGCGCACTGAATCTGAAAAGGCGTCACCAATAATATTTACCGCTGTTGCACCTTTAGTTTGCGCTTGCTGCTTAAAATAAATGTTGTTGTACCATCCGGCGCTACCGACGCCTTTTTCCGAAGGCCCACGCTCGAACGAAACGGCAATGGTGTCTGCATTCGCTCCGCCAAAGGTGAGCGCAATGCGCGCTGCAAGCCCAAACCCCGATGAGCCTCCTAGAATTAATACCCGTTTAGGTCCATCACTGATGGGCTTTGAACGAGAAACGATTTCTATTTGGTTTTTGATTGCTTGCTCACATCCTGCAGGATGCGCAGTGCGGGCGACAACGCCATTGATTACCGGTTCAATCTTCATGATTCACTTGTCCTTTACAGTATTGGATTAAGCTGCTGTGCCACAAACTTAGCAATCCAAGGTTGAGCTTTTTGTGTAGGGTGCAAGCCATCTTGCATGATTAAATCTTTAGAAGTGATGATCTCGGCCAGAAAAAATGGAATCAATTCAACGTTCTTTTCTTTACTTACGGTAGGATAAACCTGTGCAAATGCTTGCGCATAGCGTTTACCGTAATTCGGTGGCACTTGGATCTGCATTAAAATCACTTTAGCACCGCTGTCTTGACTCAAATCGATGAGTTTATTGAGGTTATTTTTGACCAGTTTAGGTGAGAAACCTCGTAAACCATCATTAGCACCTAATTCAATCAGCACATAGTCTGGTTGATGTTGTTGCAATAGTGCCGGAAGTCGATTTAAACCATTACCTGTAGTATCACCTGATATGCTACCGTTAATGATTCTCATTTGATGGCCGTTTTGTGCCAGTTCATCGGGTAATAATGTTGGCCAAGCTTTTTCTATGGGCATTTGATAACCCGCACTTAAGCTATCGCCGAGCACAAGCAGTGTCGCTGCGCTGACATTCATGGAAAAACAAACAAAAAGTAAGGAAAGCAAACGTATCATGACCACATCCGTAATTAAGGCTCAATCTTTAACTAAAACAGTCTCTACCAAACCAGAACATTTAACAATCCTACAAAATGTAAATTTGGATATAGATTCAGGAGAAAGTGTTGCCATTGTTGGTGCTTCTGGTGCCGGTAAATCTACGCTGATGACCTTACTTGCCGGTTTGGACGTGCCGAGCGAGGGCGATGTGCAATTGTTGGGGCATTCGTTATCAAGTTTGAACGATGAGCAAAGGGCGGATTTGCGCAGTCAACATATTGGATTTGTATTCCAAAGCTTTCTATTGATCCCCAGTTTAAGCGCGTTAGAAAATGTGACTTTGCCGTGTTTACTTCGTGGAGAGGCCGAAGACAAACATCGAGCTATGCAATTATTGGATTCTGTTGGGCTGAAAGAGCGTGTGCATCATTTACCTTCAGAGCTTTCTGGTGGTGAGCAACAGCGAGTAGCACTGGCGCGCGCATTTATGTTGCGTCCGCAAATTTTATTTGCTGATGAGCCAACGGGAAATCTCGACCATGAAACCGCACAAAATATCGTTGAGCAATTATTTAGCTTAAATCAGCAACACGGCACCACCTTAATTATGGTTACCCACGATAATGCGCTAGCGGCTAGATGCGATAGAGTGTTGACTATGCAGTCGGGTAAGTTGCAGGTGGCAAAGGCTCAATCTGTTTTCGCTGATAGCAATTAGGGGGCAAGATGACTCAAGCACATTTAGAGACGTTGACTCCTGATAATCCGAAACTCAATCGCCGTTTATTGGCGTGGAGTTTTAAAGAGATCCGTCATGGGCAGTTATGGCCAATTTCGGTGGCGCTGACTCTTATCATCGCATGTGTGTTTGCGCTGTCAGCACTGGCGGAGCGAATGGAACAAGTGATTGTGAAGCAGGGCGCGGATGCACTTACCGCCGATCTGGTATATCGCTCTGATAGCCCAATTCCAGAGACACTGAGCCGTCATTCATTACCGCCGCAGATCCAGACTGCGTCAATGGTGCGTTTTGCCACTATGGCATTTAGTGACCAAGATATGTTGCTCGTGACGGTAAAAGCGGTGGATGATGCTTATCCACTGCGTGGTGATTTACAGCTTTCAAAGGGGAAGAGTCTTGCATCTCATGTTTCACAAGGCGAACTGTGGTTAGAAAAACGCGCCATGCTGGCATTAGAGGCCAACATAGGGGATGTGGTCTCTATTGGTGATGCCGATTTTGTGGTCAGTGGTGAAATTGAGCAGCAACCTGGGTTGAGCTTTAATCCATTTCAACAAATGCCAACGGCGATGATTCATCACAGCGATATTGAAAAAACGGGCGCTTTACAAATTGGTTCTCGGGTTCGATATCTACAGTATTTTAATGGCGACAATGCCGATTTACAGCAGTTAAAACAAGGCATAACGTTAGGTTCAGGAGATCGCTGGCGAGATCAACATAGCCCAAGTCGTACTAACGACATGTTTACGCGCACCACCCAATACTTGTCGTTAACGGTGGCAATTGTGGTGATTATGGCGGCGACCACCTTGGTATTGACTTGTCAACACTATGTTGCCGGCCGGCGTCAAACGGTGGCCATGCTCAAGAGTATCGGTGCCAGTAAAAAGTGGATAGGGCGCTGGCTGATGATTCAGGTGTTGTTGCTGTTTGTCATCGGCGCACTCTTTGGGGTCAGTATTGGTTACTTATTAGAAGTGTTATTGCGAGTCCCTCTGGCGGATTTATTACCTGATCCACTACCAAGTTACGGCGTCACACCGGCAGTGCTGTCTATTGTCACTTGCTTATTAATTGGTGTACCGGCACTTGGCATTCCTATGATCAACTTGCTCAATACTTCTGCAAGTGCGGTTTTACAACCTGAAACACAAGGCAGAAGTAAAGCATTATGGCTGGTGGCCGTGCCTATCGTGCCAATGTTGATTGCGTATGGCAGCAATACTTTGGTTTGGATTGTATTGGGTGGCATGCTGCTGCTGTTTTCGGTGTTGGCATTAGTGGCGGTGTTGATTTCAAAGAGCATTGGTAAACTGAAACTTTCGCCGGCTATGGCGCTGGCGGTCAGTCGGCTAAATCGCTCATCACTTGCCAGTGGTTTGCAATTTGGTGCATTGGCACTATCGCTGATGTTACTGGCCATTGTTTGGCTAGTAAGAACCGATTTATTAGGGGATTGGCGAAACACTTTACCGGAAAACGCGCCAAATGCGTTTGCTATCAATATTGCCCCTTATGAAGTTGACGATTATTTAAAGCAATTAGATCAAGATAATATTGAACGCTCGCAAGCTTATCCTATTATTCGCGGTCGCTTGGTTACGGTAAATGGTCGCGATGCTAAGCAAGTCTCCGAAGAGCATCAAGAAACTGATGCGGTGCGCCGTGAGCTTAATCTGACGTGGGCACAGCAATTACCGGATTATAACGACACCCTTAGCGGCTCATGGGGCAGTGATAATGGAGTGTCGGTTGAATCAGAAGTGGCACAGGCATTAGGTCTTAAACTGGGTGATGAGTTGGGCTTTTCTATTAGCGGGCAAACGGTGTTGGCGGTGGTCAATAGCATCCGCAAAGTCGAATGGCGCGAAATGAAGCCGAATTTTTATTTTATTTTCTCACCTAAATACGCTGATAAGATGCCGGGCGCATTTATGGTCTCTTATCGAATTGAGCCGGAAAATGACGCTATGGTGCAAGCACTGTCAGCGCAATATCCTACGGTTAGTTTGCTCGATATTCGTATCATGGGTGACAAAATTCAATCTTTATTGTCGCAAATTGTCTGGTCGATTACTGTTTTAGCCGGACTTGGGGTGGTAGCCGGATTATTGCTGATATTTACCTTATTAAGATTAAGTATTTCACAGCGGCAGTTAGAGATCCGCCTGTATCGCACATTAGGTGCAAGCAAGAAACGAATTTCATCCACATTATGGTGTGAATACGGTCTGATGGCGCTGATCGCAGGTGTAGTAGCCAGTATTGGTGCGGAGGCAAGCGTGAGTGGATTATTGTATTGGGGATTTGATTTGCCTGCTCGTATTCATCCACAGCTATGGCTTGCTTTACCGCTGCTGACCTTTGTTGTGTTAGGTTTAGTAGTTAACAGCTTGATAAATCAGTTGTTACAACCTGTGAAAAATGGTGCTCTGTAACAGAGCGATATTGATGAAATGTGTGTAGGTACACGCTGTGTATGGCATTTTTTATGTTGAGTTTTCGTTATTCATCACACATTAGCCTATCAATAGTGGGGACTATATCTCCACTATTGATAGTTATAAACAACACAATGTTTGTCACTAAGTCGATTTCTTCGGATTCGGTTATCCACACGAATTGTGGATAACTACTTGGATAAGTTTTTACTGAAATTAAGGGGATCTGGTCTTAGGCTATAGCTATTCAAGGATTGCGAAACATCGTTATTCACAATATCAATGCAACGCGATTTCTTTGGAAACAGGTCAAGAATTTTTTTGATTATTTTGCCTGTTATCACGAGGTTGTATTTTGGAAAAACCTTAACCATTGTGTGTATTCAAGCATACATTTATCTACATCACTTTTAACAAAGTTAACTTTGGCTCCAGGCTTAAGTTGCGTGAGTTTCCCAAGATCCATTCGCGCGACATTTCCTACTTTCGGATAGCCGCCAATGGTCTGTCTTTCACAAAGCATAATTATGGGTTGCCCGTTGGGCGGAATTTGAATCGCCCCTAAAGAGATAGCCTCTGAAATCAAATGTTGCTTTGGCGAGTCGACTGCGTTACCCGACATTTGATATCCCATTTTGTTGCTTTGTGTGCCAACGCAATATTGAGAATGAAACAACTCATCTAATGCTTGCGGACTAAAAGTACGATACTGAGACCCTAATATGACATTGAGATTAGTGCTGTGTGAAGGTTTGAATTTTGGGACGTACCTCGCAGCGACCGCAACTTGTTTGGCGTTGTTTGCGTCTAGTAAGCGAGCATAAATAAGGTCGCCTTTGGTTAAGTGATCGCCATTGCTTTGCAAGCCACCTAATCCTTCTTTGTGTACGGTAGCGAGACTGCGATGGTGCGTTGGAGCGTCTATACCGCCGGGCAGGGCAATATAGTGGCGCAAACCATTGCGAGGTAGCTGAATGGAAAGATGCTGACCTTTTTTGACCTTAATGCATCGCCATGTCGAGGTAACCACCTCGTCTAATAACACAGGGCTGGTGGCTCCGGTTATCGCAATGTGGGTGTCTTGATGTATCACGGCTTCAAAACCGCCTAATGTCACTTCAATGACTGCACTCGCAAATGGATTGCCTAACAGCTTATTTGCCCAGTGGTAGGAGTATTCGTCGGCGACACCACCTTGGGTGATACCTAAATGTGCAAATCCCAAGCGGCCGCCATCTTGAATGCCAGTTTGTGGACTGGCTTTTAAAATTGTCATTATCTTGTGCAATTTAGAGCGCGCCTCCGAGCAATTTAAACTCAGCTTTTGTGATAGGCACAAAGCGCACCTGATCGCCTGCAGACAGTAGTGTCATCGACGGTTTATTGGGTGTATACAGTTCGATTGGCGTTCTGCCAATGACATTCCATCCTCCGGGGCTGGCTTGCGGGTAAACTGCAGTTTGTGGCCCTGCAATTGCGACGCTGCCTTGTGGCACAACCGCTCGCGGGGAATTTAAACGCGGAAGTTGCAAAGCTTTAGGCACATCGGCCATAAAAGCAAAGCCTGGCGAAAAACCAAGGGCGTACACTTGGTAGATAACACTGCTGTGTAGCGTTTGAATTTCTGACAATGAAAGCTCTGTCAGGCGTTGGTAGCGCTCGGCGTCTAATGCCACTGATTTTCCGTAATAAACGGGGACTTCAATAATGGGATGCGCAGTGCATTTATCTGTTGCCGTTTGTTCTGCCAGTAAACTGGTAAGCTGGGTTGTAATGTGTGCCCAATTAAAACTCAGCGGCGAAAACTCCAGTAATAGAGTTGTGTAAGAAGGAATGCAATTGATTGGCGCAGGTACCAGTGTTTGGTTGATGCGTTGTACTGCGCTATTTATCACAGCTGGCAGCGTGGGCGTAATGTTTTGCGCAAATTCAATTAACAGACAACATTCGCCGACGCGCGCAATAGTAGGTATATCAAGGCTGGGTATCTTAGTTGCTGAGTAGATAGCGGCTTTGGGATCATTCATTATTGCTGGCCGTCAATTAAGCTGCGCAGGCATTTTGCGAAAACAAGTGCGTTGGCATTGTCGCCATGTAGACATATAGAATCGGCATGCAAACGAATATCTTGTTGGTCGATACTTTTAAAAGTGTGTTTATTGAGCATTGCTTTTGCTTGGTACTCGACTTGCTTAACGTCTTCAAGCACAGCGCCAGACAAAGAGCGAGGCGCAAGTTGTTTGTTGGCGCCATAGCGTCGGTCAGCAAACCCTTCATGAATCAAAGTGACATTTGCTCGCTTGGCTAATTGCACATAATCACTGCGTTCGGTAGCCAATATCATTAACGGTAAATTGAGGATACTGGCCGCTTGTAGCATGGCGCTGTAAAGCCCAATGTCTTGCATCATATCGTTGTAGAGTGCGCCGTGGGGTTTGATGTAATCAACTTGCGTGTGGTGCAGGCGACAGATCCCTTGCAATGCGCCTACTTGATAAAGAGTGAGGTGTACGATTTGCTGTTGAGTATGCGCAATTGAACGGCGCCCAAAACCTTGCAGATCGGCGTATCCAGGATGTGCACCGATAGAAACATTATGCGCTTTTGCTAAAGCGACAGTCTGGGACATGGTATCAGGGTCGGAGGCGTGAAAACCGCAGGCAATGTTGGCCATATCGAGGTAGGGCATGATCAGTTGATCATCGCCCTTGCTCCATGAAGCAAAGCTCTCACCGACATCACAATTGAGTTTCATTGTTTATCTCCTTTTTAAAGCACTTAGCGCAAGTATAACGCGTGGCATAAGCAACTTTATGTTGTTGCCCCTCATTAAACAAACTCGATAATAGCAATTTGCCTTTATAAATCCATTTGATATAAAACGGATTTTTGATTGATAACCGATAATCTTCACCATAATTTAACGCCTGACAAATTTTCAAAAGGGCTAAAATAAGGTAATCTGACGCGTAAATAACTCAGTTGGCGAAACTCATGAAAGTACTAGTAACTGGCGGTATGGGCTATATCGGTAGCCATACCTGCATTCAGCTTTTAGAAGCAGGCTTCACGCCTGTGATTTTTGATAATTTATACAACAGTAAGGCCAGCGTGAATCAGCGTATCCGCTTGGTAACAGGGCAGACGGTTGAATTTGTTGAAGGCGATATTCGCGATAAAGCGCTATTGGTCAAAACACTGAAGCAATACGATATTGATGCTGTGATCCATTTCGCAGGATTGAAAGCAGTCGGTGAATCAGTGGCTAAGCCATTAGAGTATTACGATAACAATGTGAATGGCACACTAGTACTTGTAGATGCAATGCGTGATGCTGGCGTGAACCGTTTAGTATTTAGCTCATCTGCGACTGTGTATGGCGACCCGCATACGGTGCCAATTACTGAAGATTTCCCAACCAGTGCGACCAACCCTTATGGTCGCAGTAAACTTATGGTGGAAGAGTGTTTAACGGATTTCCAACAGGCAAATCCAGAGTGGAGCATCACTTTACTGCGCTACTTCAACCCTGTGGGCTCTCACCCAAGCGGTCAATTAGGCGAAGATCCACAAGGTATTCCAAATAATTTGATGCCATTTGTCTCGCAAGTTGCCGTTGGACGTCGTGAGTACCTATCGGTATTTGGTGATGATTACCCAACTCCTGATGGCACTGGCGTGCGTGATTACATCCATGTGATGGATTTAGCGGATGGTCATATTGCCGCACTGCAGCGCGTTGGCGTTAAGTCTGGATTGCATATTTTCAATTTAGGTACCGGTAATGGTTCCAGTGTACTTGATATGGTAAAAGCCTTTGAACAAGCAAGCGGAAAGAGCATTGCTTATAAAATTGCCCCGCGCAGACCGGGTGATATTGCGGAGTGTTGGGCCGATCCTGCCAAGGCTGAAAACGAGTTAGGTTGGAAGGCAAACCGCACTTTGCAACAGATGACCGAAGATACCTGGCGCTGGCAATCGGAAAATCCGAAGGGTTACCCTGAATAAATCCGAATAAAGGCTATACATTCTCTTACTAGTTGTTACAATTGCGTTGAGATTTATATCTTTAACGCAACGTACTGATAACTGGTGGAAGAAATATGGAACTAGCGCTAATCGTCACATTTATTGCTGCTTCAACGATAATGGTGATTAAAGAAATCAAAGCCAACAAATAACTGCGATTATTTTGCAATAATCCAGTTTTTGTTTGTCTTTTTGATTGCAAAATACGCAGGCCAACTCAAATGAGTTGGCTTTTTAGTATGTGAAAGGTGACTTCTTTAAACAGAATTTGCCGTTACAAATTAAGCTCCATCTCAACAACGCCTTCTTCAAAGTCTACTTTGGCTGAAAACCCTAATTTTTGCGCCAAGGTGACCATGCCTTTATTTGATGGCATCGTCATCCCATCAATACGTTGTATACCTTTATGTTTACAATAATCGATGATGGATTGCATCAATATCCGCCCAAGTCCTTTGCCTTTCATATCTGAGCGAATCAGTACCGCAAATTCGGCGCTATTGATTCTAATATCGGTAATGGCTCGCACCACACCTAAGATTTGCTTACCGTTCACCAGCACTAAGGCCATTTCACGGTCGTAATCAATTTGAGTGAGATTGGCGAGAGCTTGATGATCAAACTCGCCGACGTCACTGAAAAATCGCTTATAAAGATCTTCCTTACTGACATTATTAATAAACTGCGCATGTAATGGTTCGTCTTCAGGGCGGATTGGGCGCAATAGTAGTTGGGTGTTGTCTTTTAGGGTAACGGTTGATTCGAGCTCAATGGGATACGGCAGTATTGCCAGAGGGCGCTCGATTAAATGATTAATACGAGTGTGGATTGGCGTGATTTGGCAATGCCCAAGATGATTAAAACTGACATTGAGATGCATTGATTTTATACCGTTTTGGTCAACGATGAGCTGAGAAAAACGGACTAATGTTTGTGTTAATGACTCAAATTGTTTGTTTGAAATGGGGGATATTTTACGTCGCTGCAGTGCGCTCTTGATCAACAGTTTAGAGAGTTTATCGTTTAAGGGCGGAAACCCAGCCACACAGTGTTGGTCATTAAGCTGTTGCTCGTTACCCAGTAAAATTACTGGTCCAAAGGTAGGGTCACAGTTAAGGTGCAAGCTTATCGTTGCCTCTTTAGAACTTTCATGGCTAAGCGTAGGAATTTGGTAGCAATCCAATAACTGCGCTATTTTATCGATGCTGAGTTCAGGCTCGGCTTGTTGTTGCAATAGGGTTTTTGCTTTAATTCCGGCTTGCGCGATATGCTCGATTGATAAAGGCGTTTCCATCAATTGAACTTGGCTGGCACGATAGCGCACCAAATGCATAAACGCCATTATACTGCTTTCCGGCGTTCGATACGTAGGGATGCCATGTTTGGAAAACAAACTGCGCGCTTGTTTTGCCGAGGTTTCACCGAGCCAGTTGGTTAATAAATTGATCCGTTTTCTGTTTGGGTGTTTGCGGTAAATATCAAGAAGCTGCGAAGCGGTACTGAGAGGATCAGAAATGGCTGATGGGCTGTAGAGCACTAAGATAGCGTCGATGTCTTTGCTGTCTAACAGCAGTGTAAATGCTTTTAATAACTTGCTACTTTGCCAGTCCCCTGATAAATCGATTGGGTTAACAGCACATTCGTTGGAAACGATTTTTAGTTTCCCTAGAATCTCATCAGAAAACTCAGCTAACTTTCCACCAAGGTGTTGCAGTACGTCACTGGCAATGACTGCAGGGCCAGAGCCGTTGCTTATCATGGCTAAGCGTTTACCTTTCAGCGGAATAGAATGGGTGAGGGTTTCAGCTGCCGCGAACAGTTCGTGGGTAGAATGCACCCTAAGTAATCCACAGCGATCAAATGCTGAGTCATAAACCACATTCAAAGACTTGCTACCGCCGTGATGGAGCATGGAGAGTTCTTTTCCTACTTCGGAACGTGCTCCTTTTAACACTAAAACTCGCTTGTTGCGTGACGCGGCGCGCGCCGCTGACATGAAGCGCCTTGCGTCTTGAATATGTTCTACATACAGCAAGATAGCCTCAGTTTTACTGTGCATACTCAAATAATCAATGACTTCCGCTATGCCAACATCGGCCATACTGCCAATGGAAACAAAGGCTGAAAAGCCAATTTGTTTGTCATTCGCCCAATCCAGTACGGTTGTGGCGATGGCTGCCGATTGAGAAATAAACGCGATTTTACCCGGTAGTACCTTAACTGGTGACAAAGAGGCATTAATGGAAGCCCAAGGCATACACAAGCCTAAGCTGTTTGGCCCTACAATGCGGATATTGTGCAATTTGGCTTGCTGTTTTAGGGCTTGGTGTTGCTGCTCATCAAACAACGAATTGGCGATTAAAATGACCGCGCGAATCCCTTTGTCATCTAAATCTGTAAATAAAGAAGGCAATTCTTGATGGTCCACACAAATGATTGCCAATTCTGGCGTCAGGGGCAAGGAGTCGATATTGGGATAACACAGCACGCCAGATACAGAGGTATGTTTAGGGTTGACGGGCAACACTGTGCCATTAAATCCAGAATGAAGGAGGTTATCGACCATCACTTTTCCTGGAGACATGGGTTTATTTGACGCTCCGATAATGGCGATGGCTCTTGGGTTAAACAATGAATCCATAGGGCTCATAAATGTGTGTCCTAAAAGAAGTATCTGTTTAATTTTAAAGCTGTTTACATCATCAGTGTGACAAATTTAACCTGTTTATAGCATTAAGGCTGAAAAGTGAGCTTTTGATCACGTCTAATTGCACTTAGAGCAAGGCTTTTCCTTGATTATGCAAGGGATGATGGGCATGATTTTGATAACCGAGTGTGAATGAGAATTATGATGAAAAAAACGGCGATAGTTTCACTTGCTTTGTTGTTAGCGGCATGTAGCTCAAGCGAATACGAAACAGATATACAATCGGAAAGTTATCAAGAGAATTATCAAACAACTCAAGCTGAAGTGGATGCAAAAAAACCTCAGATTGAAGAGCAAGATTTGACGCCTGTAGTGACGCCAATTGCACAAGATACGAGCACAAGTAATGTTGCTACAGATAATGCGACTGCGGATAACATGACTAACAATGCAAAACCGATGACGGATGCCCAAGAAGGCGACAGTGTAGAATCAACGGCTTCAACTGCAGCGCCTGAGGTTGAAATTGCGTCATTAAATGCCCCTAGTAAAGGTTTCTCAATCCAATTGGCAACGCTTTCTGATAAAACAAAAGCACAAGCATTCGCCGAGCAACTGAAAGCTGATTCTACGCTTTGGGTACAAACTAAAACTATCAATGACAAAGTGGTTTACTCAGTCGTAATGGGTGACTATGCCGATTATGATCATGCTAAAGCGGCCGTTGCCGCACTACCTGAGCGTCTACAAAAGCTACAACCATTTGTTAAGAATTTTACTGACAAAGAATTGGCAGCAACCGATCACTTTTTGCTGTTAAAATAATTACGTATAAGATCTATTGGGTTTATCAAGATGTCGAACATTAATATTCTTTTGCTTTGTGGTGGTGGTTCTTCAGAGCATGAGGTGTCTTTAGTTTCCGCTGATTATGTGCAGCAACAATTAGAACTCACCAGCGAATTCAAGGTGATTCGCGTAGAAATCGTTAATAATTCATGGCTTAACAATGATAAGCAAGAATGCTATTTAGATATTCATTCTGGAGATTTGGTTGTTGGCGGTGCAAGGTCGAATATCGATTACATCGTGCCTTGTATTCATGGCTACCCGGGCGAAACCGGTGATATTCAATCTCTGTTTGAACTTGCTGGTATTCCTTATTTTGGGTGTGGGCCTGAAGCAAGTAGCAACAGTTTTAATAAAATCACCTCTAAGCTTTGGTATGACGCTATTGGCGTAGAAAATACGCCGTATTTGTTCCTAACAGAAAATAGTTCAAAAAGTATCGAAAAGACTCAGCAAGCCCTTGATACTTGGGGTTCTTTATTTGTCAAAGCAGCACGTCAAGGTTCTTCTGTTGGTTGTTACAAGGTAACGGAGTCATCAGAGTTACAACGCGCGGTGAATGATGCATTTAACTATTCTGAACAAGTGTTGGTTGAGAAAGCAGTGAAACCGAGAGAGCTCGAAGTTGCCGCTTATCAATACCAAGGTAAGCTGTACATTAGCGCTCCAGGTGAAGTGATTGCGCCATCGGGTACCTTCTATTCTTATGAAGAGAAATACAGCTCTGATAGCCATTCAACTACTGAAATCGAAGCTAAAGATCTGACTGATATCCAACGTCAGAAGATTGAAGAATACTCACACAAAGTCTTTGTGCAGATGGGTTTGAAAGATCTGTCTCGAATCGATTTCTTCTTAACTGAGGACGGAGAAATCTATTTGAACGAGGTAAATACCTTCCCAGGTATGACGCCTATTTCAATGTTCCCTAAAATGCTCAGCAACAACGGTCACTCTTTTTCTGACTACCTCGCTCAAGCGGTAAAATCTGCGCTTTAATCCCAAGGTTTTATCGATTTAAATTTAAGTCTTTCACTGTCTGCCAATACTTGTTTACCAAGATAT
The DNA here is from genome assembly GCF_000496695.1 of Vibrio halioticoli NBRC 102217. Taxonomy (GTDB): domain Bacteria; phylum Pseudomonadota; class Gammaproteobacteria; order Enterobacterales; family Vibrionaceae; genus Vibrio; species Vibrio halioticoli. Next base: position 17,618 of record NZ_BAUJ01000065.1, read on the forward strand.
TGCGCAGGCATTGCAGGGCTTAACCAACGTCCAAAATCTGTAATATCTCGCACGCTATAACCTTGTTTAGCCAACTCCTTGGTTGCGCCCACTCGAGCCGATTGACCGGACAGCTTCAGTGGAATGTCTAATTGCGTCTCTGCACTCCTAAATACCCGATAAATTGAAGATGAATCTAAAGGCTCGTCACCAATATTACCGTGTCTGTCTATACGGCGAAACACCGGACCTAAATGTTCGGGTAACATTAGCAGCCAACGCTTAACGATTTCACTGCTTTGCTCAGACAACTGGTAGTTGTTGTCGTTGATGCTTAACTGAATCGGCTTATCATCGATAATATCAAAGGTCAGTTGATGAAAATGCAAGGTTCTTAGTTCACTACGTTTCATCGCACACTCGAACATCACAGATAATATGGCGGCATCTCGCAATTGCTTCAGGCTACTTTCTGCGTCTAACTGTTGCTGAATAAGATGTAGATGCTCTGAGTTAAACGCTTCTGCTTGTTTTGCATCGCCTTTTTTATCTAGGCGCAATTGAGCCAGTAACATTTTAATTTGACGGTGGTTGCAAGGGTCGGGGAACTCGTGAAACTTATGCACTAAACCAATAGTAATCGCCATACGTTTGATAGTGGCGTATTTACTCGTTTGGGATTGTTTCTCCAAAAACAGCCGCACAGCCAACGTCGATGCTACGATAGCGGAAACCTTTTTACTCCTGCAGAACTCAACAAACTTATTCCAGTCGTTATACATAGATAACAATGAATTGCGACTGTATTGGCGCTGGGTCAGCGTATCGAAGTCTTCAATGCTCACTTTGTTATTGAAACGAGCACAGCTTTGCTTTTTTAGTACAGGATCTGTGATTGGAATACATTTCTTTCTCATTTTAGCGCACTATAACTAAATACAATTAAACGAATAATAGACGCTAACCAATTGATTGGAAAGAGTTAACTAAAAATATTGTTTAGGTAATGCAAAACCGATAGTGAATATTGGCTGAGTTAAGTGTTAAAATCATCCCTATAACTTCTAAGATAAGGCAGACGTATGTCTCTTGTATATTCAACCGACGTAGGGCGCATTAAGCCTGAAGAGCAAAAAATTGAACGCCCTAAGGGTGATGGTATTGTCCGTATTCAACGACAAACCAAAGGTCGTAAGGGAAAAGGAGTTTGTTTGGTTACAGGCTTAGACCTTGATGATGTAGGACTGAAACTGATGGCAGCAGAACTTAAGAAAGTATGCGGTTGTGGCGGCTCTGTTAAAGATGGCGTTATCGAAATACAAGGTGATAGCCGCGATAAGATCAAAGCTCACTTAGAGAAGAAAGGGCATACAGTAAAACTTGCTGGCGGTTAATACTCACCGTAATTGCCGATTTCTATTGAGCCCAATATTGACGTTGGGCTTTTAAAAGCAAGACTAATGCACTATAACTAATTTTAGTTATCTATATGTAAAAGTAGAATACCAACGCAAAAAATTATATTAAAATTACATAAGTCATTAAAAAACAAAGTAATACTATTAAGACACTAAATAAAGCGTATGATTGCGGCACCTATAAACGTGCATTGATCACAAAATCACATCACGTTTAATTTTTCCATAAACATCATCAAAAATAGGTCACGCAATGATAGTAATTTACGGCATCAAAGAGCATTTAAACCCAATCAAAGCACAACTGTCCGACATCATTCAATGTGCTATGAGTAAATCTCTTAGTTTGCCCGACGATAAGCGTGCTCATCGTTTTATCCCAATGAACCAAGATGATTTCTTCTTTCCTGGCGGAAGAACAGCGGCTTACACTGTGATAGAAATCAATATGATGGAAGGCCGTCAAATTGATACCAAAAAGAATCTCATCAAAACCTTATTTAATGATATCGAAACTGAATTAGGTATTTCACCGATTGATGTAGAAATCACTATCAAAGAACAACCTGCACATTGCTGGGGATTTCGCGGCATGACCGGTGATGAAGCTCGCGATTTGCAGTATAAAGTGAAGATGTAAGTAATCTTTATATTTTCAAACACTCAGTCGTAAATAGAAGACTATTTACGACTGAGCCCTTTGTTTTGTGGTAAAAGATAACAGGAAACGCTTTTAATCCGAGTAATGTAAGCAGCCTGATAATATCTAACCGTTTATTACAAAGCTAACCTCTACCAACAATCCACCCAAATTCGCTTCATCTATCTATTGATGACTGGCGCTTAAAAGATTAAATCATTAAATCATTTAGATTCAGTCATCAGCGAAAATCTTGGACTATTAACTGCCAATCCAACTGGCATGCGGGTTAGAAACATTGAATGTTGTTGGGTTCTCGAATGCCTGTAATTATACGCAGCAGCAGATACAAAAGAACTAACCACGTAAAGCCTAAAGTTCATACATTGCGACAGGCTACAAGATCCTACACAAATTCAGTACTGCGATTTCAGGCCAACAAACTACTTGATAGTGATTCAAAGCTAATCCGTCTGTACGTAATCGGTCCCATCTAAATTAACACCACCATGTACGATGTTGTAAATTGAAGTTCGAATACTGACTGATTAAGACAACGCTAAGCGAGTTTTATAATGTATGCGTTGCAAAAAGGGGATAGGAACCTAGAGAAGTACAAGAAGTTGATGGTTCTAATAAACCCCATTTAA
>NZ_BAUJ01000064.1 GCF_000496695.1 Vibrio halioticoli NBRC 102217
GTGATCAGAACTAGCGCAGGAAAAATGTTCGAGAACAAGGCAGAATTTTTGATAAGTAGTTATTCTACAATCAAAAATTCTAACGCCGTTATCGAGCATTTTAACAAGCTAGAATGACCAGTTATTTAGTACGATTGGTATAAAGTACAAAACGCTCACCTTCTTGGGAAGGAGCGCTATTTTGCGTTCTTTCAGCGGATACATCAATAAGAATCTATCTAGCAGACCACAACAGTGCTTATTAATGAATGAAAAAGGGGTGATTTGTTAACAAATCACCCCTTAACGTGCTTTATCTCGATATTGCTTAACTTAGGCTGAGGGTTTGCCAGAGGATGGCGCAGGAATAAATATGGCGATAACCCCAACCACTAGCGCGGAGCCAATAAGATCTTCTGGTCGATGCATGCCGAGCCATAAACGACTGTACGCAACGCCTAACCCCCATAACAACAAAATAGAAAGGGCAAGGTATTGTTTACGCTGCACAAATAAACCGCCAAAGAAGAATAAACACAGCGCCACAAATACAGTATGTCCAGATGGGAACGAGTAATCTGTTTCACCTTGCCAGTGAATGGTGCGCCAGTGCGATACACTGTTTGACGCCTGATCTATGACGGCGTTTTGATCCGGCATATCGAGGTGATAGAAATCTTGTGGAGAATCGACCAAATGTAATTGTGTCAAGGCTTCGGTGTAAGGACGAGGGCTTTGAGTCACTTTTTTAAGCAGTGATTTTGCACCAAAAGAGAGCACAAGTAACACGCCAAGCTGTACCATTAAGATGAACAGACGTTTTTTCGTTGGCGTTTTTAGTGCAATAGCAATGACTAAAACGGCTAATGTAATTAAGAACCCTTGCGAACCTGCAGAGTAGGTCAGATAGGTAAATATGGCCCCTAATGTACTTGAATCGGAATGTAATAGATCGATTGCAGGGATTAATGAGGTAAAAATAGCGACGGCAATGAGAAATACGCCTACCACTAACAGACCACTAATATTATTTTTCCAGTACTGTAAATTCATCTTGCCTATAGCTCTTAATGTATTCGTATGAATAGTATGTTGATTTGAATAGTGTAACGTGATGCAAAGTAAGCACGTAAAACTGAAACTAATATTTCGTCCAGATGCTGATTATATGGACAATTATCCGTTGTTTAGCGTGTTATTTTAAACTTGCAGTAGATAATACCTGAAATTAATCTCTGCTATTGTCAATGTGAGGCTAGTTTTAACCGCTTAACGCCTATATTTGACCTGTATTATGACTTCATTATGGCAATGCCAAGTATATAACCTTCCTTGACAGTTATTACGATTAACACTTAGCTGTAATGATCTGCGATGGCACGATAGAGCGAATCTCAATGAACAAAATGACGATACATCAACACAAAACAGCAGCACTGTTGTCACTATTATCACGATTGCTACTGCTTAGCATCACTATTGTGCTTAGTGGTTGTGCCACCTATAGCGTGTCAGAAAAAGAGATGACTGAATATTTACATGACAATGTTAGTTTCAATCAGTCTGTTGGGGTTGAAAACCTTATGTATGCGCAAGTTTCAGTGACCGACCTTAAAGTGAAAATTGGGCGCAGCGATGCTGACCGAATCGCTGTGTTTGCCAATACTATCGCTAACGTACAACTGTTTGATTCGCCAAAGCAACGTTTGGATTTGGATCTCGAATTTAGCGCAGTGCCTCATTACGATGCCAAAACAGGCGAAGTATTTTTGCAATCCATTCGCCTAGAAAAATTCACGGAAAATGGCACACCATTACCCGCAGACATAAAACGACTTATTAAACCAGCGGTCTCTATGATTGGCTATGGCTTGTCGCAAAAACCAGTGTATAAGCTCGATAGCAATGTATTGCAAGAAGCACTGATTAAATCCGCTGAACCTAATTTGGTGATTAGAGACAATAAGTTGGTCATTGAGCTGTTTGATTAAGCTTTTTGGTTAAGTGGAGAGTGCTGCGATATAGATATAGCGAAATAACATGCTCTTGGTTCAAACCGTAGCATTAACCTTTAGGGAAAGTGACAACATGAACTTTTTAGGCCATTTACATTTAGCGCATGTGAGCAATAGCAGTTTATTAGGCAATCTGCTGGGGGATTTTGTGCGTGGTAATCCGCAAGGGCATTATCCACCAAAGGTGACTCATGGTATTCGCTTGCATCGATTTATCGACAGTTTTACCGACAGTCACCCTGCAATTGCCGCTATCAAGCCTCTATTTGGCGAACGTCGACGCTATGCACCGATAGCGTTAGACGTGTTTTGGGATCACTGCCTTGTGCAGCATTGGGATAAGTTTCATCAACAATCACTAGCTCAGTTTTGTGAGCATGCCCAGCAACTGACCCATCCTAAGTTCATTCATTCTGCGCCGGATATCATTCTTCCTGAGCGTTATCAAAAAGTGATCACTAGCATGTGGGATGGCGGCTGGATTTATTCTTATCAAGATCTGGATAACGTCGGCTTTGCCCTTAGCCGAATGTCGCAGCGCAGTGTCCGAATGGCGCCTTTATCCGATTGCTTTGCAACATTACAACAGCATTACCAAACGCTCGACCAAGTGTTTCTCGATTTTTACCCAGAGGTGATAGAGGCTGTAACTGAGGCTAAATTAAAGTAGAATCCCTGCCTTAAAGAAAACATCCAACGGAATCCTGTATGCCTGCATCCCAATTTGCCGACCTTGGTCTTGAAACCTCTCTTGTTGAACACTTAGAGAAACTGAACATAGTGACACCAACACCGGTACAAGCCGAAGGCATTGTGCATGTACTTGAGGGGCGAGATGTGTTAGCCGCGGCGCAAACAGGTACTGGCAAAACAGCCGCTTTTGGATTGCCGATCATTCAAAAGCTGATGGGTGAGATCACCGCTCATAATCCGCAGTCGCAATGCAAAGTTAAAGCTCTCGTTTTAGTGCCAACCCGTGAACTGGCGCAGCAAGTGTTTGATGCGATTACTGAGTATGCTAAGCCAACGGAGCTAAAAACCGTGGTGGTGTATGGCGGCACTAGCTTTAATGTGCAAGTGACCAATCTTAATCGTGGTTGTGACATTTTAATCGCCACTCCTGGAAGATTGCTTGATCACCTGTTTAATAAAAACCTCACTTTGCAATACACCCAGTATTTAGTGCTTGATGAAGCAGACCGCATGTTGGATATGGGTTTTATGCCCGATATTAAACGCATTTTGCAAAAGCTAAACAGTGACCGTCAAACTCTGTTTTTCTCCGCAACTTTTAAAAAAGCGGTTAAAAATCTTGCGTACAAAATCTTAAATAACCCTGTAGAAGTGGAAGTGAGCCCTGCCAACTCGACGGCGGATAGTGTTGAACAAATCGTTTATCCCGTGGATAAAAAGCGTAAACGTGAATTGTTGTCGTATCTAATTGGTTCTCGTAATTGGCAACAAGTATTGGTGTTTACCCGAACCAAAGAGGGCGCGGAAGCACTGGCAAAAGAGCTAAAACTGGATGGCATCCAAGCCGCTTCAATTCATGGTGATAAAAGCCAAGGCGCCAGACAGCGTGCGTTAGATGAGTTTAAAGCTGGAAAAGTGCGCGCGCTGGTGGCAACGGATGTGGCTGCTCGTGGCATCGATGTTAAAGAGTTAGAACACGTCATCAATTATGATATGCCATACAAAGCCGAAGATTATGTGCACCGCATTGGCCGCAGTGGCCGCGCTGGTAACGTGGGGCATGCTGTGTCTTTGATGAGTCACAATGAGCAATATCTTTTAGAAGCCATTGAGCGATTGCTGGATCAGAAATTACCGCAAGAGTGGTTAGCCGGATTTGAGCCAAGCCCAGATTCAGAAGTGTTTGAAGAAAACGCGCCTCGTCGCAGTCGCAGCTCCGAAAAACGTAAACTGAAAGCAAAACTAGGCGTACATAAAAATCGTGGTAAGAATCGCCGCCGTTAATAGGGGCAACTAATAGCGTCGGGCATAGCGTCTGGCTATAAAAACAATAAAACCGTCGTTATCTATCACAGATAACGACGGTTTTTGCTTATTTATTAATAGCTAAGTTCTTAATTACTTAGCGCTTAATCATTTAATTTGTTAGCCAAACGCTCTAATAGCAGCGCGATATCCTCTGCGCTGACGTCTTTGTGGGTCACAAAGCGAATAGGGTTACTTGGGGTCACTAAAATGCCTTCTTTTTCTAAGTCGGCGCAAATAGCGTCGATATCAACCGCATCATCCAGCTTAGCAAACACGATATTGGTTTGTACCAGTTCAGGTTTAACGTGGAAGCCATTTAGCTTAGCTAGACCTTGCGCCAGAATTTGCGCGTTTGCATGATCGACCGACAGTTGCGCGACTTGTTCAGTGAGCGCTAATTTTCCCGCTGCCGCCAGTAAACCCACTTGACGCATGCCACCGCCTAGCATTTTACGGATACGACGTGCTCTGTTTATGGTGACAGTGTCACCTAAAAGAAGAGAGCCAATCGGTGCACCTAAGCCTTTAGATAAGCACACTGTCATAGTGTCAAAATGCTGAGCAATTTCTTTAATATCAACACCTAACGCCACTGCTGCATTGTAAACACGTGCGCCATCAAGGTGCAGTTTTAAGCCGTGCTTATCCACAAACTGACGTGCTTGGGCTAAATACTCAAGCGGCAGTACTTTGCCATTAATGGTGTTTTCTAAACTGAGTAATTTAGTTTGCGCGCAGTGAAAATCGTCCGGTTTTATGGCCGCTTCAAGCTTCTTAAAACACAAAGTGCCATCGGGTTCATTCATGATAGGCTGTGGCTGAATTGAGCCTAATACTGCCGCGCCGCCAGCTTCGTATCGAAAGTTGTGTGCTTGCTGACCACAAAGATACTCATCGCCACGTCCGCAATGCGACATTAAGCCCAGTAAGTTGGCTTGCGTTCCCGATGAGGTAAACAGCGCTGCTTCAAACCCATGAGTTGTTGCCGCCCAAGCTTCCAGTTCGTTAACGGTTGGGTCATCCCCGTAAACATCATCACCCACAGGGGCGTTAGCGATGGCGTCGCGCATTGCTTGGGTAGGTTGGGTGACAGTATCTGAGCGAAAGTCCATGACTATTCCTTTTAATTTAATATTCCGTTGAGTAATGCTTTTGACAGCGTTGCGATTGTTTTAGCGTCGGTGATTTTATCTTGTTGAATCCAAGCGAGCAGATCATCAATGGAAACCTCAAGCACTTCGATAACTTCGTCAGTATCTTGGCTTAAACTTTGGGTTAATGATAAGTCTTGCGCAAGATACAGATATTGAACTTCATTACAAAATCCCGCCATTGGGGTAAGTTTGCCAAACCTTTGCCACTTTTTGGCGCTATATCCGGTTTCTTCTTCCAGTTCACGCTTGGCCGCAGTCAGCGGATCTTCATTTGGATCGAGCGTGCCTGCGGGTATTTCTAGAAGCCAGTCTTTTAATGAAGGGCGGTATTGATTGAGCAATAACAGCTTATTTTGTGATGTTCTTGCCAAAATAACCACCGCACCTGGGTGAACAATTGAGGTGTGTTCAACCTCTACGCCGTTGGGCAGAGTTAAAGGTTCTTCAATGAGAGAGAGATTCTTCCAGCTATGCAGAGTTTTATGCATGATTTGTTACTCAATTAAGGTTATTTTTCGGCATTCGTGTTTACAATTATGGTGAATGCGCTGGCGTTAAAAACGCACATGCATTCAAACTAACGTATTGAATGAATAGGTTAAACAACACATTTACAAACTAAGTTTGCAGTGTGAGCCAGATCTCGCTAAGTTATTAGACCTACTAGGGAAAAGAGCCCAGCAGTGGCGTATACTTTTACTAGACTCAAACAGGGTCAATAAGCAGTTTAATGGAGCAATTTTAGAATGGAAAACACCCGTGTGTCTCATGCGCAGCGCGCATTACGTTCCGAACGTATTAATAAACTAGTTAAAGTGCTTTCGGAAGGTGTTTATGAACGTGAACACACCATTAAACTCTGCTTACTCGCCGCCTTATCCGGTGAGAGTGTGTTTTTGCTCGGACCACCGGGAATTGCCAAAAGTCTGATTGCAAAACGTCTCATTTCAGCCTTTGAAAGTAGCAGCTACTTTGAGTGCCTGATGACGCGCTTTTCAACCCCTGAAGAGGTATTTGGCCCGCTCAGTATTCAAGATCTAAAAGATCATGGTCGTTATGTTCGTTTAACTAAAGGTTATTTGCCCACCGCTAACGTGGTGTTCCTTGATGAAATTTGGAAAGCAGGCCCGGCAATCTTAAACACCTTATTGACCGTGGTGAACGAAAAGACCTTTAAAAATGGCAGTGAAATTGAAAAAGTGCCGATGCGCCTGTTAATTTCCGCGTCCAATGAATTGCCCGATCAAGATAGCGGTTTGGAAGCGCTGTACGATCGCATGTTGGTGCGCGTGTTCGTCAATCGAATTCAAGATAAGCAAAACTTTCATAGCATGCTCACCGTTGGCACGCCGCAAGAAGCGCAAGTGCCTGAAGACCTGACTATTTCAAACCAAGAATATACTCAATGGTTAAATGAACTAGATAGCATGCCACTATCTGATGAAGTATTTAACAAGCTGTATCAGCTAAAAACCATGCTCGAAACTCGCCACAAAGAAAACGAAGACAAACTTAACTCTGATGAGTTGTATGTGTCGGATCGTCGCTGGAAAAAAGCGGTGAAATTATTAAAAGCGAGTGCGTTTTTTAATGGCCGTCAAAAAATCAATGCCCTTGATTTACTGCTCATTCAAGACTGTTTGTGGAATAGCCCTGCCTCGCGCCTTATCGTCAGGGAAGTGATGCATGAATTTGCCTTAAAACACGCCTTCAATCAAAAAGAAATTTTGCAAATCATTGAAGATAGCAACGATGTATTAACTGATATTCAATGTGAAATCGAAGACGAAAACGTCATGCAAGTACAATCAGAGCACACCTCTGGACTGCTGCGAAAGGGCAAGGAAGGCTTTAAAGTTGATCTGGATGACTGGCGCTCGCACAGCGTAGGTAACGCGCGAAATTTAGTGAAATTGGTGCTATTGCAAAGTAATCAGTCCGTTTCAGAGCATGATAAAGGTGATACCCGTTATGTGTACGTACCGCATACTGAATTAGTCAACGCCATTAACCATGGCGGGGGAGATGTGTATGGTTATGTTAATCACAATCCTAATTTGATGTCTCTAAAGTTCGCCTTAGATGGCGAAAATCACCTTGTTATTAAAGATATTGCGAATCGCTCGGTATTGTTAGGTTTAGTCACTAACGCAGGGCTAGATGTGGAAAAACATCAAGCGTGGCATGCACGTGCCAACGAGGCGGTAAATCAATTGATGCAAGCTGAACTACTGTTTACTAAAGTGCGCTCTGATTTTCATGGCGCTCTGCCGCATAACTTTATCGAACCTGAATTACCGACAGCGATGGAGTCGAGTTTGCAACAACTATCGGTGACCTTAAATGAGTCACAGCAAAGATCGAAGAAAGTGGCGCAAAGGATCGGTATGCTTGCCGATTTCTTTACCGAATAGGAGAGCGCGATGCTTGGAGTTGATGCGTTAAATCTGGCAATGTCGGTCGCCGAATCGGGTATGGTTGAAACGGCAGTCAATGATTTGATTGGCCGCAGTCAGGTGTTGATGGCATCGGAAAAACCGGGCATGCAAGCGTCGGTTACCAACCATCTGCGTAAGTGGAAAGGTTCTGTTAAACGACGCATTAGCAAGGTATCCGAGTCGGAACAAGTTCGTGAAGAGTTGGCGCTTTATCAAACCGTGATTCACTGGGATGAAGCTCAGTTTGAAGAACAGATAAAATCGACGATTCGTCAGCTAAAAGGCAATAGCAATTTCTACTCCACCGCAAAACGCTTGTTGGAGCGACAAGAAAGTGCGCCTAATCCTATGTTTGCGCATTTTTTCTGCGATCAATGGTATCAATCTTTGTATCGTTCGGTGAAGCAGTTGCAACTTGATGAGCTAGAAGTTGATAAGCAAAAGTTTTTAGACGATTTGTATAATCGTATGGAAAACATGAAAAACATGCGTCAAATCGGCGATGCGGGGGACGAAGCGCAACTGGGTCGCCTATGGGATATGGCGGCAGCTAAGCTAAGCCGTACCGATGTTGCAACCATGGCAAAATACGCCACCTTTTTACGCAAGCACAGCGGCTTAAAAGAGATAGCCAATGAACTTGGACGCATGGCAAGTCAAGTTGACGACCCTGCGCTGAGAAAAAGACCGGCGGTGGAATTGCAATTAGTCGAAGAGCAGTCAGATGAAGCGACCGATGATATTGTCGGCATTCATGAAAGTGACGATTTGAGCAAACTGCTGCCCAACGAAACTATGTTTCTGGCTTATCCTGAACTGGAAGTGATTTTCTACCAGCATTTAGTTGATAAACGTTTGATGAATTATCGCACCGCAGGTAAGTCTCGTAAGTTACGTAAAGTGAATGCGCATACGCCAAATTCTAGTGAGTTAGATTTAGAAAAAGGACCATTTATTGTTTGCGTGGATGCCTCTGGTTCAATGAGCGGTTTCCCTGAGCAGTGCGCCAAAGCGATGGCGTATGCTTTGATGCAAATTGCGTTAGCCGAGCAGCGAGACTGCTTTGTGATTATGTTTTCTACCGAACAGATTACCTATGAATTAACTAAAAAAGATGGCTTGCGTGAAGCGAGTGATTTTCTTTCGTACACATTTCATGGCGGTACCGACTTTGAGCCTGTATTGCAAAAATGCATCGATTTAATGCACACCGATAAATTTTTAAATGCAGATATGGTGGTGCTGTCAGACTTTATTGCGCCTAAACAGTCGCAAGAGATGGTGGATAAGGTGACTGAGCTACAAGCTAGGCATAATCGTTTCCATGCCCTTTGTCTTTCTAAATATGGCAACCCTGAATTGCTTGATATATTTAGCCATCACTGGAGTTATCATCCGGGGTTGATGGGACGATTTATTAAGAAACTGTGATCTTTGAAACAACTCAAAGCAAGCATAAAGCGCTCCCTTACCTAAGCAAGGGAGCGCTTTGTTATACCAATCG
>NZ_BAUJ01000063.1 GCF_000496695.1 Vibrio halioticoli NBRC 102217
AAATAAAAGGAGCCTCCGGTTAAGGAGGCTAAAAAAGGAAGGTCACTGTTAACTTTCGTGCAAATAGCAACGAACAAAGTGGTTCTCGGACAGTTGCGTGACCTTAGGGAGTTGCTCTTTACATTTATCAGTCACTTGTTGGCATCGACCTGCAAATGGGCATCCAAAAGATTCTGGCGTCCATAAAGGAATTTCCCCTTTATTTCCTGCAAGCTTAGTATGGATTGATTTTGCTGGATCGGGCACAGCAGAGACTAATAATTGGGTATATGGATGTTGTGGGTTTGCGATAACCTCATCGGTATCTCCCCATTCCACCATATGCCCTACGTACATGACGGCAATGTCTTCGGCAATATAACGAGCGGTGGCAATATCGTGCGTGATGTATAACAGAGACATTTGTTTTTCAAACTTCATCTCTTCCATCAAGTTCAAAACACCGGCGCGTATTGATACATCCAGCATCGAGGTTGGCTCATCGGCCAACACCACCTCAGCCCCGACGGCAATGTTTCTTGCCAAATTGACACGTTGACGCTGTCCACCAGATAACTGATGGGGGAACTTAGCCGCGGTTTCTTTTGGCGGAATCAGTCCCACTTGCTCTAAAAGATCGTGCACTCGTTCTTCGAGCTCTTTTTTATTGCCCGGAGTGACTTTTTTATGGATCAACAGCGGCCTAGCAATATGGTGAAAAATATTATGGGTTGGGTTTAATGACCCAAACGGGTCTTGCCATACCATCTGCACGCCTTCACGGTAGTGCATCAAATCATTTTTCTTTTTGATGGTTTGAATATCGCGTCCACGGTATTCGATACAACCGTCGGTCGGCGGGTACATTTTCGCTATCATTTTAGCGGTAGTGGATTTACCTGAACCCGATTCACCCACCACAGATAAGCCGCGACTTTTGTACATTTTGAACGATACGTCGTTAATGGCGCGCATCATTGGGTTTTTTAGTGCATTACTACTCACAGGAAAGTCTTTAACTAGATTTTTGCCTTCAATGAGTAATTCGCCAGTTGGTTTGCTCATGTTACTTCTCCGAATACGTCTTGTTAGCGTTAGCTGACTTTTTGCTGTGCAATGGGTTCACCAAATAAATGACAGTTAGAAAAACGTTGTGCTTCGATTTGGCGCAACTGAGTTTCTGTTTGTCTACACATTGGCGTCACTTGAGAGCAGCGAGCTTGAAAGCGACATCCTTGTGGAATTTCTAATAAATTCAATGGATTGCCCGGTATTCCCGTTAACTTAGTTTTTGGCCCTGTTAATGGTGGGAAAGAACTGCCCAAACCTTGCGTGTAAGGATGAAAAGGGTTTTCCAATATTTGCTTAGCCGGCGCCACTTCAATCAGTTCGCCTGAGTACATAATTCCGATGCGATCGGAGAACTCAACCATCAAGGATAAATCGTGGGTGATGAATAAAATCGAAAATCCAAACTCTTCTTTTAGGGCGTAGATTTTTTGCAGTATTTCACGTTGCACCACCACATCCAGAGCCGTAGTCGGCTCATCCATGATGATCATTTTCGGGTTGAGCGCTAGCGCTATCGCAATCACCAAGCGTTGACGCATACCACCAGAAAACTGGTGCGGATAGTCACTTAGACGGCTAGGGTGAATGTCGACAATTTCCAACAAACCTTCCGCGCGTTTTAGTGCCTGTTTGCGACTCATTGTTGTGTGGTGCATGAGCACGTCACAAAACTGCTCAGAGATCGGCAATACTGGGTTTAAGGCATTCATAGCACTTTGGAATACCATCGACATTTCATTCCAGCGAAACGCCTGCATGCTTTTGTCGCTGTATTGCAGAATATCTTCACCGTTGAAGATGACTTCTCCGCCAGTGATAAATGCAGGTGGCTTATGTAAGCGCATCAGTGAAAATGCCACGGTGGATTTACCACAGCCAGACTCACCGGCAAGGCCAAATACTTCACCCGGAGCAATGTCAAAGCTGACGTTGTTACACGCGCGAACGTCACCGGCATCAGTAATGTAATCTACACACAGATTACGAACAGAAATTAGTGGATTACTCATGATTGTTCTCCGTGTACTACTTGACGGTTTGCGAGTTCTTCTGGTTGAGGTTTACGCGCTTTTTTATCTTGCGTAGCAAGCTTCTTCCAGCGACGCATTCCTTTGTGAGAGCGAAGTTGCGGGTTAGCAATTTCATCAACAGCAAAGTTAAGCAGTGCCAGTCCTGTGACCAATAAGGTTAAGGCCATACAAGGGGCTAATAGCTCCCACCATGCACCAATAAGCATTGAAGATGAGGTTTGTACGTTGTACAGCATGATGCCCCAACTAATGGTGTTTGGATCGCCCATGCCTAAGAAGGAAATTGTTGCTTCCATCATTACCGCGTACATGACTGAACCGATGAAACTTGCACCTACAATGGAGATCAAGTTAGGTAAAATTTCCACAAAGATAATTCTAAATGAAGACTCACCCAGCACTTCTGCCGCTTTCACAAACTCTTTTTCACGCAGTGCGAGAGTTTGCGAACGAACCACCCTCGCTCCCCACGCCCAGGAGGTGAAACCGATTATGAGGGCAATGGTCAGAGGCCCCGCTTCCCCGATAAAGGCCGCTACCACAAACAGCAATGGATACTGAGGGATGACCAACATTATGTTCATGGCTGCGGTGAGAAATTCATCCACTTTGCCACCAAAGTAGCCGGCAGAAATTCCGATAATTGTTGCTAAGAAACACACGGTTAATCCTGCGCCAAAGCCAACGGCTAACGATACGCGTGCGCCATAGGCAATTTGCGCCCAGACATCACGGCCCATACGAGTTGTGCCAAGGGTATGCTCTGCATCTTTTGACATGCGTAAGGTGCGTTTGTCGTCAGCAAAATTGGTTGCAATCCAACCATCAGGGTTGTTTTGCGCCGCTTTTACTATCATGCCTGGATACTCGTGCGGATTACCGGTACGTTTATCGGGCGCATGTTGGGTGATAAGAGGTGCCGCCAGTGCGATAAATAAGAAAGCGCTTAATATCACCACTCCGATCATCGCCACCGTATTGCCACGGACTAGCTTTAATATGTTTTTCATCTTATTTACCTCCCTTACGTAGGCGAGGATCTAACAGCACATACAGCATGTCTGCGAGTAGGTTAAAGAACAGCATGAACAAGGTCATAATTAACAATTGCCCTTGCAGTACTTGGTAGTCACGCGAGGTAATTGCGTTAAATAGGACCGTCCCTAGTCCTGGGTAATTAAATATGATTTCGATGATAAGCTGGCCACCGATAGCCATACCTAAAGACATTGAAAGGGCGGTAACACTTGGCAATAGTGCGTTACGTGCCGCGTAGTTAAATACCACTCTGTTTTCGCTCAGGCCTTTGCCTTTTGCCATAGTGATATAGTCTTCAGAAAGTAAATTGATCATGTTGTTACGCATGTTTACTAGGAATCCGCCAATCTGCACCAGCGAGGCACAAACCAGAGGTAATACCGCATGATAGGCGACGTTTTTGATGAGCTCCCAGCTGGTCCAATCGGGAGTGACACCAGCGGTATAAGCGTAACCTGTAGGGAACCACTTTAAGCCAATCGCGAAGATAAACATCGCGAGCATGGCAATAACTACCTGCGGCACCGCTTGAATAATGAGCATGCCCGGAGTGATAAAGGTGTCGTATTTGCTGCCTCGTTTCCATGCGGCAAAAATGCCAAGAATGGAACCGATAGAAAACGAAAGAATAACGGCGGTTCCGGCTAGGAATAAAGACCAACCAAAAGCACCACTAAGTAATTCATTCACGCTTAACGGATAAAATTTAATAGAAGTTCCTAGCTCCCAGCTAAGAATGCTCTTCATGTAAGTGAAGTATTGAACCCAAAGCGGCCCATCAACAAAACCAAGCAGTTGGCGCATCGCTTCAATACGTTCTGGAGTAACTTGGGCTGTTGCGTTAGCGAACATCATGGTAACTGGGTCACCGGGCATTGCTCGCGGAATAATGAAATTGATAGTAGCGGCCACTAATAGCGCTATAAAGTAGAACGACAAACGTCTTAGAAAATATCCCATACCTACACCTTAACTATCCGATTTATTGTCCATATATCGAATAAAATCCACCCGTTGAGTGAAAGAATCCCTAACGCAATCGCGTCATAATTATTGTTAACTTTAAAGGGTAATGATGGCGCACCAGGAGGTGCGCCATTTAGAGGTCAATTACTTGACAGGTTTTAAATCTAGTACGTGGAGTAAGCGCTCAGGGATACCGGCCCAAATGTTTGGACGGCCTTGTGCGTTATCTTGAGTCCACCAACCCGTGAATCGAGTTGTGTTGTACTGATAGTTACTTGCTCCAGATAGAACAGGAATCGTTACTTGGTTTTCAGCAATGATGCGCTGAATGCTGTGAGCGATTTCTAACTGCTTGTTCTTGTCTGCTGTTTTGTAGAAGCTGTTAAGTAGGTTATCTAGCTCAGCATTCTTGTAGAAGTGCATTGCAAAGCGAGGCATGCCGCTACCTTCTTGCAGTGCTGAGTTATAAGCACTGTTCCAGTACAAGTGTGGATCTGCACCGTGGAAGTAGTTGGTGTAAGCCACGTCATAGGTTGCGTCTAGCATTGCTTGGTTGTATACCGCAAACTCAGGAGTACGAGCGCGAGACTTGATGCCTACTTCGTTTAGCTGCTCTACAGAAAGCTGTACAGTGTTGTTAAAGTCAGTCCAACCATTTGGCGATTGGATTAGCAATTCAAAAGATTTGCCAGACGGAGTTTCAACAAAACCATCACCATCAAGGTCTTTATAACCTGATTCTTTCAGTAGCTTTTTAGCTTCTTCTGGGTTGTAAGTATTGAATTTCTGATACTTCTTATGCACATTTTCGTCAGACCATGCTTCAAATGCGTAACCAAGACCTGAACCGAAGTCATTGATAGTACCCGCACCGTAGAATGCGATATCGATGATAGTTTGACGGTCGATAGCCATGCCCATTGCACGACGGAAGTTCACATCTGTTAATGCTTCATTCTTAGCTGGATCTGGGTTTTTAAAGTTAACGACCAGTGATTGAGTACCTGCTGGCGGGTACCAGTAACCGTGATTAGGGTTCACAGCTTTGTAGGTACGGTCGATGTCAGGGATAAACGCCGAAGTCCAATCTAGCTCAGAGTTAACGATTTTGCTTAGCAACTGATCGTTGTTAGCAATTTGGGGAACACGTAGACAATCTACATCTAGGTTATCTGCATCCCAGTAATTAGGGTTAGCACACTGGATGTAAAGTTGCGGAGTAAAGGTATCAATTTCAGTGAATGGTCCTGAGCCTACAGGGTTTTCATTGGTGAAAGACGTTGGATCTTCGACTTTAGACCAAACATGCTTAGGTACTACAGGCACTTTAGAAATTTCGTATGGCACATTTGAGTTACCTTCCGTAAGAACGAAACGTACTTCATGGTCGTTTACTTTTTCTACTTTGCTTACCCACTTGTTGATACCTGTTTGGTCCAACGCGGTATTGTTCTTGATAAGCTCGAAAGAGAAAACAACATCATCTGCCGAGAATGCTTTGCCATCTGACCATTTCACGCCCTTACGGATATCAAAAGTCACGCTTTTTAGATCATCAGCCATAGCAAAGTTTTCCGCTAGACGCATAACAGGGGTGTTGCCATGCATCTCATTGAAAACGACTAAAGGCTCATAGATGAAGTCAGTGGTAGTACGAAGATTCGTCGCTAGATAAGGGTTAAAGTTGCGAACCATTGTAGGGTAAAAATCAGGTACGATAGTCAGTTCCGATCTTGCGATTGCTGGAGCTGATATGGCGGTGGCCGCTGTTGCGATTACTACTGTAGCAAGAGCTGTTTTTTTTATATTAGCAAGCATGTTATATCCTTTGTCTCTGTTTGCTTCTTATTATTAAGTAACCAAATTTGATTACCTAGGTTACGGCTTTTACAGTGCCATCCAATGACTCTATGTTTTTACTTATAGGGTATGATGTATCTCGAAGAACCATTGGTTAACGCTAGAATTATCTTTCAAACTAAGATCGTCAATTTACATTCCCGTCAAAAACGTTAAAACAGCGTCAATTGCTGTTAAAAACGTTAAAACAATTATATTTTCAACACATTGCATATTGATGTTATTTCTTTGGATTTGTCTTTTTTGTTGTCTTATGTGAGTGCTTACTATTCTTCTGTTTCTTTTTAAATAAGCTTATCGCTACGCTTTCGTATTGATGTGACTTTGCAAGGAGCAGCAAGTGCGACTTTATTTGTTGGTTAAAAATACAGCGTACAGTTTGTTGTGAGTGTGCTCGCATATTCAAATAAAAGCGCAATTATGAATGAGTTTTAAGAATGGATTTATCTAAATTTGCTAACAGACAGGTTCTTTTTTTAGTGTGTAAAAAAAGAGCCTGTCGCTTAATTAGGGAAGAATGTTGCCGTTGAGGTTACTGAGAAACGATATGCTGTAATTGCTCACGTAGCTCTAGCAGTTGTGCTCGCTGTGCATTGTCGTTATCGCTATTGGCTAGGATAAAGTCTAATGAATTGAGTACCGTGCGCCAGCGAGGCGTTTTAGGTAAAGTTTCAACTCTTAGATATTTATCTAAGGTGCGAGTTTGTAGGGTGCTTCTGTCTAGATACACTCGCCACAAGCCACTTTGTTCAGCAAAAGTAAACTTGCTGTTGCCTTGATGGCTATCCCAATACTCCAATGCACTCGACATGCAATCCACCAACAGCTGACGCATATTTTCTTGTTTGCTCTCTTTGTCATAGTGCATCATTTTCACTAAGCCAGAGAACTCATCTCCAAGCTCTTTGAGCTGTTCTAACTGGGACTTATCGCCGGCAAAGGCGTAATTGGCTAGCGCATCTAATGCGACCTCAAGGTTATTGATTCTTTGGTTTGCTTCATCTGGGCTAAAGTTAAAGATGATCATACCGCGAAGCCCAGTTTCTAGAGGCAGAGTAAAGATATCACTGGCGATCACTTGCTTAGTTCCACCGACGAATAAATCAATATTGACGCTGCGATGTGGCTGATCAAATTGCAGATATTTTGGCGCAATAAACTCTTCTATTTGCGAGCGTTTTATCTGCTCACTAGAGCGCTTAAAGAGGTCGATGGCGGTTTTATTGGCAAAGGTTATCTTGTGGCTTTCATTGATGCAGATGATGGCCTCTGGGGTGCTTTCTAATTGCTCTAGCAATTTAGCTTGAGTTTCCAATAGCAAAGATTCGACCTTTTCCCTTTGCATTAATTCCGCGTTTAGAGATTCATTCTCTTGCTTACGCTCCTCAGAAAGGCTGGCATCAATGTGCACTTGAATACGCGCAGACAACTCTTGTTTATTGAAAGGTTTAACTAAGTAGTCGTTAGCGCCACATTCAAAGCCTTTGATCTTATCTTCATTTTGTCCAAGCGCGGTGAGCATAATGATGGGAAGTTCATTGTAGGAATACAGCTCGCGTAAGTACTTACATACCTCAAATCCGCTGAGCTCTGGCATCATGATATCGAGTAGTAAAATATCAGGCTTTTCTTGCGCGATGATATCGAGTACCTGTCGCCCATTGGTAGCGCTAATTACGCTATAACCTTCAATGCGTAAAAAGCTTTCCAGTACTTTTAAATTAACAGGCTCATCATCAGCAATTAACACTCGTTTACCGTTGCTGTTATTGAGTTGAGGCTGTGAAGGCTCTTCAAATAAGATGTCTTCACGGGTGTAGTGTACCACTTCTCGATTGCTATCAAAGGCTTGCAGTTGTTCTTCATTGGCAAGCGGAAGGCGCATAGTAAAGGTGGTGCCTAGCATAGGCTGACTGCTGACGCTAAGCTCGCCATGCATGATTTCTATCAATTGTTTACTGATGGATAAACCTAGTCCCGTACCTTGATGGTAACTCGTTGAATGCCCTTGGATCAGCGGCTCAAAGATATGTTCAAGATCCTCTTGAGCAATGCCATGCCCGGTATCGATAACTTGCACTTTCAAGGCATCACCATCGGGCTCGGCGGTCAAAATGATTTTGCCTTCGTTGGTAAACTTCATCGCGTTACCCACGAGGTTATATAGGATTTGCTCTAATCTTTGTGGATCTGCGCTGACCATAGGCAGATCATCACCAATTTGATTAATAATACGCACCGGTTTCTTATCAATTAAATGCTTAGAGAGTTCGATCACCAATTGTGATGTTAAAGCCAGAGATACCGCCATTGACTCAAGCTTTAATTGTCCGTACTGCATTTTGTGATAATCCAAAAGATCATCCACCAAGTTCGACAGTCTATGCCCGCTATTGATGATAATTTCTAATTGATAGCGTTGCGCCGCAGGGATGCTGCCATGAGCCTCACCTATGATGGCTTGTGCAACACCAATCATGCCGTGTAGAGGGGTGCGTAGTTCGTGAGATGTCGTGGCAAGAAACTCATCTTTTAACTTATCTGCTCGCTGCAACTCTTTGTTTTGAATGGCAATGGTTTCTAAGTTGTAGGCGAGCTCTTTGTTTTGTTGATGGATAAGATCAATTTTCTCTCGAATCGATCGCTGCATACGCTCAAAGCTAATCGCAAGGCGACCTATTTCATCTTCGTGCTCGGTACCTTCAACGTGCTCATTAAGATCACCGGTAGAGATACGCTCTGCTGTCCATGCCAATTTGAGTAGCGGACGAGTAATGAAGTTCGACAAATAATGTGAGCAAATGACAATGCCGACAGTCACGCTCAGTACGATAAATAAAAAGATAGAGTAGAGTTTATTCACCCGAGAAAAGGCGATGTTTTCGGGTGTCTCCGCAATAACCGCCCATTTCAAATCGTGAATATAAAGAGGCGAATAAGCGGCAATCATGCTTTGGCCTTTGGCGTTAGAATAGGTTTCAACTTGGTTGATCCCTTGCAGTGCTTTTTCGGTGATAAAACTGCTTTTTTCTACGTTTTTAGCGGCAGTTTGAGTTAAGAATTTATGCGATTCATCAATCAATAATAGCTTGGGATAGCCGCTATTGGTGTTGTCGATCAGGTGCGTTAAAGAGGAGAGTGGTAAGCGGAAAAATGCATAGCTGTGCAGGTATCCCTGCTGCACGATAGGGGCGGCAAACCAAGCGACTTCTTTATCATCATGAGAGTTTGAGTCCTTGGCAAAATCGCTCATTAATACAATATCATTGTATTTATCGAAGGTGTTTTTATTGGTTTTTACGTAACTCTTTAATCGTTGAAATAACACACCTAAGTTGCTGTCTTTATAAGGCCCAGTATTTAAATTGGTAGAATAGTAATTATGTTTTTGCACTGAATAGGCGACATTACCATCGAGATCTACCAAGGCAAGATCGTCAAAATCAGAACGCTGTAACAGACTTTGATAGGTTGAGTGATAGCGAGTATGTAATAGTTGATAGCGCCTTACGCTAAGGTAATTGCTGTTTTCTTTAGCGGTTTGCGCATTGACCTTATCTCCAGAACCTGGAATGTATTGCTGCTGACCAATTAGTCGAGATGTCTCAATATCAGGGCCTAGGCGTCGAAAAGAGTCAATCAACCCGTAAAAACGTCCACCACTGGCATAAGCAAGTTCGGAATGAACAAAACCAATCACTTCTGAGTCTAGGTTTTTGACGTAGGCGGTTACTTGAGTGGTGGTGCCATCTCTCATCGAAGTTAAATAGGTTTTGCTCTGCTCTTGAAGATCTTCAATATGAGATTGAAGAAAAAAGAACGCAATGAGCAGCATTGGGGGAAGGCTAACCAACAAAAAGGCACCCATTAAGGTACTTTTCAGTCGTTTAAACTTTGGTCGAGAGGGATGTTTTGACATAAGGTACGGATTTAAGCCCGGATAATAAGATCACCATTGCTGAAATGTACTAGCCAATTAAAGTGAGGCAAGCAAACGCTTAGAAAAGCGTGTTGCCTCACACAGTTTTATTATTTCGTTGCGTGATAGATCGCGAACTTATTGGTTTTATTTAGAGTGTCACAATTGCCAAATGCACTTTCAATTATCGGTGGATACTTTAAAAAGCTATTGGCAACAATCAATAACTTACCATTTCTTGAAAGATGCTTGGGAGCCTCTTTTAAAAGTGTTTCCGTTGCGCTGTAGCTAGTGTCTAAACCTGAATGAAAAGGAGGGTTGCTGACAATAAATTGATAGTCTTTGCTAGCTTGTGAGTAGACGTCGGTGGCAAACACTTTACCTGTAATGCCGTTCGCGTCTAGGGTGCGTTTACTGGATTCCACAGCAAATGCGCTCACATCGCACATCTCTAATTCAATGCTCGGGTTTTGCAATGCCATTGCCGCGCCGATGATGCCAGCGCCACAGCCAAAGTCTAATACCTTGCCGCTAAGTTTTGGTAAGTTGGCCAGCAGTAGTTTAGTGCCTAAATCAAATTCACCATGGCTAAATACGCCCGGTAAACTTTGCACTTCTAAAGATAGCCCGGCTAATTCCACTGGATAAGACTTGAAGTAACTGTCGACATTAAAGTGTTGTGGAGGTGTTTGGCTGACTCCTGCATAAAAAGAGCAGCGTCTGGCTGAGTCATACTTCGTCATAGGGCCAAAGTTGGCGAACATTTTTTCAATGCTCTTAACCCCAGAGCGGTTTTCGCCGACCACGATTACTTCGGTTTCTGGCGCCAGTTTGCTGAGCATCATATCCAATAGATATTGCGCTTCGCTTTTGGCTTTTGGCCAGTACAGCAATAGTAAATTGGCATCGTTAGCATTATTAAATTCAATGCCAAACTGACTGTCTATACCAATAGCTTGCATCTGCTGATGGTAGCCATAGTGGGTGGTAAATACGGTGACCGATTCCGCGTGTTGCAGCAGTTGTTTTGGAAACTGATCTTCAGCTTCACCTGCGATAACGATGCGTTTACCTGCAAAGTAAGCAAGTTGACGTTCGGCGATTTGACTTGGGGCGGTGTAGACACTCATATTTTACTCTTACTAGTTGTTATCTTGCTTATCAAGGAAGTCGTTAAACTCCTCTTCATACATGGTGAACAGCACCATAGTAATGGCGAAGATCAGCGGGCCGTAGATTAAACCAATTAAGCCGAAAACATGCAAACCGCCAAGCAAAGAAAAGAAGATCATTAAGGTATTCATGCCTGCGCTGCCCTGCATCAGCAGTGGACGCAAGATGTTGTCGATAGAGCCAACCACAGCTACAGACCAGATCAATAGGAATATGGCCCAACCAGTATCGCCAATCAACAGCAAATACAAACAAGCAGGAATCCAAATCAGCGCGGTGCCAATCACAGGCACAAACGAGGCAAAGCCCATCATAGTACCCCAAAATAGTCCGGGGAAGCCCACCAGCCACATGGCAAACCCGCCGGCAACACCTTGCGCTATTGCGGTCAGAAACGAGCCCATGACTGCAGATTTAGAGACTTTTTCTATCTCATCCAGTAATCGGTCTTCTTGAGAGCGTGATAGCGGGATGATATGACGCATGGCTGAGATGATTCGCTCATGGTCGCGCAGTAAGAAAAACAGCACGAATAACATCAAACCAAAGTTCATCAAAAAGCTGGTGGCACTGCCGACCACAGAAGCGCTAATGCCGACCAAATGTGTTCCAAAGGAACTGGCAAGCTCGGCAACTTTCTGTGCAATCTCAGCAGGCTCTAAGGTATCAAATGGCAGGTAGCTATTGGCAAAATTAAATATTTTGACGATAAAGGGTTGTGAGAGCAGATCTTGTACGCCGCCGTCCGATACCCAATGGTACACCCCTTGAGAAAAAGAAGAGCCTTGTTGGACGATGGCGGTAAAAACCAATAGTAATGGAATAACAATAATGACGGTAAGAATCACGCACGACAGTAGCGCCGAGGTATTTCTCATGCTCGGCATTTTCTTGTCTAGACGTTCATGGATAGGGAACATCAACAGCGAAATAATAAATGCCATCACAATGGAATTCACATACGGTCTTATTAAGACAAAACAAGCATACGCAAAAAACAGTAAAGCGATAATTAACAGCCACTGGCTGGAGGTAAGCTGAATTCTTCTAGGCACGTTAAACCGACTACTTATTAGTGTTTGTGAAGATAAATCATAGCGTTATGCAACTTGAATCGCTACAAATAAAAAAAGGAGCCTTGCGGCTCCTCTTAAACAAAACAGCAGAAGTGTTAAGCGGCGAGAGCGGCAAAACAGCGATCAGCTGCAGCTAATGTTTGTTCAATATCTTCATCGGTATGCGAAAGTGACGTAAAGCTGGCTTCAAAAGCAGAAGGAGCAAGGTATACACCTTCTTCAAGCATTAAGTGGAAGAAACGCTTAAATTGCTCAACGTCGCACTTTGCCACTTCGTCATAGCAAGTCACTTGTGCTTGATCGGTAAAGAAGAAACCAAACATGCCACCGACTTGGCTAACGAGCAGTGGAATGCCGTGCTTGTCCGCTTTTGCTTTAAAGCCGGTCGCTAATTTTGCAGTGATTTCGTTTAGACGCTCTGCATTGCCCGCTTGTGAAAGCTGAGTCAAACATGCGTAGCCTGCAGCCATGGCTATTGGGTTGCCTGATAGCGTACCAGCTTGGTAAACAGGGCCCGTTGGCGCAATGTGTTGCATGACGTCTTTACGGCCACCAAAAGCGCCGACAGGCATGCCACCACCAATCACTTTACCTAGAGTGGTTAAGTCAGGTTTTACCTTGTAGTGAGCTTGTGCACAGCCCAGTGCGACGCGAAAGCCGGTCATGACTTCATCAAAAATCAGTAGTGCGCCATTTTGGTCGCAGATATCACGCAGACCTTGTAGGAAACCATCAACTGGTGGAATGCAGTTCATGTTGCCGGCTACAGGCTCAACAATGATGCAAGAAATTTGCTCAGGGTTTGCATCAAACAGTGCTTGTACCGATTCAAGGTTATTAAAAGTGGCAGTTAAAGTGTGTTTTGCAAAATCTTCTGGTACGCCAGGAGAGCTTGGCTGTCCAAGAGTCAGAGCGCCAGAACCTGCTTTTACCAATAGGCTATCAGCATGACCGTGATAGCAACCTTCAAATTTCATGATTTTGTCACGGCCGGTGTAGCCACGAGCGAGACGAATTGCGCTCATGGTCGCTTCAGTGCCTGAACTCACCATACGCAGTTGTTCCATAGAAGGAACTAGCGATGAAACCAGTTTAGCCATATTGATTTCAAGCTCGGTTGGCGCACCAAAACTTAGACCACGTTGCGCCGCTTCAACAACCGCATCACGGATAGCGCTGTTGTTGTGACCTAAAATCATAGGTCCCCAAGAGCCTACATAATCGATATACGCTTTATCGTCAGCGTCATAAATACGGCATCCATCTGCTCGTTCAATGAACAGGGGAGAACCGCCTACACCGTTGAAAGCTCGTACTGGAGAGTTTACGCCACCGGGAATAATGGCTTGGGCTTGTTGATAAAGTGCTTCTGACTTGCTCATTTAGAGGATCCTTGCTTTTCGAATAGCATTTTGAGAATGACAGCATTGTAATAAATATTGCTGACAAGTCTAACGCTTGTGTCGCACTATTAGGTTAAGTACAAAGATTACAATACTTGAACACTTTGCTCAGGTATTACATAATCAGCAGATCAAAACCGCTATTTTTAGCGGCTACATCGAATAAAGAGAGGTCTCGGTGAGCGAATTAAATGTCCCTTTGAATTTTTCTGACGCAGCAGCAGCTCGCGTTAAAGTATTGATTACAGAGGAAGAAAACCCAGAACTTAAACTACGAGTGTACATCACTGGTGGTGGTTGTAGCGGTTTTCAATACGGCTTTACCTTCGATGAAAAGGTAAATGAAGGCGATGCCATTATTGTTAAAGATGAAGTGACTTTAGTGGTCGATCCTATGTCTTTACAGTATCTAATTGGTGGTACGGTTGATTATACCGAAGGTTTAGAAGGTGCACGCTTCTTCATCAACAACCCTAATGCAACAACAACCTGTGGTTGTGGAGCTTCATTTAGCGTGTGATCCCTCCCTCAGTAATGACAGGCAAATATCGGTACACTGATCTTTAGCAAAGGTGTGCCGTAAAACAATGTGGCAAGGTCGCCCGTTGGTAATTAAAAGGATTTAATTATGCCGTTACAAAGGACCAGGCAGCTGTTTGCTCAGTATCCTTGGATTATCTCACTTATTCTCATTATTGCTTTGGGCGCTTGGCTTTTAGTCGGTGTGCTTGGTGATAAGTCATCTACCGCAACACCCTCTGAATCTTCTTCTGCAAATACCACGAATACTTCAGCAAGTAACGATCAAGCTGTGCCACTGGCAAAAGTGGTGGTGTCTCACTTTAAAGCAGAACCCATAGCTAAAAAAATAGATCTGTATGGACGCACTGCGCCCAATCGTGATGTTGAGTTAAGCGCAGAGTTGGCAGGCAAAATTGACCAATTAAAAGTGCGCAAAGGTGAAGTGGTCAAGCGTGGTCAAATTATTGCGACCATAGATAAAGGGGATCTAGATATCCAGTTAGAGCGCGCTGTTGCGCTATTGCGGGTAAAACAAAAAGAGCTCAATGCTGCCACTACCTTAAAAAAACGCGGTTTACAGAACGAAGTTGCTTTTACTAACGCTGAAGCTGAATTAGCCAATGCCAAAGCAAGCGTCGCCAACGTAAAATTGGGGCTTAAAAACAGCATTATTCGTGCGCCGTTTGCCGGGGTTATTGATCGTTTACACGTTGAACTCGGTGATTATGTAGCGCGAGGGGATCAAGTCGCGCATCTTATCGATCTTGATAAGTTAGTTATTGAAGCTGACCTTAGTGAGCGCCATATTCAGCAGGTCAAGCAGGGCAGTCGCGCCTATATCACTTTGCTTGGCGGTGAGAAAATAGAAGGCGTATTACGCTACGTTTCTCGCAACTCATCGGTGACCACCAACACTTTTCCTATCGAAATAGAAATTGCCAATAAAGCGCAGCGACTCCCCTCTGGCGTGAGCGCAGAAGTGGAGCTAAAGCTTGCAACCAAAATGGCTGTCAAGGTAACGCCTGCCATGCTGGCGTTAAATGAAAAAGGTGAGCTAGGGGTGAAAACCCTGCAAGAAGATCACATTCGTTTTGTTGGCATCCAAATAGTCAAAGCCGAAAAAGAAGGGGTTTGGCTCAGTGGTTTGGGCGATAGCGTTGATATCGTCACCAAAGGACAAGGTTTTGTGCGCGATGGCGATCCTGTTATCGCCATCAAAGAATAGAGGGTAGAGTATGCTTGCCATTATTGATGCCGCTCTATCTCGTAGCCGCACGGTGCTCACCTTACTGGTGATGCTGATCATTGCCGGCGTGTACACCTATATCACCATCCCTAAAGAATCCAGCCCTGATATTACCATTCCTATTATTTATGTGTCTGTTGGTCATCAAGGTATTTCTCCTCTTGATGCCGAGCGGATGTTAGTGCGCCCTATAGAGCAAGAACTGCGCTCGATTGAGGGTGTAAAAAAGATGACTTCGGTGGCGTCTGAAGGGCATGGCTCGGTCACGTTAGAGTTTGTGGCGGGGAGTGATTTAGACAAAGCCATGACCGATGTGCGTGAAGCGGTGGATTTGGTGAAATCAAAACTGCCGGATGACAGTGACGATCCGACCGTTAATGAAGTCACCTTAGCCAGCGAACAACCGATTTTATCGGTAGCACTGTACGGCACTGTTCCTGAGCGAACCATAGTGCAAATTGGCCGCCAAATTCAAGATAAGCTCGAGAGCTTCAAGCAAATACTGGAAGTGGATATTGCTGGCGATAGAGAAGATATTGTGGAAGTGATTGTCGATCCTTTACTGATGGAGAGTTACGGATTAGATCAAGGGGATATCTATAATCTGATTGCCGCCAGTAACCGAGTGGTAGCCGCAGGCTTTGTCGATACCGGCTATGGGCGTTTTTCTGTAAAAGTGCCCTCGGTATTCTCCTCTTTGAAAGACGTACTAGAGTTACCCGTTAAGGTTGATGGTAAGCAAGTGGTTACTTTTGGTGATGTGGCCTCGGTGCGCCGCTCTTTTCGTGACCCAGAAAGCTTTGCTCGCTTAGAAGGGGAAAGCGCGGTTGTTTTAGACGTTAAAAAGCGGGCGGGCGAGAACATTATCCAGTCGGTTGATATTGTTAAAGCAGTATTAGCCGAAGCGCAGAAAATGCCAGACTGGCCAAGTAATCTGTTGGTCAAATACACCTATGATGGTTCTAAAGACGTCGATCAGATGTTGACGGATCTGCAAAATAACGTGCTATCAGCCATTATTTTGGTGGTGATCGTCATTATCGCTATTTTAGGCGTGCGCACCGCGTTATTAGTGGGGATATCTATTCCCGGCTCTTTTCTGACAGGCTTGTTGGTGCTGTCGGTATTTGGTTTAACCGTCAATATTGTGGTGCTGTTTTCTTTGATCATGGCCGTTGGCATGTTGGTCGATGGCGCTATTGTGGTGACGGAATTTGCTGACCGAAAAATGCAAGAAGGTGCGCCTCGCAAAGAAGCGTATCGTGACGCCGCCAAACGCATGGCATGGCCGATCACCGCCTCGACGGCGACCACTTTAGCCGCCTTTGCGCCCCTGTTATTTTGGCCTGATACCACAGGCGAGTTTATGAAATACTTGCCGTTAACCTTGATTGCTACTTTGAGTGCATCTTTGGTGATGGCGTTAGTATTTGTACCTGTGTTGGGCAGTTTAATCGGCAAACCGCAATACATGAATGCACACACTCAAACGCGCATGCAGCAGCTACATGACGGAGATTTCTCTAAAGCAACCGGTATGACTAAGCTGTATTTTAATACGCTCTCATTAGCCATTAAGCATCCTATTAAAGTGTTGCTGAGCGCGATTTTGCTAGCGGGTGCTGTGGGCGTGGCATACAACAAAGCCGGTTTAGGCGCCGAGTTTTTCCCTGAAGTAGACCCGCCGTATTTTAATATTAAAGTGCGCTCGCATGGCGATCTGTCGATCGTGGAAAAAGATCACATCATGCGCGATATCGAAAAAGAGATTATTGGTCATCCCGAGTTAGAAAGTGTTTATACCCGTACCGGAGGCAAAGATGAGATTGGTACTATTCAGATTACGCCTGTGGATTGGCAAGATCGCCGCTCGGTAAAAGAGATCATCGAGCAACTAAGGCAAAAAACTGATCAATTTGCTGGGGTTGAAATTGAGTATAAATTCCCTGATGCCGGGCCTCCGGTGGAAAACGATCTGGTCATCGAAGTGACCTCTCGCGATCCTAGTGCATTGGATGCAGCTGCTAAACAAATTCGCTTATGGGCAGATGCTAATGAAGCGCTGACCAATGTCAGTGATAACTCCAGTAAAGAAGGCATCGACTGGACGATAGATGTCAATCGCGCTAATGCCGCGCGTTTTGGCGCAGATGCGTCATTGGTTGGAAACACGGTGCAGTTTGTAACTAATGGATTGAAAATAGGCGATTATCTGCCTGATGACACCGATGATGAAGTTGATATTTTGGTGCGCTATCCAGAAGACAAAAGAGACATTGGGCGCTTTGATGAGTTAAGAGTGAAAACAGCGCTAGGGCTTATTCCGATCACTAACTTTGCTCAGGTAAAACCTGAGCCTAAGCAAGACACTATTAATCGTTTAGATGGCAAGCGTATTGTGAACGTGGTCGCTGATATGAGAGAAGGCTATAACCTAGCGATTGAATTGCCCAAGATTAAGCAAGCGTTACAAGCCTTAAACCTGCCAGCCAATGTCGAAATTAGCATTAAAGGACAAAACGAAGAGCAGCAAAATTCCTCCAACTTTTTACAGTCTGCCTTTTTAGCCGCACTGGCGGTAATGGCGCTGATTTTAATTACCCAATTTAATAGCTTTTATCAGGCGTTTTTAATTCTCAGCGCAGTGCTGTTTTCAACAGTAGGGGTGTTTGCTGGACTGCTGATCTTCCAGCGTCCGTTTGGCATTGTCATGTCAGGCATAGGGGTGATTGCGCTGGCTGGGATTGTGGTGAACAACAATATAGTATTGATTGATACCTTTAACCAGTTGCGCAGACGCGGTTTATCTAAAGAAGAGGCCATTTTACGTACGGGCGTACAGCGTTTGCGTCCGGTCATGTTAACCACAGTAACCACTATCTTAGGCTTAATGCCAATGGTGCTGCAGACCAACGTTGATCTGATTAATCAAAAAATAGAGATAGGCGCACCCAGTACTCAGTGGTGGACACAACTGGCGACTGCTATCGCGGGAGGCTTGGCATTTGCCACTGTATTAACCTTAGTACTCACGCCATGCCTGCTGATGTTTGGTAGGAAAGTGGTTGGAGAAAAGAGTGTATAAACTGCTCGATACACTCAATAAAACAAGGGGCGAGTAAATTCGCCCCTTATCTGCCATCTTATTACTTGTTTGACTTTGTTATTGTGTCAGTAATATTCGATAGCGTTCTAATTCGCCCAATCGTTTTTCAGCTAACTGCATAAATGCTTTCTTCTTTTCACCCGTAAGTGATTTAGCTTCGGGCAGTTTTACTGTACGAGGGTTTTTATGTACGTGATTAACCAAGAACTCATAATGTAAGTGAGGCCCAGTGACTCGGCCAGTACCACCTAGCGTGCCTATGGTTTGGCCTTGTTTGACTCTCTGACCGCCTTTTACGCGACGCTTTTGTAAGTGCAGATATTTAGTAATGTAGATATTGCTGTGCTTAATAAATACATAATTCCCATTAAATTTGTTGTAGCCAGATTTAAGCACAACCCCGTCACCTGCGGCATAAATTGGCGTGCCTACGGGAGCTGCGTAATCAGTGCCTCGGTGCGCTTTTACTTTGCCGGTGACTGGGTGGCGTCGGTTCGGGTTAAAGTTAGACGTTACGCGGCGAAAATCCACCGGAGAGCGAAGAAAGGCTTTTTTCATCGCACGGCCTTTATCGTCGTAATAATTGCCACTTTTCGGGTCCAGAATTGCCTTAAAGGTTTGTCCTTGGTTGGTAAACTGCGCCGCTAAAATACGTCCATATCCAACAAATTCACCTTCTACAATGTTCTCTTCAAACAGCACTTTAAAGTTATCGTTAGGGCGAATATCTAACGCAAAATCAATATCCCAGCCAAAGATCCCGGCAATGCTCATGATCTGGTTAGGAGTAAGCTTGGCGCCAATGGCGGCATTCCAAAAGCTTGAACTGATATTAGCTTGTGCGTAATTAAGCTGAACATTAATGTCTTTTTTATCGGTGACGGCTATAAATTTGTCACCACTTTTGACGGCTTTAAAGGTTTGGTACGGGCTGATCTTACGTTGCAGTTGAATGAGGTTGTTTTGTTGGTCATAGCCAAACACAAGCTCATCATTGGGACGAAGACGTGATAACTGCTTATTGATCGCGGGATCACTGGTGACCATGTTGTGCAATAGGCTAGGGGAGAGGCCGAGCCGACTAAATAGCACCGAGGCACTTTCTCCGGAGCGAACTTTATGGGTTTCCCAGCGCATAATCACCATAGGTTTTTTCTCTTCAATAGGAGAGAGTGCTTTGGCATTTATTTCTAATGGGTATTGACGACCAACTTGGTAATTATTCTCTTGTTTATAAAGTTGACTTGGGTGCGGCAATAGGAATAAAGCCACCACAATGAGGGCACTAAAACCGCAGATTAACGCTTGATGTAAGAAGGGTAGACGATGAAAAATGGTCAGCATATCCCGATTCATTAAATAATCAGTAAAAAATGGTCTTTGATCAGTCTAACTGCTTTCAAAACTAATGGCTATTCAAGTACACTGTCGAGATATATTTTTTCCTGATTTTGTGGGAGCAAACCAATATGGCAAATTTTGAAGCTGCTTTAGCTGAAATTAAGCGCGGCGCAGAAGAGCTAATACCAGAAGCTGAACTGATCGCGAAGCTAAAAGAAGGCCGTCCTTTACGCATTAAACTGGGCGCAGATCCAACAGCACCAGATATCCATCTTGGGCATACTGTTATTCTAAACAAATTGCGTACATTCCAAGACCTTGGACACGATGTGACTTTTTTAATCGGTGATTTCACCGGTATGGTTGGTGATCCAACGGGTAAAAATACCACTCGCCCTCCATTGACTCGCGAAGACGTTCTGCGCAACGCTGAAACGTATAAAGAGCAAGTGTTTAAAATTTTGGATCCAGCAAAAACCAAAATTGCATTTAACTCTGAGTGGTTAGGTGAATTGGGCGCGGAAGGTATGCTACGTCTAGCGGCTAACCAAACGGTTGCTCGTATGCTAGAGCGTGATGACTTTAAAAAGCGTTATGCGGGTGGACAACCTATCGCTATTCACGAATTCATGTACCCATTGCTGCAAGGTTATGACTCTGTTGCTATGGAAACAGACGTTGAGCTTGGCGGTACGGATCAGAAGTTCAACCTTTTGATGGGACGCGAACTGCAAAAAGCACACGGTCAAAAACCACAAGCTGTTTTGACTATGCCTCTTCTTGTTGGCCTTGATGGCGAGAAGAAAATGTCTAAGTCGGCACACAACTACATTGGTGTGAGCGATGCTCCAAGCGATATGTTCGGTAAGATCATGTCAATCTCTGATGTGCTTATGTGGAGCTACTACGAATTACTTTCTTTCCGTCCTTTGGCTGAAATTGAGCAATTCAAAGCCGATATTGAAAACGGCAAAAACCCACGTGATGTGAAGATCCTGCTTGCTAAGG
Source organism: Vibrio halioticoli NBRC 102217 (assembly GCF_000496695.1). Classification (GTDB taxonomy): domain Bacteria; phylum Pseudomonadota; class Gammaproteobacteria; order Enterobacterales; family Vibrionaceae; genus Vibrio; species Vibrio halioticoli. The sequence goes on from NZ_BAUJ01000063.1 coordinate 20,740, forward strand.
AAATTATTGCCCGTTTCCACTCACAAGCGGATGCCGATGCAGCTGAGCAAGAGTTCATCAACCGTTTCCAAAAAGGTCAAATCCCAGACGAAATGCCTGAGTTTGAATTTGAAGTGGGTCGCCCGGTAAGCAACCTACTTAAAGAAGCGGGTCTATGTGCTTCATCTTCTGAAGCGATGCGTATGGTTAAGCAAGGCGCAGTTAAAATGGACGGCGAAAAGGTGGCTGATAGCAAACTAGTCCCTCAAGTTGGTACTTACGTATTCCAAGTAGGTAAGCGTAAATTTGCTCGACTCACTTTCAAGTAAGTTAACTTGTAAACTTCTGTTAATAGGCGCCTTTTTGGCGCCTATTTTTATTTTAGCAACTTGTGAACCTAGCCTGATTTTTGTATATTAGCCGCCACTGGGCACCCCAGTAATTATTGGAGAACTTTATGAACACTACCGACCATCCTCCTAGTATGCAGGGAGAAAAATAACCACTGTCGGTATGTACGTTTCACGTCTCTACCTCAGCGGTAGAGAACCTTTCTCCAAGCACTTTGCTAAGTACTTTCTGAAATCTCTTATTCTTTTTCTCCTGACACTCTAGCCAAAAATTTCACAGAAATAGCTTTGCTGTTCCGCAGTGATCTATGCGTGTTATTTCGATGGTCGTTACCCCATTTGTATCTATTTTTAGCCGTTATTAACGGCAGTAATCACGCTGAAGAGCTTGCTCAAAAAATAGATGTCGACACAGCTAATCGGGAGATTCGCCATGACGGTAATGAATACAGCTTTAACTCACGATGAAACTCAATTTTCGAGTGAGGAAATTTATGCAGCGACCAATGCATTTTTAAAATACGAAGAAAAACAGCAGATTAAGTTACTGCAAGTCATGCCTATTGAGGAGGCTGTCGCAGTGCTACATCAATGTTCGGTGGCTTTTGTTCAGCATATTATTGCGGAACTGGAAGTGATTGGAGAAGATGTCAGAGCGCGTCATTTTGCCCATCAGTTAGGCTTTATTCGCTCTGAAGCCGAGCCACACAAAGGGTATTTATCTACAGGCGTACTGGCGCACGTGCAACAGCGCATTGGCTGGATTATAGGTTTAGCCTTGATGGGGATTGTTTCAGGGCTGATTATTGCCAGCTATGAAGATACCCTTAGTCAGCTGGTTTTATTGGCTATTTATATGCCGGTGATTGCGGCGGCAGGAGGCAATACAGGCACTCAAGCAGCGACCTTAGTGATACGAGCATTGGCAACTGGCGAGCTTAAAAAACGTCAATGGCTATCGGTGCTATGGAAAGAAAGTCGCGTTGCTTTGTGCATTGGCGTAGTGATTGCGCTAGTGATTGTCGGGCGCATTTTATGGTTTAGTGATGGTATTTCTACCGGAGGCTATGATCTAAACATGATAGCGTTTGCCATCGCAATTGCGCTTTTTATTCAGATTGTATTCTCGACTATTTTAGGTGGCGTACTGCCTATTATTGCCCGGGCCTTTAAGCTTGATCCTGCGGTACTGGTGAGTCCTGTACTGGCCTCTATTGTGGATATTACTGGAATGTGGGTTTACTTTAGCGTGGTCAATTACTTCTTAGGCATTAGCTGAATTAAAATAGCCAAATTAATAACAGCAAAAGGGGCTAATCATTTAGCCCCTTTTGCTGTTTTAGTCTAGTTGTAACCGAGTTCTTAAGTACGCTATCAAGCGCCGTTATTCGGTCACTAGCGAGTGGTAAAACTCTTTTTCAAAGCGTGTTATAGCGGGTTTAACGCCTTTAATCGCCGGCTCTGGATGGTAATTACTGACATACTGCACAAAGGTATATTTGATATGCCCTTGTGCGTCATAGGTGTAACCGACCATGTTATGGCTGCCAAATAAAGAGCCACTTTTGCCTTTGATGTGTCCTTTAATCGGTGCCTCTTGCATGCTTGGCCGGTATTTCAATGTACCATCCATACCAGATGTAGGGAGTAGAGCAATCATATGCAGTTGCTGATCATGGTTTTTGATAAACTGCATCACTTGCATCATCACTCTTGGCGATATTCGGTTGTTTCTTGAAAGGCCTGAACCATCTTCTAAAACCGAATTACCCAAATCAATATTGGCCTGTTTTTTCAGGATCTCACGAATAGCGGATGTGCCACTATTGAAGCTTCCGTGTTCGCCATAATAATCAGCGCCTAGCTGTTTGGTAATATTGTCCGCATAAAGGTTATTAGATTTGTGCAGCATCAATTGTAGCATGTCATCTAATGGATCTGATTTGTGCTCGGCAACGAGTACCGCATCATCACTGGCGGTTTGCAGTTTGATCTTACCTTCCAGTTGTGTGCCTTGCTGAGCAAAGATAGCGGCAATGGTTTTCTTCAAATAAAGGCTAGGTGATTGCACGGCAAATTTTAGTGGCAGTAATTTATCTCGATAGGTTAAACAGCCGCTTAATGTGTAGCTGTTATTGGGCTCAGTGGAGAGGTTTAAATCACAGTAGCTGGTTCGTTTCTCTTCTTTGGTCACCGCTTTTACGGTGGTTTTGACGGTAATCGGTTGATATTGAGGAACAAAAATGGAAGTGTTGCCATTTTTAAGTGTTTTTAATGATGCTTGTACGCAGTTACCTTCCAGACTTAACGCTGAAGCAGGCGCTGCATAGCACACGCCTAATACATCCCAAGGCCAGCCAACACCGCGATCATAGCCATCGAATACCGAACCATCCAGATACAAATCACCACTAATGGTTTTGTTCTTTAAATGACTCAGTAATTGCTCAAGATCTTGACGGGTTAAACTAGGATCGCCAGAAAAACGTAAGCTGTAATCATTTCCTTGCTTATAAAGCTTGGTAGAAAACTGATATCCGTCTGGCCAATGCAATTTAGCGGCGAGCGCAGTGACTAATTTTAAGGTACTGGCGGGAGGTAATAGTTGATCGGCATTGGTGCTTGATTGAACTTCATTCCCTTGCATTACGATGACGCTAGAAAGATGTCCTGTTGGCAGAACATCATAAGGCGTTGAGATTGAAGCTGATGCCGCGAAAGTGACTCCGGCGAGTAATAGGGTGGTGAGCGCGCGCATAGAATCCTTACTGACGGCATTAGGCTGTTTGCAAAACAGTATAAACAAAAACACCCGCCAAAAGGCAGGTGTTTTGTATAATTATAGCAATCTAAGTAAGTATTTGTTGTGGCCGATAGCCTTGCGTAAATAGCCTTTACTATTTAGCAGGCGATTTTTACGCCGTAACTTATACCCACTTATGCTCTAATGTCCGCCAAATGGCGCGCTTACTAATAGCGATTACAAGTAGTAACGAACACCAATGTTCCACATATCATTTTCTTTGTATGTGTCGATGTCAGAACCTAGGTCAACTTGGTAGCCTGCAAAGCCAACGAATGTTGGAGTGAAGTTGTATTCAGCTTGGAATGCCATTTGGCTGTATACCGTGCCGTCTACTACGCTCTTATCGTTGCTTTCTACAGCTTCGTAGTTAATAGATAGGTTTAAGCTGTTAGCAAATGCATAAGCTGCGATGAATTCAATACCGTTTGAATCATCTAGAACATCACCGGTGTTTGCGCCAGTGTTGTAGTTGGCTGTGCCGTGCATGTATTCGTTCATAGTGTACACACCAGCAACGTATAAGCCGTTACCGTATGAACCGTATTTAGCAGAAAGTGCGTGTGAAGTGGCTTCTTCTTTGCTTGTTAAGCCATCAGTACGATCGCCTGCGCTGTATGCGTAGCCCAGCATGAAGTCTTGGAAGTTTACACCAACAGTCACTTGACCACGAGAGTCAAAACCAGTCGTTGCATTGTCCTGCCAACCTAGACCACCAAAGATAGAAAGGTTATCACCCAATTCAATATCGTTGCGGTAAGAAAGCATGTTTTCTGCACGGCCTGTACCTAGCGCACCGTGGTTGTCGTATAGGAAGTCATTGGCAAATGCGATTGGCATATCTGCAATACCCGCCACATCATAGTATGGAGACCATTGCGTACCTGCTACGGCACGACCAAAATCATCGTGAGAAACACCAATGTAGCCTAGACGAGTAGTAAATGAGTTCGCGCCACCATTTAGGTAATTTAGCGACCATTCGCCTTTAGCGTCAGCGGTAAAGCCATTGCCTAGGTCTTGAGTTGCGTTGAAGTTAATGCGTGGAGAGTTTGCAATGATGTCAGTAGAACCGCTTTCGTAAGCCATGCTATCTGAATTATATACATCCCCAGTATTACCGAGTGCACTGACAGATACGTGACCGCCGATAGAGAAAGTAGAACCGTCTTGGTTGTATAATTCAACAGCAGTTGCTTGAGTTCCGAATGCGGCAGCAGCAACGGCTAGAGCAATAATTTTTTTGTTCATTTCTAAGTCCTAGAATGTATTTATCCGATAAAAAAGGTTTGATAAACCTTAACTCCCTAAAACAAATCCCTGATAAATATCTGCGCTAAGTTATTGTAATTTGCAGTGTTTTTTATTTATCAAGATTTGTCATCGAGTTAGAATTCTGACTTAGAAGGAGAATTGGGTGATAGTAAAATGATATAAATTGGTGGAACTTTTAATGGGATATACTTGTCTCAAAATCACAGTTTCAATGAAATCAGTAGCTTATCAATATAGTGCAACTTGGTTCGTATTATTTGTTTTTATCTTAATTTATATTTATCTAATTGAATCGCTTCGGTTTTTACTTTTTTATTCGTGATGTGCATCACATTCCTTATGGTTATTGCTAAATCGAATAAAGATGAAAAAAAACCGATCTTTCTGTACAATTAGCCCATCATTATTCGTTTTTTGCCTGTCGAGCTTATGCTTGATAGGTTTTTGCTGTCCTAAAATTAGTGGACAAAGAGGTTTGATATGGAAAAAGTGCCAATGACTGTTCGTGGCGAACAGCAACTAAAAACAGAACTAGAAAGACTATTGAAATTGCGTCCGCAAATTTCAGTGGCGATTGCTGAAGCTCGTGAACTGGGTGACCTTAAAGAAAACGCTGAATATCATGCCGCTCGTGAAGAGCAGGGTATTTGTGAAGCGCAGATTCGTGATATCGAGTATAAGCTATCAGTAGCTCAAGTGATTGACGTCACTAAAATGGATAACACGGGCAAAGTTATTTTTGGTACCACAGTCACTTTGATCGATGTAGACACTGAAGAAGAGTTTAAATATCAGATCGTTGGTGAAGATGAAGCCGATATTAAATTAGGTCGCATTTCAGTAACTTCACCTATTGCTCGTGGTTTAATTGGCAAAATGGAAGGTGATGATGTTGCTATTAGCACCCCAGGCGGCGTAAAAGATTACGAAATTGACCAAGTAGAGTATATTTAATAGAGATTGGTTAGTGATAGCAAAAAGGCTGCGTAAGCAGCCTTTTTTAGTACGATGAATCGAAACAAGCCTACTTGCGAGGGATTTCGATTTTACGTTGTTCTGATTGGCGGTATATAACTAGTGTTTTACCAATAGTTTGTACTTTCTCTGCGCCGGTTTCACGAATGATAGCGTCAATAATAAGGTTTTTAGTGTCACGGTCTTCCGAAGCAACTTTAACCTTGATCAATTCATGATGATCCAGTGCAATTTCAATCTCCGCTAGAACAGCCTCAGTAAGTCCATTTGCGCCCATCAACACAACCGGTTTTAGGTCGTGTGCTAAGCCTTTTAGATGCTGCTTTTGTTTGGTGCTTAAGTTCATATCGCGGCCAATTTCTTTTATGTAAGGGTTGAAAAATCCTATTTTAACGTCATATAGGTCTCAAGACTATACTTTATCCATTAAACGGGAATATTAGGCAAATTGCCTACTCCAACCACTTTGGAAGTTGAATGAGTAAACAAAAGCATTCGGCCAGTTCGGGTCGATGGTTGAAAGAACATTTTGATGATAAATACGCTAACGAAGCGAGAAAAAAAGGCTATCGTTCACGTGCTTACTTTAAAATGGAAGAAATCCATACTAAAGATAAACTGTTTAATGCAGGTATGACGGTAGTGGATTTGGGTGCCGCCCCCGGAGGTTGGTCTCAATATGCCGCAAAAATAGTTGGTGACAATGGACAAATAATTGCTTGTGATTTGTTGCCAATGGACCCTATTGCTGGTGTAAGCTTCTTACAAGGGGATTTTAGGGAGGACAGTGTACTTGAAGCCTTGCTAGAGCGCATTCAACCTAACATGGTGGATGTGGTGATGTCCGACATGGCACCTAACATCGCAGGTAACAATTCTGTTGACCAACCAAGAGCGATGTATTTGGTTGAATTAGCACTTGATATGTGTCGACAAGTTCTAGCTACAAATGGTAGTTTTGTTGTTAAAGTGTTTCAGGGCGAAGGTTTTGACCAATACGTAAAAGATGTACGTGAAATGTTCAAAACTGTCAAAGTTCGAAAACCTGACTCTTCTCGAGCTCGTTCTCGTGAAGTGTTTATTGTAGCAACCGGTTACAAAGGCTAGTCTAACTTCTAGCTATAGAAAGAGTTACATTCTGGCTACAGCACCAAAACTGTAGTAATCTACTTTTAATTACAATTAGTTATCGAGAGGCTTACACCTTGAGTGACATGGCAAAAAATCTAATTCTGTGGCTAGTGATAGCTGTAGTGCTAATGTCCGTTTTCCAGAGCTTTGGCCCTGGAGACAGTGACGGAAAATCAGTGGATTACACCACTTTTGTACAGGAAGTTGGCCAAGGCCAGATTCGTGAAGCTAAAATTAACGATAAAGAAATCGTTTTTTATCGCAGCGATAACTCACGTAATGTGACTTATATGCCTGTGTATGACAGCAAGCTTCTTGATGACTTGATCAATAAAAACGTGAAAGTGTCAGGTACACCACCAGAAGAGCAAAGCCTTCTTGGTACTATCTTCATTTCATGGTTCCCAATGATTCTGCTGATTGGTGTGTGGATATTCTTCATGCGTCAAATGCAAGGCGGTGGCGGTAAAGGCGCAATGTCTTTCGGTAAATCAAAAGCTCGTATGATGAGTGAAGAGCAGATCAAAACGCTTTTCTCTGATGTTGCGGGTTGTGATGAAGCGAAAGAAGACGTTAAAGAGCTGGTTGATTACCTGCGTGACCCAAGCCGATTCCAAAAGTTGGGTGGTAAGATCCCAACAGGCGTATTGTTGGTAGGTCCTCCTGGTACAGGTAAAACATTGCTTGCTAAGGCGATTGCCGGTGAAGCAAAAGTACCATTCTTTACTATTTCTGGTTCTGACTTTGTTGAAATGTTCGTTGGTGTGGGTGCATCTCGTGTACGTGACATGTTCGAACAAGCGAAGAAAGCCGCACCTTGTATCATCTTTATCGATGAAATCGATGCTGTAGGTCGCCAACGTGGCGCAGGTGTGGGTGGTGGTCATGATGAGCGTGAGCAAACCTTGAACCAAATGTTGGTAGAGATGGATGGTTTTGAAGGTAACGAAGGTATCATCGTCGTTGCTGCAACTAACCGTCCAGACGTACTTGACCCTGCGTTGCTACGTCCAGGTCGTTTTGACCGTCAGGTCGTTGTAGGACTTCCAGATGTACGTGGTCGTGAACAGATTCTTAAAGTTCATATGCGTAAAGTGCCGCTAGCCAGTGACGTTGAACCTTCACTTATCGCTCGTGGTACACCGGGTTTCTCTGGTGCAGACCTAGCTAACCTTGTTAACGAAGCAGCATTGTTTGCGGCGCGCGGTAACAAGCGCAACGTTTCAATGGTTGAGTTTGAACAAGCGAAAGACAAGATCATGATGGGTGCAGAGCGCCGCTCTATGGTAATGACCGATGACATTAAAGAGTCAACGGCATATCACGAAGCAGGCCACGCAATCATTGGTCGCTTGGTTCCTGAGCACGATCCTGTGTACAAGGTATCGATTATTCCTCGTGGCCGTGCGCTAGGTGTGACCATGTACTTACCTGAACAAGATCGCGTGAGCATGAACCGTCGTCATCTAGAGTCGATGATTTCAAGCCTATACGGTGGTCGTCTTGCTGAAGAGTTAATCTACGGCAAAGAACGCGTATCAACAGGTGCTTCAAACGATATCGAACGTGCGACTGATATTGCTCGTAAAATGGTCACTCAGTGGGGCTTCTCTGAAAAACTAGGTCCTCTTCTTTATGCTGAAGAAGAAGGTGAAGTTTTCTTAGGCCGTAGCGTAACTCAGACTAAACACATGTCTGATGATACCGCTAAGCTTATCGATGATGAGATTCGTCAAATCATTGACCGCAACTACGCTCGTGCTCGCCAAATTCTAGAAGAGAATATGGATATCATGCATTCAATGAAAGATGCATTGATGAAGTACGAAACCATTGATGCAGGTCAGATTGAAGATTTGATGGAACGTAAATCAGATATTCGTGAGCCAGCCGGTTGGGGTGAACAACCAACTACGTCTGTTAAAGAAGAGCCAAAGGCCGAAGCGCAAGCTAAGCCAGAACAGGCTGAAGAATCTAAAACAGAGCCAACTGAAAAAGACTCAGAATAAGCATTTAGCTAATTAAACCCCGAGACTTCTCGGGGTTTTTCTGTTTTAGCCCCTTCACAAAATCGTGTTAAATTTCAAACCTTGTTAGTGCCATGATTCTTAGTAACGGAAACAAACAACTCAACCTTGTCACACCTCAAGTGATGGGCATACTCAATGTCACTCCAGACTCTTTTTCTGATGGTGGCAAATACAATCAACTCGAAGATGCTCTTACCCAAGCTCGAAAAATGATCGCCGCAGGCGCTAGCATTATCGATATTGGCGGTGAATCAACTCGTCCCAACGCTCCAGAAGTGTCCCTTGCGCAAGAGTTGCAACGTGTTATCCCAGTGATTAAAGCGTTGCGAGCGGAATCGGATGTATGGATATCTATTGATACCAGCAAAGCCGAAGTAATGCTGCAAGCCGCTGATGCTGGCGCAGATTTGATTAATGATGTTAGAGCACTGCAAGAACCGGGAGCGTTAGAGGCTGCCGCCAAATCCGGTTTGCCGATTTGCTTAATGCATATGCAGGGGCAGCCCAAAACCATGCAGCTTAATCCCCAATATGACGATTTACTTTCTGAAGTGTCTCAGTTTTTAGACGAGCGTATCTCGGCATGTGAAAAAGTGGGCATAAGCCGCGACAAATTGATCCTTGACCCTGGATTTGGGTTTGGTAAAACTTTACAGAATAACTACCATCTATTAGAGCGACTTCACGAGTTTCATCGCTTTAACATGCCAATATTGGCGGGGATGTCTAGAAAGTCTATGGTATTTAAACTGCTAGATAAAGCACCAGCAGATTGTGTTTCTGGCAGTGTAGCGTGCGCGGTTATTGCCGCACAAAAAGGCGCACAAATAATTAGAGTTCACGATGTCGCAGAAACGGTTGATGCCGTGCGCGTGGTAAGCTTTATGAATTCATTAAAATAATAACTAGGAATGAACAATGTCTAAAAGACGTTATTTTGGTACTGATGGTATTCGCGGAAAAGTTGGGCAATACCCAATCACTCCTGATTTTGTATTAAAACTGGGCTGGGCTGCCGGCCGTGTGCTAGCAAAGCAAGGCACGAAAAAAGTCATTATTGGTAAAGATACGCGTATCTCTGGTTACATGCTTGAATCTGCTCTTGAAGCGGGTTTAGCGGCTGCAGGTCTTAAAGCGACCTTGACTGGCCCTATGCCAACGCCTGCTGTGGCTTATTTAACGCAGACTTTCCGCGCTGAAGCCGGCATCGTAATTTCCGCTTCGCATAACCCATACTATGACAACGGTATTAAGTTCTTCTCATCAGAAGGCACAAAACTTCCTGATGATATTGAGCTTGCTATTGAAGCTGAGCTGGATAAAGACATCGAGTGTGTTGAGTCTGCATTGCTCGGTAAAGCGGCGCGCATGACAGATGCCGCAGGTCGTTATATCGAATTTTGTAAAAGTACTTTCCCAAGTGCAGCAAACCTCTCTAGCTTGAAGATCGTAGTGGATTGCGCACATGGCGCCACTTATCACATCGCTCCTAATGTATTTAAAGAGCTAGGTGCTAACCTGGTATTGATGGGCTGTGAGCCAAACGGTCTTAACATCAACGAAGAAGTTGGCGCTACTGATGTTCGCGCACTACAAGCCAAAGTGGTTGAAGAGCAAGCTGACCTTGGTCTGGCTTTTGATGGTGACGGTGACCGCATCATTATGGTCGATCACAAAGGCAATAAAGTGGATGGCGACCAAATCGCTTACATCATTGCCCGTGATGCACTGCGTCGTGGCGAGCTAAAAGGTGGTGTAGTGGGAACACTAATGACCAACCTGGGCATGGAAAATGGCCTTAAACAATTAGGCATTCCATTCTCTCGCGCAGCAGTCGGCGACCGTTATGTTATGGAGCAGCTGAAAGAAAAAGGCTGGAGCATTGGCGCTGAAAACTCAGGCCACGTTATTCTATTGGATAAAGTGACTACCGGTGATGCAATTGTAGCCGCACTACAAGTATTGGCTTCTATCGTGGATAGCGGAATGAACTTGTTTGATTTGTCACAAGGCATGACTCTTTACCCGCAAGAGCTTGTCAACGTACGTTTCTCTGGTGAATCCGATCCAATGCAACTTGAAGTGGTGCTAGATTCAGTCGCACAAGCGGAGCAAGAGCTAGGTGACAAAGGTCGAGTATTACTGCGTAAGTCAGGTACTGAGCCATTGATTCGAGTTATGGTGGAAGGTGAAGATGGTGAGCTTGTATTAAACCTTGCTAACCGTATTGCCGATACCGTTCGCGAAAATTGCTAATATTAATACCAATCG
>NZ_BAUJ01000062.1 GCF_000496695.1 Vibrio halioticoli NBRC 102217
CTTTAAATTTGAAGAACCCGCTTTTTTAGCGGGTTTTTTCGTCTAATTTAGACGTTAAACTGCTGGTATGGCTCAGTTGGTAGAGCGCACCCTTGGTAAGGGTGAGGTCCCCAGTTCGACTCTGGGTACTAGCACCATTTTCTTAGTTTTACTTTTTATAAAAGCGAAACCAAAAACCAAATTTGCTTGGCGACCATAGCATTGTGGACCCACCTGATTCCATGCCGAACTCAGAAGTGAAACACAATAGCGCCGATGGTAGTGTGGGGTTTCCCCATGTGAGAGTAGGACATCGCCAGGTTTGCATTCAAAAGCCTCGTCATTCGACGGGGCTTTGTCGTATCTGGCGTTTAGAAAAATAGCGTCTTGGTCTCAGCGTTTTCTCTTTGTTGTTTCCGGCTTCCTATTTGTTGTGATTGGTGTTGCTACTATCGGTATGCTCCCTCTTTAAGATTGAATTACCCACCCGAATATCAGGTATGTTTTGCTTTCATTAGGATTTGAAAGTCGTTTCATATAAATTTGCTTCTCTTCCGATTAAGAGAGGCTTTATGAATCGTTTTTGGCTATTTTGTTTGTACCTTGTTCCAACTATTGGTTTTGCTCAATCTGACTCAAATCAATCCAAAGCGGTTGATATGGCCGATCCAACAGCGGTTTACTCAAGTGTTGGTGCGCATTTATACACTAATGGAGATTTAGACCTTTCGGCAGGGTTTGCGTGGGGCAAGAACATGCTCGCCGTTGAGTCCAAGCAAGGGATGGATGCGCTTAACGTACGTTACGCTCATATGAACTTGTGGCAAGGTATTGGCGTTTACGCAGAATCGACACTACAACTTGAAAATGATTTTGGTACTTCGGCTAGTATTGGCGCGGTATCGACACTACAAGTGGGTGACTCTTGGACTATTTATCCTATTGCAACGTTAGGGTCTATGGAGATCATTGAAGATAAGTGGATTACGACCGGAACCATTGGTGTGTATAACCGATTTAAGCTTGGCTCGGGTTTTTCTCTGGGTGTTGACCCGTTTTATACGCTTGGTGAGTCAGGTTATGAAAGCATATATGTGGATACTTTCATTAGTTACCAATATAAAAACCATCAAATTCGATTGGGCTACAATGCATCAGAAAGCCAACACAATAGAGTAAACAGCAATACCGGTTTTACAGGAGAAGGTTATCTAGAGTACAAAATGGCTTTTTGATAGCAGTTTTAATTGGAAATATAGTTAGCTTCAGCCACGTTCCATAAAGCCTTGATTAGGGGATTGTTAAGTTGAGACCGTTTACAGCAAACTCCTAATTTAAATGGTTTCACCGGTTCGACATCCAGTTTTTGAATACGATCTTTAACTGGACTGTTGTTAATCACCACATCAGGGGCAATACCAATACCGCAACCCAGTGCAACCATACTGACAATGGCCTCATGCCCTGATACTTGTGCATAAATATTGGGTTTGATTTTGCTGCGTTTAAACCAAGAGTTGCATCTATCTCTCGCGGTACCTTCTGACGGTATGATGAAAGGTATTTTATTCCAGTCTATAGGTTCGCTGAGCATACTCTCTACATTAGCAACTCCTTTAGGTGCGATAACCGAAAGAGATATCTCGCTGATATTTTCAAATATGACCCGTGACGATAATTGATCACTTTCTGCAGAGATAGCGATATCGGCCTCATCGTTTAACACTTTTTCTATGGCTTGCGCGGGATCGCCAGTACTTAGTTTGTATTCGATGAGTGGGTGCAACAGTCTAAATTCCGATAACAGACGTGGCAGGTGACTATAGCTTGCGGTAACAGAACAAAATAAGCGTATCTCTCCTTTTAGCACATCCTTATTATCCAAATAATTGAGCGTAAAAGTCTGCCATTGGTTCACGATATTGTGCGCAATAGGGAGCAGATCTTTGCCTGCAGTAGTCAGTTCAACACTGCGATTATCACGAATAAAAAGGATTTGTTGCACTTCTTGTTCAAGGCGTTGTATTTGTCGACTTAATGTGGATGGACTCATGTGCATTGCCGAAGCTGTCTTGCTGAAGTTCTTACTTTCGGAAAGATGTAAAAAAATCTGTAGGCTTTTAACGTTCATTTAAGTAATCTTCTTGTTGCACAATTTGCAATGATTAGATGTAAATATATCACTTTGCGCAACTTTAATCCTGAATTAGTATGAACTCAATCGGCGCATAAAGCAGCCGGACTATGGATAGAATTTTTAAGGAGAGCCCTTCATGGCTAACTATTTCAACACGCTAAACCTACGTGAGCAATTGGACCAACTAGGTCGTTGCCGTTTTATGGATCGTTCTGAATTTGCTACAGAAGCTGATTACCTAAAAGGTAAAAAAGTGGTTATCGTAGGTTGTGGTGCTCAAGGTTTAAACCAAGGTTTAAACATGCGCGACTCTGGCCTAAATGTTTCTTACGCATTGCGTCAAGCAGCGATTGATGAGCAACGTCAATCGTTCAAAAATGCAAAAGAAAATGGTTTTGAAGTAGGTAGTTACGAAACGCTTATCCCACAAGCTGACCTTGTGGTTAACTTGACTCCAGACAAGCAACACAGCAACGTAGTTGAAACGGTAATGCCTTTAATGAAAGAAGGTGCTGCACTAGGTTACTCGCACGGCTTTAACGTTGTTGAAGAAGGCATGCAAATTCGTGAAGACATCACTGTCGTTATGGTTGCACCTAAGTGCCCAGGTACAGAAGTTCGTGAAGAATATAAGCGTGGCTTTGGTGTTCCGACACTGCTTGCTGTTCACCCAGAAAACGATCCTAAGGGTGAAGGCTGGGATATCGCTAAAGCTTGGGCTGCAGGTACTGGTGGTCACCGCGCAGGTTGTCTAGAGTCTTCTTTTGTTGCTGAAGTTAAATCTGACCTTATGGGCGAGCAAACTATCCTTTGTGGTATGTTGCAAGCGGGTTCTATCGTATGTTACGAGAAAATGATCGCTGACGGTATCGATGCAAGCTACGCAGGTAAGCTTCTTCAATACGGTTGGGAAACCATCACTGAAGCACTGAAGTTTGGTGGCATCACTCATATGATGGATCGCCTATCAAACCCAGCTAAGATTAAAGCTTTTGACCTTTCTGAAGAACTAAAAGACCTAATGCGTCCGCTATACAACAAGCACATGGATGACATCATCCAAGGTGAGTTCTCTGGCACTATGATGGCGGATTGGGCTAACGACGACGTTAACCTATTCAAATGGCGTGAAGAAACAGGTCAAACAGCGTTTGAAAACTACCCTGATTCTGATGTAGAAATCTCAGAGCAAGAATACTTCGACAACGGCATCCTTATGATTGCTATGGTTCGTGCTGGGGTTGAGCTAGCATTTGAAGCAATGACTGCGTCAGGCATCATCGATGAGTCTGCTTACTACGAGTCTCTACATGAGCTTCCATTGATTGCAAATACAGTGGCACGTAAGCGTCTATACGAAATGAACGTTGTTATCTCTGATACAGCTGAATACGGTAACTACCTATTTGCTAACGTAGCGACTCCGCTACTGCGTGAGAAGTTCATGCCTTCAGTAGCAACTGACGTAATTGGTAAAGGTCTAGGCGAAACGTCTAACTTCGTTGACAACCAACGTCTAATTGAAGTGAACGAAGCCATTCGTAACCACCCAGTTGAGTACGTAGGTGAAGAACTACGTGGTTACATGACAGACATGAAGCGTATCGCTGTTGGTGGTTAATCGTTCTTTATAAAAAACTGCGACAACGCAGTGGCTAGAAACTGAAAAGGCTTGGTATTTACATACCAAGCCTTTTTTATGTCCGTAAGAAACGTTATACCAATCGTACTAAATAACTGGTCATTCTAGCTTGTTAAAATGCTCGATAACGGCGTTAGAATTTTTGATTGTAGAATAACTACTATCGAAAAATTCTGTCTTGTTCTCGAGCATTTTTCCTGCGCTAGTTCTGATCACTTACTTGGTGTGATTGGTATTATTTATCAGATAGCTTCTCTTCTAGCTCAGCCATTTTTTGTTCCATGGCATTAAGCTTTTGTCGGGTACGCAGTAGGACTTGAGTTTGAACTTCAAATTCTTCTCGGCTGATGACATCAAGTTTATTAAGCTGCGCTTGAATCACTTGGCGAACTTTTTGGTCAACATCAGTGCCTAGGTCTTTTACAGGCTGAGGCATAGACTCGTGAATTTGCTTCGCTATTAACTCTAGCTTTTTAGGGTCGAACATGTGGGCATCTCTCTATAATCTTTTACTATATTCTAAGCAATTCATAACCACTTGTCGCAAGCAAAATAGAGACCGACCTTTGCTTTTGGTATAAAAAAGGGCTCTTTACAGAGCCCCAGTCAGTGAGTTTACCAAGATTACTTTGATGGAATGCTATCTGCTTCATCAAATTCTGGTAACGGTTTGTGCTGTGAAGCAATAAAGCTGTAAATCACAGGCAGCACAAATAGGGTAAACACAGTACCAATGGTCAAGCCCGCGACGATAACAATACCGATACTAAAGCGCTGCTCTGCACCTGCACCAGAGGCGTACATGAGGGGGGTTAAACCCGCAATCATTGCCGCTGTTGTCATTAGGATTGGTCTTAGTCGCACTTTAGCTGCCGCCATTACCGCATCGATACGGTTAAGTTGATTATGCAGTTGCTCTTCTTTAGCCACTTCACAAATCAATATACCGTGCTTGGTGATTAACCCGACTAAAGTAATGAGCCCCACCTGTGAGTAGATGTTCATTGTCGATAACCCCCAAGCCAATGCAATCAAAGCACCACTGATGGCCAAAGGTACGGATACCATAATCACTAGTGGATCGCGCAATGACTCAAACTGGATAGCCAATACTAAGAATATAATTGCAATCGCCAGTAAGAAGGTGGTGTATAGCGCACTGCCTTCAGTTACAAACTGTCGTGCCTGACCCATGTAGTCATGGTTATATCCACTGGGTAGCTTCTCTGCTGCTGTCGCTTCAAACCAAGAGATTGCCTGACCCATAGTGACACCTGGCGCAGGAACAACCCCAACCGTCGCTGAGTTTAACTGGTTGAAGTGAGGCAGTGATCTTGGCTGAGGAATCACATCAATAGAGATTAAACTTCCTAAAGGAATAGAGTCTCCATTGGATGAGCGAACATAGTAGTTATTCATTGATTCAGGGTTGAGGCGGAATTTACGCTCTACCTGAGGAATGACTTCATATGAACGACCATATAGGTCAATTCGGTTTACATAGCCATCGGCCATCATGGTACTCAGCGTAATACCAATATCTTGCATAGTGACGCCATATGCTCCGGCTTTGTCTTTATCTATGTTGATTTTCATGGTGGCTGAGTCATAGTTCAGATCCAGATCTGAGTAGACAAATTGTGGGTTAGCACTCACTTCAGCAAGGGTGTTGGTCGCTATTTGGAATAGACTCTCAAAACTATTTGGCGTAGTGATAACAAACTGAATTGGCAGACCAGAACCAGCGCCAGGCAGTTCTGGCATTTGGAAGGCGGTAATGGCCATTCCAGGGATGTTAGAGACTAAGCCTGATACTCGGTTAGTGATGTCAGCTTGGCTTGCCTCACGCTGACTCCAAGGTTTCAATGATGCGATACCAAAAGCTTGGTTAGCATTAGGTATCCCTGTAAAGATCTGCGCATACGCCACTTCAGGCTGCTCATCTAAGATCTTATTAACATCATTCATTGTGTTTTGCAGATAGTCGAGGTTCGAGTTAGAAGGACCTGTACCCATCATCATAACCACACCTTTATCTTCTGAAGGTGCAAGTTCACTTGGAATGAATTTGAAGAGCAGTGGCAAACTGCCCATGACAATTAAGGCAAACACAATAACCACAGCGCGATGCTGCATAATGGAGCCTAACGCAGAAGAGTAGCGTTCGCTTAGCGCGTCCAGTTTTTTGTGTACATATGCCTCAAAGCGATTCGGTTGCTCATTTTGCTTTAAGATGGTTGAACACATCATAGGGCTAAGCGTCAGTGCGATGATCCCTGAAATAAATACCGCGCCGGCAAGGGTTAATGCAAACTCTTTAAATAGCGAGCCTGTAATGCCCCCCATTAAGGCGATAGGTGCGTATACCGCGCCCAGTGTCAGTGTCATTGCAATAACCGGTACGGCGATTTCTCGCGTTCCTATGATGGCAGCCCTAAAGGGCGTTTCTCCCAACTTAATATGCCGATCCACGTTTTCGAGCACCACAATCGCATCATCGACCACCAACCCGATGGCGAGTACCATGGCGAGCAAGGTCATCAAGTTCCAAGAGAAGCCTAACATCTGCATGAACATAGCCACACCCACTAAAGACAGTGGAATGGTGACGATAGGGATCAGTACCGCGCGATAAGAACCTAGGAACAAGGTGATGACCACCAGTACAATTAACGCTGCTTCAACGATGGTTTTGGCTACCTCGTGAATGGATTCGTTAATCGCAACGGTTGAGTCATACATCACCTGCATGTTGATGTTCGATGGTAGGTTCTTTTGTAGCTGTGGTAATAACTCTGATACGTCAGCGGCAATATTGATAGGGTTAGCGCTTGGTGCACCGTTGATAGCAGTAACGACCGCTTCACGACCATTGGCACTGGCGCGGTAGATATCGTGGCTTTTTTCTCGGGTTACTTTCGCTATATCACTAAGTCGAACTAATTGGCCATCATCTTGCTTAACCACTAAGTTCTTTAGATCTTTAACGCTAGCTACTTGTGTATTGGCGCTACCGTTGTATAAAACCAATGTACCCGTTGCTTGACCTGCTGCCGATTGGAAGTTATTCGCATTTAAGACGTTCATTACGTCAGTTGCAGTCAGTTGCAGTCCGGCCATTTTTTCTGGATCTAACCATACTCGAAGAGCGTATTTTACCCCGCCGTACAGATCGATCTTAGAAACACCATTGACTGTGAACAGCTGTGGATTCACAACACGTTCTAAGTAGTCTGTGATCTGGCTTGAAGAGAGCTCATCACTGGTAAAACCAATGTACATAACCGCTGTTGTCGAACCTGTCGACATGGTCACAGTTGGGTCTTCAGACTCTTTAGGTAGCTGAGAACGAACCGAGTTGGTTTTGGCCAGTATGTCGGCTAGAGCCGCATTGGGGTCGGTATTGAGCTTCATGGTCACAGTGATAGTTGAACTACCTAGCACTGATTGAGACGTCATAAAGTCAATGTTGTCCGCTTGGGCAATGGCTTGCTCAAGGGGTTGGGTAATGAAGCCCTGAATAAGGTCAGCACTGGCACCGTAATACCCAGTAGAGACAGTCACAACTGTGTTGGTCATCTCTGGATATTCACGTACCTGCATCTTAAAGATGGCTTGCAACCCAAGCAAAGCTATCAAAAAGCTGATAGAGATAGCGAGTATTGGGCGCTTAATAAATATATCTGTAAATCGCATTGTTTATCCCTTACAACATCGGCAGTTCAGCTGGAGGATTCGTCGCGTCGCTTTCTACAATTTTCACTTTAGAATCGTTGCTTAATCGAACTTGGCCTGAGGTCACAATCATTTCGCCAGGTTTCACGCCCTCTAAAATGCGCACTTTATCTTGCGTACGTTCACCCGCTTTAATCACTCGCTGGCTCACTCGGTGTGTTTTTTCATCAAGAACAAATACACTGTCTCCGTACAAAGTGTAAGAGATAGCAACTTGTGGAATGACGACTTGCTCAGTTATGGTTGGTAAAACAATTTGTGCACGTGCAAACATGCCTGATCTTAACTTACCCTGTGCGTTAGGAATTTCCGCTTGTACCTGTAGAAGACCACTTTGGTAGTTAATGGCAGGCTCTATGGCTGAAATAGTGCCGTCAAAAATGCTACCAGGGTACGAATCGGCTTCAATACGAATAGATTGGCCAATGTTGATGCGCGAGATGTCGTTTTGTGAAACGGTAAATCGTAGGCGCATTACGCTGATGTCTTCAAGTCGTGCAATTCGGCTACCGGCTTGCATGTATTCGCCTAGGTTAACCCCGCGAATACCAATAACTCCAGAGAAGGGTGCATCTACATCACGACGGTTGATGGTCGCTTTTAGACCGGTGATATCGGCCTTTAGAGAAAGGTAAGATGCTTCTGCTTCATCATAATCTTCTTGAGAGATAGCGCCTTTCTTATATAGACCTTTGTAGCGTTTATATTTAGCGGCAGAGGCAGGAAGACGGGCTTCTGCACTTTGTAAGTTGGCTTTTTCTACATCAGAATCAAGTAAAACCAGAGAATCGCCTTTGGAGACTTTCTGACCTGATACAAAGTTAATTTTAGTGACGATACCACTGGCTTCCGCCGTTAATGTAACGCCCTGTAAAGGTTCAATAAAGCCAATTACATCGATGCTCGGTGTCCAGTCATCAGCCGCTGCTTTAATTACAGTCACTGGGTATTCTGGTTCTGGGCGATTCGCCAAGTACTCCGCTATCTTCTGTTGCTTGAAGATGTTAAAGCCAATTACGCTACCAAATAAAACGATAGCAATAAGTAGCATGATTAGTGTCCACTTTTTCATGGAACGGTTCTCCAGTTATTTTGTTGTAATGGCTTCCCAGCTCGCGTGGATGGCCTGTTGATAGATGGTGTTGTCTATAGATTCAATACCTTGGAAGTGTTTGCGAGTTAAGCTCACGCAACTTTCCAAACTCAGGGTATATAAAATAGGGTCGGGGAGATCTTTCAGTTCGCCAGATTCTCTTCCTTCATTAAACACACTCAGTAGAGGGTCAAAAAATTTCTTTTCTAAACTTCGAATTTCATTATTTAAAGTAGCAGGTAATGATTCGTACAAAACATGCGTTTGCAATAGTCTTAAATGAGATTCACCTATACTCCATACGTTGCTACACATTGTTTTATATCTTTGTTCCAGTGACTGATTTGGATCTACATTGTTTTGAATGATGTCAGCCACTTGTTTGGTGAGCCAAAGTCTTGCTTCGGTAATGATGTGGTTTTTATCCTTAAAATAGAGATAAACCGTACCGGTTGCGACATTGGCTTCGCTGGCTAATTTTTGTATGGAAAGGCCTTTGAAACCGTCTTGACCGAGTATAGCTACTGCTGCCTCTAAGATATCTTGACGCTTGGTTTTAGATGCCATTTTGTAGTAACCCCACCAGAAATGAATGAACGTTCATTCATTTTAATGCCCAAATATTGAAAAGCAACCATTTGTAAGCATAGGTAAGCATTTCAAAAAGGAAAATTCGATTGGAAATGAACATGCTGAGAAGTATCATTAGAACCCTTTTTTGTATCTCGGTGACGTTATGAGGCTAAATCCACAGCAGGACCAAGCGGTAAAATTTGTGTCTGGGCCTTGTCTGGTATTAGCAGGAGCAGGTTCAGGTAAGACGCGCGTAATTACCAATAAGATTGCTTATCTTGTTCAGCAATGCGGCTATAAGGCGCGCAATATCGCGGCGGTAACGTTTACCAACAAAGCCGCTCGCGAAATGAAAGAGCGAGTTGGGCAAACCTTAGGTAAAAATGAATCTAAAGGGCTGATGGTGTCTACTTTTCACACCTTGGGCCTGAACATCATTCGTCGAGAGTACAAAGCGCTAGGTCTAAAAGCGGGTTTTTCGTTATTTGACGACCAAGACCAACTTTCCATGCTTAAAGAGTTAACCGAAGATCTTTTGGAAGGGGATAAAGACTTGCTGCGTCAGTTAGTGAGTACTATCTCCAACTGGAAAAACGACATGTTAACTCCTGCTCAAGCTAGAGCTTCAGCGCAAGGTGAGTTACACACATTATTTGCCGACTGTTTTGAAATGTATCAACGTCAAATGGTCGCTTACAACGCGCTAGATTTTGATGATCTGATTTTGATGCCTGTATTGCTATTAAAGCAAAATGAAGAGGTGCGAGAACGCTGGCGCGCGCGTATTCGTTATTTATTGGTCGATGAGTATCAAGATACCAATACCAGTCAATATGAACTGGTTAAATTGCTGGTGGGTGAGCGTGGTCGCTTAACAGTGGTAGGTGATGATGATCAGTCTATTTATTCTTGGCGTGGGGCTAAACCGCAAAACTTAGTTTTGCTTGGTGAAGATTATCCAAATCTAAAATTGGTTAAGCTTGAACAAAACTATCGTTCAACCAGCCGAATTTTACGCTCAGCCAATATTTTGATTGCCAATAACCCTCACGTATATGAAAAAAAGCTTTTTTCAGAGATCCCTGATGGTGAAAAGCTCAAAGTGTTAATGGCAAAAAATGAAGACCATGAAGCCGAGCGTATTACGGGTGAGATCATTGCACATAAGTTTGTAAATCGAACTCACTATCGAGATTACGCCATCTTGTATCGTGGTAACCATCAATCACGATTAATTGAAAAGTCTTTAATGCAAAACCGTATTCCTTACCGAATTTCCGGAGGAACGTCTTTCTTTTCTAGAGCGGAAATTAAAGATGTGATGGCGTATTTACGAGTGTTAGTGAACCCTGATGATGACAATGCATTTTTACGTATCGTGAATACCCCACGCCGTGAGATTGGTCCGGTGACTTTAGAAAAGTTAGGTAGCTACGCCAATATGCGTGGCAAAAGCTTATTTGAAGCCTCCTTTGAACTCGGTTTAGAACAAACCTTATCCGGTAAAGGCTTGGAGAGCTTAAGACGTTTCACTGAGTGGTTGGTGCGAGTGGGCGATAACGCTGAGCGTGGAAATACCGTGGAAGCGGTGCGCAGTTTAGTGCGTGATATCAACTACGAAGATTGGTTGTATGAAACCTCTGCTAGCCCAAAAGCGGCTGAAATGCGCATGAAGAACGTTTCTGACCTGTATAGCTGGATTGTGGCTGATCTTGAGGGGGACAACTATGACAAAGAAGAGAAAACTCTCAAAGAAGTGGTACAGCGTTTAACACTGCGTGACATGATGGAGCGTGGGGAAGACGATGCCGAAGCGGACCAAGTGCAACTAATGACCTTACATGCCTCTAAAGGCCTTGAGTTCCCGTACGTATACTTAATGGGAGCAGAAGAAGGCATATTACCGCACCAAACCAGTATCGACGAAGAAAATGTAGATGAAGAGCGTCGCTTAATGTACGTGGGGATTACGCGAGCACAAAAAGAGCTGAGTTTTACGGTATGTAAAGAGCGTCGCCAGTACGGAGAGTTAATCAAGCCAACTCAAAGTCGCTTCTTAGATGAATTGCCTTTTGATGATCTTGAATGGGAAGTGAAAAAGAAAGAGCAAACCAAAGAAGAACGCATGCAAAAAGGGCAAGCGCATATCGCAAATCTTAGAGCAATGTTTAAAAAATAAAAAAAGATGGCGCAAGCCATCTTTTTAACAAAGTTCGTCGCGTTATGTTAATCGCATAGGTAGCTAATGATTAAAGATTGGCAATCATATGGTCGATAGCGGCAACGATTTCTTCATCAGTACAATCCATACATGCCCCTCTTGCTGGCATAGCATTGAAACCATTGATCGCATGTTCAACCATTGTTTCTTTACCTTGTGCGATGCGGGGGCTCCAATCAGCAGCATCATTTATTTTTGGTGCGCCGCCCACTCCAGAGCTATGACACGCTAGGCAGAAAGTACCATAAACAGTAGCGCCGTCACGAGGGCCTGCCGCTGCAACTTCAGCTTCTGGCTCGCTTCCTGCGATGTAAACATTGCCGACAGGCTTAATGCGCTCAGCTATTGCATCATAATCAGCTTGATCTGATGAAGCAAAGCTAGCACCAGAAAAAACCAGCGCAACGGTAAATAAAGTAACAAGTTTACGAGGCATATCCATTCATTCTCTTTTAATTCTAGGTAAGCGCTAACCGGTTGACCATTTGTGTGCAGATCGCACAAAATGAAATCACCAACTGTTAAAGTGTTGTAAATGTTGGGTGATTATATATCTTATGAATGTTGCATTAAACTATATCTTTACGAGGGCGAGGGTTAAATCACATCTAAAAATAGCGACATAATGATCGTTTTCGTTGAAAAAAAGCACAAACACAAAAAAAACTGTAAAAAGTACTAGACGGCAAACTGTGATATCCGTATTATTCCACTCCGCCGATAGGGCATGCGCCCGTAGCTCAGCTGGATAGAGCGTTGGCCTCCGGAGCCAAAGGTCGAAGGTTCGAATCCTTTCGGGCGTACCATCCGGAAGCCTGTTTTTAGCAAACAGCGTATTGGCAAAAAATAGTGGTGGCTATAGCTCAGTTGGTAGAGCCCTGGATTGTGATTCCGGTGGTCGCGAGTTCGAATCTCGTTAGCCACCCCATTATTTTGGTAACTTCGGTTTCCTATTTCGATGTTAAATCGGGATGAAATTAAGTCGGTGATAACATTACTTGATAGTGTATCCTGTCTTTGAAAATAGCGAGACTAGAGGCAAGCCTCTGGTAAACGAAATTTTCTAAAGTTTGTCGGTGAATAGCGCAGCTTGGTAGCGCATCTGGTTTGGGACCAGAGGGTCGGGGGTTCGAATCCCTCTTCACCGACCACTACAATTAGTCATGGCAAAAGCGGTGATTATAAAAAATTGATGGTGGCTATAGCTCAGTTGGTAGAGCCCTGGATTGTGATTCCGGTGGTCGCGAGTTCGAATCTCGTTAGCCACCCCATCATTTGGTAACTTCGGTTCCCTATTTCAATTTGATTGAAATGAAATTTGTCGGTGAATAGCGCAGCTTGGTAGCGCATCTGGTTTGGGACCAGAGGGTCGGGGGTTCGAATCCCTCTTCACCGACCACTATAACGAAGCCTCACTCGAAAGAGTGGGGCTTTTTTACGTCTGTAATTTGTGAAAAGCGACCTACTTCGGCTATTTCAAACAAAAAACGCACTAAAAAGTGCGTTTTTGTATTTATGCTAAGCAGTGAGACTAGTCCATCATATGTTTGCGTCGAATATCCAATAACGCAAAAATACCAAAGATCAAAATGGACCATTTTTCCCAAGAGCTGAGTTTAACTTTATCGCCAAATGCACCAAGGAAGATAGCCGACTGTAGGCCGTGCATCATGAATAGGAAGGCGGTCATGATATAAAGCGCAATGGCCGCTTTGCCGGGAAACGGCTGAAAAAGATTATAGATAAGCACAAACCATACAAAGGCGATGGCCGCCTTTGCAAGTATCAAAAGGTATTTCATTCTTACTCTCTTATAAATAGTTGGAATCTAACCTGTCCCGCCACTTTTTCTCTGTGCATTGTCCAATTATCGGGTAATGCAGGCATTGCCAGTTCTTTTTCAGTTTCAATGTAAATTAAAGCCTGATCACTCAGCCAGCCATTGTTTTCTAGTTGTTCGATGGCTTCTAGCAGAAGGCCCTGACGAAAGGGAGGATCGATAAACACAATATCGTATGGCTTCCCTGGTTGTTTCAAGAAGTTTAATGAATTTTGATTTAATAGGGTGATGTTGGTCGCTTTCACCGCTTGCATGTTCTGTTGTAGTTGCTGAAATGCTTTTACATTTAACTCAATAAGAGTTACTTCTTCGGCTTGTCTTGATGCGGCTTCAAAACCCAAGCCACCCGAACCTGCAAATAGGTCTAAGCAACGTGCATTGGGGATGTCACTGGCAATCCAATTGAATAAGGTTTCTTTCACTCTATCGGTGGTTGGGCGTAAACCTTCGGCATCATGAACCGGTAATTTTCGGCCTCGCCAAAGCCCGCTAATGATGCGGATTGACCCTGAACCCTTATTATTTTGTGAAGAAGAGGAGCGTTGATGTTTTCTCATGCTATTTTTGGCCATGGAATAAGTGGTATCATACCCAATTAATTATTTTAAAATTGTACTCGTAAATACGAGATTAATCATCGCTAATTAAACGTACACTGCGCAATTGCATTGTATATACGCACGAATCATGAGTAATTGGGAAAGTCTTCGATGACGGATAAGAAAAAACGCGGCTTATTGTCTTGGCTTGGTTTTGGTGAAGAAGAACAAACAAAACCAGAGCAAAAAGAAACGGACGTTAACGAACAGCAAGAGCTGGATACTGAAGTTACTGAACAAGCAGTAACGCCGGCAGATGAGTCTGATAGTAAGGTTGTCGCACAAGAGGCGACCGAAGTAGAAGATACACCCGAGCAAGCCGAGACAGAAATCGAAGCGCAAGATGCAGCTGAACCTGCACAAGAGCCAGAATCTACTGAGCTCGTAGCCGACGATGTGATTCAGCCTGAGGTGCAAGAGAAGCCGACAGAGAGCTTCTTTGCTCGTTTAAAACGTAGTCTTGCACGAACCAAAGCGAATATTGGTGCGGGTTTCTTTGGCCTGTTTAAAGGCAAGCAAATTGATGATGACCTATTTGAAGAATTAGAAGAACAACTTCTGATTGCGGATGTTGGTATGGAAACGACCATGAAAATCATCGACAGCCTGACAGAGAAAGCCTCTAAGCAGCAGCTAAAAGATGGTGAAGCTTTATATGATCTTTTAAAAGAAGAGCTTGCTGAGATTTTGGCAAAAGTAGAGCAGCCGTTACATATTGATGAACAAAAAACACCGTACGTTATTTTAATGGTAGGCGTGAACGGCGTTGGTAAAACAACCACTATCGGTAAGCTCGCTAAGCAGTTCCAAGGGCAAGGCAAAAAAGTCATGCTAGCTGCAGGGGATACTTTCCGTGCGGCGGCGGTGGAGCAGTTGCAAGTGTGGGGTCAACGCAATGACGTGCCTGTTATTGCACAACATACCGGCGCAGACAGTGCTTCTGTTATCTACGATGCGATTGAAGCGGCTAAAGCTCGCGGCTATGACGTGGTGATTGCAGACACAGCAGGACGTCTACAAAACAAAAGTAATCTTATGGAAGAACTGCGTAAGATTGTTCGCGTAATGAAGAAAATTGATGACAGTGCCCCGCATGAGATCATGCTGACTTTAGATGCGGGTACCGGTCAAAATGCGATGAGCCAAGCTAAACTGTTTAGTGACGTAGAACCGGTTACAGGTATTACGTTAACGAAACTGGATGGAACCGCTAAAGGTGGCGTTATCTTTGCGATTGCAGACAAGTTTAATATCCCAATTCGTTATATTGGTGTGGGTGAAGGCATTGAAGATTTGCGTCCATTTGAAACGCAAGATTTCATCGATGCATTATTTAGTAGAGAAGATTAGAAGCCTAGCGCAAGGATGATTTTGTGATTAATTTTCAACAGGTGAGTAAGGCTTACCGTGGTGGCCATCAGGCATTGCAAAAAGTCGATTTTCACTTAAAAAAAGGCGAACTGGCTTTTCTTGGCGGTCACTCTGGCGCAGGTAAAAGTACTTTACTGAAACTTATTTGCGCGATGGAGCGACCTACCGACGGTAAGATTGCCTTCAATGGGCATGACATTACCCGTATTGGGGATAAAGAGATCCCGCTATTAAGACGTAATATCGGAATTGTTTTCCAAGACCACCGCTTGTTAATGAACCGAACTGTTTATGACAACGTGGCATTACCGATGCGCATAGAGTCTATTGCTGAAAATGAGATTAAACGTCGAGTCAGTGCCGCTCTTGATAAAACAGGTTTGCTTGAAAAAGCCCGCTGTTTGCCTTCGCAACTTTCTGGTGGTGAGCAGCAAAGGGTGGGTATTGCACGCGCTGTAGTGAATAGACCCACTTTATTGCTTGCCGATGAGCCTACCGGGAACTTAGATCCTGAGCTATCTAATCGTATCTTCCGCTTATTTGAAGAGTTTAACCGTGCAGGCGTTTCTATTCTGATTGCGACGCATGATGTGGGCATGATGGAAATGCGTAAGCAATATCGCCGTTTTGAATTGAACCAAGGATTTTTGAGTGAGGCAGCAGGTTATGGCCAGTAAAGGTTCTGTAGAGAAAATAGGGTATTTTCGTTCACACTACATAGTGGCTAAAGATTCTTTACGCGAGATTATGGATCGTCCACTAGGTAACTTGTTTACCTTAGCGGTGATTGCGATTGTATTAGCACTGCCTTCTAGCTTATACGTTGTGGCCAAGAATATTTTAGATGCCGCGCAAGAAGTCAGTCAGCCTGCGGCGGTAAGTGCTTACTTACAAGAAGGGACATCTGAAGCTCGAATTATGCTTATCAAGGATAAGCTAGAGAGCGATGAGTCCGTTTCAAAGGTCGAGTACATTTCGTCTCAACAAGGCTTACAAGATTTAAGTTCACATGCAGGGTTTAATGACGCCATCAGTCTATTGAATGACTACGCATTGCCTGCATTACTGGTTATTCATCCTGCGCAAGCGTCCAAGGCGACTCAGCAACATATTTTGGAATTGGCGAAGTCGGTTGATGTGTTTACCGATGTACGTGTTGATCAAGATTGGTTGAAGCGTTTTGATGCTGTGAAAACACTAAGCAGTTCGTTGGCTATTGCTTTGGCGTGCATGATGTTAGTGGCGGTGATTTTAATTATCGGTAATACCATGCGTTTCAATGTATTGGCGAGAAAAGAAGAAATCCAAGTGATGAAGTTTCTTGGGGCAACCAATAGCTTTATTTTACGTCCATACCTCTATACCGGAATGTGGTTTGGTTTACTGGGCGCACTATTAGCTTGGTTAATTACTCTATCTTTATCACTATTTTTGGGAAGTACGGTGCAGTCGGTGGCATCACTTTATGATAGTAGCTTTATTCTTAGCCCATTGGGTTTAGATGAATCCGTTATCCTTTTGTTAGTAGGAAGCTTTTTAGGTCTCTTTGCCGCTCAAGCTTCTGCGCGCCGTCATCTTTCTGAAATTGAACCTGTGTAGAATTTGCTGGTCATAATAGATAGAGGGGGGATAATGTGTATGTCTCAACTCACAGACTAAGACTTGCTCTAGTTTGAATTCTGTGCATAATGTTCAGTCCGTTATTCTTTTAGGCATACCTAATTTAATAATGTTAAGTAGTAAAGTTCAATGAATGAGGAATTGAATGGCTAGTAAAGCGTTTTCAATGGCGTTGGTATCTCAAGATAGCCTAGATAGCTACATCCGCTCAGCAAACGGTTACCCTATGTTAACCGCAGAGCGAGAAAGAGAGCTTGCCGAGCGTTTACATTACAATGGCGAAATTGAGGCAGCGAAAGAGCTGATTCTATCTCACTTGCGCTTTGTTGTTTATGTTGCCCGTGGTTACTCTGGTTATGGTCTTCCGCTTGCTGATTTAGTTCAGGAAGGGAATATCGGACTAATGAAAGCCGTTAAGCGATTCAATCCTGAAGTGGGCGTTCGTCTAGTTTCATTTGCAGTTCATTGGATTAAAGCTGAGATTCACGAGTACGTATTGCGTAACTGGCGTATTGTTAAAATCGCCACTACCAAAGCTCAACGTAAACTGTTCTTCAACCTGCGTAAAAATAAAAAACGTTTAGGTTGGTTTAACAATGGTGAAGTTGAGACAGTAGCGAATGAGTTAGGTGTATCACCTTCCGAAGTTCGTGAAATGGAATCTCGCTTAGCTGCTCAAGATGCCACATTTGAGTTTTCAGCTGATGACGATACAGCGACGAACTTCAATCCAGTCGCACCTGCGTTGTATCTTGAAGATCAAGATTCAGACATTGCAGATTCTATTGAAGCGGATAACTGGGAAAGCCACACTAATGCACGTCTAGCGAGTGCTTTAGCCACTCTTGATGAGCGTAGTCAGCATATTGTACGTGCTCGTTGGTTAGATGACCAAAAGCTTACCTTACAAGATCTGGCAGATACCTACAGTGTTTCGGCAGAGCGTATTCGTCAGTTAGAAAAGAATGCGATGAAAAAGCTTAAATTGGCCGTTGGCGATTTGTAAGCGATATTAAATTTCTTTAAAGGCCAAGATCGAGAGATCTTGGCCTTTTTTATTAGGATCGGTTTTACCCTGTTATTTAGGTGGTTTTTCTGTGGATAACTCTGTGGGATAAATTTCGATAGCATGTCTTTAACTCAGTTAAAGCAAGGGTTATCATCGATATCTCTGGTGGGGATAGATAATTTTAAATCAACACATTATTAAGGATCAATACTAGATATTGTGGATCATCTTTGCTAAAAACACTTTATCAACGTAATCCACAGGTTTACCCACAGCTGGTGGTAAATTGATCATTATGCTCTTTGTATTAGGGATAAAATTCCTTATTGGCTTTGGATAGGATTTTTTAAGAGAAAACAAATAATGGAAGAAATACAACGAATCAGTGTTCATCAAGCACACCAGATGTTATCAACACAGCAAGCAAAATTGGTTGATACTCGCGACATTCAAGCGTTTACTGTGGCACATGCGGTAGATGCTTTTCATTTGACCAATCAGAGCATTGCTGAATTCATGGATTCGGTGGAGTTTGACGATCCGATCCTAGTGATGTGCTATCACGGTATTAGCAGTGTGGGTGTTGCTCAGTACTTACTTAACCAAGGTTTTGAGCAAGTATTTAGTATTGATGGTGGCTTTGAGGCTTGGCAGCGTCAACAGCTACCAATCGAGGTCCATGAATGATTCGTTTAATACAGATTAACAACCCTCGTATCGCTCAAGCCTTTATTGATTACATGGCCTCACAGCAGGTGACTCTTTCTCAAGTGGGAGAAGGGGACGGTCAGTTTGCGATTTGGCTGCATGATGAAAATGCGTTGCCAGAAGTGCAGCAAGAACTAGAACTGTTTTTAAAAGATCCCAACCATAAAAAATACCAAGCCGCCTCTTGGCACATGGCTGAAACCCGCACCCAAAAGTTCAGTTATTCCACTCCTAGCTTTTTGCAGATGATTAAAGCCAAAGCTGGGCCAATGACTTTGCTAATTATGGCGATATCTATCCTAATTTATGGACTTCGTATTCTAGGGATGCAGCAGCAAGTATTCTCTTGGCTACATTTCCCTGCGGTTAGCGAGCAACAATGGCAGGTATGGCGTTATTTCTCGCATGCGCTGCTGCATTTCTCTGTATTGCATATCACCTTTAACTTACTTTGGTGGTGGCAACTCGGTGGTGATATCGAGCAAAAATTAGGGCGAGCTCGCCTGACGAAAATTTTCTTATTCTCCGCACTCATCTCAGGTTGTGCTCAATACTGGATTGACGGTGCCAACTTTGGTGGCCTTAGTGGGGTTGTGTACGCCTTAGTTGGATATATTTGGGTTGTTTCGGTGCGCGCACCGCAACTTGGGTTAGATATACCTAAACCTATTCTTGGTTTTATGTTGGTGTGGTTAGTGCTTGGTTTTGTACAACCATTTATGGCCATTGCTAATAC
This sequence comes from Vibrio halioticoli NBRC 102217, assembly GCF_000496695.1. Classification (GTDB taxonomy): domain Bacteria; phylum Pseudomonadota; class Gammaproteobacteria; order Enterobacterales; family Vibrionaceae; genus Vibrio; species Vibrio halioticoli. The sequence goes on from NZ_BAUJ01000062.1 coordinate 19,264, forward strand.
CGCACACCTTGCTGGTTTGGTCGCAGGGTGCGTATTAGGTGGCTTAGATAGCATAAATCGTACTAAGAGCACTTAATTGGTGATCTCTATTACCTTATTGGTATTGCGATTGGTACAATTGGCGCATTACATTAAGAGTGCGTCATTAGTTGGTAAAGAGTTACGAAGTTAGTATGACAAGCCCCATTAGCATATTTCAGCAGGCTTTGCGTGATATCAATTGGCAAAGCCCAAGCCAATTCCAATTTCCGAACACAAACGCTAAGCATTGGTTGTTAGAGGAAGACTCTCTTTCTCATCGTCTATCTCAATCTTGTGCTGATTTTAGTGTTGAGTTATTTACCAACAATAAAGTTCAAGCGCAGATGCTGTCAGCAAAAGAAGCGGAGATTTTAACCCGAGAAGTTTGCCTCCTTAGAGAAGTGATCTTGCGAGGCGATCGTCACGATTGGGTGTATGGGCGCACTTTGATACCAGAAAGCTCACTGCTTTCTCACTCACACGATTTTGAAAAACAAGGTGAACTGCCTTTAGGCGTCACCGTCTTTGGTTCGCAAGGTGCGTATCGTGATGCTCTGCAAGTGGGAGAAATTGAGGTGGATGGGCAAGTATTGCTAGCACGCCGTTCTCGGTTATGGATGAATGAAACACCGATGCTGGTAGCGGAACTCTTTTTACCAGAATCCCCAATATATTTAAAAAGGAACACAGTTAATGCTCTCTAAAATAAGAGCCTATTATTTGCTGATGAGGATGGATCGACCTATCGGTAGCCTCTTGCTGTTATGGCCAACATTATGGGCCTTGGCAATGGCTTCAGAGGGGAAACCTCAATGGGGAGTTCTTATTGTATTTTGTCTGGGGGTATTTTTAATGCGTTCAGCAGGGTGCGTGATTAATGATTTTGCTGATCGTGATTTTGATGGGCATGTGGAGCGTACTCAGTTTCGCCCAATACCGAGCGGATTAGTGTCGGCAAAAGAAGCGTTAGCTTTGTTTGGCGTCTTGAGTGTTGTTTCATTTTCTCTGGTGCTGACCATGAATACGCTTACCATCCAATTGTCATTTATTGGTGTCGCCTTAGCGGCGCTTTATCCGTTTATGAAGCGGTTTACCCATTTGCCACAGTTGGTATTAGGGATTGCATTTAGTTGGGCGATTCCAATGGCGTGGGCGGCAGAGTCTGGACATATAGCGCCATTGGCGTGGTTATTGTTTGCGATTAACTTATTGTGGACTGTTGCCTACGATACCCAATATGCGATGGTTGATAGAGAAGACGATCTTAAAATAGGTATTAAATCGACCGCTATTTTGTTTGGTCGCTTTGATAAGTTAATTATCGGGTTATTGCAGGCTACCACTATAGTTTTACTGCTGGTGGTCGGTGAGAGTGCTGGCCTTAGTGGTGCCTTTTACTGGGGGGTGCTTGTGGCCGCTAGTTTGTTTGTGTATCAGCAATGGTTGATTAAAACGCGCTGTCGTACACAATGTTTTCAAGCTTTTCTTAACAATAACTACGTTGGCATTGCCGTTACTGCTGGCTTATTTATCTCTTATCTATAAAAAATCCCAGCTATCGATTCTGTTACTAGTAGAATCGATAGCTGGGATTGATGCTTTGATGAGTTATACCAATCACACTAAGTAAGTGATCAGAACTAGCGCAGGAAAAATGCTCGAGAACAAGGCAGAATTTTTCGATAAGTAGTTATTCTACAATCAAAAATTCTAACGCCGTTATCGAGCATTTTAACAAGCTAGAATGAGCAGTTATTTAGTACGATTGGTATTATGCTTACTCAGCCTGAGCGATACCTTCTTTAATGGTCAGTTTTACTTCTGGCGAAAGTATCTCAAGTAAGCTCAGAGCTAATTCCTCAGTGCGCTCAATATCACACTCCCCATCTTCATCAAGATAGTTCTGTTCTTTTAAGGTATTAAACAGCGCTGCAAATACCCCTTTATCAAAAAACTCTGGTGCATTAATGCCATGCAAGCGACCTAAGCGCTGTGCGATATCTTGGCAGCGTACTTCTAAATCTTCTTGAGTTACCTCAGGTCTTGAAGCCAAAAGATTCAGTGCAATACTGTAGCGTTGCAGAGTTTCTGAAATCGTTCTGGAAAGCAGCTGTATAGTATGGATGTTGGACTGATTAAGGTTAATCACGTCATCATCAATTTGAATAAGCTTCTGAGCCAACAACTCTTGCACGATTAGCTCAATTTTCTCTTCAAGCTGTTCATCGTCATAAGAAAGGAAAAATTCCTTTTTCAAGAACGGATATAGAACCGAAATATTGTGCTGTAGTTTTGCCAATGTGCAGTCAGGTAGTTGGATAATAAGCTGGGCAATTAATGAAGGAAGTGCCAGCATATGTATGATGTTGTTACGATAGTAAGTCATTAATACAGACTGATGACGATCTAAAGAGACGATATCACCCATGCTGTCTGAGTCGACAACAAACTTATCTAAAGAGATAGCGTGCGCAGCCAATTCTTCTGCTGAGCTATCCGGTACAGTTGAGTAATCCGTGTATGGTGTGTTGCGCAGGATACGTAAATAACAATCGATTTGGTTGATCAAACTTTCTTTGGTTAGAGCTCGTTGTCTTGACGCGAGTAGAGCTGTCGCGGATAAGCTCAGGGCATTAGCTGCGGCGGCATCATTAATGTGCGTCATCATTTTTTCAGCAATAGCATTAACAGTAGGCGCCATCCAATCCGGTCTGACAGAGCTTGGTGCACCAATACTGTCTCGCCATTGTGGTACATTTTCGTTGAGATAGTTATTCAGTGAGATAGGCTCGCCAAAGTTGACATAGCCTTGGCCAAAGTTGCGCAGTTTTCTAATCGTACGCAGTACCTGTCCAGCATTCTCTTTTTCTTTACGTTTACCGCGCAGTTCTTTTGCGTAAGTCGAGACTTCCATTACATGTTCGTAGCCGATATACACAGGTACTAAAGTGACGGGACGATTTAGTCCTCGTAACATGGTTTGTACTGTCATCGCTAACATGCCGGTTTTGGCTTGCAGTAGACGACCTGTACGAGAGCGTCCACCTTCACTAAAGTATTCAACCGAATACCCTTTCGCAAATAGCTCGGCTAAGTATTCTCTAAAAATAGTCGAATAGAGCTTGTCACCTTTGAAGCTACGGCGAATGAAGAATGCGCCACCTCTTCTAAAGATAGGCCCAGCAGGGAAGAAGTTTAGGTTTACACCGGCAGCAATATGCGGTGGTACCATGCCTTCGTAATAAAGAATGTAAGAGAGCAGCAGATAATCCATATGGCTTCGATGACACGGGACATAAACGATTTCGTGCCCATCTTGCGCTAATTTACGTACAGTCGAAGCATTATTAACATTGATGCCTTGATAGAGGCGGTTCCATAACCAAGTTAAAACAAGGTTGCCTTGCTTGATCAATGAGTAAGAAAATTTAGCTGCAATTTCATCTATTATTTTTAGTGCTTGTTGCTCTGCTTTTTCTACACTAATATTTTTTTCTGCTGCTTCTTCGGCAATGGCTTTATTTATCGCTTCGGATTTGATCAGACGCTTAAATAACACTTCTCTATTTGGTAGGTTTGGACCTGACGCGGCTAATTTTTGGCGAGAGAAGTGAATGCGTGCTACGCGTGCTAGTTTTTGTGCGATGGTTTCATCGGAGCCATGTGAATCAGCCATATGTCGCATAGACACTAACGGGCTAAAGCGAATCATACAGTCTCGACCAGAAAACAATACTGCGAACATTTTCTTCCAAGATGGCAGATTTTCTAAGTAAGGTTTTTCTTGTCCTTCTTTGCCTGGCTTACGTCCCCACATAACCGTGGTTGGTATTAGCTGTACATCGAGTTCTGGCTGTTCTCTGTGTAGTTTAAGAAGCTGAGTAAACAGGCTTTGCGAACCAAGAGAGTCGTGAGTATCTTGGTCTTTAGCGTCCTCATCCATAGAGCTAAATACATAGCGTCGAAAGCTTTGGCCACTTAGCTCAAGTGGTTGTAGAGGATCGGGTAGGCCAAGTTGAATAGCTCGTCTGCGAATAGCCAACAAGTCGACATTGGATTCATATGGCAAAACGTAGACAATAGGTTTTTCTATGTCTATGTTGAGATTATTAATTGGCGAAGGGGGTACGACGCTCCCCTTAACCAGTACTTTCAATGGAAAGCGCAAAGCTGATTGTGTCAGTGTATGACCAGAAGACATATTATTGATTGTCCCAATTTGTATTTGGCGTCCAAGACTCTTCAAGGCTCGGTTGTAACATAAGCGTCGCAAGAATAGCAGAACTGGTCGAACCTTTTAACCAGAATTACGTCAATGTTAGGTTTATGACTGAAAAAGCACAAAGAGATAAAAGAATAGGTGAATAATGAAAGGTAATACAGGATTCAAACGCATTATTAAAGCGACAAGGTATTCGATACAGGGATTGCAGGCTGCTTTCAAACATGAGGCTGCTTTTCGTCAAGAAGTCACTCTCGCTATTCTACTGATCCCGATTGCCTTTTTGGTGGATGTTGGTCACGTTGAACGCATGTTGATGGTGTTGTCTTTATTTATTGTGCTGATTGCAGAGCTGATGAATTCGGCTATAGAGGCTGTGGTGGATCGCATTGGGTCTGATTTTCATGAATTAGCAGGACGTGCCAAGGATATTGGTTCGGCAGCGGTATTTGTTGCTTTAGGCCTAGTGGTATATATCTGGGTTGAAGCATTATTCTTTTAACTTAAATTTCAAGTTATTAGGGCCAGTTGGTTGATTATTTAACCATGCTGTATATACTCACAGTTAACTGTATAAAATAACAGGTGCCCTATGAGACCCTTAACCCAAAGACAGCAACAGGTATTCGATCTAATTAAAGCTAAGATTGAGGATACTGGTATGCCACCAACAAGAGCGGAAATTGCCCGCGCGCTGGGTTTTCGTTCAGCTAATGCTGCCGAAGAGCACCTTAAAGCACTGGCTAAAAAACAGGTAATTGAAATTATTCCTGGTGCTTCAAGAGGCATCCGTATTTTATTGCAAGATACCGCTAATGATGACGGTTTACCGCTGATCGGTAATGTGGCGGCGGGTGAGCCTATTTTAGCTCAAGAGCATATAGAATCTCATTACCAAGTTGATCCACAAATGTTCAAGCCAAAAGCGGACTTTTTACTGCGAGTACACGGTGAAAGTATGAAAGACATCGGTATTATGGATGGCGATCTACTCGCAGTACATAAAACTCAAGATGTTCGTGATGGACAGGTTGTGGTGGCACGAGTGGATGAAGACGTCACCGTGAAAAGATTGGAGCGTAAAGGCGCAACTGTTTTGTTGCACCCAGAAAACGAAGCTCTGTCTCCAATTAAAGTTGATTTAACTCAGCAACATTTAGTGATTGAAGGTATTGCTGTCGGTATTATTCGTAATAGTACTTGGATGTAATCACTACATTCCAATAACTGACAGTTCACTAAATATGCAGCGCCCCTTAATAGGAGCGCTGTTTTTTTTGCCCTAAGATTTACCAAGGAAGCTTTATGCATAATCCAGTTATCCGTTCACTCATGGACTTAAGTCTGCACAAGAGGATTCTTGCGTTGGCAATACCTATGGTGCTGTCCAACATTACGGTACCGTTATTGGGTTTAGTTGATACTGCCGTGGTAGGGCATTTGGAACACTCTTGGTATTTAGGTGGTGTGGCGTTAGGCAGCACCATGATCAGTATGGTGTTTTGGCTATTTGGCTTTTTACGTATGTCGACAACAGGCTTGTCCGCGCAAGCTAAAGGAGCACAAAATCCTAGGAAATTAGCCCTGATCTTACTGCAAGGTATTTTCATGGCATTGTCATTTGCTGTGCTTTTCTTAATCTTACATCGTGGGATTATTTCCTTGGCTTTGGGCTTTAGTGATGCCAGTGAACAAGTACAGTTATACGCTTCGCAGTATTTTGCCATAAGGGCGTGGAGTGCTCCGGCGGCGATGGTGAACTTTGTATTGCTAGGTTGGCTATTAGGCAATCAAGATGCAAAGGCTCCAATGTGGATGGTGATTGCGACTAACGTGACCAACATAGTGCTAGATGTGTTGTTTGTAGTGGTTTTAGATTTTGGAGTATCCGGCGTAGCATCTGCCTCGGTGATTGCAGACTTTACAGGAACATTTGTCGGTCTCTATTTCTGCCGCAAAGCGTGGCAAAAGTCCGTTCAACTGACTTTACATCAAATGCTGTCTCTAGGTACGAGTAAGTTGTTTGCTGGGGTACTGCGGTTTATTCGTTTAAATAGAGATATCTTTTTACGTTCATTGTTCCTACAAGCAGTGTTGGCGTTTATGACCTTCCAAGGGGCAAGTTTTGGTGATGATGTAGTGGCTGCCAATGCGGTACTGATGAGTTTAGTGTTGATGGTTTCCTATGCCATGGATGGTTTTGCATACGCAATAGAAGCTATGGTTGGTAAAGCCATTGGTGCGAAAAATAAAGCCGAGCTGGCGCTTTCTATATGGGGTTCCTTTATCTGGGGCTTTATTGTGTGTTGTGGCTTTGCACTATTATTTGGAGCTGGTGGCAGTCTTGTAGTGGCGTTAATCAGTGATATCGATAGTGTTAGAATCACTGCAGACGAATATCTACCATGGCTTGCTATCATGCCGTTAGTTTCAATGTGGTGTTATCTGTTTGATGGCATTTTTATTGGCGCGACTCGAGGCAAAGAGATGCGTAATAGCATGTTCTTGGCTGCGATTACTTTTTTTGTCCTCTATTTTAGTTTTGCGTCTTTGCAAAATCACAGTTTATGGATTGCCATGCTCGGCTTTATGGCAATGAGGGGAGGAGCACTTGGTTGGATATTTATCAAGTTGTGGAAAAAGGGGCAGTTTTTAACTTCTGCCCACTCTTAATATTGGCTTGCTTACTGACGTTGTTGGTATAACTTGATCAGAACAGGCGGTTTAAGCCATTTAATGCCGCTACTCGATATGCTTCAGCCATTGTCGGGTAGTTAAAGGTAGTATTGACGAAGTAGTCAATGCTATTGGCTTTACCGGGTTGTTCCATGATGGCTTGTCCAATGTGGATAATTTCAGCCGCTCGTTCTCCGAAACAATGGATGCCTAAAATCTCTCTGCTTTCTCTATGGAAAAGGATTTTTAAACTACCAATGTCTTTGCCTGATATTTGTGCTCGAGCCAAGTGTTTAAATGAAGCGCGTCCTACTTCATAAGGGACTTTAGCGGCTGTTAGCTCTTGTTCTGTTTTACCTACAGAGCTGATTTCAGGAATCGTATAAATACCCGTTGGGATATCTTCAATTAATCGTTGAGTGGATTCGCCTTCGGCAATCGCTTTAGCGACAAAACGCCCTTGGTCATAGGCGGCGCTTGCTAGGCTAGGGTAGCCAATCACATCACCTACCGCATAAATATGCTCGATGTCGGTTTGGTAGTTGCTGTTGATTTTTAGTTGACCACGAGAGTCGGCCGCTAAGCCGGTAATTTCTAAATTGAGTGTATCGGTGTTGCCCGTTCGGCCATTGGCATACAGCAAGCAGTCGGCGCGCATTTTTTTCCCCGACTCCAGATGAACGATGACCCCATCATCGGTTCCTTCGACTTTTTCAAATGATTCGCCGTTGCGAATAACAATACCACTGTTACCAAAGTGATAAGACAGAGCGTCAGAGATTTCTTTATCTAGGAAAGAGAGGAGTTGGTCGCGCGTATTGATTAGATCGGTTTTTACACCTAAGCCGCGGAATATGGAAGCATACTCACAACCAATCACGCCTGCACCATAGATAATAATATGTCTTGGTTGATGGTGGAGTGACAGTATTGAGTCACTGTCATAAATTCGCTGGTGGTTAAAGTCGACGCTATCTGGATGATACGGACGCGAACCGGTGGCTATGACAAAACGATCTGCGGAGTAATGCTCAGTTCGTCCATCTTCTAGAGTTACTTTTACCGTATTGGCATCAGAAAATTGCGCAGCACCAAAGATCAGGGTGCATTGGTTACGGTCATAGAAGCCCTGTCGCAATGTTGTTTGTTTATCAATAACGGTTTTTGCATGGCTGAGAATGTCATCGAAACTGGCATCAAAACTGCGATTGTTCTTGCTAAATAAAGGGTTGTTATTGAATTCAGTAAAACGACTGACGGCATGTCTGAGTGCTTTGGATGGAATTGTACCCCAGTGAGTACATCCGCCTCCGACACTTTTTTCTTTCTCAATGATGGCTACATTAAACCCAGCTTTGGTCAGGCCCATAGCAGCACCTTCCCCCCCTGGGCCACTACCGATCACAATTACATCAAAATGCGATAAAGAACTCACAGAAACCTCCTTGTTTTGTTAGTAGCATTCTAGACTCTTGTCGTTATAGGTAAATTAGTTAGTGGTGACTAAGTGGGCGGTCTCACAATAAAGATCACTTTGTGAGTCTGCAGAGTTTGCAAACTAAGAAGCAGTTATGCTTTATTGTGGTTAGACTAAAATAGTTATGAATAAAGTATGGGCGTCAGAGCAGAGCAAAAACAAAAAACAAGACGAGCAATCATCGACTCAGCATTAGGACAATTATCTGCTGGGCGAAGCTTTTCTAGTATGAGTCTTCGGGAAGTATCAAGAGAAGCTGGAATTGCCCCAACGTCTTTTTATCGCCATTTTGATGATATGGACCAGCTTGGTTTAGTGATGGTTGACGAAGCAGGGCTGCTGTTGCGCCAATTGATGCGTCGAGCACGTGAACGAATTCAGGCTGACTGTAGTGTGATTCAAACCTCCATTGAAACTTTTGTGGAGTTTATCGACACTAGCCCAGATATTTTTAGGTTATTACTGCGCGAGCGTTCTGGCACTTCAGAGGAGTTTCGTTGCGCAGTGGCAAGAGAAATTCAATTTTTTAGTACTGAGTTAGCGGATTACCTGAGTGCACAGCAATTACCAAGAGAAATCGCGGCACTACAAGCTGATGCTATCGTAACGTTAGTCTTTAACTCGGGTGCTGAGTTCTTAGATATAGTAGAGAAGAGTCAGCGAATGGCTCACCAAAAGAGGCTAATTGAACAAGTTCGTATGATCTCTCTAGGGGGGCATGCAATGAACCAGTTTCAGAATAATAAGAAAGAGAGGGATTCATGACTGATCAAAAAGTAAATACAACGTCGGATAAGAAGTCGCTTTTATTAGCTTTAGTGTGCGGAATGAGTGTCAGTTCGTTGTTCTCATCGCTGTCCATAGAAGGTTATGCATTTTCGATTTTCTCACTAATTTGCTTAGTGTTAGCCACTCAATCTATCTATCAAAATTACCTTAATAATCCGCTAAACGAAGATTTCCCTCTATTGGGTGTAGGCAGTTTTTTCGTCGGCTTCTTTGGTCATTCGGCATTTATTAAAGCTCAATATCCAGAGGCGGGTACTAACTTTTTCTCTATCGTAGTGACACTAGTGTTGTTGGTACTGATTGGTAGGAAGTTAGGTTACTTAGGCAAATAAATAAAAAAGAGCGGCGAGCCGCTCTTTTATCTACTTATAGCTCTGCTACTTAATCTATTAGGCTTTACGCTCTAAAAATATGCCCATTTCCATATGATGGGTATATGGGAACTGATCAAATAACGCATAACGAGTGATGTTGTGTGTCTCACCTAAGATTTCTAAATTATCTTTTAGCGTTTCAGGGTTACAAGAGATATAGAGGATACGCTCATAACCTTGAACCATTCTGCAAGTGCCTTCGTCCATACCTGAGCGTGGCGGATCAACAAAAATTGTGTTGCAGTCATAACTCTTAAGATCAACATTAGCTTGTTTTAGACGGCGGAATTCACGTTTGCCTTCCATTGCATCGGTAAAGTCTTCAGCAGACATGCGAATGATCTGTACATTATCAATCTCATTTGCCCGAATATTGAATTGTGCAGAATCAACCGACGGTTTAGCCAGTTCAGTCGCAAGTACGCGATTGAAGTTTTGCGCCAGCGCTAATGAGAAATTACCATTGCCACAGTAAAGCTCTAATAAGTCACCGCTCGAATCTTTAGTACAATCCACCGCCCATTCCAACATTTTCTCTGCTACATGACCGTTTGGCTGGGTGAAACTATTTTCTACTTGCTGGTAGGTATAGGTTTTACCAAATACATTCAGCTTCTCGATAACGTAGTCTCTGTCCAAGACAATCTTCATCTTTCTGGCGCGACCAATAAGATTTAAGTTAAAGCCTTCATCATTAAGTCGCTGTTTCAGTGCTTTGGCATGTTGCTGCCATTCTTCATCAAGTTGCTTGTGGTAAAGCAAAGACACTAAAATTTCACCACTTAACGTGGAGAGGAAATCGACTTGGAAAAGCTTGTGGCGAAGTATGTTGTGTTCTTTGAGCGCTTCTATTAATAGCGGCATCAAATCATTAATTAAGCGACTCGCGACAGGAAATTGGTCAACACGATATTTCTCACGTGTTTCTTGATTAAACATCACGTAGTACAGGTCTTCACCTTCGTGCCACACGCGGAACTCTGCGCGCATTCGATAATGATCCTCATCAGAAGTAAATACTTCTAATGCTGGCATCGTATATTCGCTAAACATCTCTTGTAGACGTACTGTTTTATCATCGAGTTGTAGCTGATAAGACTCAGAGTTTACATTTGGGTTGGCCATTCACTTTTCCTGAATTGAAACAAGAGGCGCAGATTCTATACTCATCGGCATTGAGAGTATAGATTGTGTGCATGAGTTATTTTGATGTAGATAACAGCTTACGTATAAAACTACGCTTATATTTTATTTTAATACAATGATTGATGGCTTAACTATGTGATGTATTTTGCTAAAGTAGTTAACCACAATATTTATTCAAACCTTATTAAGAGTGCCAATGTCTGAAACTAGAATCTTGATGTTTGACTCAGGGGTAGGTGGCATTTCGGTATTTAAAGATATCAAGGCTAGATTACCTTGGGTCAGCTGTACTTATGCATTTGATAATGAAGCCTATCCGTATGGGGAATTAGAACCCAACCAATTGATACGACGTGTCGAATCCTATGTAAAGCACTTTGTAGAAACCCAAGATATTGCTTTGGTTGTAATTGCGTGCAATACCGCAAGTACTATAGTTCTAAGCAAGTTAAGAGAGAAAATCACTATCCCTATTGTTGGAGTGGTTCCTGCAATCAAACCTGCATCTCAAAGATCAAGCCAAGGTGTGGGTCTTATTGCAACGCCAGCAACAGTGACTCGAGAGTATACGCATGAACTGATTCGACATTTTGCTTATGGTAAAGATGTCGTCATGTTAGGCACAACAAAGCTAGTCGATATGGCTGAGCAAAAACTGCGTGGTGTGCCGGTAGATCTTGAAAGTTTAGAAAAAGTGCTACGGCCTTTAAAAGGCTCGGTCGATGTTGCAGTGCTTGGTTGTACACATTTCCCTCTATTAAGAGATGAGATATACCAAGTATTGGGAGAAGGGGTAGTGCTTATCGATTCTGGAGATGCAATATCAAGAAGAGTTGAATTTCTACTACAAGATCGTTTCCTTTCCGATAGTAGAAATAAAGCAAGCTATGATGTGTATTGCAGCACCGAACCTCATCACAAGTCGGCGCTACAATTATCATTTACTGAGTTAGGGTTCTCAGAGATTAAGATTCAGCCTCTGAAGGATGTTTAGGTTCATTGGCAATACGAACTTTGATTGTTCTTTGCATGTACTCATATTCATTGAGTGTAGCGATCATTGAGTCGGCATCATCATGCCCAACTTCAACGAAACCAAATCCACGACGTTTTCCTGTTCGTTTGTCTTTCATCAAACGAACACTGTAAACAGTGCCGTATTCCTCAAAAAGCTCCTTTACGTGAGATTCACTCGCTTTATAAGAAAGGTTGCCAACGTATAAAGTAGTGTTTTCGGTATTGGTCGTCGTTGTTACCTGCGCAGAAGAGGTAGGTTTAGAAGTGGTACTTGAAGCAGGCTTCTGCCACAAGATTAACGCAGTTGCTACGACACCTATACAGAAAGCAATACCAGGGCTTATAGACAGGAAGGACACAAGTGCTGAGCCAGCTATTGCAAGGATGAAGACAATCAATAAAGATTTGTTTGAGTTCATAATTCTTTTATCACTATATATGGGTGAATTGATGGGTGTGAAATTCATTAACAAAACAGACACATAGATATTACGCATGCCACAATAATTTTTCCAATTTTATCCTCTAATAGTGTCTAATTTCGTCAGGTTGTGGCGGATTGTTTATTTTATAGTCATTTGAAATAAATCTTTAAAAAACCTCTTGCCAACGTGACGCAGGTCTCTATAATGCGCCCCACTGACACGGCAACAGCGACAACGCTTCGCAGTGATTCAGTCGGCAAATTAGCCGAACCATTTGAGTTTAACTTCTCTTCGAAAATAAATTCAAAAAAGTGT
>NZ_BAUJ01000061.1 GCF_000496695.1 Vibrio halioticoli NBRC 102217
ACGGCCATTCTAGCGTTTTGAACCACAGTGTCAAACACTTTTTTGAATTTATTTTCGAAGAGAAGTTAAACTCAAATGGTTCGGCTAATTTGCCGACTGAATCACTGCGAAGCGTTGTCGCTGTTGCCGTGTCAGTGGGGCGCATTATAGAGATACAGATCAAGTTGGCAAGCATTTTTTCGAAGATTTTCGCCTTTTATTGCCGTATGCTCATCAATTAGCCACAAAGGTCTTTTTTTGATAGTTTCATAACAATATTGATACAGTTTTAGCGAGGTTTAACTATGAGTTCTTTACGCAGTTTCAAGGGCATTAAGCCGTCAATTGAGCCCAATGCTTATATTGATGACTCTTCCGTTATTGTCGGTGATGTAAAAATAGGTACGGATTCTAGCATTTGGCCACATGTTGCCGCTCGTGGTGATGTTAATCATATCCATATTGGCGAACGAACCAATGTTCAAGATGGTTCTGTATTGCATGTTACTCACAAGAGTCCAAGCAATCCAAGCGGCTATCCGCTATTAATTGGCAATGATGTAACTGTAGGTCACTTGGTGATGCTACATGGATGCACAATTAAAAATAGAGTGCTTGTGGGAATGAGCAGTACCATTTTGGATGGTGCTGTTATAGAGGACGATGTGTTTATTGGCGCAGGAAGCTTAGTTCCACCGAATAAAGTATTAGAAAGCGGTTATCTCTATGTAGGTCGCCCTGTAAAACAGATACGACCTTTAACTGAAGAAGAAACCGCGTTTTTGGTGAAGTCTGCCGATAACTATGTTCAAAATAAAAACGACTACTTGAACGAAGTGCACGACATCAATTAATTTCAATTTGCCCTAGCTGGTTGAACTCTTCTGCTTCAATCAGCTCTTCTGCCAGATCTTCCAAATCAAAGCGGTATTCGGAAAAAACCTGCAATGCCACATTTTCATCTTCAATAGGCAGTTGTGATAGGTTTTGCAAATAGGAAACCGAGACGATGCATTCAATAAGATTACCCGCTTGCTGACCAATAAAGGTCACTGTCTTATTATTGGCATTCCAGCTTTGTTGATCGGTAAAGATAATAGATTGGTTCATTTACGAGCCCTCTAGGTTTTTACGTAATTCTCTGAGGATTTGTTTTGCCCCAGGTCGAATCCCTCTCCACAACATAAAGCTCTCAGCGGCCTGTCCAACTAACATGCCTAAACCATCGTAAGCTTTCGCCGCACCTTGTTCTTTTGCCCACTGATTGAAAACCGTCGTTCCTGCACCGTAAACCATGTCATAGCTGACGGTTTGTGAGGAAAATATTCTGGCTGATATTTTAGGTAGCTGTTTCGTTAGCCCTGCGGACGTTGAGTTAATCACAACATCAAAGCTTTCTGCTACTTCATCGATAGGCAGCGCCTTGATTGGACCATACGGTTTAAATTGCTCCGCCAGAGCTTGCGCCTTACTCAATGTTCTATTGGCGATCACAAGTTCTAGAGGCTGTTGATCAAGCAATGGCTTTAAGACACCGCGCACTGCACCACCAGCACCAATAACCAGAATCTTGGCACCTTTAAGTAATACTTGGTATTGCAGTAGATCTTGAACTAGCCCTTCACCATCAGTGTTATCACCAATAATCTCACCATCATCGAGCTTTTTCAGTGTATTCACCGCACCGGCAAGCTGTGCTCTTTCGGTCAACCTATCTGCCAGTTGGTAGGCATCATGCTTGAAGGGAGCGGTAATATTGCAACCTTTACCGCCTTGAGCAAAAAATTCTGTGGCCGCTTGGGTAAACTCGCCCACTTCAGCGTGTTGCGCTGAATAGGTAAGACTCTGGTTAGTCTGACGGGCAAATAAAGTATGAATAAACGGTGATTTACTCTGCTTTATTGGGTTTCCAAATACGACATACTTATCAATTAACTGCTTCATCTTCCTACCTGACTGAAAAACTAATCATAAAACGACCTTCTAAGAACCTACCACTGAACAGCGTGAAGAAAAAGTGTTACCACTCTCTAGGCACTAGGTACTCTTTATATAGACGATCTTCATGGGAACCTTCTGCTACTTGGTAGTTGTACTCCCAGCGCGCTAAAGGTGGCATGGACATCAATATGGATTCGGTTCGTCCATTACTTTGCAAACCAAACAAGGTGCCTCGGTCATAAACTAGATTGAACTCTACATAGCGACCGCGTCGATAAAGTTGGAATTGACGCTGTTGTTCGGTAAACGGGGTATTCTTACGCTTTTCAATAATAGGCACGTAAGCCTTGGTATACCCTTCTCCAACCGCTTGGATGTAGGCAAAGCATTTTTCAAAGCCCCATTCGTTTAGGTCATCAAAAAATAAGCCACCAATACCGCGAGTTTCATTTCGATGCGGTAGATAGAAATACTCATCACACCATTTTTTATGTTCTGCATACACAGTATCACCAAAGGGAGCGCACAATTGCTTTGCCGCCTGATGCCAGTGCTGGCAATCTTCTACAAATGGATAGAATGGTGTTAAGTCAAAACCACCCCCAAACCACCAAATAGGTTCACAGCCTTCTTTCTCAGCAATAAAGAAACGTACATTGGCGTGAGAAGTCGGTACATAAGGGTTCTTTGGATGAATAACCAAAGAAACACCCATAGCTTCAAACTTTCTGCCCGCTAACTCTGGACGATTGGCCGTCGCAGAAGCTGGCATTTTGTCACCGAAGACATGTGAGAAGTTGACTCCTCCCTGCTCGATAACCGCGCCATTTTTCAAGACTCGAGTTCGGCCACCGCCGCCTTGCTCTCGGAGCCATGCATCTTCAACAAAGGTTGCATCCCCATCCGCTTTTTCCAATTCAGAACAAATATTGTCCTGCAATTGCAATAAAAAGCGTTTTACGGCTCCTTTATCAACCTGTGTCATTGTTTACCCTTGTCTTAATATTTGTAATGTCTTGGCGTCTTTAATTTCAGACGGTTTGCATCTATCGCCTACCGCACCTTCAACAATGAAGACATTTTCATTGCCAAGCTGACTCTCAACCTCTTCTGCACTTAAACAAGGAGGCAGTCCTGATAAGTTAGCACTAGTTGAGGTGATCGGTTTAGAAAACTCAATACACAACTGCTGCACCAAAGGATGATCTGTCACCCTTACCGCAACACTATCAAACTGCCCATGCACTAACTGATGTACTTTCTTACTCACTGGCATAACCCAAGTCACTGGGCCCGGCCAACTTTGGAATACCACGTCAAGCTGTTCAGTTGAAAGTTCACTTACATCTACGTACGGCAGTAGCTGTTCAAAGCTGGCCGCAATTAAAATTAACCCTTTTGCAGGGTCTCTTTGTTTTAGTTCAATTAACGCCTGTAAGGCTTGTTCATTGTCGGGATCGCACCCAACACCAAACACGGCTTCTGTGGGGTAAGCGATAACCTTTCCTTGGCGAAGAGCCCCGACAGTTTGCTCAATTAGCATCATTCCTTGAGTATCCTCTCTATACTATCTTTACCTTAGTTTACAAATTCTATTCGTGACTGGTAAGCATTTCCTCTAAATCCGCAAAACAAAGCGACGCAAACGTTTTCCTAATCAAAAAATAACCGTATAATGCGCGCAAAATCGGTATCTAAATCTCTACTAGTTAAATTAGGAGTCGTTACATGCAAGTCGGTATTATTATGGGTTCTAAATCAGATTGGCCAACGATGAAGTTAGCTGCTGAAATGCTCGACCAATTCGGTGTTAGCTACGAAACTAAAGTTGTATCAGCTCACCGTACTCCACAACTACTAGCAGACTATGCTTCTAGTGCAAAAGAACGTGGTATTAAAGTTATTATTGCTGGTGCTGGCGGCGCAGCGCACCTTCCTGGTATGTGTGCAGCATTTACTAGCCTTCCTGTGCTTGGCGTTCCTGTTCAGTCTCGAGCTCTAAAAGGTATGGACTCACTGCTTTCTATTGTACAAATGCCAAAAGGGATTGCGGTAGGTACTCTGGCGATTGGTGAAGCAGGGGCAGCAAACTCTGGTATCTTAGCGGCGCAAATTATCGGTACTCACGTTCCTGAAGTGATGGAAAAAGTAGAAGCTTTCCGTAAAGAACAAACTGACACTGTACTGGCTAATCCGAACCCAGCGGAGGATTAATACTGTGCAAGTTTTAGTTTTAGGTGCTGGACAACTAGCGCGCATGATGGCTCTAGCCGCCGCTCCACTGAATATCAAAACTATCGCTTTTGATGTCAACAGTGAGTCTATTGTTGAGCCCATCACTCAAACCAAACTAGGTAGTGGACTGGCAGCTGCGATTGAGCAAGCTGATGTGATTACGGCTGAATTTGAGCATGTTCCTCATCCTGTTTTGGATGCGTGTCAGGCGAGCGGCAAACTATTGCCAAGTGCGACTGCAATCAAAACCGGTGGCGATCGCCGCATTGAAAAAGCACTGCTCGATAAAGCAAACGTTGCCAACGCTAAATATGCGCTTATTCGTACTCGTCAAGATTTCGAACAAGCCATTGAATACGTAGGTTTACCTATGGTGTTAAAAAGCACTCTAGGCGGTTACGATGGCAAAGGTCAATGGCGTTTAAAAGAAGCCTCGCAAGTTGATGCTATCTGGGCAGAAATGGAACAGTGCATTGCCTCTTCGGCAGCGCAGGCAATCATTGCTGAAGAATTTGTTGCCTTTGATCGTGAAGTGTCTTTAATTGGCGCTCGCAATCAACATGGTGAAATCGCTGTCTACCCATTAGCAGAAAACGTGCATACCGATGGCGTGTTGAGCCTATCAACCGCAATTGATGAGCCACAGCTGCAAGCTCAAGCGAAGCAAATGTTTACTGCCGTTGCTGAGTGTTTAGATTATGTGGGTGTTTTAGCATTGGAGTTCTTCGATGTTAAAGGGCAATTGATGGTCAATGAAATTGCTCCTCGCGTTCACAACTCTGGTCACTGGACACAGCAAGGTGCTGAAACCTGCCAATTTGAAAATCATATGCGCGCCGTTTGTGGACTACCGCTAGGTAGCACTGAAGCACTGCGTCCTACCGCTATGATTAACATTCTGGGTGAAGATACTCTTGCACAAGAGATTTTGAGCATGAAACAAGCTCATATCCATTGGTACGGCAAGGATAAGCGTCCTGGACGTAAGATGGGACACATTAATGTTTGTGGTAATAGCCCAGCGGATCTGCAACAACAATTGCAAGATATCGCACAGTGGTTAGATGCAAGTGCCTTCCCTGCACTGCATCAAAAATAACCGGCTATAGAAAACACAGCCTATAAACGGCAAAAAGGAGGCAATCGCCTCCTTTTTTATTATTTAATCAGCGATTATTACTTTACCTGAGGTAATTGCTTTGCCTGACACTTACGACTGGCGCATATCACACTGCTTTTATCTCCGCTTTTCTTCACCATCAACAATTCAAAACCACACTCTTGGCACTTACCTTGCTTAGGCTCACTGTTGATCGAGAACTGACATTTAGGGTACTGATCACAGGCATAAAATGCTTTCCCATATCGAGATTTACGCTCAATCAAATGCCCCTTATGGCATTCTGGGCAAACAAAGGATTCGACACTGTGATCTTCTGGCTCATCTAAACTGCCAATATAGTGACAATCGGGATAATCAGAGCAACCAATAAACATGCCATAGCGGCCCTGTCTAAGTACCAGCTCATCACCACAATTAGGGCAAGGCACACCCAATGGCTTAATGATTTGCCCTGAAGCCTGATGTGATGATTTTATGTAATCACAACTAGGATAATTGCTACATCCCCAAAACGCCCCATGCTTACCATGACGCATTTGTAGAGGATGACCGCAATTAGGACATGATTGCTCTAAAGCATGCCCTTCCGCGGAAAAAAGTTGATGATTAATTTTACTCATAGCGTTTATCTAGCATGGCTTAATGCAAAATGCCGTGATCGGTCGAGTAAAGTAACTCTTCCATTGTGTTGTAGGCACTTTCATTGCCCGGAACATTAAACAGCACCATTAAGATGATCCATTTCAAGTCATCTAACTGTAAGTCTCGGGTTTCAAGACCCATGACGCGATCAATCACCATTTCGCGAAGCTCTGGGTTAAGCACTTCAATTTGTTCTAAGAACAAAATGAATCCTCGGCAACGAGTGTCTATTCTTTGTTGCTCTTTCTCAGAATAAATTCGGATTGAAGTCGCTGAGCTAGTCGCTATATTTTGACTTGAATCGTCACTTTGCAAAGCTGCAAGGTCTTCAAGCCAGTTTAACGCTTTGTAGATCTCGTTTTGATGGAAACCTGCGCGAAGGAGTTCTTGTTCAAGCTCATCTTGGTCGACGTTCAAATCGCTCTCGCTATGAATATACGTCTCAAATAGATACATAAGAATATCCATCATAGTCAGCTCCCCCTTAATCTAATATAACCACCACCTACTGAAGCCACGAGTCCTTTTAGCTCCAGTTCTAATAACTGCATCATAACCTGATTAACGGGTAAATGGGTGCTTTGTGCCAAAAAATCAACCGCTGTTGGCTTATCTCCCAACAGATTAAGTAAACCTTGATTCAAATCTGATTCTGACGCGCATTTTTCGCTGTTTTTTGCTGGCAATTGAGCATGAAAACCCAAACCTTGTTGCTCAGTCTGAGACCAATCAATCAAGCCATTCATCTCTTGGACAATATCTTGTGCACTGCGTACCAGCACCGCCCCATCCCGAATCAGGTTATTGCACCCCATCGCATTAGGGTTAAGCACAGAGCCAGGAACGGCATACACATCTCTACCTTGCTCTAAAGCAAATCGAGCCGTAATCAAAGAACCACTTTTCGCCGCCGCTTCAACGACCAACACCCCTACCGATAAACCACTAATAATTCGGTTTCGTCTAGGGAAGTTATACGCTCTAGGGGGGTAAAAAGGAGCAAACTCAGACACCAATGCGCCGGTTGCTTTAATGCGCTCAGCTAAACGCTGGTGCTGTTTTGGGTAGAGGTAGTCAAAGCCACTGCCTAACACCGCAACTGTCGTCCCCTTATGATCAAGACACGCTTGATGAGCATGCCCATCGACACCTAAAGCAAGCCCACTGGTTATCGTCACCCCAAGTTGCGTTAACTCCGCAGAAAACTGACGCGTAATATACAAACCGTCTTGGCTACTATTGCGACTGCCTACAACGCCAATCTGATTGGAACTTAAAGCCGACACCTCGCCCTGCACGAACAATAATGGCGGGTAACATGGGATCTCTTTTAATAACTGAGGATAAGCGCTGTCATCTTCACAAATCAGCAAATGGTTACCGTCTTTGCTCAGCCAGTTTAGACAGCGTTCGACATTGGCGTTGGGTTTGTCTGTTAAATGGCGCACTTGTAAATCGGTAAACTTTAAGTCGAATAATTCTTTTTTAGATAAATTGATGAGCTCTAACGGAGAGGTAAACTCAATGATTTTTTGTAGCTTAACCCCACTCAAACGAGGCGTCATCGACAAGGTTAACCAAGCTATTATCTGTTGTTCTGTCATCGTTATTCTCATCGATTTATATTGGTGCTGTTATTTGAAGACCAAAATGACTAAAATTGTCACAAGTAGCTGAGATTCTTTCGGCGCAGTTCAACTTTTTTGAGTGATTATGTCTTTATTACAAGTATTAACCTTTCCTGATGATCGCCTTCGTACGGTTGCAAAACCAGTCGAAGATTTTACGCCTGAACTCCAAAAACACATCGACGACATGATTGAAACCATGTACGAAGAAGAAGGTATTGGCTTAGCTTCTACCCAAGTTAATGTTCATAAACGTATCGTGGTAATCGATCTTTCTGAGAATCGCGATGAGCCTTTGGTATTGATCAACCCAGAAATCACCGAGAAGCGCGGTGAAGACGGTATTGAAGAAGGCTGTCTATCTGTGCCCGGTGCGCGTGCTCTTGTACCTAGAGCCGCCGAAGTATCGGTAAAAGCACAAGACCGTAACGGCGACGAATTTACCTTTGAAGCAGACGATTTACTTGCTATCTGTGTACAACATGAGTTGGACCACTTAGCCGGTAAACTCTTTGTTGATTACCTTTCTCCCCTGAAACGTAAACGCATCAAAGACAAGCTAGAAAAAATAAAGCGCTTCAACGAAAGAAACTAATTATTCAGGAGTTTGCATTGAGCAAAGCACTAAAGATCGTATTTGCAGGGACTCCAGATTTCGCCGCCGACCATTTGGCGGCGTTGTTATCTTCGGAGCATGAGGTTATTGCGGTTTACTCGACCCCAGATAAACCAGCGGGCCGTGGTAAAAAACTGACTGCAAGTCCAGTTAAAAACCTCGCTATTGAACACAATATTCCTGTTTTTCAGCCAGAGAACTTCAAGTCAGACGAAGCCAAGCAACAGTTGGCTGACTTAAACGCCGATATCATGGTTGTGGTCGCTTATGGCCTATTATTGCCTAAGCCAGTACTTGATACGCCTAAACTGGGTTGCATCAACGTACACGGCTCTATTTTGCCTCGCTGGCGTGGCGCAGCCCCAATTCAACGTTCAATTTGGGCGGGCGATGCGGAAACTGGCGTGACCATCATGCAAATGGATGTTGGTTTAGATACGGGCGATATGCTGCACATTGCGACTTTACCTATCGAACCTGAAGACACTAGTGCCGCCTTGTACCACAAACTGGCAAAACTTGGCCCTGTTGCTCTCATTGATTGCTTAGCAAACATAGCGCAAGGCACAGCCATTGCGGTGAAGCAAGATGATGACCTATCGAATTACGCCAAGAAACTCAGCAAAGAAGAAGCGCTACTGAACTGGAGCAAAGATGCTGTGGCACTTGAGCGTGAAATTCGTGCATTTAATCCTTGGCCAATGAGTTATTTCAGCATTGCTGATAAGAACATCAAGGTATGGCAAGCACGCGTTAATTCTGAAGCCTGTACAGAAGCTGTCGGTACCATCATCAGTGCTGATAAAAACGGTATTCAAATCGCAACTGGAAACGGCCGCTTAATCCTAGAACAAATCCAAGTGCCCGGGAAAAAAGCTATGTCGGTAGGCGACGTACTCAATTCTCGAGCAGATTGGTTCCCTGTTGGAACCCAATTAGCATAATCACTTATTTCTAAGGCTTGAATTTTTCAAGCCTTACTCTTGTTAGGAAATACCTATGAATGTACGCGCCGCTGCGGCAACCGTGCTGTTTCAAGTTGTAGACAAAGGCTATTCACTCTCTAGCGCTTTACCCAACGCACAATCCCAATTAAAACCTCGCGACCATGCTCTGCTACAAGAGATTTGCTATGGCTGTCTTCGCTACTTGCCAAGATTAGAAACCATAGTCAATGAACTGATGGAAAAACCCCTTAAGGGCAAACAACGCGTGTTCCATCACTTAATGTTAGTGGGTATTTACCAACTTAGCTTTATGCGTACTGCCGACCATGCGGCCGTTGCCGAAACCGTTGAAGCGTGCCAGTCACTTAAAGGGCACAAACTAAAAGGTTTGGTTAATGCGATATTGCGTAACTATCAGCGCAACCAACAACGATTGGATGAAATCTCGGTTAAGCACGATGCTGGCAAATATGGTCACCCTAGCTGGTTACTTAAGTTGCTGAAAGCCTCTTACCCAAATGACTGGGAATCCATTGTTGAAGCCAACAACACCAAAGCACCTATGTGGCTACGTGTAAACGCGCAGCATCATACTCGCGACGAGTATTTGAAATTGCTCGAAGCAGAAGACATTGAAGCCGACATTCACCCTCAAGCACGTCATGCGCTACGTCTACATCGAGCTTGTGATGTCAATCAGCTTCCGGGTTTTGCGCAAGGTTGGGTATCGGTGCAAGATGCCGCCGCTCAATTGGCTCTAGAATACTTACAACCGCAAGATGGCGAGCTTATCCTAGACTGTTGTGCCGCTCCCGGTGGTAAAACCGCACATATCCTAGAAAACACCACCAACAGTGAAGTGGTTGCCATTGATGCTGATCCACAACGCCTAGAACGTGTGCATCAAAACTTAGAGCGCTTAAATCTAACTGCCAAGGTAATGTGTGCCGATGCACGTAATCCTGACCAATGGTGGACAGGTGAGCAGTTCGACCGCATTTTACTGGATGCGCCTTGTTCTGCTATTGGTGTTATCCGTCGTCACCCAGATATCAAATGGTTACGTCGCGCAGATGATCTTCCCGCTCTAGCTCAGCTACAAAGCGAAATTTTAGATGCTATGTGGCAACAACTGAAGAAAGGCGGAACCTTAGTTTACGCTACATGCTCAATTTCTCCGGTTGAAAATACAGAGCAAGTACAGGCATTCTTAGCTCGCACAGACGATGTTGAACTCATCGATAGTGATCCAAGCAACCCAGGAAGACAAATATTACCTGGGGAGCACAATATGGATGGCTTCTATTATGCGGTTCTACAAAAAAAGAGCTAAATTAAACTAAGCCCTGCTGTATAGGAAAATAATCGATGAAAATCATAATCTTGGGTGCCGGACAAGTCGGAGGTACTCTTGCTGAAAATCTTGTTGGCGAAAATAACGATATCACTATTGTAGATACCGATAATCGTCGTCTGCGCGAATTACAAGATAAGTACGACCTTCGTGTAATCAATGGTGCTGCAAGTCACCCTGACACGTTACGCGATGCCGGAGCTCAAGATGCCGATATGCTGGTGGCGGTAACCAATTCTGATGAGATCAACATGGCTGCTTGCCAAGTTGCATTCACTCTATTTAATACCCCAAACCGCATTGCTCGAATCCGCTCTCCTGAATACCTAAAAGAGAAAGACTCTCTATTTAAGTCAGGGGCTATTCCTGTTGATCACCTTATTGCACCAGAAGAGTTAGTCACTGGCTACATCGAACGCTTAGTTCAATACCCTGGTGCACTGCAAGTAGTTAGTTTTGCAGAAGAGAAAGTCAGCTTAGTGGCAGTAAAAGCATTTTATGGCGGCCCATTGGTCGGTAATGCTATTTCTGCCCTGCGTGAGCATATGCCTCACATTGACACTCGTGTAGCGGCTATTTTCCGTCAGGGACGTGCTATCAGACCGCAAGGTACCACAGTTATCGAAGCCGATGATGAAGTGTTCTTTGTGGCGGCCAGTAATGACATTCGCTCTGTAATGAGTGAATTACAACGTCTTGAAAAGCAGTACCGCAAAATCATGATTGTTGGTGGCGGTAATATTGGTGCAGGTCTAGCAAAACGCTTGGAGCGTAACTACTCCATCAAGCTGATTGAACGCGACCTTGAACGTGCTGAAATGCTCTCTGAAGTGCTAGAAAATACCATAGTGCTATGTGGTGACGCAGCCGATAAAGAACTGTTATACGAAGAAAACATCGAAGAGATGGATGTGTTCATCGCGCTGACGAACGAAGATGAAACCAACATCATGTCAGCAATGCTAGCAAAGAGCCTTAACGCAAGAAAAGTGATGGTGCTAATCCAGCGTGGCGCTTATGTTGAGTTGGTGCAAGGTGGCGATATTGATGTGGCTATCTCTCCTCAGCAAGCCACTATTTCTGCGCTACTGACTCATGTACGTCGTGCCGATATTGTTAATGTATCTTCATTACGTCGTGGGGCTGCCGAGGCTATCGAAGCTATCGCCCACGGTGACGAAAACACCTCAAAAGTTGTGGGTCGTGCGATTGGCGATCTTAAACTACCACCGGGTACTACCATTGGTGCTATTGTGCGCGGGGAAGAAGTTTTAATTGCGCACGATAGAACTATGATTGAACAAGACGATCACGTGGTGATGTTCTTGGTCGACAAAAAGTACGTTCCTGATGTTGAAAGCTTATTTCAACCAAGCCCGTTCTTCTTGTAGGTCCACCGAATATGGTAAATGTACGTCCAATACTATTTGTTTTAGGGTTAGTGCTGTCTAAGCTAGCACTGTTTATGTACCCGCCAACAATTTTAGCGATTTTTAATCCTGGAAGTGGTTTTGTTGAATTCGCAAAAGCAGTCGCCATCACCCACGTAGTATCGTTTATTTGCCTAACTTTAGGGCGTACGAAGCAGTTTAAACTCAATGTTCGAGATGTGTTCTTAGTCACCACCTTAGTATGGGTTGTGAGTACTGTTTTTGCGGCCTTACCGTTTGTCTTTATCAATCATATTAGCTTCACTGATGCGTACTTTGAGACCATGTCAGGAATAACCACCACTGGCTCAACCGTACTCAGTGGGCTAGATACTATGTCCCCTAGCATTTTGCTATGGCGTTCATTATTGCAATGGTTAGGTGGCGTTGGCTTTATTGTTATGGGTGTAGCTATCTTACCTATGCTCAATGTCGGTGGGATGCGCCTATTCCAAACCGAATCTTCCGACTGGTCTGATAAAAGCTCACCACGAGTCAAAAGTGTCGCTAAAAGTATCGTCGTCGTTTATCTAGGGCTGACATTTGCCTGTTTTGCCAGTTATGTGGCGACAGGTATGACACCATTTGAAGCCATCAACCACGCCTTTACTACCATTTCGACTGGCGGCTATTCCACTTCTGATGGCTCAATGAATCACTTCTCTCATGAAACACAGTGGTTTTCTACCCTATTTATGTTTCTTGGCGGGCTACCATTTCTGTTGTTTGTTGCCGCCTATAGAAAACAATCTCTATACGCTTTAACTAAAGATGCTCAGGTTATCGGCTTCTTTAAGCTGTTTATGATTTCCAGCCTAATGATTGCTGCTTGGCTGGTTTTTCATGATAGCTATCAAATGGACGATGCGCTGCGAGTCTCGATGTTCAACGTGGTCTCGGTATTGACTACAACAGGCTTTGGTCTAGATGACTTTACCTCTTGGGGTACATTGACTACCGTACTCTTTACTTTCCTGCTGATGATGGGGGCATGCTCTGGGTCTACCGCTGGTGGGATCAAAACTTTCCGCTTCCAAATAGCTTACACGCTATTGAAGATACAGATGATGAAGCTGATTCATCCGTCTGGGGTTTTCATCCAGCGATATAATAACCGTCGAGTAAACGACGATATCATCCGCTCAATTGTTGCATTTACCTTAACTTTCTTTGCTACTGTATTGTTAGTTGCCGGTGGCTTATCCGCTATGGATTTAGACCCTGTGACTAGCCTTACAGGGTCAATTACTGCGGTAGCAAATGTAGGGCCGGGTATGGGGCCAATCATTGGTCCAACAGGTAACTTTGCTCCGTTACCTGATGGGGCCAAATGGTTGCTTAGCTTTGGTATGTTGTTAGGTCGTCTTGAAATTCTGACTATTTTTGTATTGTTCTTACCGGCATTCTGGAAGCGCTAACCTCGTTTGGTTTCAAACAAATCGATCAGATATTGAGTCACTTTTTCGGCGCATTGTTGATGGGTTAAATCACTAGATAAAGATAGATAGCAGTTGAGTTCAGATGAGCCTAATAAGCTAGATAAAAGCCCACTGACACCTCTTTTGCCTCGGTCGATTTCAAACCAGAGCTGTAACTGCTGCTGATCGCGATACGCAATGATCTCAATCTCACGCCATGTGCCGTGAAACAATCCCGTCGTTGGTACAAACTCAAATTCTTGTACAAAAGGAAGTTCAAACCCTTTGGCTTCTTCGCACTCAGCTTGGCGGATACGCAAACCCAATTCTTCTAGCTCAGAAAAGATCGCATCTAAAACGGGATCAGGACGTACGGTAAGTAGGTCTTTGTCTGTTGGGTCGATAGCCAAATCAATATCTAATGAGGTTTCCAACCATACTTTTGAGTCACCTATGGTGAGCGGGGTATTTAATGGTGCCGTAAGCTCTATTTCAAAAGTACGCTCTTCTGCCGGATGAATAGTGAATGAGTAAGGTAAATCCCATTTATCCAACACATAGTTTTGCGACACTTTACGCTTAATGGGCCCTTCGGTGTGAGGCTGACGCTGTTCTTGTTCAGAGATATAGCTACAGCACAGTTTGATATCGATATGATCAATATGCTGCTCTGTTGCTCCTCCATAAACATGAATCACGACACTGACTGTATCTCCGGGAACAATTGTTTCTTGTTGCAGAACGGCATCAACTTTTGCGGAGCCAATCCCTAAACTGGCCAATGTTTTCTTAAAAAAAGACATGCTTTGATCCCTCATATGAAATCACTTTACTTATACTGGCTCAAAAAGCGTCGATTAACCAAAGGCATTTCTTAAAAATTTGAGCTTTATAAAACATTGCTGGCTCTTTTATGCATTGAAAATTAGATGTTTTCCCATTCTATATCTAAAGTTATCTGGTACGATATATACATGATACTCGTTGAGTATCTGTTTAACGGCAAAGGATATGCCTGACTCATTGGTGAAGTATGTTTCCAACAGCCGTCAGGTTTTCTCGACCTAGCAGTCGAGCGGTACATCGCAGAAATTATTTTGCGCCAGTACCATCAAACAAACAAAGAGCTGAAGAAAGTAAAAAGAGTTAAGTTCCATTCATTTTTGATGAAACTGACTTTTTGCAATCTTATTCTCTATATTAAAAGCGTATTTGAACTATTCAAATACGCTTTTTTCTTATCTTTTTGATACTCTTTTTGTTAAGTTAAGCGCACATCTCAAGTTCTATGGAGAAGACCATGAAATGCCATCGCGTTAATGAAGTAATTGAACTACTACACCCTGAGTGGAAAAAAGATCCAAACCTGAATTTGGTCGAGTTTCTACTTAAGCTTGCAGAAGAAGCAGGTTACAAAGGCAAACTGGAAGATCTAAGTGATGATGTTCTTATTTACCATCTAAAGATGCGTAATAGCGAACAACAAGAAGAAATCCCTGGTTTAGCTAAAGACAAAGAAGACGATTTTAAAACAGCTCTTCTACGTGCTCGTGGCATTATTGACTAGCTATAGACCAATCATAATAGTTAAGGGGTAGCGGTATATTGCTGGCCCTTAGTTTCACTCCCCCCCCCCCCAAAAAAAAATGTTTTACCGCTAAACTTAGCGCCCTGCTTATTTCTGCAACTCATATAACAAATCATTTTCATATTATCCGATATACTGAGCCTAGGATTTTGGTTGAGAATATGAAATGAGCAAGGATCGCATCAACGTCAAAGACGTTACCCCCAAAGAGTTCAACCCAAAAGCGCACAAGAGCCAAGGAGATAGGTTTAACCCAAGCAATCGTATCTATGTAAGAGCAAGCTCGGGCGTATTTCAAAAACTACGTCGCTATGGTGCTTGGGTATTGTTGTTACTGTTTGCCGTTATCCCTTGGATTCCCTATGGCGAACGTCAAGCCATCCTATTGGATATAGGACAGCAACAATTCAACTTTTTTGGTACTACCCTTTACCCGCAAGATCTCACGCTTTTAGCTTTACTCTTTATGATTGCAGCGTTTGGGCTGTTTTTTATTACCACCTTTTTAGGTCGAGTTTGGTGTGGCTATTTGTGCCCACAAACCGTGTGGACCTTCATGTATATCTGGTTTGAAGAGAAGCTAGAGGGCGCCGCTAACAAACGTAAAAAACAGGATTCTTCGCCGCTTACCCGCTCGCTAATGATGCGCAAAACCGCTAAACACATTGCTTGGTGGAGTATCGCGCTATTTACAGGCATGACTTTTGTTGCCTACTTTGTTCCAGTACATGCGCTTTGGTATGACTTCTTTACTTTAAACGCTTCGTCTTGGACTTATTTCTGGGTTCTTTTCTTTGCAGTCTGTACCTATGCCAATGCAGGATGGATGCGCTCTATTGTCTGCATTCACATGTGTCCATATGCTCGCTTCCAATCCGCCATGTTTGATAAAGATACCTTTATCGTCGGCTATGATAAAAAACGAGGTGAAAACCGAGGCCCTAGAGCACGTAAAGCAAATCCTAGCGAATTAGGTTTAGGTGACTGCATAGACTGTAATTTATGCGTGCAAGTGTGCCCAACGGGCATTGATATTCGTGACGGTCTGCAATATGAATGCATCAACTGTGGCGCTTGTATTGATGCTTGCGACAACACAATGGCGCGCATGAATTATGACAAAGGGCTGATCAGTTACACCACAGAGCACAAACTGGAAGGTACTCACACTAAGATCATGAGACCGAAACTTATCGGTTATGGCTTAGTGATGATTTTGATGCTGGGCTTCTTCTCACAACAAGTATCGACGGTTGATCCCGCCGGTCTCACCATTATCCGAGACCGCGCTCAACTCTATAGAACCAATAGCAATGGCTTGATAGAGAATACCTATACCCTGAAAATCATCAATAAAACCCAACAACCACAAACTTATCGCTTAACGGTTTCAGGGTTAACTGATGCTAAATGGTATGGCAGACAAACAATCAACGTCTCCCCAGGAGAAGTGTTCAATTTACCAATGAGTTTGGGGATTGATCCTCAACAATTAAGCTCGCCAGTAACTAAGATTGAATTTACGCTAGAAGCCGAAGGGGGTTTCGCTATCGATGTGGAAAGTCGCTTTATCAAACAGCTTTAGCAAGAATTAATGCAATCAGAGGGTTATACTGCGTGATAACCCTCTTTTTTCGTCACTGGCAATTTAACAATGAACTCTTTATTCAACTTTGATTCTCTAACGCCCGACCTTATGTGGTATGCATTAGAGAGTATTGGAATACGTGCCGAATCTGGTTTTTTAGCATTAAATAGCTATGAAAACCGAGTTTATCAATTCATCGACGAAGAAAAGAAACGCTACGTGGTGAAGTTTTATCGACCACAACGTTGGAACGAATTACAAATCCAAGAAGAGCATGATTTCACGCTCTCTTTACTCGACCATGAAATCCCTATTGCGCCTCCGGTCGTTATCAATGGCAAAACCTTACATCAGCACAAAGGTTATCTATTCACCTTATTTGAAAGCGTCGGTGGTCGACAGTTTGAAGTCGATAACTATAATCAACTGGAAATGGTAGGCCGATTCCTTGGACGTATTCATAAAGTCAGTCAAGGGCAACCCGCTTTTCAGCACAGGCCAACTATGGGGCTCGATGAGTACCTCTATCAATCTAGAGATCTATTACAAAAAAGTGAGTTTATTCCCGCGCATATTGAAAAGGCTTTTTTCCACGATATGCAGGCGCTAATTACTGCTATTGAACAGCAATGGCAAGCAGACTACACACCTATCCGATTGCACGGCGATTGTCATCCGGGCAATATCTTATGGCGTGATGGCCCTATGTTTGTGGATTTAGATGACGCAAGAAATGGCCCTGCCGTGCAAGATCTATGGATGCTACTCAGTGGCGATCGTCAGGAGAAACTGTTGCAACTTGATATTGTTTTAGAGGGATATCAAGAATTTTGCGATTTTGATAGCAATCAATTGAAACTGATCGAGCCTTTGCGCGGTCTACGTTTAATACACTATATGTCTTGGCTTGCAAAAAGATGGCAAGATCCCGCTTTCCCTGTAGCATTTCCATGGTTTAATGATGCAAAATACTGGGAAGGTCAAGTATTAGCAATAAAAGAGCAACTGTCTGCGCTACAAGAGCCAGCATTGTCTCTAACACCTAACTGGTAGTATCCAGAAGAATATTTTTGAAGGAGTTACAAATGAAAAAGTTGATTGCCTTAGTGGCAACCATGTTTTTAACATTGTCTGTTCACGCAGCTCAGTTCACCGAAGGTCAAAACTATACCGTGCTTGATCTGCCAGCGTCATCTTCTCCGACAGTTAATGAGTTTTTCTCTTTCTACTGCCCACACTGCTACCAGTTTGAGCCGATCATTAAAAACCTAAAATCATCTCTACCTGCCAATGCTAAATTCCAAAAATCTCATGTTTCTTTCATGGGAGGTAGCATGGGTCTATCAATGAGCAAAGCTTACGCCACTATGGTAGTGCTAGAAGTTGAAGACAAGATGATTCCGGTGATGTTTAACCGCATCCACAAGCTAAATGCAGCGCCTCGTGATGAAGCAGAACTGCGTCAAATCTTCCTAGATGAAGGTGTAGATGCGAAGAAATTTGATGCAGCATTTAAAGGATTCGCTGTGGATTCAATGGCGCGTCGTTTTGATAAGAAATTTAAAGATAGTAACCTAAAAGGTGTGCCATCTATTGTAATAAACAACAAATACCTTGTTGAAATGGGTTCAGTAAAATCAGCTAAAGATCTGTCTGACCTAGTTAATTATCTATTAACTCTCAAATAATTAACGCTTAAATATTATTAGAGGGGAGCTTAAAGCTCCCCTTCTTATTTCTGGTTTACCCTGCCACTTGCCGATGAATCGACAACAACAGACGATCCATCGCTCTATACCCCAACGCTTCGCTTAAATGCTCTCTGGTTATTGTTTCGCACAAGGCTAAATCGGCAATGGTGCGCGCCACTCTGATAATTCGATGATAAGCACGTATCGACAACCCTAAGCGAGTAATCGCAAACTCTAAAAACTCAGCGTCTTCCTTTAGTAAAACACAGTGTTGATCCATTTCTCGATTCGATAATCGCGCGTTGGGCTTACCCGCTCTCGCCAGCATGATCTCTCTGGCTTGGGCGACTCTTGCAAGGCACACCTCAGTGCTGTCACCTCTATCACCCCCTTCACTTAAAGTCCCTAAGGGTAACAAGGGAATTTCCACCGACATATCAAAGCGATCAAGAAACGGGCCTGAGATTCGACTTAGGTATTTCAATATTACCTGCGGTGATGCCCCTAACTGGCCTTCTTTATACTGCCCAGACGGGCTTGGATTTAAAGCGGCAATCAACTGAAAACGAGCCGGAAAACACGTTTTTCCCGAGGCTCGAGAAATGGCGATCTCACCTGCCTCTAAAGGTTCGCGCAGTGCATCTAATACTCGCCGTTCAAACTCAGGTAATTCATCTAAAAAGAGCACACCATTATGGGCCAATGAAATCTCGCCCGGCTTTGGCGATGAACCACCACCAACCAAGGCCGCCATAGAGCTAGAATGATGAGGTGCGCGAAAGGGGCGCTTGCGCCATGAGCTTTCATCTAAATCCTGGTCCACTAGCGAAGATACTGCCGCAACCTCTAAAGCCTCTTGTTTACTCATTGGTGGAATTAAATCCGGCAAGCGAGCCGCCAACATAGTTTTCCCTGTTCCCGGAGGACCGACAAAAAGCAAATTGTGTTGTCCGGCGGCCGCAATTTCTAACGCTCTTTTTCCTTGTTGTTGGCCGATGACATCTTGCATATTTTTGGTTGTTGTCGGCGGACCATCCATAGCAGTGGCAAGCTCTAAATCCAATTCCAGTTGCGAGGCTAAAAATCCACTCACCTGCAATAAACTGCTAGCCGACAAATTACTATGCTCATCAACCAAACGTACCTGACTGGCGTTTTGCGCAGGACTAATCAAGGTGCGGTTTTTACTTTTACTGGCAATGGCAGCAGAGATAACACCTCTGACTGGGCGTAATTCACCCGAGAGTGCCAACTCACCCACTAGCTCAACATCATTAATTTTATCTACTGGGATCTGTTCACTGGCTACCAAAATGCCTATAGCAATCGGTAAATCAAAACGCCCACCGTCTTTGGGGAGATCCGCGGGAGCTAAGTTAACAGTGATCTTGTGTCTCGGAAAAGAAAAGCGAGAGTTCATAATCGCACTTCTTACTCGGTCTTTGGATTCTTTAACACTGGTTTCGGCTAATCCCACTAAATGAAAACCCGGCATACCAGGGCCAATGTGAACTTCAACCGTCACTTGCGGTGCTAACACCCCTAAACTTGCCCGACTATGTACTATCGCTAACCCCATATTTCATCCAGTTACGCAACCCTATATAGGGTTTAGGCAACCGACTAAAAGAAGGAAAGTGAAAAAAGAATGAGTTTTTCCTTGTCAGATCGCAAGAAATTGTGATACCACTAATAGTATTAAGACTGTGCAACTTTATTTGAGAATTATGCAAACTACTATTCGACTACTAACTCTGGTCAGCCTGATTATCGTGGTGATTATTCACACCGCGCGAGGGCGAGTAGGCGCAAACTAGTACAGCAAGATTCACAAGCCCTCGCACTGAAAAGTTCGGGGGCTTTTTAGTTTTATAGGTCTCATAGAGATCCTAATCAGGACATGGAGCACAAGATGTGCAGTAAGACTAAGAACACAACCAAGCAGCAGCTTGCCTCATCAAAGGGAGATAACCAATGACGGGCGCACAATTAGTGGTAGAAGCACTTCGCCAACAAGGAATTAAGACCATATTTGGCTACCCTGGTGGCGCAATAATGCCTATCTATGACGCATTATATGATGGTGGCGTTGAACATATTCTTTGCCGACATGAGCAAGGGGCGGCAATGGCTGCTATTGGCATGTCTCGTTCAACTCAAGATGTTGCGGTATGCATGGCAACCTCAGGCCCCGGCGCTACAAACCTAGTGACAGGTCTTGCTGACGCGTTCTTAGATTCTGTACCTATTGTGGCAATTACAGGACAGGTAGCAAGCTCTCACATCGGTACTGACGCATTCCAAGAAATGGATGTTATTGGCATGTCTTTGTCTTGTACCAAGCACAGCTACCTAGTGACCGATATCGAAGATCTCGCGCCAACTCTAGCAGAAGCTTTTGAAGTGGCAAAAGCGGGTCGCCCCGGTCCTGTACTCGTTGATATTGCTAAAGATGTTCAACTTGCTGATGCTCCAGAATTAGATATTCCTGTGTTTCAGCAACCAATGATGCCGGTACCTCAACCAGAAGATTACCGATTAGCACAAGCACTGTTACGTGAAAGTCGTCGACCTGTATTGTATGTTGGCGGTGGTGTTCAGCTTGCTAAAGCCACGGCAACTACGCGAGAGTTTCTAGCGAAAAATCCAATGCCATCAGTCAGTACCTTAAAGGGTCTCGGCACTATTGAGCGCCATAATCCGCATTACTTGGGTATGCTAGGTATGCACGGCACTAAAGCTGCCAACCTGATTGTGCAAGAGTCTGACCTACTTATCGTAGTGGGTGCTCGCTTTGATGACCGAGTAACAGGCAAGCTAGATACCTTTGCTCCAAACGCCAAAATTATCCATATCGATATCGATAAAGCTGAATTTAATAAATTACGTCATGCGCACTCAGCGCTACGCGGCGACATCAACGAGATTTTGCCACAGCTGCACATTGAAAATGACATTACACCTTGGGTTCACCACTGTGAGAGCCTACGTAGTAGCTTCAAATGGCAGTACAACCACCCTGGTGAATTAATCTACGCACCATTACTATTGAAACAACTGTCCGATATGATGCCAGACAGCTCTATTGTTTCTACTGATGTAGGTCAGCACCAAATGTGGGCGGCGCAGCACATACAACCTCGCAACCCTCAAAACTTCATCTCTTCTGCAGGTCTTGGCACTATGGGCTTTGGTTTACCTGCGGCCATGGGTGCGGCAGTCGCAAGACCCGATGACCAATCTATCTTAATCTCGGGTGACGGCTCATTTATGATGAACGTACAAGAGTTAGGAACGCTTAAACGTCGTCAAATTCCGGTGAAAATGGTGCTTATCAATAACCAACGTTTAGGTATGGTGCGCCAATGGCAATCTCTCTTTTTCGATGGACGCCATAGTGAGACGATTCTTGACGATAACCCTGACTTCATCATGCTTGCGAAGGCATTTGATATTCCGGGTAAAACCATCACCAAGAAAGAAGAAGTTGAGCCAGCATTAAAAGAGATGCTAGAAAGCAAAACCGCTTATCTATTACACGTTGTCATCGATGAAGAAGAGAACGTATGGCCATTGGTACCACCAGGTGCCTCAAATGAAGAAATGTTAGAGAACACCTAATAGAGGCACCCATGGAAAGATACTTATTAGATATTAAAGCCGATGATAAACCTGTGCTTATGGAGCGCGTATTACGCGTGGTCCGTCACCGTGGATTTATCGTTCGCCAAGTGGCTGGCACACAAAATCATCAAAGCAAAATCGCCAGTGTCGAAATCATCGTTGACAGTGAACGCCCTATCACATTTTTAACAAATCAAATTGAAAAATTGTGGGATGTAATTAGCGTAGACGTCATCAAAATTGATAACAACGAACTTCCTAACAACAATTTACAGCACAAAGTGAGCGCATAAGGAAAGCAGCAATGGCTACAAAGACAGCAGATTATATTTGGTTTAACGGTGAAATGGTTCCGTGGGCAGATGCCAACGTACACGTGCTCACTCATGCAATGCACTATGGCACATCAGTATTCGAAGGTGTGCGTTGTTATAACACCCCTAAAGGGCCTGTTGTTTTCCGCCATCCAGAGCATGCAAAACGTCTAAAAAATTCAGCAAAAATCTACCGTTTCCCAATTCCGTACTCTGTAGAAGAAATTATGGAAGCAACCCGTGAAACTATCCGTGTAAACAAACTGGACAGCGCTTACATTCGTCCACTAGGTTTTGTGGGCAATGTGGGTCTAGGTGTTTGCCCTCCAGTTGACAGTGAAATGGAACTTATCATTGCCGCTTTCCCTTGGGGCTCTTACTTAGGCGAAGAAGCGCTAGAAAATGGCGTTGATGCGATGATCTCTAGCTGGAACCGCGCAGCACCAAACACCATCCCTACCGCAGCTAAAGCGGGGGGTAACTACCTATCTTCATTACTGGTTGGCGGTGAAGCACGTCGTCACGGTTATGATGAAGGGATTGCGCTAAGTGTTGATGGTTATCTATCTGAAGGTGCGGGTGAAAACATTTTTGTCGTAAAAGACGGCGTAATCATTACACCACCAGCAACTGCGGCTATTTTGCCAGGCATCACTCGTGATTCAATCATGGTATTGGCTCGCGAAAAAGGCTACGAAATTGTTGAAGCAAACATTGCGCGTGAAGCGCTATACCTTGCTGACGAAGTATTCATGACAGGTACTGCAGCAGAAATCGTTCCAGTACGCTCTGTTGATCAGATTCAAGTGGGTGAAGGTAAGCGCGGTCCTGTGACTAAAGACTTACAAGAGACCTATTTTGGTCTATTCAACGGTACAACAGAAGATAAATGGGGTTGGTTAGACTACGTTTACCCAGCTGACGCAGAGAAATAAGGAATCATTATGCCAATCTATCGCAGTGCAACTACAACTCACGGCCGCAACATGGCTGGCGCACGCGCACTATGGCGCGCAACCGGAGTAAAAGACGAAGATTTCGGTAAGCCTATTATCGCTGTCGTAAACTCATTTACTCAATTTGTACCAGGACACGTTCACCTGAAAGATATGGGTCAACTTGTTGCTGGCGAAATCGAAAAAGCAGGCGGCATCGCCAAAGAATTCAACACCATCGCAGTTGATGATGGTATTGCTATGGGTCACGGCGGCATGCTGTACTCTCTACCATCGCGTGAGCTTATCGCAGATTCGGTAGAATACATGGTGAATGCTCACTGTGCCGATGCCATGGTTTGTATCTCAAACTGTGACAAAATCACTCCGGGAATGCTAATGGCCTCTATGCGCCTAAATATCCCAGTGATCTTTGTTTCTGGTGGCCCAATGGAAGCGGGTAAAACTAAGCTTTCTGATCAGCTGATCAAACTCGATCTTGTTGATGCCATGATGCAAAGTGCCGATCCAACAGTATCTGATGAGCAAAGCGAACAAGTAGAACGTAGCGCATGTCCAACATGTGGTTCATGTTCTGGTATGTTCACTGCAAACTCAATGAACTGTCTAACCGAAGCTCTAGGTCTTTCTCAGCCAGGTAATGGTTCAATGCTTGCCACTCACGCAGACCGTGAAGCGCTATTTATCAATGCTGGTAAACGCATTGTTGAACTGACTAAACGTTACTACGAGCAAGATGACGAATCGGCTCTGCCACGTAACATCGCCACCAAAAAAGCCTTTGAGAATGCGATTGCACTTGATATTGCAATGGGCGGTTCAACCAACACCGTTCTTCACCTTATTGCAGCGGCTCAAGAAGGTGATGTCGACTTTACGATGCAAGATATCGACGAAATGTCTCGTCGTGTTCCTAACCTATGTAAAGTAGCGCCTTCTACACCGAAATATCATATGGAAGACGTTCACCGCGCTGGTGGTGTAATGGCTATCTTAGGTGAGCTTAACCGCGCTGGTTTACTCAACAATCAATCTCGCACTGTGCTAGGTCTTTCTATGGAAGAGCAACTGGCGCACTACGATGTGATGCAAACTGAATCACAAGAAGTAAAAGACTTCTTCCGCGCAGGCCCTGCTGGCATCCGTACTACCAAAGCATTCTCACAAGATTGCCGCTGGGAAACTCTGGATGACGATCGTAAAGAAGGCTGTATTCGCAGTAAAGAAAATGCCTATAGCCAAGATGGCGGTCTAGCGGTTCTGAAAGGCAATATTGCACTCGATGGCTGTATCGTTAAAACGGCAGGCGTAGACGAAAGTATCCTTAAATTTACTGGCCCTGCGGTGGTATTTGAAAGCCAAGAAGACGCTGTAGATGGCATCTTAGGTGGCAAAGTGAAATCGGGCGATGTGGTTATTATCCGCTACGAAGGCCCTAAAGGTGGCCCAGGTATGCAAGAGATGCTTTACCCAACCACTTACCTAAAATCGATGGGGCTAGGCAAAGAGTGTGCGCTACTGACTGATGGTCGCTTCTCTGGCGGTACAGCCGGTTTGTCTATCGGCCACGCTTCTCCTGAAGCGGCAGCGGGCGGTATCATTGGTTTGGTAAACTCTGGCGATCAAATTGCTATCGACATTCCAAACCGTACGATTGAACTACAGGTATCTGAAGCTGAACTTGCTGAGCGTCGCGCTAAACAAGACCAACTAGGTTGGAAACCTGTTTCTCGTGAGCGTGCTGTTTCGTTTGCTCTAAAAGCCTACGCAAGTATGGCAACCAGTGCAGACAAAGGAGCGGTAAGAGACAAATCTAAGTTTGAGGAGTGAGGCTATGAGTCTTACTAATCTCAAATCTGGCGCAGAGTATCTGCGCCAAATCTTGCGCGCACCGATATACGAAGTTGCCACCCTAACGCCGTTGCAAACTATGCCTCGTTTATCTGAACGTTTGAATAATCAGGTGCAAATTAAGCGTGAAGATCGTCAGCCTGTACACTCTTTTAAATTGCGCGGCGCTTACAACATGGTTGCCAACCTAACCGAAGAGCAAAAACAAGCGGGTGTGATTGCTGCCTCCGCAGGAAACCATGCTCAAGGCATGGCGTTCTCTGGCACAAAGTTAGACATTAGCACCACCATAGTGATGCCAAAGACAACTCCAGACATCAAAGTTGATGCTGTGCGAGCCTTTGGCGGTACTGTGGTGTTGCACGGCAACAACTTTGACGAAGCAAAAGCAGAAGCTGAGCGACTTTCTGAACTGCATGGCTATACCTTTGTCCCCCCTTTCGATCACCCGTTAGTGATCGCAGGACAAGGCACAATCGGTATGGAGATGATTCAGCAAAACGGCAATCTAGACTATATCTTCGTCCCTGTTGGCGGCGGTGGTTTAGCTGCGGGTGTTTCAGTGTTAGTTAAACAGCTGATGCCAAACATCAAAGTGATTGCGGTAGAACCTGAAGATTCAGCCTGTTTGAAAGCGGCATTAGATGCGGGTCATCCTGTCACCCTTGACCAAGTAAGCATGTTTGCTGATGGCGTTGCGGTGAAGCAGATTGGCAGCGAAACTTTCCGTCTATGTAATGAAAACATCGATGGGCACATCACAGTGTCTAGCGATGAAATCTGCGCAGCGGTTAAAGATATCTTCGAAGATACTCGCGCTATCGCTGAACCATCGGGGGCACTTGCGCTAGCGGGTTTGAAAAAATTTGCTGAGCAAAATGAGCTAAAAGATAAGAAGCTATCCACCATATTGTCAGGAGCCAATACTAACTTCCACGGCCTACGCTACGTCTCTGAACGATGCGAGCTGGGTGAAAAACGTGAAGGTTTACTGGCGGTTACTATCCCTGAACGTCCGGGCGCTTTCTTTGAATTTTGCAATATCATCGGCGGTCGAGCGGTGACTGAGTTTAACTATCGCTACAACGATGATGAGCAAGCCAATATCTTTGTCGGGGTACGTTTGCACGAAGGGCAAGCGGAACTGGATAGCATCATTAACGATCTACAACAAGGTGGCTACCCTGTGGTTGATCTTTCTGATGATGAAATGGCCAAGCTGCATATCCGCTATATGATTGGTGGCAAACCAAA
The DNA here is from genome assembly GCF_000496695.1 of Vibrio halioticoli NBRC 102217. Lineage (GTDB taxonomy): Bacteria > Pseudomonadota > Gammaproteobacteria > Enterobacterales > Vibrionaceae > Vibrio > Vibrio halioticoli. The sequence goes on from NZ_BAUJ01000061.1 coordinate 26,180, forward strand.
AAATCCAATCAAAGAGCGATTGTACAGCTTTGAGTTCCCAGAATATCCTGGTGCCTTGGTTAACTTCCTCAGCACTTTAGGTACGCATTGGAATATCAGCCTATTCAACTACCGTAACCATGGCGCAGATTACGGCCGTGTGTTGTGTGGATTTGAATTAACTGAAGGTGATATTGAACGTTTTTCTCGTCACTTAGACGAGCTAGGTTATGGCTATAAAGATGAGTCTGAAAACCCATCTTATCGTTTCTTTCTTAGCTAACAGCGTAAAGTAAACACTAAGGCAGCCTCATGGCTGCCTTTTTATTCGCTGCTCACCCAGTCTCTATGCAGCTTATCTTCGTCACCAAGATAATTCAGCATCCATTCAATGAGCTTATTGCTACTGTCTTTGCGCCATACCATACAACACTCACTCGGCGGAGCCTGAAACTCAATGTCTCTAGTCACCAATGTTTTTTCGTTCACCAAAGAGTGTGCAATATGCTCAGGAACAAACCCCACGCCTACACCGCCTTTAATACAACGTATCGCCGTATGCCAATTCGGAGTAAGAAGACGCCTTTGATTGGTGAATAACGTCTGGTGACGCTTAGGAAGCACCCTAGACGTATCATCAAGACTGACACTTGGGTACAAAGCGATATCTTCTACCTGTAATTGGCTTTTGCTTGCTAATGGGTGATCGGAAGCGCACACAAACACCCACTCCATCTTGCCCATGTCTTTAATACCAAAATCACCGCTAACAGGGATAGCAGAGGTGGCTCCCAACACGATATCAGCACGCTCTTGAGCTATGGCTTCCCAAGCACCGTTAAAAACCTCCATATTGATTTGCAGCTCCGCAAAATCGAACTGACGGTAAAAATCATCAATTAGGTGCTGTAAATTATCTAGCCTTACGATGTTATCTAAAGTGATCCTTAAGGTCTGTTGCCACCCTTGCGCAGTACGTTTTGCTTGTGCTTTCGCTTCTTCAATCTGACGAAGCATAGATCGCACCTGCTCAATAAAGATCTCTCCTGCTGGAGTAAGCTCAACTCTTCTAGGTAAGCGCCTAAATAGGATCACATCTAACTCTTGCTCTATCTGACGTACTGAATAACTAATTGCTGACGGCACTTTGTGTAAGTGTTCGGCGGCGGCGGAAAAGCTGCCTAATCTCGCCACTACATCCAACAGTTCAAAATTTTTCTGAGATAACATAACGTAAAACTCTAGCTTTCAAATTTTTTGATAGATAACTACATATATTAGCGTTTAATTTGTTGGTTAAGCCAATTTAGAATACCCGCAATCCATATTTTTGAAGCAACTTTTCATGTCTATCAGTAAATTACAATTAGGGTATCTCGCCCTACTCTCAATGCTTGGCTTTATCGCAACCGATATGTACCTGCCGGCATTTCAAACCTTGCAAGCCGATTTTGCGACTGGCCCTGAACCTATCGCGCTGTCATTAAGTATCTTTTTGGTCGGCCTTGCTATGGGTCAATTGGCATGGGGAATACTATCAGACCGATTTGGTCTTAAACGCTCACTGGCATTGGGCTTGGCTATTTTTACCCTCGCCTCTGTCGGGATTGCCTTGAGCAGTAACATATCGCAATTACTGGCATTTCGATTTATCCAAGCCATCGGTGTCTGTGCCCCAACCGTAATCTGGCAAGCCATAGTGATTCAGCGCTACCACGCAGAGCAACGCCAGCGCATCTTTGCCTCTATCATGCCCTTAGTTGCCTTATCCCCTGCGCTAGCACCGCAACTAGGTGTGCTGCTCAACACCACTTTAGGCTGGGAAAGTATTTTTGCTACGCTCGCCATTATTGGTACGATGTTATTTTTTGTCACCGTAAAGCAACCTGCAGAAGCAAAGCCAAGCAAAACCGTTTCTTTGCGCACCGATCTCGGCAGTTTAGTAAAAAACCGTATTTTTATCGGCAATGTGCTGATCTTCTCTGTCACATCAGCGGTGTTTTTCGCCTATTTAACCGGTATGCCAGAAATCATGGCGCAACTGGGGTATTCGGCAAAAGATATTGGCATGAGTTTTATCCCACAAACTATTGCTTTTATGGTGGGTGGATACGTGGGTAAAAAGAGTGTGGAACGTTATGGTGATGGGAAAGTGATCTCCATTATTTTGACGTTATTTACCTTTGCAGTAGTCACGGTATTTATTGCCAGTCAAAGCACTTTAACTTCAATATGGCCAGTTCTAGTGCCGTTTTGTTTTGTCGCTATCGCCAACGGCGCACTTTATCCAATCGTCGTGAATCGAGCTTTATCTAGTGCTCAACATAGCCCAGCAACTGCTGCCGGGCTGCAAAACAGCATTCAAATTTGTATCAGCAGTATTGCCAGTATGCTGGTGGCACTGTTTGCTCAACAAGCACTGATTGCGACAGGTTGGACTATGCTAATTTGCTTACTTGGTCTTGCTGGTGGCTTATGGCTAGCTAGAAATAAAGGCGCTGGGGTTGATAGGGAAAAAGAGATTGAAGCGACGGCTTAGTCGTACTAATTGGTCACATTAAAAATGAAAAGGGAGCGATATTCGCTCCCTTTTGCTTAAGATCTTCCTGCCCTAAAGTAAGGCTTTACCTTTTAGATCATAGTAAGTAAAAAGCTCTATAAGCTCGTTAAGCCCCACTTCTTAGCTGTTTTATCAAAGAAGCCTTGAGTGGTTTTTAGCTCAACCCAGTGATTCACATAGTTGATCCATACTTGGTCTTTTTGCGGCAACAACATAGAGATTGGCGTTGGGTTTTTCGGCTCTTTAACGGGCACTATCGCGAGTTGTTTAAACTTCTCCACCAGCGTTGCCGCTTCTACGTTTGAGGTTACCGATACATTCGCTCTGCGCGCCAATAACTCTTGGAAATCTCTTGCCGGCGCTTCAATCACTATGTGTTGTGCTTGTGGGAAAAAGTCTTTCACCATTTTCTCCTGCACTGTGCCAAGAGTGGCGGCCACTTTAATATCCGGCTGATTAAAGTCAGCCCAATCGGAGTATTTATCGAGATCTTTCTTCGGCACTACTGGCACAAAGGCTAAGTAAAAATAAGGTTGGCTATAACCGGCGACTTTCGCGCGAGACATATTCAGAGATGCACTTCCTGTGATGTCGTATTTGTTGGCGGTAATGCCGTTGACCAGTGTTTTCCAATCCGTCGCCACATATTCCACTTTCACCCCAAGATCTTTGGCAAGCTCGGTGGTTACATCAATATCAAAACCTCGATAGCTGTTGTCAGCCGGGTTTTTCATGGTCATAGGGTTCCAGTCACCAGTCGTACCGACCCTTAATACTCCACTGCTTAAAATCTCTTGCAGTCGACTGGTTTCTGCCACGGCAGAAGAGAGTGTTACAAGAGATAGCCCCAATGCTAAAAGTAACTTTTTCATCATAAATCCTTTTAAAAATCAGTAACGTTTACTTTGTGGTACTGATACCATACCAGTTTCTAGTCAACAGTATGCTTAAGGATGGGCATATTTTGAAATTTAATCTTCTCACTGTGTTACTTTGTTGTGTTTTTCTCACTGGTTGTTCTGACTATGAGTGGGGATGGTATGTGCTTGATCCGTCCACGGAGCAAGGCCTAACCAATGTAAAATTTCTGATTGATGGTTTTAGTGCCACCATTAGCGTTTCGCTGCTTAGTATGTGTTTTGCCATGTTAATTGGCTTTTTTATTGCCCTTCCGGCACTGTCAGAAAACCCTTATATACGCGGCGTTAACAGAGTCTACGTCGAATCCATACGCTCTATTCCCGTACTGGTGCTATTGCTTTGGGTCTACTATGGTCTCCCCACGTTAATGGACATTTCTCTCGATCATTATTGGGCGGGAGTGATTGCGTTATCTATTGCTGAAAGTGCCTTTATGGCAGAGGTATTTAGAGGGGGGATTCAGGCGATTCATCGCGGGCAACATGAAGCGGCGCACTCATTAGGATTGAGCAACTGGAAGACCATGCGCTTGGTGATATTCCCGCAAGCTCTACGCCAAATACTGCCACCTTTAGGCAATCAATTTGTCTACATATTGAAGATGTCATCTTTGGTCAGTGTTATCGGTTTAAGCGACCTGACTAGACGTGCCAATGAGCTGGTGGTTAATGAGTACTTACCTCTAGAAATTTATACCTTTCTAGTTTTAGAGTATTTAGTGTTGATACTTGCGGTCTCACAAGGCGTACGTTGGCTTGAAAGACGCTACGAAATACCAAACCATTAAAAAATAACCCCGCTAAAAGCGGGGTTATTTTTGAGTCCATATTTCGATGACGCTCAGTCTATTTTTTCTTCTTTACCGGACGTTGCCAGTTAGCAATGCGACGCTCTTTAGCGCGAGAAATGATCAGCTCATTTTCGCCGACATTTTTAGTCACAGTAGAACCTGCACCTATGGTGGCGCCATCGGCAATAGTCACTGGAGCAATAAGCTGGCTGTCAGAGCCCACGAATACATCATTACCTATGTTGGTTTTGAATTTGTTCGCACCATCGTAGTTACAAGTAATAGTACCTGCGCCAATGTTAGTGCGCTCACCAATTTCAGCATCACCTAAGTAAGTTAAGTGATTAGCTTTAGAGCCTTGACCAATGCGGGCGTTTTTCACTTCCACAAAGTTACCTACGTGCGCATCATTACACAGTTCAGCGCCTGGGCGCAGACGAGTAAATGGCCCTACAGTACACTCTTCACCAACGGTCGCATCTTCAATCACTGAATATGGACGGATGATAGTATTGTCATCAATTTCACAATCTTTAATTACACAGCCTGCACCGATAACCACGTTATCACCGATAGTCACGCTACCTTCAATGATGACGTTAGCATCGATTTCAACATCCATACCGCATTGCAAAGAGCCGCGTAGATCAAAACGGCTAGGATCGCGAAGCATTACGCCTTGCTCTAACAGTTTGTCTGCCTGCATTTGCTGGTAAGCACGCTCTAGACGAGCCAGTTGACGACGATCATTTACGCCTTCCACTTCAACAGCGCTAGCCGGATGTACCGCTTCAATTTTTTTGCCGTCGTTATGCGCAGCAGCAATAATATCCGTTAAGTAGTATTCACCTTGAGCATTATCATTGCTGAGGTTAGACAACCAACGTTTTAAATCTTTACCGTCAGCAACCAATACACCTGTGTTGATTTCACAGATGGTTTTTTGCTCTTCTGTGGCATCTTTTTGTTCCACGATAGCCACTACAGAACCGTTCTCACGCACAATACGGCCGTAACCCATAGGATTATCCAAAACAACCGTTAGCAGCCCTACGCCACCTTCTGGTTGGCCATCAAGTAGTGCCGATACGGTTTCTGTGGTGATAAGAGGAACATCACCGTAAAGAACCAATACTTTTTCATCATCAGCAAAATGAGGTGATGCTTGATCAACAGCGTGCCCAGTACCCAATTGTTCGCGTTGCTCAACCCAGTTCACTGGCTCGTGTGCTAACGTTGCTTTCATCTGCTCACTGCCGTGACCAAACACCAAATGGATGTTGTTAGCTTCTAGACCAACACACGTGTCAATAACATGCTTTGCCATTGGTTTACCGGCCAATGTATGCAGTACTTTTGGCTTTTTAGAGTACATGCGAGTGCCTTTGCCCGCAGCCAGAATCACAGCACTAAAATTGTTCATCACCTATTATTCCTTGAAACTGATCGTGAATTATTATTGTTTTAAACGTTGAGTTATACCAATCACACTAAGTAAGTGGTCAGAAATAGCGCA